>NZ_JBXOWH010000006.1:0-435250 GCF_056930355.1 Caballeronia sp. 11_S32
TGAGCGTGACCAATGCGATCTCGTCGATCATCGCCATCGGGGCGCTGGTGCAGGTCGCACCGCCGCTGGGCGAACTGGCCGCAGGCGCAGGCGACCGACCGTCGGGGCTGATCCTGGGCCTGGCCGTGGGTGCGTTGGCACTCACGGCCGTCAACATGTTCGGCGGCTTCGCGGTGACGCGGCGCATGCTGGCGATGTTCCGCAAATAAGGGGACGACAACAATGACTTCCAACCTGACTACCGTCTCCTATATTGGCGCGGCGATTCTCTTCATCCTGAGCCTTGGCGGACTGGCCAATCCCGAAACCGCGCGCCGCGGCAACTTGCTCGGCATGATCGGCATGCTCATCGCGGTGCTGGCCACCGTGCTCGGTCCGCGCGTGTCGGCCGAAGGCATTCCGTACGTTGTCGCTGCGCTGGTCGTCGGTGGCGCGGTCGGCCTGTTCGCGGCGAAGAAGGTGCAGATGACGCAGATGCCCGAACTGGTCGCGCTGATGCACAGCCTGGTGGGCCTGGCGGCCTGCCTGGTGGGCTTCGCCAGCTATATCGACACCTCCGTGCAATTCACCGGCGCTGAGAAGGCGATCCACGAAGTCGAAATTTACGTGGGCATCTTGATCGGTGCGGTGACTTTCGCGGGCTCGGTCATTGCATTCGGCAAGCTGTCGGGCAAGATCGGCGGCAAACCGCTGCTGCTGCCGGTACGGCACTGGCTGAACCTCGCCGCACTGCTGGTGGTGATCGTGTTCGGCCGTGCGTTCCTGCATGCAGAGACGATTCAGGACGGCATGACGCCGCTCGTCGCGATGACGGCGATTTCGCTGCTGTTCGGTGTTCACATGGTGATGGCCATAGGTGGCGCCGATATGCCCGTGGTGGTGTCGATGCTCAACAGCTACTCGGGCTGGGCGGCGGCGGCCACCGGCTTCATGCTCAGCAACGACCTGCTGATCGTGATCGGCGCGCTGGTCGGCTCGTCGGGCGCAATCCTCTCGTACATCATGTGCCGCGCGATGAACCGCAACTTCATCAGCGTGATTGCCGGCGGCTTCGGTACCGGCAGCGGCGTGCCGGCGCCGGCGGGCGGCGGCGCGCAGCCGGCCGGTGAAGTGGTGGCGGTGAGCTCCGCCGAAACTGCCGAGCTGCTGCGCGACGCAAAGAGCGTGATTATCGTGCCCGGCTATGGCATGGCCGTGGCGCAGGCCCAGCACACGGTGTTCGAACTCACCAGGCTGCTGCGCGAAAAAGGCGTTGACGTGCGGTTCGCGATCCACCCGGTGGCGGGCCGCATGCCGGGCCACATGAACGTGCTATTGGCCGAAGCGAAGGTGCCGTACAACATTGTGATGGAGATGGACGAGATCAACGCCGACTTCACCGAGGCGGACGTTTCGATGGTTATCGGCGCGAACGACATCGTGAACCCGGCGGCGCAGGAGGACCCGGCGAGCCCGATCGCCGGCATGCCGGTGCTGGAAGTCTGGAAGGCCAAAACCTCGATCGTGATGAAACGCAGCATGGCCTCGGGCTACGCCGGCGTAGACAACCCGCTCTTCTACAAGGACAACAATCGCATGCTGTTCGGCGACGCGAAGACCATGTTGAGCGAAATTTTCGGCGCGCTGAAAGTCTGAACGCAGCGCCTGGGTCCTACCCATTGCCAATCAACGTTGGCTTACCGACTATAGGTTTTTGCGGGCCTTGGTCACACACCAATTTCACAAAATGGAGAGCTTGCATGAGGAAGTCCCGTCGCACTTTTATGATCACCACCGCGGGCGTTGCTTCGGGACTAGCGCTGTCTCGCATTGCCTTTGCTGGTCCAGCCAATGCGTCGGAAACCGATCCAACATCGCTCGCGCTCGGTTACAAGGCCGATGCGGCCACGGTCGACAAGGTTAAGTATGCGAAGTACACAGTGGATCAGGCTTGCCGTAACTGTACGTTTTATCAGGGCAGGCCGAATGACGTGTCCGCTCCGTGTCCGATGTTCGGCGGTAAGCAGGTCGCAGGCAAGGGTTGGTGTAATGCCTATAGCAAAAAGGCCTGATTGCCCAGAGGCTGTATCTACACGGTAGACGCGCGGATGCAGCCCATCATTACGTGCCCTGCGCAAAACCGATTGGCGCAAAGACGAGCCGGATTCACTCTAAATGAAGTTGAAGCGGTCGGCGGTCACACGATCGCCGTTGCAATGACGATGCATTTATATCCGGGAAAAAGTAGATAGCGCGTCAAATGCGAGGTAGCGTGAGCTCGAAAATCGAGCCTCCGGCGGCCGACGGGCGGAAGGTCGCGCGGCCCCGATGGGCGAGGGCAATTGCGCGTACCACCGACAGACCCAGTCCCGATCCGCCGAACTGTCTGGAGCGTGACGCGTCGGCGCGCGTGAAAGGCTCGAATACCAGCTTCGCAAATTCGGGCGCAAGGCCGGGGCCGCCATCCTCGACACTCAGCACCAAGGCGGCCGGCGCGAGCCCAAGCGCCACTCGCAATCGACCTGGAATCGCATAGCGCCGTGCGTTGTCGAGCAGCGCAAGAAGAGCTTGCCGGATGCGCGCACCATCGCATAAGACCATTGCGTCACTGACGTCGAGTTCTATCGTAAAACCTGCCTCATACAGTGCGTCGCTGATGGAATCGACCGCTCGACGTATCTCAATGTCGATGCGTGTCGGTTCAAAATGCATTTCGAGCCGGCCAATGTCCTGAAGCGTGATGATGTGGAGGTCGTCGACGATCCGCGCAAGGCCTTCTACCTGATACAGCAGTCCGCGAATCTGCGCATCATCGGGCTCGAACACGCCATCGCGCATTCCTTGAAGGCGGCCGCGCAAAATCGTCAGTGGTGTGCGCAACTCGTGCGCGATCGCCGCGTTCCAGGCTGTCATGTCAGCCGCCATTTGCTGCAGCCTGATGGCCATCGCATTGAAATCATCGACAAGGAGCGCGGTGTCGCCGAGCGAACGGTCACCGGGAAGCGCGCGTGCTTCGAGGTCGCCTGCTGCGATGCGGCGCGCGCCTTCAGCAAGCGAGTTCAGTGGCGCGAGAATACGGCGGGCCAGGCGAGACGCCATGACGACCGCCACTACGAGGCCGATCAACAGCAACGTGGCGAAAATCAGGAAATCGATCGAATCGGGAATGAGCCACTCGACGGGCGTCTTGGGAAGCTCAGGAGGCGAGAGCGCATACAGCCAGCCGTAGATCACGACCGATCCGACAAAGGCGATGAGCATCGTGATAATCGATACCAGGCCCATCGAAAGCACGATCTGACGACTGAGGCGTCCGCGATGTTGAGCTTCATTGCGCTGCGTCTTCTCCATCACGTGCTCGCGAGTCGGTAACCGACGCCCCGTACTACCGTGATGATTTCCGCCGCGCCAGCCTTTTCGAGCTTTTTGCGCAAGTTGCTGACGTGGCTGTCGACCGTGCGTTCAAGCGCGCCACTGCCGGGCATGCAGGCATCGATCAGTTCGCTGCGAGTGAATACCCGCTGCGGCGATCTCGCCATATGGGTAAGCACCCGGAATTCGGTGAGCGTGAGGGCAAGTTGGACCGCGTTTCCGGCTGGAGCTGCACTCGTGCCCGCTTCCCGGATGCTGGCGACGTAACTTTCCGTGTCGATCTCGAGCCGGCCCACGCGAATGACTGTTTCAGTCCGTGACGCAGCCGTGCGCCGCAGCACCGCGCCGACCCGCGCCACGACTTCGACCGGATTGAACGGCTTCGAGACGTAGTCATCCGCTCCGATGCGCAAGCCCTGTAGCCTGTCGATATCCTGATCGAGCGCCGTTACGACGACAACCGGGGTATCGCCGCGCCGACGCAGTTCAGCGAGCACTTCCCAGCCGTCCTTGCCGGGCATGCGGATGTCGAGAAGCACGAGATCCGGCTTCAGTGTCGAATGAACATCGAGCGCGGTCTGTCCATTGCCGACCCGATAAGTGCGATACCCCTCGCGTACAAGATAAGCGTCGAGAATTTCCGCGATTTCGGGTTCGTCTTCGGCGATGAGAATCAGCGCGTTCATGTCGTTACAGGCTTCCGGCAGAAGCGACATCGTGGGGCAGCACCGCCGAATACGCAATCAGCTCCATGAAATCTCGATGATATCTCAACACAGCGAACATCCCTTTCCTGTCAGTTCCCAAGGAACGCCGTCATCGTTTCCGCTATCTGCTTCCGATCGTTGTCGATGCATAACATGTGATAGCTGTTCTCTACGATCAGGCATCTTGACGTGGGTATGGCGTCGACCAGAAATGAAGCGGACTTGACCGAGGTCACTTCGTCTTCGCGAGAATTGATCACGAGCGTCGGATGTCTGATGTGTCTCGCGACCCTCCACACCTTGTAGCGCAGTCGATCGACCTGGCGAATACACGCCAGCGGAACCCAGCGATAGTGAAACGCGTCGCCCCGTTGGAACCGGGCCTTGATCAAGGATCGTGTCAACGCGTTCTTGATTCCATAAGGATCTTGCTCGGTGACTCTCATTCTTCGGGCCAGACAAGGAATGAGGTAGAGGAAATACCGGAGTCGCCGATAAAACGGCATCGACCACCCGTCGAGAAAGACCGGTGCTGCGAGCAGGACGAGCTTGCCGTCGCGCGGTCGACGCTCCGCGACGATCAATGCGAGCAGCGCTCCCATGCACATACCGATGAGATGCACCGTTTCATAGGTACGGGCGAGCATGTCATATTCCCGCGTCGCTACGTTTATCCATTGCTCCGCCCGAGCCATGATCAGGTCCTCCGGGCTCGACCCGTGTCCCGGCAACGAAAGCGCGTGCGTATCGATCCCAATCTGGTTCAAAGACTTGCGCAAGATACCAAGATCGTGCTCCGTGCCGCCGAGGCCATGAATCAGAAGAGCGACGGTGCGACGTTTTTCGGGTTGTTTCATGATCGTGCCAATGGGTGGGGCGCAGCAAGGCTCAGCTCAGGCGCGTTGTCGGCAGGGCTCAGGTCTGTCTCCGTCAGGCCGCCGCCGAGCGCCTTGTAAAGGGCGACCGCATTGCCAAACTCCGCGCGGCGCAAGTCCAGCAGCACCTGCCTCGATGCATAGAGCTGCCTCTGGGAATCCAGCAGTTCGAGCCGTCCGTCGACGCCGGCGCGATAGCGGAGTGTCGACAGATCAGTGCGACGCTCGGCGCTCGCCACCACCCGGGTCTGAGCCTCGATCTGCCGATTGAAGGTGTCGCGGCCCGCCAGGCCGTCGGCAACTTCGCGGAACGCGATCTGCACAGCACGTTCGTATCCGGCAACCGCGCTCATCTTGCGCACTTCGGCGAGTCGTAGCTCGGCGCGCAGCCGACCGCCCTGAAACAGCGGGACCGTGACCTGCGGCGCGAAGGTCCATGCCCGATGGTCGCCATCGAAAAGGCCGCTCATGGCTGGACTGATGAAACCCAAAGAACTTGTCAGTGAGAGCCGTGGAAAGAATGCGGCGCGCGCCGCACCGATATCGGCATTGGCGGCGATCAGGTTCTGTTCCGCTTGCAAGATGTCGGGCCGTCGGAACAGCAGGTCGGACGGCAGGCCTGCAGGCAGTCGAGTCATGACCGGTTGCTGCGCCAGAGGGGTCGGCTCCGGCAGATCCTTCGGGAAGTCGGCGCCGATCAGGAGCCGCAGTGCATTGCCGGCCTGCTCGACCATGCGTGCGCGCGCCTCCAGATCTGCTTCGGCGCTGGCGACTTGACCTTCGGCGCCGGCCACGTCGACGCTGCTCGCCTGATGGGCGTTCCTGAGCCGGCGCGCGAGGTCGAGTGACTCCCGCCAGTCCGCAAGAGTGTGTTCGGCCAACTCGCGCTGCTCCTGTGCGAGGCGTTCGGCGAAGTACGCGTCGGCCACCGCGCCGACGAGCGCGATCTGCGCGGCACGGCGTCCGTCATCGCTTTCGAGGTAGCGGGCGAACGCGGCATCCGACAGGGAGCGAACGCGGCCGAACAGATCGATCTCGAACGCGCTGATCCCGACGTTGACGCCGTATTGCTTCTGCGTCATCGCGGCGATGGGCGGATCGGTCTCTGCGTTGGCGGCGATGCGCTGGCGCGTGAAGCCGCCGGTGGCGTCGACCGAAGGCAATTGTGCGGCGCGCTGGATGCCATACTGGGCCGCGGCACTTTCGACGTTCAGCGCGGCGAGCCGCAGATCGCGATTGCTTTCGAGCGCGAGTTCAATGAGACGCTGCAAACGCCGATCACCGAACATCGTGCGCCAGCCCAGATCGGCTGCGTTCGTGCGCACATTGGTTGCAGCGCCTTTCGTGTATGTCATGGGGACGGGCGCGGCCGGCCTGACGAACGCCGGGGTCAAAGAGCAGGCCGACACGGCCAGCACAACGGGAAGAATGAGGGCTCGCATGACATCAACTCTCTTGTTCTTGACGCACGGCCGCGCTTTTACGGTGGGTTGCCCGCCATGCCGCGATGCGTTCCTGGAAGCCCATCACGAAAACGAAGAAAACGGGCACGAAGAAGACGGCGAGGATCGTCGCAGTGACCATGCCGCCGAACACGCCAGTACCGATCGCGTGCTGTGTTTCCGCGCTCACGCCGGTCGCGATCATCAGCGGCACCACGCCGAGGCCGAACGCTAGCGATGTCATCAGGATTGGACGCAGGCGCAGCCGGGCCGCTTCCACGGCGGCTTCCGCCAGCCCCTTGCCCTGTTCGCGCAACTGCTTCGCGAACTCGATGATGAGGATCGCGTTCTTCGCAGACAGGCCGATCACGGTGATCATCCCGACCTTGAAGAACACGTCGTTCGGCAGTCCGCGCAGCAGCACCGCGCTGAGCGCGCCGATCAGTCCGAGCGGTATCACCAGCATCACCGACAGCGGAATCGACCAGCTCTCGTAGAGCGCGGCCAGCACGAGGAACACGACCACCATCGACAGCGCCATCAGCATCGGCGCCTGCGATGCCGACTGACGCTCCTGTAGCGACTGGCCGGTCCACTCGACCGTGAAGCCCGACGGCAACTGCGCGGCGAGACGTTCCATCTCGGCCATCGCAGCGCCGCTCGAATGACCGGGTGCGGCGCTGCCCGATATGCGCGCGGCCGGATAGCCCTCGAAGCGCGTCAGTTGCAGTGGCGACTCGGACCAGACGGGCCGGATCACTTCGGACAGTGGCACCATGCCGCCCCCGGCGTTGCGCACGTACAGCTTCAGCACGTCGTTGATCTGCATGCGCGCGGACGCGTCGGCCTGGATGATGACCTGCTGCATGCGCCCGGCATTCGGGAAGTCGTTGACGTAGGTCGAGCCGATCGCTGCCGACAGCGTTTCGCTGATGCTGGTGAAGGACACACCCAGCGCCTCGGCCTTGGGCCGGTCAATCTCCAGGTGGATGCTGGCACCCGCCGGCAGGCTATCGGGGTAGACGCCCGTTACGATGTCACTCTTCGCCGCGAGTTCCAGCAGCTTGGCTTGGGCCGCCTTCAGCGCTTCGTCGCCGTGATTGGCGCGATCCTGCAGACGCAACGTGAAGCCTGAGCTGGTGCCGAGCTCGTCGATCGCGGGCGGCAGCAGGCTCATCACGGATCCCTCGGTCACCGAAGCCATGGCTTGCTGTGCACGCGTGTTCTCATTGGGCGTCGTCGCGTCGCCGCGCCTGTCCCAGTCCTTGAGGACCGCAAAGTTCAGCGCGGCATTCGGTCCGGAGCCTGAGAAGCCATAGCCGACGATCGAAATGCTCGACTGGATCGCCGGGCGCGACGCGAGATGGCGCTGCAGCGTCCCGACCACATCCTGCGTGCGCTCGGCGGTCGCGTCGGCGGGCAGCAGGAAGCTTGTCATGAAGTAGCCCTGATCCTCGTCGGGCAGAAACGACGACGGCAGCATGCGAAAGCCGATGACGAGTGCGCCGGAAATGGCCACGAACAGCAGCATCACGCGCCCGGTTCGGCCGACGAGCCGGCCGACGCGCGACTCGTACGAGCGCGTCATCCGCTCGAAACGACGGTTGAACCAGCCGAAGAAGCCACGTTTCTCGTGGTTACCAGGCGCGATCGGCTTGAGCATCGTCGCGCACAGAGCGGGCGTCAGCGTCAGCGCGAGGAGCGCCGAGAACAGAATGGAGACTGCCATCGACAGCGTGAACTGCTGGTAGATCACGCCAACCGAGCCGCTTGCCAGCGCCATCGGGATGAACACTGCGGTCAGCACCAGTGTGATGCCGACGATCGCGCCGGAGATCTCCTTCATGGCCTTCGACGTTGCGAGCTTCGGCGAGAGACCTTCCTCGGTCATCAAGCGCTCGACGTTCTCCACCACGACGATCGCATCGTCGACGATGATGCCGATCGCGAGCACCATGCCGAACATCGTCAGCACGTTGATGGAGAAGCCTGTCGCCAACATGATCGTGAATGTGCCGAGCATCGCCACGGGCGCGACGATGGCGGGGATCAGCGTGTAGCGCACGTTCTGCAGGAACAGGTACATCACGAGGAACACGAGCACCATCGCTTCGACGAGCGTATGGAGAACCTTCTCGATCGAAATCTGAACGAACGGAGAAGTATCGAACGGGATCGAATAGCTGATACCGGCCGGCATCGCCTTGCCCGCTTCCTTCAGACGCTCGCGCACGGCCGCCGCGGTCTTGACCGCATTGGCGCCGGGCGCGAGCTGCACGCCAGCGAAGGCGGCGGGCTTGCCGTTCTCGCTGCTGACGAAGCTGTACGACTGCGACCCGAGCTCGACTCGCGCGACGTCGCGCAGCACGACCCGGGAGCCATCGGCGTTGGCGCGCAGCACGATCGCGGCAAACTGTTCCGGGGTCGTCAGTTGCCCTTGTGCGGTAAGCGGCACGGTCACCCGCTGACCGGTCAGAGCCGGCGACGCACCGACGCTGCCCGGCGCGATCTGCACGTTCTGCTGGCTGATCGCAGTCGTCAGGTCGTTCATCGACAAGCCATAGCCGATCAGCTTGTTCGGATCGACCCAGATGCGCATCGCCCGTTCGGAACCGAACAACTGTACGCGGCCGACGCCATCGACGCGTCGCAGCTCCTCGACGACGTTGCGCGCCATGTAGTCGCTGAGCATGCTCGCGTCGTAGAGACCGCTGTCGGACTTGAGACCGATGAGCATCAGGAAGCCCGAGGAAGCCGACTCCACGGTCACGCCGGACTGGCGCACGACCGGGGGCAGGCGCGGCTCGACGGTCTTGAGCTGGTTCTGAACGTCGACCTGGGCGAGCGCGGGATTCGTGCCGGGCTTGAACGTCACCGTGATCTGCGCGGTGCCCGACGTATCGGCCGACGACTCGAAGTAGAGCAGATTTTTGACGCCCGACAGCTCGCGCTCGATCAGGCTCAGCACGGAGTCGCTCATGGTTTGCGGCGTGGCGCCGGGATACGTCGCGGTAATGGTGACGGCGGGCGGCGCGACCGAAGGGTAACGTTCGATCGGCAGTTGCGGTATCGCGATCAGGCCCAGCAGGATGATGAAGAGGGCGATCACCCACGCGAAGACGGGTCGCCGGATGAAGAATTCGGACATGGCTCGACGCTCCCGTGACTCAGTGCGTGGGTGCAGCCAGCGGCGCACCGGGCGATTTCCCGTCGTTGGCGGCGACCAGCGCGCCGTCGTTCAGGCGCTCCATGCCTTCGACCACGATCTTCTGCCCGGACGTGAGACCCGATTGAATGCGGTAATGACGTCCGCTCAGCTCGCCGAGCTCGACGGGCCTTGGCCGCGCGTGGCTCGTCGCGTCGATCACCCAGACCTGCGGCTTGCCCGCGACGCGTACGACCGCCTGCTGCGGAACAAGCAGCGTGCGCGCGTAGTTCGCGCGCGGAATCCGGGCCCGTACATACATTCCCGGAAGAAGCTGCCGCTTCGGGTTGTCGACCAGCACGCGCAACAGCACATCGCCGGTCCCGGAATCGACGTTGACGCCCGAAAAGAGCACGCTGCCTTTCACGTCGTACGGTGTGTCGTCGTCGCGCAGAACTTCCACCGGAAGGCCACCGCCGCCGTCTTGTTGTTGCGTCGACAGCATGTTGCGCAGCGATTCGAGCGATGCCGCCGGCTGGCGCACATCCACATAGACCTGATCGATCTGCTGGATGCGCGCCATGGGTTGGCTGTCGCTACTGGCGACCAGCGCTCCCTCGGTCATCAGCGCCTGATCGATGCGGCCCGAGATTGGCGCCTCGACCGTCGCGAACTTCAGATCGAGCTGCCGACGCGCGAGCGTGGCGCTTGCCTGAGCCACGTCTGCGACGGCCTGGTCGCGCTGCGAGACGGCGTCGTCGTAGACCTGGCGGCTGATGGCGTCGGCTTCGACGAGCGGCTGCAGGCGTGCCGTTTGCACCTTCGCGCGCGCAAGCGCGGCCTCGGCGCGTTGCAGCGCCGCCGCGGCCGTGTCCCTGTCAGCCTTGAACGGCGCAGGGTTGATCTGAAACAGCGGCTGGCCGGCACGCACCTCGGTGCCTTGCTCGAACAGCCGGCGCATCACGATACCGCTGACCTGCGGCCGTATCTCAGCGACGCGCATTGCCGCGACCCGACCCGGCAAATCTTCCGTGAGTCTGAGCGAAGCGTGCACCACGGTCGCCGACGCCACGGGAATCGCGGGGGAGACGCCCAGCTGTTCGGCTTGCCCGCAGCCCGCGAGCATTGCCTCCAGCAGCAGCACGCACAAACTGCCACCCAGAGACCATCTTTCAAGTTTCATAAGAACTCCATCAGACGCAGGCAGTCGCCCGCTTGAACGGCAAGAAGTCTGCGTTCGAACGATGGGGTTTCCTTCGCGATTTGATGGAGAAACGATGAAGACGCAGTCATCTTCAAAGTGCTCGTCCGGCTTCACAGTTTCTCCATCAGTTCTCCAACGTTGCTTATCGATCCATCTTCAACATTGCCCTTTCGAGCAAATTCTTCGAGGGATCGGTCGCATGAACCGCAGTTTAAGCATCATCCACAGCGAATCGTCGAAGGGGTGGGGAGGGCAGGAAATGCGCACTCTCAGGGAAATGATCGGCATGCGCGACACCGGCCACCGTGTTGAACTGATTTGCCCGCGTGACGCGTCGATCGGAATGCACGGTGCTGCCGCCGGATTCGCCGTGCATCATTCGGAGATGAGGACGGGTGGCGATGTCGCCTCCGCAATCGATATTGCATGCATGTTGCGGCGTCGAGCTTGCGACGTGCTCAACACGCACAGTGGCCACGACAGCCTGGTCGCAGGCTTTGCCGCCCGCCTGGCCGGTACGCCGCTGGTTGTACGGACGCGTCACCTTGCGTTGCCCATCACTTCGCTTGCGACCTACAACTGGCTCCCTCACCGCGTGATCGCGGTGAGTCACCACGTTCGGAAGTATTTGATCGGCGCCGGAGTCGGCGCGGACCGGGTCGAAACCATCTATGACGGTATTGAGAAACTCGCTGTGGGCGGGAAGTCGACACTGCGCACGGAGCTGGGGCTCCGGGACGATGATATCGTCGCTTGCATGGTCGCCATCATGCGGGAAGGGAAGGGTCACGAAGACCTCATTGCGGCCGTCGTCCCGCTACTGGAGTCGCGTGAGAAATTCCATGTCGTGCTGGCCGGAGACGGCCCGATGTTCGCAGAAATAAAGCGCATGGTCTTGAACCGCGGCCTCGAGCATCGGATTCACCTGTTGGGATTCCGCAGCGACGTTCCAAACATCATGGCCGGATGCGATTTCTTCGTGCTTCCGACGCATCAGGAGGCGCTCGGCCAAGCCTTCATCGAGGCGATGTCGCTGGGCCTTCCGGTCATCGGAACGGACGTGGGAGGGGTGCCCGAGCTGATCAGCGACGAAGTGAACGGTCTGCTGGTTCCTCCGCGCGATCCCGTCGCTTTGGCAGAAGCGCTCGTACGGCTCATCGACAACGCATCGCTTCGACACGAACTGAGTCATGCAGGTCGATTCATTTTGTCGAAAGGATTTAGCGTGACGAACATGGTGTACGACACAATGTGCTTCTATCGACGCTCGCTCCAGCAGAGAGGTTATCAAGCATGAAGCCGCACCATGCGCGAGCGGTACCTGTGCTGATGTATCACCACGTCAGCAATTCACCGGGAATGCTGACTGTCACCGTCGAGCACTTCACCCAACAGATCGCCTACCTTCGTCGTGCGGGCTACCAGACGCTCGATGGCGACGGGCTGGCGGCATTCCTTTGCGGCGAGCGGGTTCCTGCCAGGTCGGTGGTCATCACGTTTGACGATGGCTATCTGGACAACTGGGTTTTCGCGCATCCGATCCTGCAGCGTTGGGGATTCAAGGCACTTTGCTTCCTGGTCACGAGTTGGCCCGGCGATGGACCCGTTCGTCCGACTTCAGTCGACGGATCGGCCGGTTCGCCCCGCGTACTCTCTCACGAGGACTCGCAGATCGCCATCCAGAATGGAAAGGCCGATGACGCCATCATGCGCTGGTCCGAAATCGAAGCGATGAGACGTGCAGGAACCTTCGAATTTCATAGCCATACGCACACGCACAGGCGTTGGGATCATCTAACGACTTCGCGCACGGCGAAGCGGGCTTGTCTGACAGAAGATTTGCGAGCGGGACGAAATGAACTCTTGGCGCGGCTGGGAACTGAGTCACGTCATCTTTGCTGGCCAGAAGGCTTTTACGATGGCGATTATCGGGAGATCGCGCTGAATGAGGGCTTCAATTTACTTTATTCATGTCATCGGGGTACTAATACGCAATCGAAACGGGATAACAAGGATGCCGAGCGGACTATCGCGCGGTTGGCCGTGCGCGACCGCCCCGCATCATGGCTGGCAACCCGACTCTGGATACATGGTCGACCGTTGTTGAGCCGGGCGTACTTGAGTTTAAGGTTGTAAGCGAGCGATGCTGGTCGTAATCGCATGAAGGCCGACAGGTCAAGCAGCATTTTGATTCAAATGGAAGCGCTGAGCTAATGCGACGGACAACGGATAGCTTAGACGCACCAGAGACCGCTGCCGGATGTGGGAAAGGCACGGCCCCGGTCGCCGAACCATTGGCCTACGATCGACCTCAATACCTAGTCGCTCGTGGCCTCCGTTTCGATCGGGAGGGCGGCGACGGTTAGTTCGCTGAACGCGCAACTTCGCGGACCACTACAGCGGCCGTTAGAAAGACGATCTGCTCGACGGTAGCGGTTGCGCTGTCAATTCCGTTCACGCTTTCGCGTTGGCGCCATCCTGGCCGCTCATGGAGGTGCTCGCGCACCGCGCCGATCGACACTCTGACCGAGTTGAAATGAAGGATGATCGACCGCGAGGTTCGATTCCGGCCCAACTGTCGACGTGATTTTACATAACGCAATTTAACGCATTTTCGTTAGTAATCCTAAATTCATGCCATCAGCGAGTAACGGGAAACCGAGCGCGACGAACGCAGCGTCAATCATCGTATGTCGGGCTGGTGCCGCACAATCATCGAAAGCATCTTCGCTAAGATGCCAGTCCTATGCGTGATGATCTGCTTCTTAGAACGCGCTTGTTACTGCAGGCGCGCCACGCTTGCTAGCGGCGACTGCCGGCCGCTAGTCGCGAACCGCTCCAGGCGTTCGCGCGCGTCCACGTGCGCGTAGCGCGGCGCACGTTCAAGCTGGCTGTCTGCCTGGCGCAGGATGGCCTCGAACAGTGGCGCATCGTCGGGTTCGAGCCGCCAGACCTGTTCGCGTTCGGCCCGCTGCAAGCAGCGCTCGAGCGCCGCTTCGGCGCGCGCATACACGACGACATCCGTGTCACCGTAGCCCGCGTCCTGAACGTAGTACGTCAAGTACACGAGCCGCACGAGCTCATTGATCAGATAAGCGCTCCCGGCTTTTCCCTTGCAGGCCACCCACGTCAGATGTTGAGCCAACGAGAGTTCGCGCGCCGCATCCGCCGGCATCGGCAGGATGCATCGCTTTGCTGAGCAGGCCGCGGGCTTTCCGAGCGGACGAGCGGATGGATTTCCGGTTCGCGTGACGCGTTGACATCGGAAAAAACGGTCGGAGGGATAGGACAGGTACCGTAATCAGTGTAGCAGAACCCTCGCGCACAGTTTCGTAGGCGGGGACTGAGGTTGATTCACTGTGGAGTTCCCGCGGCGCGCGCCGTTGATCGCCCACCCGGCAAGGTCAGACAATACGACTGCCATCCGCGGCCGAGCGCCGATTTCAGCAGCTCCCGACACCGCGTTCTGGCACCTTCCTTAGTCGCTGGTTCCGCAGTACCACTATCCCGGTTTCTACTGTGGCGCGGCTGATATTGCGTCGCTACCCTTGGCTGCTCTCAGCATAAAGTGCGGAGCTTCCGATGGAGCACTGGCGACTGGCATACCTCGGCGTTCGACACGTTCCGCGCGAGCTGAGCGAATTCGAACTGAACACGTTTTTCACGTTTTCCAGAAGCGAACTGGCTCGCATCGATTCGCGGCGCACTCATCTGTATCGGCTAGCCATCGCCCTGCACGTCGGCTTTCTACGTATGACTGGGCGACCGCTCGACTCGTACAAGCACATACCAACCGTTCTCTGGCGACATCTTGGCCAACAACTCGGTGTGCTGCCGCCCGAGGTCGGTACGCTCCGATCACTCTATGACGGCAACTTCAAAACATTGTCCGACCATCAGAGCTTCGCTCGGACAGTCATAAATTTTCGAGTCCTCGCCGAGCATCAGCGTCGATATGTCATTCGTTGGCTCAAGGAACAGCTCACAGGCCGACCTGAGCGCGGCCAATTGATGAACGACTTGAAGCGGTGGTTTTACGAACATCGGATCGTGATACCACCCGATCGGACGTTGAGACAGTTCGTCGTCCAGGCAGTGCACGACATCGAGGACTCTTTACGCGAGATGCTTGAACGAGCGTTCGGGGCGGACAGGTTGGCGAGCTGGGCGCGACTTCTTGGGCAGCCGCATAAAGAACATACAAGCTTGCAGCGTTGGCTTTGGGCGGTCCCGCTTCGCAACTCGACTCACCAGATGAGCGAAGTCCTCGACAAAATCAATCTTCTCACGATGCATGGCGTTGCCGAAAGTTGGCCGGCTGAATGCAACGACGCCATCGTCCGCCACTATGCGCGTCGCTGCGCCAGCCGGCCATCCTCGATTAGCAAAAGGATCGAACCGCAAGGGCGAAGGCTGGCAGCAACGTGCTTCATGCGTTATGCCCTTTGTACGGCGACCGACCAGGTGCTCACGATGCTTCGCCGTTGGGTGCTGAAGGTAGTTCACGACGCATCGCGTGAAGTCGACGCCGCGCGCGTCGCCGCGGCCGATCAGCTTTACCAGTTTGCACTCGCCGTCAAAGCACTCGCGAACGATGAGTCATTGTCGCGCGAAGATCTTGGCAAGGAGCTTTGCGTGCTGGCAGATCAGGTTCTACATCCGCAGGCGCCCAACCGGCGTAGCCAGATCCGCCAGTGCTTGCTCCGAAAACGCCCCCACGCCCGCAATCTGCTGATGCGCGTAGTCCAATTGCCATTCGAGGCCGAAGGCACCCATCCGGTGCTAGATGCGATCGCCCTGCTGCGAGGCCTCTACCGGCGTCACGCTTATCTCCTGCCCGACGGCGTGAGCATCCGACTTGGTCGTGCCTGGCGCGAGGCGATTGACGGATATGACCGTCTTAAGGCAATGGTGGCGTTCGGGTGGGCGACGCTCTTTGCGTTACGCGTCGCGTTGCGAAATGGCACGATCTTTGTCCGGCATAGCTTCTCGTTCCGCAGTCAGACCGACATGCTGATCCCGACCGAAGACTGGAAGCTGAAGCGCAATCATCTATATGGCCACCTTGGACTGCCTCAAGACGCGAACGAGTTTCTTGCCCCGGTCTTGGCGCACCTCGATCAACGTCTCAAATTGCTGGACGAAGCCGTTACGCACGGTGAGGTCCGCGCCGATACGGCGATACATCTCGATCCGCTGACGGCGCAGCCAGCAGATCTCGAGGCAGATCGACTGCGACGGGCGATCTTCGAAGCTCATCCACCGGGTCAACTACCCGAAATAATCCTCGAGGTCGACAGCGCGACACGCTTCAGCTGGACCCTACTGGGACGGGAACCACGATCACGCACTGAGTTGCTGATGACCTACTCGGCCGTACTGGCGCACGGAACATCCCTATCGGCAGCGGAGATTTCGAGAATGGTCCCGGAAGTCTCTCCTGCCGCCATTCGCCAGATGATGAAGCGACTTGAGGACGAAAGAATGCTACGGCGGGCCGCCGATGCTGTACTCGAGTTCATGCAGGAGCATCCTATTGCGGCTCACTGGGGGCGTGCAGACCTCGCGTCATCGGACATGATGTCGCTGGAGACGACAAGGGCAGTCTGGCAGGCCCGGGCCGACCCGCGACGGCGCACAGCATCCATTGGCATCTACACGCACGTGCTCGATCGTTGGGGCGTCTTTTATGACCAACCTATCGTCTTGAATGAGCGTCAAGCGGGTGCCGCGATCGAAGGTGTCGTTCGACAGAGTGCCACCAAGGACATCGCTCTAATCGCAGTCGATACGCACGGGTACACGGATTTTGCGATGGGGGTCGCACGGGCGTTGGGGTTCGATCTATGCCCTCGCCTTTCACATCTCCGTGACCGTCGCATTCACGTACCGCGCAACTATGAGGTGCCCGCACAACTCTCCGCGATCACGGACCGCGATGTCAAACTCGATCGTATCGTAGACGTCTGGGATGAGTTCGTCAGGATCGTCGCATCCATCCGTTCCGGAAAGTGCACAGCAGTCGACGCCCTCACCCGCTTCGGCTCAGCAGCCAGAGGTCAAGCCGTGTACGACGGTGGTGTTCAAATCGGGCGACTTTTCAGAAGCATCTTTTTGATCGACTACTTCACCAACACGGCCTTCAGATCAGAGCTGCAACATGTGTTAAACCGGGGAGAAGCCGTGCACAACGTTCAGCGCGCGATTCATATCGGCAGAATTCCTATCGAGTTGGCGCGACGCCAGGAATCGCTCGAAGCAGTATCGTCGGCGTTGACACTGCTGTCGAACATCCTGATGGCTTGGAACACCACGCACATGCAAAGCGCCCTCGAGAACATGGAGGCGGCTAGAGGGCAGCCGCTGGAGACTGAACAGTTGAGACGGATCGCCCCGACTCATCTTGATGGCATCAACTTGCGCGGGACCTTTAACTTTCCGGTCGCACGTTATGCAAAGCGGATACTTCCTAGTCTGAGAAGTGACCTTACGGACCTCCCGACAAGTCGACAAGCTTGAAGCGAAATTGGTCCAACGGGCTTTCAGACGATCGATCCAGTTCGCGCATTGGAGGTTCCCGGTTTCGCAGCTTCCTCGTGTCTATGCGAACCCGCACGACCTTTTCGAGTCGCCCCGCACCGTTCGCAGGCGACTGCGACTGCCGTTTCCAGAGGGTAGACAGCACGTCCTTGATTTTGAAGGAATTTTAATAAGGGCCGGGCGGCAAACCCTTGTCGCATCGAGACAAGGCTAACCGGAATTTTGCACGAAAATCAAAATCACCCCCAAGAAGGCGTCGATCAACCTGCTCGACAAAGCGCGCAGGCACTTCTGGAAGCCGCACCTGCACGAGGTTCCGGCCGGTGCACCGGATTCGAACGTGCGGCAAGTACCTTGCGCATGCGCACGGCCATCGCTACGGCTACCGTGGCAAAGAACTATCCGATCACGCCCGCTTTACGGTCGAGTCCGGGGTAAAGGTATTCTTCGCCGACCCGCACAGTCCATGGCAGCGCGGCACGAACGAGAACACGAACGGCCTTCTGCGGCAATACTTTCCAAAGGGCACAGACCTGTCCCGGTGGAGCGCTCGAGAGATCCAGGCCGTCGCCAATACACTGAATTCCAGACCCCGGAAAACGCTTGGTTGGAAGACACCAGCCGAAGCCCTGGACGAATACCTGAGGTCTGTTCAATAATCGAGTGTTGCGACGACCGGTTGAATCCGCCCTGTACTGGCGACGATCAGTGGATTCACATCGATCAAGACCGCGCGATGCGCGAGAGCCCGTTGGGCACGACCATCGCGCACGGATATCTGTTGTTATCGCTGATTGCGCCGACATCGTTCGAAGTCTTCATCAAGTCTGTCGGTGCCAAGAGCGCGCTTAACTATGGACTTGACAAGGTTCGCTTCCTGACGCCTGTGCGGTCAGGGGCGCGGGTCCGAAATCGCATCTCGCTGTTGTCGGTCGACGGCAAAGGTGTCGGCAGAACGCTGATTGCCACTGAGAACACGTTCGAGATTGAAAATGAAGCCAAACCCGCGCTAATCGCGCGAGCGCTGACGATGGTGATCGAGTAACTCGGGAGCGGGCCTGCCGTGGCTGCCGCAGGTGCATCAACTGACACTCGTTATCGCCGGTAACGACTATCCGATCGGACGATCCACGAAGGCACACAGCGATACTGCCCATACTGCAGGCGTACACCGAGACGGTGCGAAGCATCCGATTCGCGCCGGAATCCACGCCTGGCTTCTTCAGACGGACAAGATTGCCGTCGCATGGAATCAGGCGGTCGCGGCGGGAACATTTAACTGAAAGTAAGCGCAACACCGGAAGATGCGAGGCGCGTTGCGAGATCATTAGCGGTGTTCGTCAAAGGCGAACACGATTTCGTCGATCGTTGCCCTTATGCGCGCGGTATGCCGTAGGTCCCGATGGGTGACAAGCCACACTTCATATGGCGTGCGCCCCGACCGGTCCGGCCAGATCCGTATCAGGCCATCGCAAATGCCCATGTGCACCGGTATCTCTCCGAGGCCGATGCCAGCCTTCAGCGCCGCGCGCAGCGTCAGATTTGAGTTCACGCCCGATACGACGCGGCCGGCGAATATCGGCTCGCCAGCAAGCGTCGGCACCCGCTTCCGTGTCATGTAAGGTTGATAGACCACCAGATCGTGCCCAGCGAAAGCCTGTCCGGCCACGGGCTCGCCGTGGCGCTTTAGATAGGTTTCCGACGCGAACAGGCCGAATTCCCAACTGGCCAAGCGTCGAGCAACGAGGTCGGGATTATGCGGCTTGACGGTTCTCACCGCAATGTCGGCTTCCCGCTTCGTCAGATTGAGTACTGATGTCGATGTGTCCAGTTGTACCGTAACACCGGGATGCTTCGCATGAAGGCGCCCGATGGACGGGACGACAAACTCGAGTGCAAGCGCATCGGTTGTGGTTACCTTCACGTCACCTGCAAGCCTTCTGTCGACTCCCTGTGTTTGACGTACGAGTTCGTGTGCTGATTGTTCCATCGTCTCAGCGGATCTCAGCGCGATTTCCCCGACCGGCGTAAGTGAATAGCCCTTTGATGTGCGCAAAAAGAGGGTTGAGCCAAGTGTATGCTCCAGCGCAGTCAGGCGCCTGCCGACCGTTGCCTGGTCGAGGTTTAGAGTGCGCGCGGCTGCACGCAGCGTCCTTTCGCGCTGAACGGCCAAAAAAATACGTGCGTCGTCCCAGTTCATAGCCGTTCCAATGTGATGCAAATTTGCATCACTGTATCCGAAAATCGCTGTGCGACGGTGGCAGGCGTGCTCACTATACTTGGCTTCAGGTCGGAGCCCGTCGAGCAATGCGGGTTTCCGACTCACTTGCTCATCTCGTTGTTATGAGGATCACTTGAATGTTGAATGTCAAAGACTTGCCGTCGAAGATGACGGCCATTGAAATTGTGCAACCCGGCGGCCCAGAAGTACTGACACCCACGACGCGACCCGTCCCCGTACCTGCCGAAGGCGAGGTGCTGATTCGCATTCATGCAGCGGGCGTGAACGGTCCAGATGTGTTTCAGCGCAAGGGGCTCTACGATCCTCCTCCCGGTGCATCTGACATCCCCGGGTTGGAGATTGCGGGCGAGATTGTCGGCCTGGGCCCGGGGGTTTCGCGGTACGCGCTTGGCGACCGAGTTTGCGCGCTGATTCCGGGGGGCGGTTACGCCGAATACGCAGTCGCGCACGAGTCAAATACTTTGTTCATTCCCACTGGACTGACCGTCGTCGAAGCCGCCGCAATGCCAGAAACCTTTATGACTGTATGGCTCAACCTCGTTCAGCGCGGCAAGTTCACCGCGGGTGAGACAGTTCTGATTCACGGAGGTGCATCAGGTATCGGCACGACGGCCACGATGTTCGCAAAGGCGCTCGGCGCAGGGAAGATCATCACGACGATCGGCTCTGATGCGCAACGCACTGCAAGCCTCGCACTGGGCTCGGACCTTGCCATCGACTATCGCGTTGATGATTTTGTCGAAGCGACAATGCGCTTTACGGACGGTAAGGGTGCCGACGTCATCGTCGATATCATCGCGGGAGATTATGTTGCGCGCAATTATGCGGCGGCTGCCATCAATGGACGTATCGTACAGGTAGGCGTTATCAAGGGGCCAGCGAAGGAAGTTGATCTGTTTCCTATGCTAACGAAGCGGCTTACGCATATCGGTTCGACGCTGCGTTCCCGCACACATGAAGAGAAGGCGCAGATCATAGGTGAACTCGAGCAGCATGTGTGGCCGCAGATCAGGAGTGGCAAGGTCAAGCCGGTGCTGTATCGGAGCTTCGATTTGGAGGACGCGCGCGGCGCGCACGTTCTGATGGATTCGGGCACGCACATCGGCAAGATCGTGCTGAAAATGAAGGCGGCGAACGCCGGTGAATGAATGCATATTTCATCGCGAGTCGTCCGGACGTGGCATTAGTTGGCGTTGCAACGAAGGCTCTCGGTATCGCTGAGATCCACATTCGCGAAGGCACGGGTGCCGATTTCGAACGGGCTTTTGCTCAAGCGATGTGACCACAGAGCTGGCCGCCGGTAGTCATGGCGCGATGCTGTACGGGAAATCGAGCGGCCGTTGCGCTATCGGTTGCTGTCGTAGTGGGAGTCCGTCGAATGGGATGATGCGTCCCGAAAGGGGCTGGACTTCCATCGATGGGTTAGCGATTCCGGATCCCGTTCTTACGTTGAACAGTATCGACAGCTTGGATCTCAACGAATCCCTTGTCCCTCATCGGGGCGGATTTCCCTGCTCAGCGCGGGGACGGGGAAGCCCGGTGCGGCGAGCGTGCTGTGCATGAAATGCAGAGCGCTGAGTGCCATCTGAAGATGGGACGCCCGGGATGGACTGGCGCAGGCTGCCTGTATCTCCCGCTGCGTTGCGCCGATCGCCGCTTCGACCGCATACGTCGCCGCGGCACAGGTGGCAGGCTCGGGTCGGTGAAACAGGTTCCGAATCGCGCGGCACGTTTCGTCGGCATGGCTCAGCCACGCCGGCACGTGGTCCGGAGCAGCCTGCGTGATCCCCATCTTCATAGCGCCCCGTAGATCGATCACGGCGGACCCGATCTCGAGAACCGCCAGGAACCATTCGATCGGTTGGCTGTTCGACGACGGACTGTGACGCGATATCGCTCGAAAATGGTACATAAGATCGCGCGTTCGGCTCTCGAAACGGGTGCGCAGAGCAGAACATCGACTAGTGCACGCAAAGACAACCTGCCTGCGCAGGTCGGCAAGCAGATGGTTTCGTAACCAGCTTGTCGTCGGTGGCACGAATAATTCGAATGCAGCGGATGCAACCAGCATCGACAGCACGAGCGCAATCGAGTCGTTCATGAATGATGCCGGATCGTATGCCACGATGTTGTCGGGGCCGGTCAGAAAACAGAAGTAAATGCAGTATCCGGTTCCATAGCCTGCCAAAGATGGACGCGTCGTCAACCAGCATCCCAATGCAAGCGGTGTGGCGAGCACAACGCATAGGAGTGGGAACCCGTCGATCAGCGGATAAACGAAAAACATGATGAGAAACCCAAGTGCGCAAGCGCATGCCGTGCCGATTGCCATGTGGAACGCAGTCCGGGAAGGGCGCGCAGAGGATGCGACCAATGCGCAGATCGCCCCGCCGTTGAGGACGAGCAAAGCGCCTGAGGGCCATGCGGTCGCGACCCAGAACCAACTGAGTGCGAGCGTCAGCAACATCGCACGGACCCCAGCGATGACAGCGATCAGCGGGTTGGTTCTGGGTTCGTAGGGTTCCGTCCATTGTTCCCGCTCATGCTTGGACGCTGACAGAGAGAGATACGTGTCGACATAGGCAACGTAGCTCTCCAAGAACCGTTCAAGCAATTCCGCCGCTGTGTCGAACTCCAACAGGCCGGGCCCGTGGCCAAGTCGAACCCGTGCCGCGCGCGCGTGGTCCGGAAAAGCTGTCCGGAAGCTCTCGAGCTCGCGCGCGAGCGCTCCGGCGAACCCTTGCGATTCGTCGCCCATTCGCCCTTCCTGTCGCGGTGCGTTGATGAGCGCGGCAAGCGCGTTCAGGAATGCTTCGATCTCGATGAGGGGTCTAGCCAATTGTGCTGCGCGTAGACGCGTCATCAGTTGAATCAACGCGTGCAGACGGGTCGAGGTTGCCATGAGCTCAACGTTCAGCCGGCTCAGGCGGCCGTTTCGTAGCCGCGTGTTCGGACTTTCGAAGACGGCCGCGCTGCGCGTAGCTTCAAAGTGGACAGTCTCGTCGACGATGCGGACATTCAATGCTTCGACGAATGCTTTGTCGCTCTTGCCGGTCAAAATCGACACGATATCGCTAGCAAACTGCATGAACCGCTCGGAGTTCGCGCGGTCGAGCTGCTCGCTAACGTGGCGGGGAAAGACGAGCGCGCTAACTGCGCCCGAAGCCAGGATACCGATCGCGACTTCCGCTACACGCGTCATTGCGGAAATAAATGCTGCGTTTGGGTGTTGCCATGACGGGATGCCGATGAGCGCTGCCGTGTAACCGGCAAGGACGAATCCGTACGTGCGGAAGTTGCGGTTTCGCGCCGCGCCGGCCGTGCACACGGCAATCCAGAGGGCAGTTGCGCCGAGGAAGAGTTCGGGGGCTTGCCCAAACAGACTGATCAGTACCAGCATGACCAGCAGGCCCACAATTGTTCCGCAAATCCGATAGAGGCTTTTCGCGAGGACCATGCCGCTTTGCGGTTGCATGAGCACGAAGACGGTCGTCATCGCCGTTCTTGGCATGGGAAGCTCGAGCTTCATCGCCACGCCGAGCGCCAGCAGCGCGGCAAGAAGCGTCTTGAACACATACAGCCATGTGCCGCCGCTTGTGTTTGCCCAGTCATGGAATGCGGCGATGACGGCCTTGCCGCTCCGGCTAACTGAAACTCGGGATATAAGGTTAAACAAGGAAATATGCATGACAGGTGTGGTGCGCCATTTGGGTGTGACGCGGATGAACCAAGTGACGGACATCATTTTATTTTTGAATCCATGTTTGAATGTTGTGGCTGCAGGTAAAGGCTTTTCCTTGATCAGGAGCAATCGACCTTGCGCGGCGATGGTCACATGTCTCTCGCATGCGCTTGCAGAGCACGTGGCTAGCGCCGCTCTAAAGCGGGCGACGATCTTGGCGAGGCCGCCGCCGATGCAACTTATTGGCGTGGTCGCCGGACGCGAGCGCGCTCTACGAGCATGCCGGATCGGCGGATGAATCGCGCGCTCAGGGTTCGTCTGATATCGTCGACGGGATCGAGGCCTACTACAATCGACAACGCCTGCACACCTCTATCGATTTCTCCATTCCAATCGAATACGAGGCCAGGTTGATCGCTGTATGATTTGCTGTACGCCGAAACGCGAGGCAGGATCATTCTCGAAATGTACGGCTTGTCTGTAAGACGAAACCGAAGGATGAGTCGTCGTCGCGTCAGACGAGTCTGCCCGCTCGAGTGGCATTACTTGACATAAGTAACATGATCGAAAAACCGCTAGGACATCTAAATAAGGTGTCCTCGGCGCAACCGCCTTCTAGTGGCGCCTCCATCCCTAGCCCGTTTTGCACAAGAGTGCAATACGGGGCATCCAACAACCGTTACGAGCTTTCGGAGCCGCTTGGCGATAAGTAATTTGCTTGATCGGGGAAAGGCACTCGGCTAGCCTGATGAACGGCTCCGCCGCAAATGAGATTAGAGCGTTCTGCGGACTCGCAAGCCGGGATCGGGAGACTGGAGAAGCATGAACTTCAGAGTCTAACGCTGCCAGCTTGACTGATCCTTCGGAAGTTGCTCGCTAGGGTCGTTCACCTCGATCGCATTGCGGTCGCCAAGCCGGTCGCTGAAAACCATCACGTTGGTGCCGCCAGCATGCACCTGACTTGGAAAAACAATCCCGGTGTAACCGAGATCTCGGACCAAGTCGCTCAACACCCAAGTCGGCGGTTCGACGTGTTGCTCGAATTTCCAATACCGCCAGTCCTCGCGCCAGTCATGCCAAAGCTCATCCCAATTCCCTTGGTTGAGTTTCCGCAGGTCCACCAAGTCCCGGAGTTCGGCAGCGTAAGAGCAAATGGTGCAGGGTGGAAGGAAAGGGGAGGTCTGCTGGTATTCGCGCAGGGCCGTCAGCTCCTCTAGAGACAGGTATAGCGCCTCGATCCCCTCGCGATTGAAACGCCCACCCTTCAGCGCGGCGCCCGCGCCGCTCATGGGGCGGTCGGCCCAGCGCGGTGTGTGAGCGCGATACAGCGTGGTTCCTTTCGGCAGATCAGTGAGGATCATCCAATGAAACCTGCACTGATAGACTCCAGGTAGTCGACCGCATCCTCGGTCCGGCCCTCCTGGACCAACTGGAGAATCGTCTTATGCCGAAAGGCCGGAATCGGGTGGTTCTTGATGAGGAACAGCGCTCGTTCGAGGTCCGGCTGAACTGCGACTGCCGCCGAGACCACGCGCATGAGGTCACGCAAGGCGGCCTGCAGTCTTGGAGACTCGGGATGCGTGCGGAGCGTGTTTCGGTGCACGCCAGCGATCGTGGCCAAATCCTGCTGCTGCAGGCCTAGCACGTTGGCGAGATTGGTCGCCGAAAGCCGGGAGGTGCCCGCTTCTCGGGCGGACTCCAAAACATCGGTTAAGGTGTCAGCGTTCATCTCGTGGGCTCCCGCGATGGTTCATGCACATTATACGCACAGTTTGAGCACGGCGCACACCGAGTGACGAACTGAGCAGTCCCAGCCTCCGTACCTAGTTAGCTGCTTAACGAAAATACGATAAATAGATTTATGTCAAATACGCGACCCGCTCGTCTGCTGCGTTGAGACGATCTGTAGCCCTCGAAGCGTACTTCTGGCTCGCGCCGAATGCCGACGACGCGCGAACGTTGAAAGCTTTCAGCGACGGATTCTCCCGTATCGAAATCGAAGCAGCTGCACATCGCAAGCTGCTAGCACATCCAACGGTCCAGCTTGAGCTAACTACAGCAGACTTCTCCAAGACCTGAAGCCCACGCCTTCGCACATGTAAAGTCGAACGTCAGTGAGACTGCTTGAGGCGTTCGGCCGTTCTCAAATTTAAAGGCAAATAGCGGCGTCAACGATTAGTTGCGTCCACGCGATCGATGTCGGCTGTTTCGCCGTTCCGTGATCGTCGCTATCGACCCATTGCTGCCGGCGGGGCCGTCGAGGATCCAAGGGCAGGTATCAGAGCGAGAACGGACAATCCGTGCCGTCACTCAAAGACACCGGCCAAAGCCGACAGTCAGGCAACCGCGTTGACGAAGCCGGTATGAACACCAAGCGTATCCCGATGTTTGAAATGCGAAAAAACGCGCGATCGGTTGCGGCAAAGTCGGCGGTACATGGTTTCAATCGGCGACAGGGCACGGCAGCAAAGCGTTGCGAGTTCACGCGACGCGTCGTCGTGGAAGATTACCTCGAACCGTCTCGTCATCTCTTCTCTGAGTACGGAGTTTGGCACCACGGATTGCCTCGTCGAAGTTTTCGTCCGTGGCGACGTGACGATGATCGACGCTCACCAACCAGCTGCCATTGGCAAGACACCAGCGAATTCGGCGTTCCTCGACAAGGTTAGCAAACCATCGCCAGATGTCCGCATCTTCGGCGTTCGCCGCATTCGCTGCGCTTCGCCGGATCTCTTGTGAAAGAGCCAATGGTTCCTCCGCCAGTGAACGCGAGCAGCCAGTCATCAAGGGCCTCATATGCTTCCGACGAGTTCGGGCATTACGGTAAACAGGTCATCGACGAGGCTGTAATCTGCGACGCTGAAAATGGGCGCTTCCGGGTCCTTGTTGATCGCGACGATCACTTCTGAGTCCTTCATGCCGGCGAGGTGCTGATCGCACCCGAGATACCGACGGCGACGTACAGTTGGGGCGCGACGATCTTGCCGGTTTGCCCGATCTGATAGTCGTTGGGCACGAAGCCCGCGTCGACTGCGGCACGCGAGGCGCCAGAGGCGGCGTTCAGCTTGTCGGCCAGCGGTTCGAGCACTCTCGCGTAATTTTCGCGGTTGCCCAGACCACGGCCACCCGAGACAATGATATTTGCCGACGTCAGTTCCGGACGGTCCAGCTTCGTCACTTCACGGCTTACAAACTGCGAGGTGCCGGCATCTGGCGCTGCTTCGATCTTCGCGACCGCTGCACTGCCGCCTTCGGCTGCGACTGCATCGAAGCCGGTCGTGCGTACCGTGATGACTTTGATCGAGTCCTGAGATTGCACCGTTGCAATTGCGTTGCCCGCGTAGATCGGACGCTCGAACGTATCCGGTGAATCGACTGCGGTGATGTCGCTGATCTGAGCGACATCGAGCTTCGCGGCAATACGCGGCACGATGTTCTTGCCGTAGGCGGTAGCCGGAGCCAGGATGTGCGAATAATCCTTTGCGATATTTAGCACGGTCGCTTCGATGTTTTCCGCGAGACCGACTTCGAGGTGCGCCGCATCGGCCAGAAATACTTTGCTGACGCCCGCGATGTTCGCTGCCGCGTCGGCCGCGCCTTGCGCGTTGTGACCCGCAACAAGCACGTGAATGTCACCGCCGAGCTTCGTCGCGGCGGCAATGGTAGTCAGCGTCGCTGCCTTGATCGACGCGTTGTCGTGTTCTGCTATTACCAGGCTAACAAGATTCGTCATTTGCCCTGTCTCCGCGTTCTCTTTAAAGCACCTTCGCTTCGTTCTTCAGCTTCTCGACCAGCGTCTTCACGTCCGGCACTGTCACGCCGGCGGAGCGCTTGGGCGGCTCGGCGACTTTCAGCGTCTTGAAACGCGGAGTGACATCCACGCCGAGGTCTTCGGGCCTGATCGTTTCCAGCGGTTTTTTCTTCGACTTCATGATGTTCGGCAACGTCACGTAGCGCGGCTCGCTGAGGCGTAGATCGGCTGTGACTACGGCGGGAAGCGTCAGCGACAGCGTTTCAGCTCCGCCGTCCACCTCGCGGGTCACGGTCGCCTTCCCGTCAGCCACAACGACCTTCGAAGCGAACGTCGCTTGCGGAAGGTTGGCCAAAGCGGCAAGCATCTGCCCGGTCTGGTTCGAGTCGTCGTCGATGGCCTGCTTGCCCAGCAATACCAACGAAGGCTGTTCCTTGTCGACCAGCGCCTTCAGCAGTTTGGCAACGGCCAGAGGCTGCAGGTCTTCCGATGACTCGATCAACACAGCACGATCCGCGCCGATCGCCAGCGCCGTACGCAGTGTCTCCTGCGCCTGAGTGACACCGCAAGAAACCGCCACCACCTCGCTAGCCACGCCAGCTTCCTTCAACCGCACCGCTTCCTCAACCGCGATTTCGTCGAACGGATTCATCGACATCTTTACGTTCGCGATGTCGACGCTCGTGCTGTCCGACTTGACCCGGACCTTCACGTTGTAGTCGACCACACGCTTCACACCGACCAGCACTTTCATACCGTCTCCTTGGAACATGTGGGGGCCGCTCGCGCCGTCATTGGCGAGCGGATCATCTCAGCTGCCCGCTCGGCCAGCATCAGCACCGTCGCATTGGTGTTGGTCGAGGTTATCGACGGCATCACCGACCCGTCGACGATGCGCAGGCCGGTGGTTCCCCGCACCCGCATCTGAGAATCAACGACGCTCATTTCGTCCTCTCCCATCCGGCAGGTTCCAACCGCGTGATACACAGTCGAGCCATTGTCACGCACGTATTGGAGTAACGCCTCATCGGTGTCCGCCTGACGGCCCGGTACGGTTTCGTCGACGATATAGCGGGCGACCTCGGGCTGCGCGAATATCCGGCGGCCGATCTTGAGTCCTTCCACCATCGTGTTGCGGTCCAGTTCGCTGCTGAGGTAGGACGGTGCGATCGTCGGCTCAGCCAAGATGTCGCTGCTGGTGATGTGCACGTGCCCGCGGCTTTCCGGACGCATCTGCCAGACGCCGCAGGAGACACCTGGCTCCGACTCCAGCACGCCAATCCGTCCCTCGACGAAGCTGCCTGGCGCGATCACGAACTGCACGTCGGGCCGGGTCGCGAGCGGTGTCTGGGCATAGCCGCCTACGATCGCCGCGCTATATGTGAGTACGCCGGTGCCCGACACGACGTAGCGCATCATCTCGCGCGCGAGCGCAAGTCCGTGCGAGCGCTCGTTCGCGGTGCCTGCACCCCGTATTCGATAGCCCAGCCGGACTACATAGTGATCTTGCAAATTGTTGCCGACGCCCGGCAACGCGACGCGTGTTCGAACGCCCGCATTCTCCAGCACGTCCTTATCGCCGATGCCGCTCATTTCAAGTACCCTGGGCGTGCCGATTACGCCCGCGCTCAGAATGACCTCGCGGGTCGCGCGAAACTGCACTGAAACGCCCGCGGTCGTCGTCGCATTGATGCCGCTCACGTGCGTGCCGTTCATTTCGAGGCCGGACACCTGGGCGCCGGTCACCACCGTGAGATTCGGCCGCGCCATTGCGGGTCGCAAATAACCGCGCGCTGCGCTGGACCGGCGACGTCCGTCGCGCGTTTGCTGGTAGTACCAGATCGACGGACCGCGGGTGTCGCTGTTTGGATCATCTACAAACTCGAGACCGGCCTTTTTGGCGGCTTGCACGACCGCACCGCAAATCTCCGGCGGATTTTTTACCCGGCTGACCTGAATCGGACCATGCGCGCCGCGTTGCGGACTGGTGCCCTCGGTCCACGTTTCGGAGCGGCGGTAGAACGGCAGACAGTTGCCGAAGGTCCAGCCCTTGGCGCCCGACTGTTCCCAGCTATCGATATCCTCCGCGAACGGGCGCACATAAAGCAGGCCGTTGATCGCACTGGACCCGCCGAGTCCGCGTCCGCGCGGAAACAGGATTGCACGGCCGCTGGTCTCGGCGTCGGCCTGAGTGCGATAGCGCCATGTCACGGTTGGATGATCGAGCAAGCGTACGAAGCCGGCCGGTACGTGTATGAACGGGTGACGATCGCGCTCGCCCGCTTCGACGAGGATCACCTTGATGTTCGGATCTTCGGTCAGGCGATTCGCAAGTACGCAACCCGCCGTCCCCGCGCCGACGATCACGTAGTCCGCTGTGCACGATTTCATGAGTGCGCTCCGGCAGCGGCCGGTTCAAGACCTTCGAGTGCGGCGATCTCGTCGTCCGCGAACCCGAATTCAGCAAGTACCTCGGCCGTGTGTTGCCCGAGCGTCGGCGGCGGACGGCGGTATGCCACCGGGCTGCCGTGAAAACTCACCGGACTCGCGATGTTCGTCACCCTGCCCGCAACCGGGTGTTCGATCTCGACGACCGCATGGTTATGCGCGATCTGCGGGTCCTTCGTCAGCGCGGTGTGATAGTCCTGCACGATCGCGCATGGCACGTCCGCGGCACTCAGATGCGCCACCCAGTACTCTGCGGTATGCAGCAGAAACTGCTGTTCGAGGATCACGTCGAGCGCGTGCCGATTCGCCGTCCGCGCGGTGTTGCCGATGAAGCGCTCATCGCTCAGCAAGTCTTCGCGGCCCAACGCCCGGCAAAGGTTCTGCCAGAATTTTTCGGTGAAGCAGGCCGCGAAGAAATAGCGGCCATCGGAGCCCTGATAGTTGCGATACGGCACCATCGTCGGATGGCCGCTGCCGAGGCGCTCCGGCGCTTTGCCGCTTCTCAGCGTCTCGCCGTCGCGCGGGATGGTGCTGAAAAGCGCAGCCGACAGCAGCGACGTATCGATGCGCTGCCCTTCGCCGTGCCGTTCGCGATGCAATAACGCCGCCGAAATCCCGAACGCGAGCAGCGCAGCCGCGCCGAAGTCGGGCAACGGCGCCCCGAGCCGCACCGGATTGCCGCCGGCTTCGCCCGTCATGTCCATGAGACCCGCCACGGCCTGCACGATCGGATCATTCGCGGGCCATGCGGCATAAGGACCGGTTTGTCCGAATGCCGACACGCTTGCATAGACGATCATCGGATTGCGCGCTTTCACGTCCTCGTAGCCGATGCCGAGCCGATCCACCGTGCCCGGCCGGAAGTTTTCGACGATGACATCCGCCTGCTCGGCCATGCGCAGAAATGCATCGCGTCCTTTCGGCGACTTGAGGTCCAGGCGGATGCTGCGCTTGTTACGGTTCTGCGACAGGAACTGGACGCTCTCCCCTTCGACGAATTGATTGCCGAGATTGCGCGAGAGGTCACCGGCCTTCGGTTCCTCGACCTTGATCACGTCCGCGCCGAGGTCGGCAAGCAGCACCGTACCGACCGGACCCGCGGTCATGACGGTGAGATCCAGAATGCGATAGCCCGACAACGGGCCGACTTGCTTCTTATCCATGATTTGCCGCCTGCGAATGCGATGCGTCCGTGACTGCCGCACCGGGGTAATCGAGCACGTCGAAGGCGAGACGGAACGGGTCGGCCTCACCGCGTGTGATGGTCAATGCGTGACCGAAATGCGCGTCGTCGCGCGCAGGACAGTCGGTGCGATAGTGACTGCTGCGGGATTCGCGCCGCTCGATACACGCCTGCACGATGACGTCGGCAGTCGTCGCCATGTTGTCGATCGTCAACGCATCGATCACTTGCGACGGCGTGGCCGCGCCGCCTGCGGCAAACGCGGCGCGCGCCTCGCGAGCGGCGGCCAACGCGATGTTCAGGCCGCTTTCCGTCTTCTCGACGAGGCAATGCGCCTGCATCGCCGCACGCAGATCCGAGGCGATACGTCGAGCGTCGAACGACGCATTCGGTTTGAGCGCCGTTTCGAGGCGCCGTGCAAGCGGCGCCACATCGGACGTGCCGGGCGCCGCGCTGCCGCGTGCGAATGCGGCCGCACCCACGCCCGCGCGATGGCCGAAAACCTGACCTTCCGCAAGCGAGTTGCCGCCGGGACGATCCGGACCGCGCACGCCGCCCGCGAGTTCGCCGATCACGAAGAGCCCCTCGATGGTCGACATCGCGTCGGTGTCGGTCATCCGGACACCGCCATTCAGGCATTGAAAAGCAATCCCGACCTCGAGCAGATCACGCTTCGGATCGAGTCCCTTGGCGCGCATCCAGCGCATGGTGTTCGGAATGGTGGCCGCTAACCGTTCCTCGGCGATGTCGGCGAAAGAGAAATGCACCGCGCCGCGCTCCGTGCCTCTGCCCTGCGCGATTTCCGTCGCGATCGCGATATCGATATAGCGCGACTCGTTCGAGATCGTGAACGGGAACACTTTCTCGTCCATCGCAGCATCGGGCGTCACGCCCGTCGGCAGATAGTCCGGGAGAAATTCGTGACCGTCGCGATTGAGCATCTTCGGATGCAGGATGAAGCACGACTTGCTGAAGAGTTGCACGTAAGGGTGCACCATCGCCGGCCCGAACTGATGGAACTCCATGTTCACGAGTTCCGCGCCGTGGCGGAAGCAGATCGCCTGGCCGTCGCCGGTCATCTCCGCCGTCGACACCTGCTGCGAGAACAGGCCGTGCGCGCCGCCCGTGCCAAGCACGACAGCCCCCGCCGAGACCACCAGCAGCCGCCGCGATTCGAGGTCCATCGCAACCACGCCGCTCACGCGTCCTGTCGAATCGCGCAGGAGATCGATCAACGCCGCCGGCTGACGGGTCTCGACACCGAGCTTTCTGGCTTCGTCCGCGAGCGCGCTCACGAAGGCCTTGCCGGTTTTGCCGTTGACGCCAAGCGCGCGCGCATAGCTGCCGAAGTCGCTGCGGATGAGCTTATAGCCATCGTCGAAGCGGTCGAACGGCACGCCGAGTTCGATCAGGTCAGCAATGCGCTTCGGTGCGTCCTCCGCGAGAACGCGCACCAGGTCGCGGTCGATGAAGCCGGCTGCCGGACGCATCGTGTCTTCGTAGTGCACGGTTGCGCTATCGTCGGGACTGCCGTAGCCGGATGCCCCCATGCTCATGATTTCGCTCGCGCCGTGCACCGTGCTGCCACCCTGTCCGACCGGCGCCTTGGCCAGCATGAGAACCTTCGCACCCGCCTGCGCCGCGGACACGGCAGCGCGCGACGCCGCGCCGCCACCGCCGACCACCGCCACGTCGGCTTGCGCGTGGTCAACGCCAAAGCCGAATTTCTCCAACGTCCGAACTGCCGTCACGTCTGTCTCCGCTTACGATTTGAGCGCGCGTGCCACGATGTTGCGCTGAATTTGATTGGTGCCGCCGAAGATCTGGAACATCTTGGCTTCGCGGTAATGACGCTGCATCGCGTATTCGGCGGAATAGCCATTGGCGCCCATGATCTGGATGCCGTCGGTCGCGACCTGCACGTAGGTGTCCGACGCGAAATACTTCGCCTGCGACGACTCGACGTCGCAGTTTTCGCCTTCGTCGAGCAGCTTCGCCGCCCGAAACGCCATCAGCCGGGCGGCATCCACGCGCGTCTGCATATCGGCGAGCAGATGCGACACGGCCTGGAAATCGATGATCGACTGCCCGAACTGTTTGCGGTCGTTCGCATACCAGCGCGCAAGATCGATCGCCGCCTGCGCGCCGCCCACGCACATCGCCGACAACGCGATGCGCTCCTTCGACAGCACCGTGGTGAGCTTCTTCCAACCCACGTGCAGGCCGCCCACGATCATGTCTTTCGGGACACGCACGCCGTCGTACACCACTTCGCAGGTCCGGATAGCGTGGCCGCCGAGCAAATCGATCGGATTGATGGTTAAACCTCTGGAATCCTTCGGTACGAGGAAGAGGCTGATCCCGTCGTGCTTCTTCGCTTCCGGATTGGTGCGCACCGCGGTCAGAATGTAGTCGGCCTGCAGTGCACCGGAAATCCACATCTTGGTGCCGTCGAGAATGAAGTCGTCACCGTCGGCCACGCCGCGCGTCGTCAGCGAGGCGGCATCCGAGCCAGAGCCGTTTTCGCTCAGTGCAAAGGCAAGAAAGGCACGCCCTTCGGCCAGTTTCGGCAACACCAGGGCCTTGATGTCGTCGGTAGCGAAGCGCGCCAGCGCGCCGCCCACCATGTTCACGTTGGCATTCCAGAAGCGGGCGAGCGCGATGGTGTGATACGCCACGACCTCCAGATAAGCGGCCATGTCGAGATAGCCACCGACGCCGCCGTATGCTTCGGGCAGCGTGATGCCGAACCAGCCCTGTTCGGCGGCCACCTTCACGAGTTCCTGCGGGAAGCGCTTCTCTTCGTCGCACTGGCGCACATATTCCGGCGATGCATGGCGCGTCAGCACGCGATTCACCGAATCTCGAAACTCGAAGTGATCGGCATTCAGATAGGGCTTCAGGTCGCGCCGGTTGATCAGATTGCTTGCGTATTCGGGATTCACTCTGTCTCCTCCTTGACCGATCAGGATGCCGTGCGTTGCGCCGTCTCTTGTTCCGCTTCGCCGAGCGGAATGGCACGCAACATCTGCGAACGCGACTTCGCTCCCGTCATCAAAAACGCGAGGTCCGAGCCGCTGAGAATGAAACGCGCGCCTTTTTGCACGTAGGCGGTCATCAGTGCCTCGTCGTACACGCCGCCCACGCCCGGCACCTTGCCGTGCCGGTGGCATGCGGCGCACACGGCGTCGATGGCGGCTGCCACACGCATATGGCCCAGTTGTCCAGTGATGCCGAGATCCGCCGCAAGATCGGTCGCGCCGACGAGCAGCACGTCAATGCCCGGCACCGCGGCTATTGCGTCGGCGTTCTCGAGCCCTTCGTGGGTTTCGATCATCGCCACGACCAGCACCTCGTCATTGATCGCGCGGACCACATCGGCGATCGGAAGAGCCTGAAAGCCGACCTGCGGCAACATGCCCGGGATCGACCGTCCGCCGGCTGGCGGGAAGCGGCACATGTCGGCGATCCGCGCGGCCTGCTCGGGCGTACTCACGTGCGGCACCACGATGCCCATCGCGCCGGTATCGAGCAGTCGAGTGGCGTGGAACGGCTCGTGTCCCGGCACGCGGATGATCGGCGTCACACCGCCCACCAGAGCGGCGGCGCAAATCTGCGCGGCCGTGTCGATGTCCATCGAATTGTGTTCCATATCGATGAACAGCCAGTCGAAACCCGCCGTCTGCGCGATCTGCGCAATGTCGACAGTGCGGGCCTGGCGCAGCCCCATGCCGAGTGCCAGTTCACCCGCGGCGAGTTGCGCTTTCGCGTGATTCTTGATGCTTCGCATGATCGATCCCATTCAGGCGGTGGCGTCGAGCGGCTCGTCGTTCGCCAGCTCGAGGTTGATGAATTTGGTGTCCATGTAGTCGCGGATCGCGTTCGGTCCGCCTTCCCGTCCGAATCCACTGTCCTTACTGCCGCCGAATGGCGTCTCGGCCGTCGACGCCACGAACGTATTCACGCCGATCACGCCGGCCTGCAGACGCTCCGTGGTTTCCAGCGTGTTGCGCATCGAGCGCGTGAAGACATACGCCGCGAGTGCGAACGGCAGTCGGTTCGCCTCGGTGATGACTTCGTCCATCGTCGTGAACGGGGTGAGCGTCCCGACGGGGCCGAACGGTTCGTCGTTCATTAGGCCGACGTGCGATGCGGGATTGGCGACGAGCGTCGGCTCGTAGAACCAGCCGCGACCGAATTGCGCGGGGCGCCGCCCACCGCACAGCACGCTGGCGCCTTCACCGACGGCTTCATCGACGAGACGTTCGATCGCGTCGCGGCGCTTCGACGTGGTCAGTGGACCCAGATCGGTGTCCTGCTGCAACGGGTCGCCGACGCGGAGCGCTTTGGAGCGCTCGACCAGCGCCTTCACGGTCTTGTCGAAGATCGATTCATGGATGTAGAAACGAGTCGGGGATGCGCAAACCTGGCCCGCATTGCGGAACTTGCCCAGCGACGCGAGGTGCGCAAAAGCGCCGATGTCAGCGTCGCGATGCACGATCACGGGCGCATGGCCGCCGAGCTCCATCGTGACCTTCTTGAGGGTCTGCGCAGACATTTCGACGATCTGACGGCCGATAGGCACCGAGCCGGTGAAGCTGATCTTTGCCACGCGCGGGTCGGCCATGATCGTCGGCGTAATGGTGTCGGCTTTGCCGATCACCAGATTGACTGCGCCTTCGGGGAACCCGGCATCGACGAAACAGCGCACCAGTCCCATCGTCGCGCCCGCCGCTTCGTTTGACGGCCTGATCACGATCGCGTTGCCGGCGGCCAGCGCCGGACCCATCTTGCGGGCCAGCAGCAGCAGCGGGAAATTCCACGGCGTGAAGGCGGCGACCACCCCGAGCGGCTCGTAGTGCACCAGATACCGTCCGCCCTTGACGCGACTTTCGTAAGACATGCCGAACACACGGCGCGCTTCATCGGCGAACCAGTCGATCGACTCAGCGGACGCATTGGCTTCCCCGCTGGCCTGTGCGATCGGCTTGCCTGTTTCCAGCGCCACGATTCGCGCAAGCTGCGGCGTGCGTTCGCGAATGAGCGTCGCAGCCCGGCGCAGCAGCGCTGAGCGCTCCCATGGTGTGAGCTTGCGCATTGCGGCCGAGGCCTCGGTCGCGGCGTCGACGGCCTCGGTCACCTGCGACTGACTGGCCAGTGGCATGTAGCCCAGCCGCTCTTCCGTCGCCGGATTGATCGAAAGCTGGCCGTCGTCAGCCGTGGCGGCTTCCCAGCGGCCTCCGAGCAGCAAGCCGTGCTCGCGGTAATGCGCTTCCAGTTCCATGTGCCTCCTCCTGATAGGTAACGCGGATGTCCCCGGTTTTGTAGGTGCTTTCCCGGGAGCCTTATTGCATGCACTCTTTTTCTTATAACAACACCTTGACATCAAAGTGTCAACACTTTTAGAGTGTGTGTCAGCGAAATGCATTCGCCCGCATGCACTTTGAGAAGCGGAAGATTCAACAAGAACGCCACTGGCGCCGCCGAATGCGTCACTAGCATTCCTTTCCATGGAGCGAGACAAATGAGTTTGTATTCCCGTCGTACCTTTCTTCAGACTCTCGGAGTCGCCACGGCGGCAGTGACGGGGACCGGCGTCCTGCCGTCGCTCGCTCGAGCGCAGACCGCGCAGTTCAAGCTGAAGTACGCGAACAATCTCGCGCTGTCCCATCCGCTCAACGTTCGCGCGAAAGAGGCTGCGGACGCCATCAAGAAGGAATCCGGCGGCCGTGTCGAGTTGCAGATCTTCCCGAACGGTCAGATGGGCACGGATACCGACATGCTGTCGCAAGTTCGATCGGGCGCGATCGACTTCCTGACCCAGGGCGGCGTTGTGCTCTCGACGCTGGTGCCGGTCTCGGCGATCAACGGCATCGGCTTCGCGTTCAAGGATTACAACCAGGTGTGGGCAGCGATGGACGGCGAGCTCGGGAGCCACATCCGCAAGGCGATCTCGAAAGTCGGGCTCGTCGCGATGGAAAAGCCGTGGGACAACGGCTTTCGGCATCTCACGAGTTCTGTCAAGCCAGTGCAAAGCCCGGCCGATCTGAAAGGTCTGAAGATCCGTGTGCCGGTCAGCCCCCTTTGGACCTCGATGTTCAAGGCGTTCGACGCCTCGCCCACCAGCATCAACTTCAGCGAGGCGTATTCGGCGCTGCAAACCAAGGTCGTTGATGCGGAAGAAAACCCCCTCGCGCTGATCGAAACCGGGCGCTTCTATGAAGTCCAGAAGTTCTGCTCGTTGACCGGCCATATCTGGGACGGCTTCTGGTTTCTCGGCAACGCCCGGTCCTGGGACAAGCTGCCACCGGACTTGCAGGCCATCGTGGCCAAACACCTGAATGCGGCCGCGGTGGCTGAACGCGCGGACGTCGCCGCACTGAGTACATCGCTGATCGACAAGTTGCAATCGCACGGCATGGCGTTCAACAAGCCCGATATCCAGCCGTTCCGCGCTTCGCTCCAAAAGGCCGGCTTTTACGATCAGTGGCGCAAGAAATACGGCGATGAAGCCTGGGCGTTGCTCGAAAAGTACACCCAGAAGTTCGCATGAGCGCGGACCATCGAAGCGTTTCCGGAGAGCAAGTCATGACTTCCCGAGTTCATTCCGAGCAGGGGTTCGCCCACGACATCGGCGCGCCGAAAGACCGACATGCGACATCCATGGTCGTGCGTGTCGGCAGCGCACTGGAAACGGCCATCAAGTGGATCACCGAAGTTCCCGCCGCGTTGCTGCTGCTAGCCGAGGTCGTGCTGTTGCTCACTAACGTATGCTGCCGCTATGTGCTGAGGGATCCGTTGATCTGGGGTGACGAACTCGCGTCGATCTTGTTCATCTGGTTGTCGATGCTCGGCGCGGTAGTGGCGTTGCGGCGCGGCGAACATATGCGCCTGACGATGTTCGTCGCCAGAATGTCGCCGCAAACCCGCGCGTTTGCGGAAACGCTTGGAAATTTCATCGTGATGACGTTCGTCCTGCTGCTGGTACGGCCGGCGACCGAGTGGGCGATGGATGAGTGGATCATCAGTACGCCGGCGCTGGATCTGCCGAACACGGTTTCCGCGGCCGCGATTCCTGTGGCCGCCGGGCTGATGCTCTTGCTCGCCATTACCCGTTTGCTCGAACGCTCGTCGCTGCGCGATTGTGCGAAGGCTCTTGCGCTCGTGGGTGGCGTCGCTGTCGCGCTCTATCTTGCACGGCAAGCACTCGCGCCACTGACCGCGGTCAGCCTGATCCTTTTCTTCGCCGTCGGGGTGATTACGATCATCTGTCTCGGCGTGCCGATCATGGTCGCCTTCGGCGTGTGTACGTTTGCTTATTTGGCAACCGTCACCGGCGCGCCGTTGTCGATTGTCGTGAGCACCATGAATCAGGGGATGTCCAGCCTGATCCTGCTCGCCGTCCCGCTCTTCATTCTGCTCGGCGCGCTGATGGAAGCGATGGGTCTCGCCGAAGCGATGATCCGCTTCCTCGCCTCGCTGATCGGGCATAAACGCGGCGGCCTCGCCTACGTCCTGATCGGCGCCATGTACCTGGTGTCCGGCATCTCCGGTTCGAAGGTGGCGGATATGGCCGCGCTTGCGCCGGGCCTGTTTCCTGAGATGAAAAAGCGCGGCGCGAATGAAGGCGACCTCGTCGCCATGCTCAGTTCCTCGGCGGCCATGTCGGAAACCATCCCGCCCAGTCTCGTGCTGATCACGATTGGTTCGGTAACCGGCGTCTCGATTGCGGCGCTGTTCACGGGGGGCTTCATGCCGGCCGTAGTCGGCGCGGTAGCACTCGCGGCAGTGGTCTGGTTCAAGAGTCGCGGGGAAAGCCTGCAAGGCGTGCAACGGGCTTCCCGGGCCGAGGTCGGCCGCGCATTGCTGATCTCGCTACCTGCGCTCGCGCTGCCCTTCGTAATCCGCGCCGCCGTGGTGGAAGGAATCGCGACCGCGACGGAAGTGGCAACGATCGGTATCGCTTACACCTGCGTGACCGGTCTGTTACTGTACCGCCGCTTCGACTGGAGCCGGCTCTATCCTATTCTGGTGGAGTCGGCCTCGCTGTCCGGCGCGATTCTGATCATCATCGGTTGCGCAACGGCGATGGGATGGGCGCTTACGCAGTCGGGTTTCTCCGCGCAGCTCGCAACGCTGATGATGGCAGCGCCGGGAGGCGCGCTGGGCTTCCTGGCGATCTCCGCCATTACGTTCGTGGTGCTTGGCAGCTTTCTGGAAGGAATTCCGGCGATCGTACTGTTCGGGCCGCTCCTGTTCCCGATCGCGCGTGCGATGGGTATCTCCGACGTGCACTATGCAATGGTCGTGGTATTCGCGATGGGACTGGGCTTGTTCGCGCCACCGCTTGGCCTTGGCTTCTACGCGGCGTGCGCGGTCGGCAAGGTCGATCCGTCAACCGCGATGCGCCGCGTTTGGCCCTATCTCGGCGCCTTGGCTGTGGCTCTCATCGTAATAGTGCTGGTTCCGTGGGTATCGACGGGGTTCCTGCAAGCAAAATAGAGGTATCGAATGACACAGAAAGGGCAATGGACATGAAGAATGCGTCCAACAGTGAAACACACGGCAAGGCAAACGCGCGCGCGCCCGAGGTGATTGCGTCCAAGCTCGACGACATTCGCGATCAGGTGCGCGCCATGATTCAGCGGGGGGACTTGCGCCCGGGTGAACGCGTGAACGAGCAGGCCCTCGCAAACCAGATAGGCGTCGGCCGCAATTCGGCTCGCGAGGCGCTGCGCTCGCTCGAACAGGCGGGGCTCGTGCGCATCGTGCCGAATCGGGGCGCGGAAGTGCGGCGGCTGTCGCTGGAAGAGGCAATGGACCTCTACGAAATCCGCGCCGGACTCGCGCGCACGGCGGGGCGTCTCGCCGCGCTACGCCTGACTACCGACGAGGAGCATCTGCTCGGGCTCCTCCTTGACCAGATGGACGCGGCCGTGGCCGAGCGCGATAGCCGTCAGTATCAGACGCTGAACACCGAGTTCCACCGTCAATTGATGGCCGCGACAAAGAATCCGCGGCTGATCACGATCAACCAGGCGGTCGAAGACGAACTAACACTCTATATTCACAAGGGCGTGTATTCGTTCTCGCAAATGCAGCGTTCTTCGAAAGAACACCGCGAGCTTTTCGAGGCGCTGCGTGCGGGTCACGCCGACGCGGCTGCACAGGCTTTCGAGAATCACGTGCAGACGGGCAAGAAGCGCATGCTCGACACCGTGTCCACGAGCCCGTCCGAACGTTAATGAGCCTGGAGTAGCCTGTTGAGAACCATCGTGTTTCTGGACCGCGCGACGCTGTCGGCCGGTCTGCCCGATTTTTCGTTTTCTCATCGCTGGGTCGAATATCCATCTACGGCGCAGGCAGATGTGGTGGAGCGTTGCCGCGATGCGCAGATCGTCGTGACCAACAAGGTTCCACTGTCGGGCGATGTGCTCGAGCAGTTGCCGCAACTGGAACTGATTGGCGTGCCGGCCGCAGGCGTCAATCATCTGGATATGAAAACATGCCGCCAACGAGGCATTGAAGTGGTCGCGTGTCCGGGATATTCGACGATATCCGTGCCGGAGCACGCGTTCGCACTGATGCTCGCGCTGCGCCGCAACCTGGTTCCTTACTGGCGCGACGTCTATGACGGGGGCTGGAGCGGGTCGCCCACTTTCTACGCTGAACTGCATCCGATCGAGGATCTGCACGGTTCGACGCTCGGCATCGTCGGCGCCGGTCACGGTGGGAAGCGACTCGCCGAATTGGCAAGCGCGTTCGGCATGCGTGTGATCTTCGCCGAGCGCAGGCACGCGACGGTGGTGCGCGAGGGCTACGCTGCGTTCGACAAGGTGCTGCGCGAAGCAGATGTGATCAGCCTGCATTGCCCGCTTACCGACGAAACACGGCATCTTTTCGGTCTCGCCGAATTCGAGCGAATGAAGCGCAGCGCGTCACTTGTGAACGCCGCACGCGGCGGTATCGTCGACGAGGGGGCGCTGATCGAGGCGCTCGACCGCAAGCTGATAGCCAATGCCGCGCTCGACGTCCTCGAGCAGGAACCGCCGGCGGCCGATCATCCGCTGTTGACCAGCGCGCGCACCGATCTGATCGTGACTCCACATGTCGCATGGCGGACTCAGGTGGCGATGCAGCGGCTCGTTACACAGCTCGCGCAAGGCATCGAACAGCATTACGCGCGTCGCTGAGAGCGAATTCGACGAGGTGCTGCTCCGCGCCGTCGCGGCTGAAAGGCCGAGAGCATCGTTGCAATTAGCAGCTGGTGCGGAGGCCGGCGATGAGCTTTTCGTTTAACATCATCAATGACCTTGTGCTGGAGTCCGAGAGGACGCGCCCCGGGCTCTCGCGCAGCCTACTGTGACGAGGTCGACAGCCATGCACTCGTTTGCCTGATCAGCTTCCAATGACGATCCCATGCGGGAAGTCAGCGGCTGCCGGGCTGATTGCCCGAGTGATTGCCTGAAGGCGCGTAGAACCGTGGATGGCCGGCTGGCGGTACCATGTCCGTTTCGCCGCACGGCTGTCACATGGAACTGAGACACATCCAGTATTTCATCGCGTTGTTCGAGGAAGGCACCGTCACGCGAGCGGCCAGGCGGCTCAATATCGCACAACCGGCGCTCAGCATGCAGATCGCGAAGCTGGAAACGGAACTGCGGCAGACGCTTTTCGAACGCGGGCCGCACGGCATGGCGCCGACCGAAGCCGCGCGCCTCATGTACCGGCTCTACACGCCGATCATGCGCGACATCGAGCATGCGCGCGAACACCTGAGCCGGCGCGATGTCGTTGTGACGGGCCGCGTGTCGCTCGGCATGGTGTCGTCGGAAGCGCAAAGCGTGCTGCCGGAATCGCTCGTGCGGTTCGACGTACTCTTTCCGCAGGTGGAAGTATCGGTCGCGGACGGCTTCAGCGCGCAACTCATCGACGCTGTGGAGTCCGGCCGGCTCGATGCGGCCATCATTAACAAGCCGCGCGGAAGGCTCACGCTTGACGTGGAGCCCTTGCTGGTGGAAGAAATGGTTCTCGTAACGAGCGCGGCGCACGGGCCGGATTTGCCGGAGACGATCGACCTTGTCGCGCTCGCCGAGATCGAACTGGTGCTGCCGACGCGGCGCAACGGCCTGCGCGGTGCGCTCGACGCCGCGCTGATGGCGGCTGATGTCGTCACCAAGCCAAAGTTCGAGATCGATCTTCTCAGCACGATCGTGCAGTTCGTAGAGCATAGCCACATTGCGACGATCCTGCCGCGGGTCGTCGTGCAGTCGAAGGTGGACGAAGGGCTGCTTCGCGCCCGCACGATCGGCTCGCCTCCTATCGTGCGTCACATCATCCAGGTCACGCATCCGAAGCGGCCCATCGGGCCGGCGGCGCAGGCGCTCATCGCGATCATCACCGAAGAAATCCGGCGCGTGACCACGGGCGCGCCGGCCGCGTCTCCATAACGAAGCGAATGCCGATCAGCCGCCGCGCGGGGTCGTCGGCTCGCGCACCGTGCGCGGCGCATCGCTGCGCGTGCCGAAGAGCGTATCGCAGATCGGAAACGTGAGATTGAAATTCTGCGTCGCCATCTGCTCGGGATCGTGATGCGTCACATGCAGGCGACGCACTGTGTTGATGAACGGCACACGGTCGAGAAACGGACTGTCCGTGACATGCGAGAGCGTGTGCAGCCCTTCGTACATCAGGTAGTACGCGGCCATGGTCAAAAGCGCGATATGCCCTGCATTGCGCGAGAATACGAAGCCGATCAACAAGGCGAGCGGCGTGGCGGCCAGCACGAAAGCGACCGGCGCAAACGGCGGAAACAGCAGCGCGCGCCAGTGCTTGTGTCCCTTGTACTCGAGCGTCACATGCGTGAAAAAGCGATGATGCACGGCACAGTGACGCTTGTAGATCATGCTGAAGTATTTGGTCGGCCGATGCAGCACGTATCGGTGCGCGGCCCATTCCGCCCAGTTGCCGAACAGGAAGAGCGGCACGACCGCGAGCCATTCCGCGAACGTCGGCGCGTGAAGCTGCGCGGCGCAATAAAGGATCACCGCCGTCGTGAACACGAGCGTGAAGCCCAGGTGCATCTCTCCGCGATACCACCACGGCGTCGCCTCAACATATTCGTCGCGGAACTTGTAGGATCGCGCGCGAACGTCCTCGTCATATTTCATGATGAACGTCTCCTGTTTTCTCTGCCGGAAGATGCGGGGCGCGTTCTTCGCGCGCCCGGTGGTTTGGTGACTGCGCGCTTCAGAACGGATTGCGCGCCGCGCTGTTCTCGAGCTTGCCGAGCGTCTCGGGCACGACGAACGCGCCTACGAGGAAGATCACGCTGATTGCGCCGACGAAGATGGCGAGCGTCGACGGCAACTGGCTGGCGTCCTTGGCGATCAGCGAGACGAAGGTCGGCATCATCCCGCCGATGGCAAAGCCGATGTTCCATGAAAGACCAGTGCCGGTCGCGCGAATAGCGGTCGGAAAGCGTTCGTTGAGGAAGATCAGGATCGGCGCGTAGCCCGCGCTGCCGAGCGCGGAGAGCAGAACCGCGTACACGCCGATCATCGTGACGCTCTGCGCGGTGGGCAGCAACAGGAAAAGCCCGGGCAGCGCGATCAACCGGATGATGCCGATCCACACGAACGCGCTCTTGCGCCCGATGAACGTGCTCAGATGCCCCGCCGCCACCGATGCGATCACCACCGCGACGCTGCAGATCATCAGGATCGCGGCGGCCGCGCCGTTGGGCGCATGGCTCACGACCTTGAGGAAGGTCGGCAGATAGCCCGACGTCAGGTAGTAGCCGCTGCCGCCGCCAACGGTGAGCAGCAGATTCACGAACAGCACGCCGCGATAGTCACGCGAAAAGAGCGTCCGGATGGGCGAGCGCACGACTTCGACCGGCGCGGTCCTGATCTGCGCGGCGGCTTTGGCGGCTTTCTCCGCGGCGAGCTTCTTCCAGAGCGGCGATTCTTCGAGGCTGTTGAACACGAAGAGACCGAGCACCGAACTCACGATGCCGGTGAAGAACATGCAGCGCCAGCCCCAGGCATCGAAGAGATCGCCGGGAAAGATCGACGACATCGCGAGATACGTGAGCGATGCGAGCAACGCGCCGAGACCCGCGCCACCGCCGCCGATCAGCCCCGACACGGCGCCGCGATACTTCGGCGCGACGGATTCGGTGCCGATCGTATGCGTCGACGCCACCACGCCGCCGACGAACACGCCCTGCACGAGGCGCAGCACCAGAAAGAGGATCGGCGCGACGAGGCCCGCCTGCGCGACCGTCGGCAGAACGCCGAACGCCGCCGTGGAAATGCCGACGCCGACCACCGCGAAGATCATCGCGCCCTTGCGGCCGTGGCGGTCCGCGTAGGAGCCGAAGAGCGCCGAGCCGAGCGGGCGCATGAGCAGCGTCACGGCGAACGACGCGTACACTGCCGCAAGCGAAAGCATCGCGTGCTCGGACGGAAAGAACAGACGCCCGACTACCGGGGCTACGTACAACAACACGAACAGGTCGAACAGGTCGAGCGCCCAGCCCATGCAAGAGGCCAGCACCGCGCCCATGATCTGCCGCTGATTCACCGGAAGCGCGGCGGCCCCGTCTTGTGCAGCTACGGACATGTGTATCTCCTAGTTTGTCACCGGGCGGTCTTTCGATCGCCCCGTGTCGCAGGCACGTTTCGTTCTCTGCGTGCTCTTGTCGAGGTTGAAAAAATCGTCAGTGGGCGGCGGCGAGCGGCGGGGAACCGGACACGCTCCGGTCGACGCCCGCGCGTCGCGCAGCGATCATCACGTCGGCGATCTTCTCGGCGATCATGATGGTCGGTATGTTCGTATTGGCCGATGGCAGCTTCGGCATCAGCGAGGCATCGACCACGCGCAGGCCTTGCGTGCCACGCACGCGCCCTTCCGTGTCCGTGACGGCGTCGCGGTCGTTCGCGCCGCCCATGCGGCAGGTGCCGCTCGCGTGCCACACGCCGAACACGTTCGCGCGGATGAAGTCGGCGAGCGCGCGGTCGTCGGCAAGGAGCGCGTCCATCTTCAGGCCGCGCGTGAAGAAGCGTTCGATCAGAAAGCGGCGCATAGGCGCGGGTGTGTCGAGCAGCACGCCGAGTGCGGACGTCAGGAGCGCGTTGCCTTTGCCGACCCGGCTCAATGCCTTGACGCGCGGCGAAAACGCCGCCGGAAAAAAGTCGCGTCCATCGCGGCCGAGCCCTGACGCTTCGACGACGCGCGCCAGCATTCGCACGCCCCCTGCGAGCCGCTGAAGATCGCGCTCGTCGTCTAGCAGATTGAGATCGACACGCGGCGCGGCGGCTGCATCGGCGGAAACGAGCTGCACGCGGCCGCGCGAATATGGCCGGTTGCACCACAGAAAGAACAGCCCGAGCCGGTTGCCGATTTCATGCCATGCGGCGCGCGTCGCGCTCGACAGATACAGGTCCGACTCGTCGCAGCCCGCGACGCCCGAACTCAGGCGCGCGGCCATCATGCTCGCGCGGCGGCGCGTGAGCGGCATGCGAAAGCGCGGCTCAAGAAAATGACAAAACGTGAGCGACGGATGATCCTGCAAATTGCGTCCGACGCCCGGCAAGTCCACCGCGCACGCGATGCTGAGCGCCGCCAGTTCGCGCGCATCGCCGATACCGGCGCGCAGGAGCAGCGCGGGCGATTGCAGCGCGCCCGCGCTCAGGATCACTTCGCTCGCATCGAAGCGCACGCGTTCGCCGTTTTCAGCCACCGCGATCACGCCGCGCGCCGCCGCGCCTTCCATGAGAATCTGCTCGACGCGCAGCTTCGAATACACCGTGAGATTGGGGCGCTTGCGCGTGGCTTCGTCGAGATAGGCGATCGCGGTGGACACGCGCTTGTCGTCCTCATTCGAGAACGCGCCGGGAAAGAAACCGTTGCCGAACTCGCCGTTCTGGTCCTGCAACTCGGCCACGCCCTGCGCGCGCAAGCCCTTCACGAACGCATGGCAGAACGCCGGCCAGTCCTTCGGCATGATGCGGCGGATCGGCACGGGGCCATCGCCACCGTGCAGCTCGCCGCCGGGAAAGTCGAGGTCGCGTTCCAGCTTGCGAAAGTACGGCAGCACGTCGCGCCACGCCCAACCGTCGGCGCCCGTCGCGGCCCAGTCGTCGTAATCGCGCGGCAATCCGCGATTGGCCGACTGCACGTTGATGCTCGACCCGCCGCCCATCACGCGTCCCTGCTCATACACGCGCGGCGCGGCATTTTTCGTGGCCTTCGCCTTCAGGTCGGGCCAGATGTACGTGTCGCCGCAAAAGACCGGAATCGGATAGCTGTCGAGAATGGCCTCGGGCACCGCACCCGGCGGCGTGTCCGCGCCCGCCTCGACCAGCGCGACACGCAGCGACGGCAACGCCGACAGCCGATGCGCCAGTACGCATCCCGCCGAACCGCCGCCCACGATCACGTAATCGAAGCGTTTCATGTCGTCTTCCTTTTTGCGTTGTCAGAACCCGCGGAACAGCGGCTTGCGCTTGCCGTGGAACGCTTCGACGCCTTCGCGGAAGTCGTCCGACGAGCGCAGGCGGCTGTAGCAATGTCCTTCCAGTTCGATGGCGATGGAAAGCGGCGCGTCTTCCGTGTCGTTCAAGAGCTTCTTCGCGGTGCGCTGGGCGAGCGGCGAGAACGCGCGCAGTTCGTCGACGAGCGCGTCCGTCGCGGCTTCCAGACCGGCGTCCGGCACGCAGTCCACCGCGATGCCCCACTCGTACGCCTGCTTGCCGGGAATGCGGCGTGAGCGCATCACGATGTCCTTGGTCCTGCCGATGCCGACCATCGCCTGCAAGCGCGCCGAACCGCCCGAGCCGGGAATCTGGCCGAGCTTCTGTTCGGGCAGCGCGTAAAACGTCGTGTCCGTGACGATGCGGAAATCACACGCGAGCGACAGCTCGAAGCCCACGCCGAAGCAGAAGCCGCGATTGGCCGCGATCACCGGCTTCGAGCAGCGCGCGGGCGCCGCGATATTCCACGCGAGCTTCGACACGTGTTCCGGCGACGCCTCCAGAAAGCCCCTGATGTCGCCACCGCTCGAAAAGTGCTCGCCGTTCGCGCGCACGACGATCACGCGCACGCGCTCGTCGTCGTCGAGTGCTTCGAAGGCGGCGCGCAACTGGTCGCGGGCGTGCATCGAAATGACGTTAAAGGGCGGGCGGTGCAGGATGATGTCGGCGCGCTGGCGTTCGGCGTCGATCTCGACCGAAAAGCCGTCGAGGTCTTGCAGCAGCGTTTGGCCGCGGTGGTTGAGGTCGGTCATGTCTGGTTACTCCTTCGTGGTTTCCGGGGTTTCTGTGCGTTGCGGCGCCGCGGTCTGGCTGTCGGGCGCATATTCGCCCGCCGAGAGCTTGCGGCGCAGGATTTTGCCGACCGGCGACTTCGGAATGTCATCGACGAACACGTAGTCGCGCGGGCGCTTGAAGTTGACGAGGTCGGACTGGCGGCACCAGGCGTCGAGGCCTTCGGCATCGACGTATTCCCGCCGCTTGATGAACGCGGTCACTCGCTGGCCCCACCGCTCGTCTTTCACGCCCGCGACCGCGACTTCATCGACGGCCGGATGCAGCGAGAGCACCGACTCGATATCGACCGGCGAAATGTTCTCGCCGCCGCTGATGATCATGTCGTCCACGCGGCCCGTCACGTAGAGATCGCCGTCGGCGTCGAAGTAGCCGGTGTCGCCGGTGAAGTACCAGCCGTCGCGCAAGGACTTCGCGTTCGCGTCGGGGCGGTTCCAGTAGCCTTCGAACGCTTCGTCGCCAAGCAGGTCCGCAATGATCTGGCCTTCCTCGCCGGCGGCGGCGGTTTCGTCCGGCGAGACGGCGTCGAGCTTCACCACGCGCAGCCGCGTGTTGATGCCCGCGCGGCCCGCGCTGCCCGGCTTCTTCGTGGCGTCCTGATCGATGCTGAACGTGTAGCTCGGACGAGCCGTAGTGATTGACGAAGAGCTCCGGCTCGAACGCGGCCGAAAGGCGCTTGAGCAGGCCGTCGTTCATCGGGGCGCCCGCAAAGCCGAGCTTTCTGACCGAGGACGTATCCGTGCTCGCAAAACCGCTGTCGGCGAGCAGGTCATGATAGAGCGTCGGCACGAGATACAGGCACGTCAGCCTATGTCCTGCGATGGATTCGAGCGTGTGCTTCGCGTTCCAGCGGCGCACGCACACGAAGACGCCATCCACGAGCGCCATCGAAAGCAGCGAGCGCACGCCCATCGTGTGATAGAGCGGCATCACGCCGACCGTGCGTTCGCCGCGCCGGTACAGGTTCTGCGCGACGTGGGCGAGCGCGCCCGCGCGTTCGTGCCGGTGACGGCGCGGCACGCCCTTCGGCTTGCCGGTGGTGCCGGACGTGTAGAGGATGAGCGAGATGTCGTCGGCGGTGGCGTGGGTCGTCTCGCCGCTGCCTTCTTCCGCGCGTTCCGTGCTCAGCGCGTCGAAGGTCATCGTGCCGCCGGGTGCCTGGTCGAGGCCGATGCGCGGCACGTTCTGCGCGGAGGCGCTCTGCACCACGGCATCGGCGGAAACGGGTTCGTAGACGATCGCCTTCACGCCCGCGTCGGTCACGCAGTATTCGACTTCCTCCGGTTTCGCGCGCCAGTTGAGCGGCACGATCACGATGCCCGCGAATTGCCCCGCCCAATGCAGCGTCGCCATTTCCCAGCGATTCTGCAAGACGACGAGCAGCCGGTCGCCGCGTCGCAGGCCGAGCGCGCGCAGGCCATCGGCGACATTCAGGATCACGCGATGCCACGCCGCGTACGTCAGTTGCAGGTCGCCGTCGACGAGCGCGAGCGCGTTCGGGCTGCGCTCGACGCTCTGCAGGAAAGTGCGGCCGAGATCAAGCATGTTCGGCCTCCTTCGCGCCTGCCTTCGCCTGACGGCGCGCGGCTACATCGAGCACGGCCGCGACGATCGGCGTATAGCCCGTACAGCGGCAGATATGACCCGAGAGCATCTCGCGCACCTGTTCCTCGCTCGGATTCGGGACGCGTTGCAGATAGTCCGCGCACGACATCAGAATGCCCGCCGTGCAAAAGCCGCACTGCAGCGCATGGTGACGCTGAAAAGCCTGCTGCAGGTCGCCGAGCGTCTGCTCCGGCGCGAGGCCTTCGACGGTATCGATGCGCCGTCCGTCCGCCTGCACCGCGAGCATCAGGCAGGAGCGCGCCGCGACGCCATCCACGTGGACCGTGCATGCGCCGCACACGCCGTGCTCGCAGCCCACGTGCGTGCCCGTCGCGCCGAGTTCGTGCCGGATGAAATCCGACAGCAGTTCGCGCGGCTCGCAATAACCGCTGCGTTCGCGGCCGTTGAGCGTCAGCGTGATGCGCTGCTGCTCGCCGTGCCGCATGATGTTGTCCGCCGTGTTCCTCACTTCGCCTCCTCGATCACGCGCCATCCCAATTGCCGGACCAGATTCCGGCGATACTTCGCGCTGATGTGCGCGTCGTCCTGCGCGTTCAGTTTCCAGCTCAGGTCGTTCAATGCGCCGCGCAAATCGTCGCCCGTCAGACGGGGCCAGGTCTCGGCAACCGGGCGGTCCGCCACGCCGCCCACTGCGATGCGGATCGCGTCGTCGGTCACGACCGCCGCACACGCGACCACCGCAAAATCGCCGTGCCGCGCCGAAAATTCGGCGAATGCGTGAAGCTCGCCCGCCTTTTTCAGCGGAAAGCGCACGGCTTCCACCAGTTCGTCCGGCTCACGCGCCGTCATCAGCATTCCCTGAAAGAAGTCCTGCGCGGCGAGCGTGCGGCGCTTCTTCGCAGAGCGCAGCATGACGTCGCCGCCGAGCGCGGTCAGCACGAGCGGCAGTTCCGCGCTCGGATCGGCATGCGCGATGGAACCGCATACCGTCCCGCGATTGCGGATCTGAAAATGCGAGATGTTCGGGAAGGCCATCGCGAGCAAGGGCACTTCGTCGAACAACGAGCGGCGCCACTCGACGCTGCCTTGCGTCGCCGCCGCGCTCACGACGAGATGCCCCGCCTTTTCGTCGACGCGCACGGCGTCCAGCTCGGCGGTGCGCGAGATATCGACGAGCACGCGCGGCTGCGCGAGACGCATGTTGAGGACCGCCATCAGCGACTGCCCGCCTGCCAGCACGCGGGCGTCCTCGCCGTTTTGCGCGAGCGCGGCGAGCGCGTCCTGCGTCGTCATCGCGCGCAGATAATCGAACGACGCCGGTTTCATGCATGCCTCCCGAAACGGCCGAAGAGCCGCGCGATCCACGACCTGCGCTGCACGACCGGCTTGCCCGCCGCCTGCCGGCCGAGCGATTCGAACAATTGCCTGAGCACCACTTTCGCCGCGCCTTCGAGCATGCGTCCGCCAACCGCCGCGACCTTGCCCGAGACCTGCGCTTCGTAGTCGTACGTGAGGCGCGTGCCGCTGCCCTGCGGCGTCAGTTCGACGAGACCACTGCCCCGCGCGCTGCCGACCGGCGACATGCCCGCGCCCGCGAGACGCAGCCGCCGCGGCGCGTCGATCTCCGACAAGCCGATGCGCGCCTCGAAGCGCGCCTTGATCATGCCGACGCCCACCGTCACGTCCGCGCGATACTGGTTCGGCGCGGTCTCGTCGAGCGCATGACAGCCCGGAATGACCTTGGCGAGCGCCTTCGGGTCGAGCAGCACGGCGAACACGGCTTCGGGCGTCGCTGGCAAATCGACCGCACCTTGCGCCGTCAGCGCCTTGCCGCCGCCCTGCGTCGCGGGCTTCTTGGCGGCCGCTTCGCGGTATTCGGGGCGCGAGGGTTCCGGATCGTCGATGCCGATCAGCGCCATGATTTTCTGCGGCGTGAGCGGCAGGCGGATGTCGTCGACGCCGAGCGCGTCCGCCACCGCATTCGCGATGCACGGCGGCGTGCTCATGTTGTTGCCTTCGCCGAGCCCTTTCGCGCCGAGCGGCGTGAACGGCGACGGCGTTTCCAGATGCACGATCACCGGATCGGGCACTTCGCAGGTGGTCGGCATCAGGTAGTCGGCGAGCGTGCCGGACTGGAAGCTGCCGTCCGCGCCATAGCGGAACTCTTCCATCAGCGCCGCGCCCAGCCCTTGCGCGAACGCGCCGCGAATCTGGCCGTCGGCGAGCGCGGGATTCAGAATCTTGCCGGCGTCGTGCGCGGTCACGTAACGGTCGATGCGCACGCGCCCCGTCGCACGGTCCACTTCGACGGCGCACATGTCGAATGCGAAGCCGTATGCCGCCGACGTGTTGATGCGGTCTTGCTCATCCGGCGCGTCCATGTGCGGCGGCGACCAGAAGACGGTCTCGCGCAAACCCGGTTCCTCGCCTTCGGGCAGGAGCGCGGGCGCCCAGTGCGGCGCATTGCTCGCGGCGCGAGCGAACGGCAGCGCGCGATCTTCGGCATCTTTCGGGAAAATGCGTGCATGCTCGAAGCGCACGTCGCCGGCTGCGCAGCCGAACTGCTTCGCGAGAATGCGCGCGAGCTTGTCTCGCACGCGTGTCGCGGCCAGATGTACCGTGCCCGCCACCGCGCCCGCGAAGCGGCTCGAATAGTTGCCCGCCGCGACGGACCACGCGTCCTTGTGCGTGTCGAATTCCACGTTCACGACGATGTCCTTCGGGTCGAGCCCGAGCACGTCGGCCACGACTTGCGCGCACACCGTCATGTGGCCCTGGCCCGCGGGCGTCGAGGCAATCGTGACGATCACGCCGCCCAGCAGATCCACGCTCACGGTCGCACTCGCGATCGCGCCGTTCTTCGGACCGGCCTTCTTGCGCGCGTCGGGCGGCATCACGGTCGTGATATAGCCCATGTTCGACACGGACGGCTCGACGATCGCCGCAAAGCCGATGCCGTAAAGGCGCCCTTCTTTTCGCGCGGCGTCGCGCCGGGCGATGAGCTCTTCGTAGCCGCCCTGCGCGTTCGAAAGACGCAGCGCCTCGTGATAGTTGCCCGAATCGAGCAGCGCGCCGGCCGCCGCGCGATACGGAAACGCATCGGCGGGAACGAAGTTGCGGCGGTACACGTCGAGCACATCGAGCTTCAGTTCGTTGGCGATACGCTGTATCAGCCGCTCCAGCGCGAAATACACCTGCGGTCCGCCGAAGCCGCGCACGAGGCCCGTCGGCGTCTTGTTGGTCAGCACCACGCGGTTGCGCACGGCGAGATTCGGAATCGCATACGCCCCGGTCAGGCAGCCATGCATCCGGTAGAAGGTCGCGGGTTCGGGCGCGCGCACATAGCCGCCGACATCCTCCAGTTGATCGTATGAAAGCGCGACGATGCGGCCGTCGCTTTCCACTGCGGCCTCGATGGTGGAAAGGCGCGCGGTCGCGGAGGTCGCCGCGCTCAGGTGCTCGAGACGGTCTTCGACCCATTTCACCGGCGCGCCGGCCTTGCGCGATGCGAGGCACATCAGCACGACATACGGAAACACCGCCTGCTTCACGCCGAAGCTGCCGCCCGAATCGCGCGGCGCCTTGTGGCGCAGACGGTTCGCCGGGACGTTGAGCGCCATCGCCATGACGGCGTGCAGCGAGAACGGCCCCATGAAATTCGAGGTCACGTCGTAGCCTTCGTCGCCCGACAGATATTCGGCGATCACCACGCCGCATTCGATCGGCGCACACGTGTTACGCGGATAGTGCGCGACGAGCTTCACGCGATGCGGCGCGCGCCCGAACGCCGCTTGCGGATCGCCATAGCTGAAATGCCGGTCGCTGATCACGTTCGTGCCCGCACGCTCGTGCAGCACCGGCGCTTCGTCCTTCACCGCCTGCTCGATGGATGTGACCGGATCGCGCAGCGCGTAGTCGACCTTGATGAGATCGAGCGCGTCTTCGGCGATGGCGCGCGATTCCGCCATCACGACCGCCACCGGCTCGCCGACATAGCGCACGCGGTCCATCGCGAGCGCCCACTGCTCCATCGGCGACTTCACGCCGACGACGAACGGCCGCGACCACGGGCGCAAGTCGTCGCGCGTGAGAATCGCGCGCACGCCGTGCAGCTTCGACGCGGCTTCGATGTCGATGGAAACGATATCCGCATGTGCATGCGGCGAGCGCAGGATCGCGGCCTGCAGCGTGCCGGGCTTCACGGCGAGATCGTCGCCGTAACGGCCACGGCCCGTCAGGATCGCGGGATCTTCGAAACGCGGCATCGGACGGCCGACGTGGCGCTCAGGCGCGGCGGCGGCGTTGCCGGCGACGCGTGCGTCGATATCGGCGAATCCTGTCTCGCGCTGGTTCATGGCGTCACTCCTTGCTCGTGCCGGCTGCCGAATTCATCGGCGAGACCGCTCCAGCGGTGCGCGATCTCGCCGTGCGCGATGCCGAACAGATCCAGAATGCGTCCGACCGTGTGATCGACGACGTCGTCGATGGTTTTCGGATGCGCGTAGAACGCCGGGACCGGCGGCATCACGATGGCGCCCATTTCGGTCGCGAGCGTCATGTTGCGCAGATGCGCGAGATTGAGCGGCGTCTCGCGCGCAACAAGCACGAGGCGGCGGCGCTCCTTGAGCATCACGTCGGCGGCGCGGGTCAGCAGGTTGTCCGCGAAGCCGTTCGCGACGCCGGCGAGCGTCTTCATCGAACAGGGCGCAATCACCATGCCGTCGCTCAGAAACGAACCACTCGCCACGGCCGCGCCGATGTCGCGCACGTTGTGCACGATATCGGCGAGCGTGTCGAGGTCGCCGCGCGTGAGGCCGAGTTCCTGCGCCGCAGTGACCGCACCCGACGCCGACACGATCAGATGCGTCTCGTGCGTGCCGAGCCGGCGCAGCGCGGCGAGCAGGCGCACGCCGATCACCGCGCCGCTTGCGCCCGAGATGCCGACGACGATGCGCTTCTTTCGTTCAGCCATGATCGCGCGTGAGGTAGGCGTTCAATGCGCTGTCGTCGCTGGCGATGAGCGCGTCGAGATCGACCGTGTCCTGGCCCGGAATGCGCACGCGCGTGAAGACGTGCGCCGGATAGACGACCGGGCGTGTGGCGTCGAGGCCCATCTTCGCGCTCACGCCTTGCAGATGCGCGGGCGCGTCTTCCGGAAGACCGACCGTCGTCGAGGGATCGAGCGGCGAACCTTGCGCGCCGGCCACGACCACGAGGTCGCGATCGGCCTGGAAGCGCGTGGCGATCGCCCATTCGATTTCGGCGGGATCGTGCACGTCTACGTCTGGATCGACCACGACGACCTGCTTGATGTCGTAGTGCGCACCGAACGCGCAGAGAATCACGTTCTTCGCTTCGCCTTCGCGCTTCTTGTCGAACTGCACCCACAGGTGATAGCGGCACACGCCGCCAACCGAAAGATGCACGTCCGTAACCGAAGGATGACTGCGCTGCAAATGCGCGAGCAGCGTCGCTTCGCGCGGAATCGCACCGAGCAGCAGATGCTCCATCTCGGCCGGCACGATGGTGTGAAAAATCGGGTCGCGCCGATGCGTGACCGCCGTGACTTCGATGACCTCGCGCGCTTCCTTCGCGCTGTAGTACTTCGGGAATTCGCCGAACGGTCCTTCCGGCTCGCGCACGTTCGGCAAAATGCGGCCTTCGATGACGATCTCGGCGAATGCCGGCACATGCACGCCGCTCGTGACGCATTGCACGACCGGCAGCGGCGCACCGTGAAGCGCGCCCGCGATTTCGAGTTCGTCGTGATCGATCGGCGTGATGGCTTGCGACGCGAGCATCGTCAGCGGATCGACGCCGATTGCGACGGCCACGTCGAGCGCATCGCCCGCTTCCTCGGCTGCGCGCTGGAACGCATACAAGTGGCGCGGCAGCAGCAGAATCGCCATGCGGTCGCGGCCATGCACCTGAATTCGGTTGATGGAGACGTTCTGCACGCCCGTGCGCGGATTGCGCGCGATCACGAGACCCGCCGTGATGTACGGGCCGTTGTCGTGCTCGCTGTGCGTGGGAATGGGCAAGAGCGCGTGCAGGTCGATATCGTTCGTATGCAGTACCTGCTGGCATGGCGCGTCTTCACGCGCGACGACCTTCGAGGCGAGCGGCGCAGCGGCCGCGGCGGAAAATCGCGCGAGCAGCCCGGCTTCTTCGACACCCATTGCTTCGGCGATCCACGAGCGCTTCGCCATGAAGCCGCTTACAACCGGGATCGAGTGTCCGCCTGGACGCGTGAAGAACGCAGCTTTGGAGCCGTCGAGCCGCTTCGCGATTGCCGCCAGTTCGTGTTCGAGCGCCACGGGTTTGTCGATTGTCGCGACGCGTCCGGTCTGCGCGAGATGCGCGAGCCAGTCGCGCAGCGAGAGCGTACCCGCGCCCGAGCCCTGGCGAGCCCATTGCGATGAGGAAATGCCGTTCAGTGCGGCATCGCGTTTGTTCATTGGTGTCTCCATCTGTTGCCTGCCTGTCGGATAAAAATGCCGCAGCGAGCGCATGGAGGAAGCCTAACGACGTTGCTCCATAAGTTCTAATACTGTTTTCTGATTCGCCGAATCATCGACGCTTATATCCGTGTTAGCCCCGATGACAGCGTCCTTACAGTTGCGTCCAATAACTTCCTTGCGCACGCTACGCGGGCGGCGGCTGTTCAACCGGGCGCGCCAGACGCGTGACTGGCACAGCGTGATAACGCAGGAAGACGGTATTAGCGCCGCTGATGCCAAAAGGGATCGAATGGACCTCAAGCAAATCCAGTACTTCATCGCGCTCTTCGAAGACGGCTCGGTCACGCGTGCGGCCAAGCGGCTGAACATCGTGCAGCCGGCGCTGAGCATGCAAATTGCAAAGCTGGAAGATGAACTGCATCAGCAACTCTTCGAGCGCGGCGCGCATGGCATGGCGCCGACCGCGGCGGGGCGGCTCATGTACCGCCTCTTTCTGCCGATCATGCGGGACCTCGCGCACGCGCGCCAACAGCTCGTGCAGCGCGATGAGGTCGTGACGGGGCACGTGAACATTGGGCTGATCGCGTCGGTGACGGAGAGCGTGCTCGCGGACTCGCTCTCGCGTTTCCACGCGCGCTATCCGGATGTCGAAGTGACCGTTGCCGATGGCTATAGCGCGACGTTCATCGACTGGGTGGCGGGCGGTCAGCTGGACGCTGCGATCATCAACAAGCCACGCGCACGCCTATCCCTCGATTCGCGTGCGCTGCTCGACGAGGAGATGGTGCTGGCGACGAGTGCCACGCATGGCCCGGACTTGCCACACGCGATCGAATTGGCACAGTTGCCCGAGCTCGAACTCGTGTTGCCGACCAAGCGCCATGGACTGCGCGGCGTGCTCGATAGCGCCGCGCAGCACGAAGACGTGCTGCTCGCACCACGCTTCGAGATCGACGTGCTTTCCACCATTCTCAAGCTTGTCGAGCAGACGCGCTTTGCGACGATTCTTCCGCGCATCGTCGTGGAGCGCGCCGCGCGCCACGGAACGTTGCGCGCGTGCCCGATTCTCGCGCCGCGCATCGTGCGCCATATCGTCTGTGTCAGCCATCCGCGCCGGCCGTTGAGCGCGGCAGCGGAGGCGCTCATCGCGATCATCGGCGACGAACTGCATCGAGCGTCGAGTACTTGGTCATCCGAACCGAGCCCCTCACTGAAGGAACTCTCAGCATGAACGCTTTGCACTGGATTGGCGGCGAATGGACCGGCACGCCGACGCTCGACAGCATCGATCCCGCGACGGGCGAAGCAATCGGCCAGTATGCCGACGGCGGCGTGCAGGAAGCGGACGCCGCTATCGCCGCTGCGCGCCATGTGTTCGATCGCACGACTTGGGCGCAGGACGCGCGTCTGCGTCAGGACGTGCTGCTCGCATGGGCCGCCGCGCTCGAACGGCAGCGCGAATCGCTCGCCACGCTGCTCACGCGCGAAAACGGCAAGGCGATTGCGCAGTCGCGCGGCGAGATCGCGGGCGCCATTTCCGAAGTGCGCTATTACGCAGGGCTCGCGCGGCATATCGCCGGGCATGTGCTCGAACCCGAACCGGGCACCCTGTCGACGATGCTGCGCGAAGCCGCAGGTGTGGCGGCAACCGTCGTTCCGTGGAACGCGCCGGCGGTGCTGCTCGCGCGCTCGCTTGGGCCTGCGCTGGCGGCGGGCTGCACGGCGGTCGTGAAGCCCGCCGCGCAGACATCTCTCCTCACTGCCGCGATGCTGCGCTGCTTCGAGGAGACCGCGCTGCCCAAGGGCGCTGTGAACCTCGTCAACGAGCAAGGCCACGCTGCAAGCCAGCGACTCGCGGATTCGCACGGCGTGGACGTGGTGAGCTTCACCGGATCGACCGCGACGGGCAAGAAGATCATGGCCGCAGCGGCGGACAGTATGAAAAAGTTGTCGCTGGAACTGGGCGGCAAGTCATGCTGCCTCGTTTTCAACGATGCCGACATTGCCGCCGTCGCGCCGCGCCTTGCGCGCGCCGCGACGATCATCTCCGGCCAGCAATGCACGGCCGCGCGGCGCGTGCTGGTGCATGCGTCGCGTGCGCAGGAGATGCGCGAGCATCTCGCGGGCGCACTCGCGGCGCTGAAGGTGGGACCGGGTATCGATCCGGCGACGGATATCGGCGCGCTCATCGATGCCCCGACGCGCGATGCGGTGGACCGCACCATCGAACGGGCATGCGACATGGGGGATCGCGTATTGCTGCGCGGCGGCCGCTCGGGCCATGCGTTTCTTTCGCCGACGCTCGTGGAGCACGGCGATCCGAAGGCGTTCTTCTGTCAGGACGAAATCTTCGGGCCGTTCGTCACGCTCGAAGTCTTCGAAAGCGACGAGGAGGCCCTCGCGAAGGCCAACGACAGCGTATTCGGCCTGTCAGCCAGCGTCTGGACTCACGACGGTCCGCGCGCCTTTCGCATGGCACGGGCGCTGCGTAACGGCACGGTCTGGATCAATGATCACAACAAGCTATTTGCGGAGGCGGAAACCGGCGGATACCGGCAAAGCGGGCTCGGGCGCCTGCATGGTTACGATGCGCTCGCCGACTTCACCGAAATCAAGCACATCTGTATGCCGGCTGGCGTGGCCGAGGGCATTGCTCCGCTTCGCTGATCATGATCGCTCGGTGGGACCGCCGCGTCCCGCTTCTACCGTAGGGATGAAGCAAATCTATTTTGAGGGCCAACAGCGATCGTCTGAAAACTGTGCCCCGGGAGATGAGTCTGTCTTCGGCGAAAGTTGCCCGCTCCGGCGGGGTTGCCGCTTCTGCAGCGCGCTGTGTGGCTCATACGCGGTCGGTCTGGATTCTGCACTGACGATTGCGCACACGCGGTCTGCGCATGCTGTGAGTCGTTCTTGCCTGCGTCTTGCTGTTACGACGGCGGGCGGAAACACGCGAACTTCCAGGCCACGTTTCGATCCGTGGTGCCGGCGTCAGTTCGCGTCTGGTCGAAGGATGTCTATGGCAGTGCTTTCTCCCGGGCGTGAAGCTGCAGATCGCAGACACCGGACGCCTTGTTGGAGCGCGTTGCTATCCGAGGTCCGTGAGCGGGTTTGCGGATCGGGCTGACATCATATCCGCCCGACTTTTCAGATGGCGTCGCGGCGCGAGCGACCGGCACGGTTCGACCCGAATCGGCCGTTCAACTGCCGCTGTTTTCGCCGTCCCTTCTTGGGTCACTACGGTCATACTGCTCGGCGCATCGATCGACACGTTCAGATCCGGGCGTCGAAAGACTGATCACGTCGCTCCAACTGTTGGACCGGCCTTCCGAGTGCTGGGGAAGATCGAGACTATTCATTTTCGACACTGCAATACTCGTCAATGATCCGAACGTTTCAACTTCGATGAGCCTCGGCTGTTCGCATTAAATCGTGCGCATCAAACAAGTAGGGCGAGAGAACCCAGGTCACACGATACCCGCCGCGATGTAAGCAGTCTTCACCGTCGTGAAGAACTCTTGCGCATATCTGCCCTGTTCTCTCGCTCCGTAGCTGGACTTTTTGCGACCGCCGAACGGCACATGGTAGTCGACCCCGGCCGTCGGCGCGTTGATCATCACCATACCGGCCTCGACGTTTCGCTTGAAATGGCTTGCGTACTTGAGCGACGTCGTGCAGATTCCTGCGGACAATCCAAAGCGCGTATCGTTGGCCACGGCAAGCGCCTCGTCATAATCATCGACCTGAATGACCGACGCAACGGGGCCGAACACTTCGTCCTGATTGATCGTCATGGATGGGTGCGTACCGGTCACCAACGCAGGCGCGAGAAAAAATCCTTCCGTGTCGGCATCTACACGAGCACCGCCGAACACGCTTCCGCCTTCACGCCCTGCGAGTCGAATATAACGTTCGTCCTGCGCAAGTTGCCTCGCATCGACGACCGGCCCTATTTGCGTCTGCGAATCCAGCGGGTTGCCTACCTTCAGCACTCTCATGCGTGCATGCATTGCTTCGACAAACGAGTCATGAATGCCGCGACCGACGATCAGACGACTCGATGCAGTGCAACGCTGGCCAGTCGAATAGAAAGATCCGTTGATACAGGCATCGACCGCGACGTCCATATCGGCGTCGTCGAGCACGACCATCGGATTCTTTCCCCCCATCTCTAGCTGGACCTTTTTTCCGCTCGACACGCATTTTTCGGCGACAGTCAGACCCGTCATCGCTGAACCCGTGAAGCTGATTGCATCGACGTTGGAAGACCGCACGAGCGTTTCACCCACGGCCGCGCCGGGTCCCATCAACAGGTTGACGACACCAGGCGGCGCCCCGACGTCAGACAGGATTTTCACGAGTTCCCACGCACATCCCGGCACCAGTTCTGCTGGCTTGATTACGACACAATTCCCGTACGCAAGAGCCGGTGCGATCTTCCAGGCCGGTATTGCGATTGGGAAGTTCCACGGTGTAATGAGACCAACCACGCCTATCGGTTCCCGCGTGACCTCGACCGTCAGACCTGATCTAATCGATGGAAGTAGCTCGCCATTGACTCGCAACGCTTCTCCGGCGAAGAACTTGAAGATCTGCCCCGCTCGCTGCACTTCGGCGGCGGCTTCCGAAAGCGTTTTGCCCTCTTCTCGAGATAGCAGTCTTGCAAGATCCGCCTTCTGAGACAGGATGATCGAGGCCGTCTGGTCCAGTAATTCAAAGCGTTCCTGGGGACCACTCTTTGACCATGAGCGAAAGGCCTCACGTGCCGCAGCGGCTGCCGTCTCAGCCTGCAGCGCATCGGCGTCGGCGTACTCACCGATTACATCGTTGCTGTCTGAAGGACTCACATTGGGTCGCCACTGATCGCCGGTCACCCACTCACCGTTGATCAGGTTTCTATATTGATTCATTTAACTTCGCCAAATAAAAGAATTCTTTCCGTGTGTTGGAGATCTTATGAACAGTTATACCGTTGCGACATCCCTCACGTCGCGAGCGGCGGCGTCGACACGACGACCTTGTGCTCATCGACGCGCTTTCCCACCACAAATGCATAGACGAGCGCAGCCAGAAGCGCGATTCCGGCACTGATAAGGAATGCGTCGACAAATGAATGCGTCCGATCCACGACAACACCGGTGACGAAAGGCGCGAACGAGCCGCCGAAATAACCGCCGAAGTTCTGAATACTCGCAAGGGATGCCGCCATGTGCCGGGGCGCAGCCACAGACACGAGCGCCCAACTCGCACCACATGCCATCTGGACAAAGAACATCGCTACGCTGAGATAAAATATGGCAAGTGTCAGATTCGGGGTGAACGCGGCGGGAACCGTAAATACAGCCCCGCCGATTAGACCAACACAAATAGGCCATTTTCGACTGCGAATCGGCGCGACACCGCGGGCCTGCAACGCGTCGGCGACGAAGCCGCTCGATAGCATGCCGATCGTGCCGAAAAGATAGGGGATCGACACCAACCATCCGGTGCTGGCGAGCGACAAATGACGCTCGCGCTCGAGATACGCAGGCAGCCATGTCAGATAGAGCCACAGCATATAGATGATGCCCGCATTGCCAAGAATCATGCCCCAAGTGGTACGCGTCAAAAACAAATTGCGCCATTCCGACATGGTCATCTTGCGCTCGACCTTAGCATCATTCGCACCTTCGTTCAGATAGGAAGTTTCTCCATCCGAGAGCTTTACGCTTTTCCGGTCACGATAGATCAAGTACCAGCCGATCGACACCGCAATTCCGAAGCCACCCATGATCATGAACATTTGCCGCCAACCGAACGACAGCATCATCACAGTCAAAATCGGGGGCGCGAGAGCCGGCCCAATCGTCGAGGAAGTAATGAAGATGCCCGTCGGTCGACCTCGCTCTCGAATGCCAAACCAATCGCTGACTACTTTTGCGCCGGCCGGAAAGTTCGGCGATTCACCTACACCGAGCGCGATACGCGCAATGATGAACTGATGAAGGCTTGTTATGAGCCCTCCGCTAAACTGGGCGGCTGACCAGACGAACATTCCAAGTCCGAGCATCACTCGCGAGCCAAATTTGTCGAGAAGCACCCCGACCGGCAGTTGCGCGAAGGCGTAAGCGAACGAAAAGGCAGACAGCAATATTCCCATCTGAGATGCCGACAACCCGAGTTCACTGCTAACGGAATGGTTCGCGATAGATAACGTGCTCCGATCGAGATAGTTGACAATCCCGGCCAGCGTCAGAAGCGCTATTGATGCTACCTGTATGCGCTTTAATTTCTTGGACTTTTCGATCATTCCGTCTCCTTATACTTTCGAAAAATAGGTGTCTGCTTTCACAGTGGATAGCGCTACGTCCAGAGCTACATCTAATGACTATCGGCGATAGATATCCGCAAGCACTTGCACCGGGTGACGAAGCGTCTTGCCTCGCAGACGTTTGACCTGACAGCGACAGGAATAGCCTGTCGCGAGTACCTCTGGGCTTTCCTCGTTCATGGCCGGGCAATCGGATTCGGGAATCTGGCGCGCCCAAGACAGCGCGAAGATGTCGGTCGATGTAGTCACGTTCCTCGCTTCATGACCGTAAGTGCCGGACATCCCGCAACACCCCGTCGATGGCATCGTCAAGTCCAGACCTGCCGCGGCAAAGACCGCTTTCCAAAGCGCTGTAGCTTGCGCGGCATTGGTCTTCTCCGTGCAATGAGCTAGTAACTTGAACGACTTGCGTATCTCGTTAGGCTTGTGTGACGAAGTGATCGCAGCCGCGAGCCACTCTTGTGGCAGCAACACATTCGGGACGTTTTCGCTTCCGAGTACCTTTGAATATTCCTGGCGATACGTCAGCGTCATGGCCGGGTCGACTCCAACCAACGCGACACCCGTATTAGCAATATCGAGGAGCGTCTGGGCGTTCTTAAGTGCGGCCCGTGCAAATCGTGTCAGAAAGCCCAGAACGTGAAGCGGCTTACCATTCGGATGAAAGGGTGCAAAAAGGACGTAAAATCCCAAAGATTCCGCGAGGTCGACAAGAGCAGTTTCGACGCCGCCACTAAAGAAACGCGTGAAAGTGTCGCGGACCATGACCACGCAACGTTCCCGTTCCCTTGCGTTCATCCGCATCAGAATCTCAGGCGTCGCAATAGCGCATCGGTTCGACTTGCTGGCCTCGCTCTGGGCGATACTCGGTGTGTCGACCAGTCCGACAACGTGCTTGAGCAATAGTCGCGCGAACCGGCTTTCCACAACGCCGTTGTAAAACTGTCGCCCCCCGGGCACGGAGACCAGCCGCGGAATCGTGTATTCGAGAGAAGCAATCATGTAGTCGCGAGCCGGGCGAAGATATCGCGTGTGGTAATGCTCCAGAAATCGTGATCGGAACTCGGGCACGTTCACCTTGACAGGACACTGAGCGACGCAAGATTTGCAGGCGAGGCAGCCGCTCATCGCCTCATACACCTCGTGCGAAAAATCATCTTCGTGTCGACGGCGACGCAACGAATTGATGAAACGTACCGGCAAGCGCATTGCACGCGGTCGTGCGATCAGGTCGGTACCTTCCGCTACCTGCAGACGTAACCACTCACGCATCAACGATGCACGGCCCTTCGGCGAATGAATGCGTTGACGTGTCGCTTTCCATGACGGACACATCGAATCGTCCGGATCGAAATTGAAGCAAGCGCCATTTCCGTTACATTGGACGGCGTCACTGTTCGCTTCCCACACGGCGTCGTTGATCTCACGATTGAGCTCACCTGACAAGGTGATGGCATCAATCTCGAGAAGCGGGCTATCGACGCCTTCAGGTATGGCGATCTTTCCCGGATTGAGCTGGTTAAACGGGTCAAACGCTGCCTTGATTCGCTGCAAGGAGGGGTAGAGGCGCCCGAAGAAGGCCGGTGCATACTCCGAGCGCACGCCCTTCCCGTGCTCGCCCCAAAGAAGTCCGCCGTACTTCGTGGTGAGCTCCGACACGGCATCCGAGATGGGCCTGATCAGGGCAGCATCATCGGGGTCTCTCAGATCGAGCGCAGGACGAACGTGCAACACGCCGGCGTCGACATGGCCGAACATCCCATACTTCAAACCATAGGAATCGAGCAACGCGCGAAACTCTTCGATGTACTCCGCAAGCTGCTCCGGAGGGACAGCCGTGTCCTCGACAAACGGCTGCGGCCGCCTTCTACCGCGTACGTTGCCAAGAAGACCGACTGCGCGCTTTCGCATTGCATAAACACGGTTGACCGCCACATGTCCCCAGGCGATCGTGTGGCCGAGACGCCGAACGCTCTGATCCGTGCTGATGTGCTCGACAAATTCAGCGACACGGCTTTGCAGCTGACCGAGCTCATCGGCGCTGAATTCAACGAGGTTGATACCTTGCGCGCTTCGCTCGTCGTTATAGTCCGGGAAGAACTCGGATATCGAAGTCCAGACAACGTCATCGCGTGCTAGCGCGAGTACCGTGGAGTCCACCGTCTCGATGGACAGCGGTCGATTTTCCATCAGAGCGCGCGCATCCCTCAGCGCATCCATGAATCCTTCATACTGGATGTTCACGAGCGCCGAATGAAGCGGTATCGGCAACACGTTCAATGTCGCCTCTACAACGAAGGCGAGCGTACCCTCCGCGCCGCAAATCAGGCTATTCAGGTTCAGCCTTCCGTCACGTTCGCGAAGATGCGCGAGATCGTAGCCCGTCAGGCAGCGATTAAGCGGCGGGAAAGTGTCTCGTATGAGGTCAGCCTGGTGGTCGGAAATCTCGCGGGCAGTTTTGTAGGCCCGTCCGACAATATCCGTCCGTGCGCAAAGCTGTTCCAGTGCTGAATCGTCGACCGGCTCGGAGACGAGCGGAACGCCTCCAAGCAACACGCTCTTCAGAGCGATGACGTGGTCGCGCGTTTTTCCATACGTGCAGCTGCCTTGTCCGCTGGCGTCCGTGCTGATCATTCCGCCAATCGTGGCGCGGTTCGACGTGGACAGTTCCGGAGCAAAGAATAATCCGTGCGGTTTGAGAGCCGCATTCAATTGATCCTTGACGACGCCTGCCTGAACCCTTGCCGTGCGTTTAATCGGATCGATTTCAATGATGCGGTTCATGTGGCGGGACAGGTCGACGACGATACCGTCGGTCAATGACTGGCCGTTGGTGCCGGTGCCACCGCCTCGGGGCGATACCACGACACGTCGAAAACGCTCCTCGGCGAGCAGCCGCGCGATGCGCTCAACGTCAGCGGCGTTGCGAGGGAAAATCGCAGCCGTGGGTCTGCGCTGATAGATCGAATTGTCCGTTGCGAGTACCGTGCGCGTCGCATGGCTGACGTCGATCTCGCCCTCCAGTCCCGCAACCCGCAGCGCTTCGAGAAACGCTGCTTCGGAAGTAGTGTCTCGTGCTTCTTCTGGTTTTATCTTTATGACCTTCATGTCGCTTACCTTTCATGCGTCCTTGCGCGGCACTCTGCGTACGTATTGCTTCACCTGCGTCCATCAGAGCAACAGGCCTGACGCGTCGTCGTGATGGCCGCATTCGGAGAGAAGACGCAAGGTTACGCGTCGGCTGCCCGACATTTAGGAGATAAGGCTTGCCCTGTTGATATGACTTGCCGCTGCTCGCCAGGTACATGCGTCCCGGCGAGCGACGCGCGCGCGAGTTCAACCGATCTGAACTCTGTCGAGAATCTCGTCTGAGCCAACCTCGAGAGGAACGAAATTGGTCGAGCGCACATAATCCGGTCGCGGTTGCTCGACCTGTTCAGGCTTGTTCTTCACCTGGTTGTAGACGACATAGGCCTGCCATCGATCGTCACCGGACAGGTTGTGACCCGAGGAATGCACGATGTTGGCGTCGAAGAACACGACTGTTCCCGGGCGGCCGATGATAGGCACGGCCTTGGGATGGCTGGATAAAATATCGAGCATCGTCGGCTTGGGTACAACGTAGAAGCGGTAACCGGTTGCCTCATCGAACGTCGGATCGAGTGAACCAAGCTTGTGGCTTCCCGGGATGAAGTAGAGACATCCTCCCATTTCGGTCGGCTCGTCGAGCATGACCAACGCGGTTGTCATCTGCGGTTCTTTCACGCCGTCGATATGCCAGGTTCCGAAGTCCTGATGCCATTGCCAGACGGAGCCGTCGATAGCCGTCTTCAGATTGCACTTCGTGTGATAGACGTAGAGTTCGGGATCGTCGATCAGTTGTTGTGCCGGCTCGAGTAATCTGGGGGAGCGCACTGCGGAGTGAAAGACCGCCGATGCCGTCGGACTCTCTGCTTCGTGAACTTTGTAGATCGTCTTCGCGATGCCGCCCGTTTTTTCACGGACGAGATGGTCGGTGTCAATCTTCTGAATCCGGCGCAACTCGCTCTTCATATGCTCGACTTCGTCTGCCGAGAAAAGCTCCGTCAGAACAACGAATCCATCGCGCTCGTACGCTTCCAATTGCGACGCGGTAAGTTTCATGAGGCATCTCCTACTTGTTGGTGTGATGTCACGATCCTAAGACCCGTAGAGTCCAATGTAAAAGATATAATAAGTTGCGTATCGATACCTAAAAGGTTCCAAATGGAGCTGCGTCATCTTCGCTACTTTCTGACGGTGGCACGTACACTCAACTTCACGAAGGCGGCGGAGGAACTTCACATGGCCCAGCCACCGTTGAGCCGGCAGATACGGGAACTGGAAGAGGAACTCGGCGTCTCGCTTTTCGAGCGCCGGGGCAAACGCGTGTTCCTTTCATCGGCGGGCCAGGTTTTCGAAGAGCGGGCTAGGCGAATTCTGGCGGACACGAACTCCGCGATCGTGGATTCACAACGCGCAGCAAGAGGGGAAATCGGCCGGGTGGCGGTCGGATTCTTTGAGCACATCGCGTACACGCTGCTGCCGCCGCTCTTGCGTGAATTCCAGCAGCGTTACCCCGCCGTGACAGTCGAACTTCGATGGTTTTCCTCTGCGGAACAGATCAATGCGCTGGATCGAGGGGACGTCGATCTGGCCTTCGTTCGCTCTTTGCCGCCGGATACCCAACTAAACAGCGTCTTGTTGCTTCAGGAGCCGTTTTACGTTGCCATCGCGAAGGACAACCCTCTCGCAGCGAGACGGCAGATTTCCATCAAGGACTGTATGCACCTGCGCGTCATCAATTACCGGAAAGACGTCGCGCCGGACTATCATGCCACCATCAACCAGTTGTGCGCACTGGCCGGCTTCTCTCCTTCCACGAGCTTCGAAATGGGACAGATCTACGCGTCCCTTGGCCTCGTAAGCGCCGGGTTTGGTGTGACGCTCGTACCTGCGTCGGTTCAACGAACGCACATGGACAACGTCGTTTATCGTCCGCTGCGCGAGCAACACGCGAAAAGCGAACTGTACCTCGCGTGGAAGGAACCCAACCCGCCCGCTGCGCCAGGCGCTTTTGTTCAACTCGCGTGCGAAATAGCCGCGCGCGCACCGGACAAAGCGAAGGTCGAGTAAGGCAAGCGGTACGACTTCAATTGCGATGAACAGGTTAGTTTTTCCGGTTGAACTGTCAGCACAACTACTTTGATTTACGGCCGCCGTATGTAGCGTTGATTTGACTGCTTGTCCGGTCGCGTTAGAAGGCAGTGTGAAGCCGCTGAAGCAGCTCATTCAACGTCAGGTCTCGGTTTGGCACGATCCGCATCACCGAGGACAGCGGCCAAATTATCGGGGGATTTAGTCAGCGCACGGAGATGTCTTGATCACAATAGCTGGGTGACGGACAGCTATACGGTGGAAAGCCGCCGTTCGACTGTCCTTTCATGCCGTCGAAACCAACGATTGCACATGGCCGAGCCCGGCCAGACGTGGACGGCGCGCGAGGTCGGCCATAGATTGGCCTCGTCGGCCAGCAGTCGACCCAACTCGGCCGTTCAACTCTGGGTACCCCGAGCGTTTCTTGACGAGGTGCAACGGCCAGTCGCTCGCCATCTCCGACGGCGCGTCGCCAGCCGCAGCCCACGTTCAACGGAAGTGCAAGCTTCGACGGCTATCGACTTTTACGAGCAGCAACCGCTCTATGTGACGACGACGTGGCCCGTGCAGCCAACTGGATCTTTGCATAAGGATCGATGCCGGCAGCGGGCACTGGCTTGCCGATGAAGTATCCTTGCGCGGCATCGCACCCAAGCTTACTGACGAACGCGAGTTGCTCCTCATTCTCCACGCCTTCCGCTACCGTTTCCATAACAAGGGCGCGAGCGAGCGCCACCATCGCTTCAATCGTCGCACGAGCCTGCCGGCGAGTCTCATCGACGGAGAGTTGCTGCACGAACGACTTATCGATCTTGATGCGGTCGACGGGCAACTTGGTCAGGTACGAAAGGCTCGAGTAGCCGGTGCCAAAATCGTCGAGCGAGACGGTCGCGCCCAGTTCCCGGACGGCTGCGAGCGAGCGCGAAACGGCCACGAAGTCACTCACGATGACCGTCTCAGTCACTTCGATGTCGAGTACTGAAGCGCATACGCCGGCCGCCTCGGTTGCCTTCGAGACCAATGCAGCAAGATCGGAGCTCTGAATCATCTCAGCCGACAGGTTCACGGCGACCTTGAACCGCATACGGTCGGCGACCTGCCATTCCGCCGCCTGGCGTAATGCGTGTTGGATCAGCCACTCGGCCGTCGCCTCGTAGGCTGGCGAATCGAGCAGGACATCGAGGAAAGCGGCAGGCGCAAGGAGCCCTAGTTGGGGATGGTTCCATCGCAAGAGCGCTTCTGCACCATAGATACAGCCGGTGTCCAAGTTCAGTTGCGGCTGATAATGCAATTCGAACTGGCGCGCCGCGCTAGCACTCTCCAGATCCGCGCGTAGCCGAAGGCGATGCGAGAGACGCTGCGCGTCCTCCTTGCTAAACGACCACACATGCGAACCGCCCAGGCGCTTCGCCTGATACATGGCGGTGTCTGCATTGCGCAGCAACAGGTCGGCACTCGCCGCCGACATGGGGTACCGCGCCAACCCGATGCTTGCGCTTACCGACGCGCGCACGGACGGCGTCTCAATGCGCTCCCGCAACCGACCTATGATGTTGCGAGCAACGCGCGCGGCGTCGTCTTCGGGCGCGTCAACGAGGAATACCACGAACTCGTCACCGCCGATCCGCGACGCATAGGCTCGTTCACCGAGCAAGCCAGAAAGACGCTCGCCGATCACGCGGATGACTTCATCCCCAGCCGCATGGCCAAACGAATCGTTGATTTCTTTGAAGCGGTCGAGGTCGATGAAGAGCACATCGACGGAATCGGCGGTGCAATCATCGACGAGACGGTGAAGGCGGGTAAGCAGTTCCCGGCGGTTAATGAGGCCGGTGAGCGCATCATGCGTGGCTTGCTCCGACAAACGCGCCGACATCGCGCGCGCCTCGGTAACATCGCGCACCAGCACGGTGATGCCGGATTCGCAGGGGAATGCCCGCGCTTCGAACCAGGTATCGAGCGGCGCGTAGAACTCAGTCGTGGTGCTAGGCAATCCGGTCTCGGCAGCCTGCCGATAAGCTTTCTCGTAGCTCGATCCGACAAGGTCGGGATACTCAGCCCAGATTTCGCGACCGATCAACTCCGTCGACGGACGTTTGAACAGCCGCGCAGCGGTGCGGTTGACGTGTCGAAACTTCCACTGCCGGTCGAGCAACATTACGCCGTCCGTGATGTGATCGAGCACTTGAAAGTCTTCCACGCCTGCCCTCCGTTGACAGACTATCGAAGTCTGCCATATGTCTAATAGCCACAAGCCGATATCGTAGGACAGTTTCGCCACGTTTGTGAACGGTATACGAGGCCGCCAGGCAAACGCCAGCGCTCGGGCAATGGCAACGGTGACGACGGTCGAGCTTTCCGAGCGCCGTAGTTCCCCGAGCCCATCGGCGTTGACACGGCGCGTGTAACGCGGTATTGTCCGACAACCTGATCAATCGTCTACGCAATGCTCGAGCTTGAAAGACCTGACTCGCTGGTGCAGCGGGTAGTAGGAGCGATCCGCGCTGAGATTCAGGCGGGCAACTTCCCCGCGGAATCTCGCTTGCCGACCGAGCAGCAACTCTCGGAGCGGCTCAATGTCAGCCGCTCGGTTGTCCGCGAGGCGATCGCTCAGTTGAAGTCCGACGGGGTGCTGACCGCGCGCCGGGGCGCCGGATCGTTTATTTCGGACACGCCTTCGGGCACGGTTTTCCGCCTTCCCAGCCACGACGGCAATCGCATCAATCTCCCGCAATTGTTCGAGCTTCGTCTGTGGATGGAAACGCAGGCAGCCACCGCGGCCGCGCGACGTCGTACACGCGCGGACCTCAAGCACATGAGTGACGCGATCCGCGAAATGGAAAAGAACCGCAACGATTCCAAAGCGGCATCGGCGGCGGATGTCGCCTTTCATCGCGCCATCGCGGCGGCGACGAAAAACGAGTACTTTGTCGCGTTCCACGACTTCCTGCATAGCCAGCTCGCGATAGCGCGGCGCGCGCAGTGGGAAAAGACGGCGCACCACGCGGGCGACTTCGCTTGGCGCGAGCACGGTGAACTTTTCGACGCCATCGAACGCGGCGATTGCAACGAGGCAGCCGCCTCGGCCGAGCGCCATCTGCGCGCGGCGGCAAAGCGCCAAGGCATCGACCTGCCTCGCAACGACTAACACGGCGGCACCTATGCCCAGTGTGGGTGCCACCGTTCTTTTCTCTACTTTGTCTGACAACCTGATTTTCCGACCAATGAGCGTTACACGTCTCGCTTTCGATACGAACCAATTACAAACCGGAGACATTCAGTGAAAGAGCAAGTCCAAGTCCGAACCTACTTCAAACACCTTCCGCTGGCAGGGGTCGCCGCCGCATGCGCATTGATGGCCGCCGGCAAGGCGCACGCTCAAGGCAGCGTCACGTTATACGGCGTCGTCGACGAAGGCGTGAACTACACGAGCAATGTGCAAACGAGCGTGGGCAACGGGCATAACCTGCTCAGCCTCTCCAGCGGCATACTCAGCGGCAGTCGCTGGGGGTTGCGCGGCGTGGAGGACATCGGTGGCGGGTTCAAAGCGATCTTCGTGCTGGAGAACGGTTTTGACGTGAACAACGGCAGGATGGGCCAAGGCTCACTGGAATTTGGTCGCCAGGCTTATGTCGGACTCTCCACGAAATTCGGATCGATTACCCTCGGCCGCCAGTACGATCCGGTCGTCGATTATGTGCATGCACTGATGCCTAGCGCGATGTTCTCGGGGAGCATCGGCGCACATCCGGCTGACGTCGACAATCTGAACAACGCGAACCGCGTGAACAATGCGATCAAGTACCGCACCGTCACGTCGAACGGTTTTTCGGCTGAAGCGCTTTATAGCTTCGGCGGCGTTCCCGGTAGCGTCGGCGCGAATCAGATCTGGTCCATGGGCGTGGGCTATTCGAGCGGTCCGCTCAACGTGGGCGCGGGATATCTCAACGCGCGCAACCCGAATGCTTCGTTTTTCGGCACGGCGGTCGGCGCCACGGCGGCGAGCAACAACTTCGGCAGTTCGCCCGTAATCAACGGCTATGCGTCGGCGCAAACCGAGCAGATCATTGGAGCCGGCGTGACCTACGCGATCGGCCATGCGACGCTGGGGGCCATTTACTCCAACACCAAGTTCAAGAACCTGAGCGGCACGGTATCCGCCTTGAACGCCGCGGGAGCGAGCGGCACAGCAACCTTCAACAGCGCCGAACTTGACTTCCAGTATCAATTGACGCCGGCGCTGTCGCTCGGCGCAGCCTACAGCTACACGAAAAACAGCGGCGCACATGACGCCAGGTATCACCAAGGCGCGCTCGCTGCCGACTACGCGGTCTCCAAGCGAACCGACTTCTATCTGATCGGCGTCTTGCAACACGCATCAGGTACCGACTCGACTGGCCACGCGGCACGCGCTGCGCTCAACGGCCTCACTCCATCGGCGTCGGACCAGCAGGCGGCCATTCGTTTCGCCGTGCGCCACAAGTTCTGACGAGTCGCCCACCTCGCCTCACCTCCAACAGGATGTTCCAGTGAATATCACCCGTTCGCTCACCGACGAGAACCGCGCGCGCCTTCGTGGCGTCAGCACGGCGACCTTGACCACTGCACTCTTCAAGCGGGGCCTGCGCAACGTCTGCGTTCAGGGCGTGCTACCCGTCAATCCAGCGGCGGCCCGGATGGTCGGCGAGGCGTTCACGCTTCGTTATATTCCGGCGCGCGAGGACCTCGACACCATGTCCGTCTTCACCGATCGCAGTCACCCGCAGCGGCGCGGCATCGAAGAAATTCCGGCAGGTCATGTGATGGTCGTCGATTCCCGCAAGGATCCGCGCGCCGCTTCTGCGGGCGGCATCCTTATCACGCGGATGAAGATGCGCGGCGTCGCCGGAATCGTCACCGACGGCGGATTTCGCGATACGCCGGATCTGCGCGCGCTCGATTTCCCGTGCTATGCGGCCCGTCCGTCCGCACCGACGAACCTGATCCATCACCATGCGGTCGATCTGAACGTGCCGATCGCGTGCGGCGATGTCGCCGTGTATCCCGGCGACATCATCGTCGGCGATGCCGAAGGCGTGGTCGTCATTCCCGCGCACCTCGCGAACGACATCGCCGAGGAAGCGGCCGCGATGACGCTTTTCGAGGACTGGGTCGATGCGCGAGTGCGCGAAGGCCGTTGCACGTTCGGCCTCTATCCGCCCGACGAATCGACGCGCGCGGAATTCGAGGCCTGGCAAGCAAACCGCAGCAAGTAGGCCGGGCTGGGGCGCCACGACGCGCGCCAGCCCCATTTTGCCGGAACAGTGACGCGACGACTTCACTGCGCCGCGCAGCCACAATAACGTCAAGCGCCACGGCGAGCGGTGAAAGCCGCCGGGCATGGAGACCATAGTGACAAACCGTAGTCTGGAAGCTCAACTTTTCACGCGCGTGGCGTGGCGGCTCGTCCCGCTTCTCATCGCGATCTTTCTCACCGCCTATATTGACCGCGCGAACATCGGATTCGCCAAGTTGCAGATGCTCACGAGCCTGCATATGAGCGAGGCGTCGTACGGGTTCGCATCTTCACTGTTCTTCATCGGCTACCTGTTGTGCGAGGTGCCGAGCAATCTGGCGATGCATCGGTATGGCGCGCGCCGCTGGATTTCGCGCATCATGTTCACGTGGGGCGTCGCGACGCTGCTGCTGGCGTGGACGCCGTCCGAAACAGCGTTCCAAGTGCTGCGCTTCTTGTTGGGCGCGGCCGAAGCGGGACTTTATCCCGGCATCATTCTTTATCTCGGCATGTGGTTTCCGGAGCGCCAGCGCACCGGCATCATCGGACTGCTCACGCTCGGCAGCAGCATGGGCAATATGCTCGGCTCGCTGATCGGAGGCTTCTCGCTCGAATTGCATGGTTCGCTTGGACTTGAAGGCTGGCAGTGGGTGTTTCTTACGACGGGCACGCCCGCCGTGCTGCTGACGTTCGTCTCCCTGTACTTCCTGCCGGACAATCCGCGCTCGGCGCGCTTTCTCTCCGAGCGCGAGAAGGAAATCATCGAGGACAATCTGCGCCGTGATCCTGCGCCGGTCCAGGCAACCGGCGGCGCCTGGTCATTCAACTCGCTCGTGACCGTGGCGCTGTTTTCGGTCGGCTATGGCACGATCTCCATTGCGATCTACGGTATCGCCTACTGGCTCCCTACACTTGTCCGCGGCTTTGGCGTCTCGAGCAGCGTCAACGGTATGCTCAACATGATTCCGTGGTTCCTGACTTCACTCATGCTGCTCTGGCTCCCCCGCCGCTTGCGCACGCCTAGAACCGTGCTGATGGCAGCGTTCGCTGCCGCGTTTCTCGGCATTCTGTGCTTCGTCGCAAGCGTCGGGCCGTTTTCGAATGCGGTGCGTTTCGCGGCGCTTTCTCTCGGCGCGCCGTGCCTGTATCTGATGATCCCGTGCTTCTGGGCACTGCCGCCGCGGCTCTTGCCCGCATCGTTCATGAAAGGCGCGGGCGGCGCCGCGGCGCTCGCGGTCATCGCCGCGGGCTCCAGCGTCGGCGGCTTCCTGGCGCAGAACATCATGCCGTGGGTCGGCAAGACGATGCATAGTACGTCAGCGCCGATGCTCGTGCCCGCGATCAGCTTGCTGTTGCTCGGGATTGGGGCGCTCGTCGTGTGGTTCCGACTGGGTCTTGCGGGACGCGACGGAAGCAATCCAGTCACGGCCACGCGCTGATGCGCGCAGAAGCCTGTTCTCACTCCCAGGCATATTCGAACGGTCCCCGCGCTCGTCTCGCCCTACGCGAGCAAGACGGATAAGCGCGGGGCTACTGGAAAACTGAAGGTCGTTGCGCGGCATGATCATGAATAGGCAATCCAAAAGCGTCTCCCGGCGAATGAGCGGCTTCCTGTCGCTCGCCGATTTCGAAGCAGCGGCCAGACGCAAGCTGCCGCGCCCTCTTTTCGGCTACGTCGCGGGCGCGACGGAAGACAATGCGTCCCTCGCGGACAACCGCGCGGCGTTCAACGAACTCGGCTTCGTTCCGCGCGTATTGCGCAACGTGTCGCAGCGAAGCCAGTCGATTGAACTCTTCGGCGTACGCTACGAGTCCCCAATCGGCATCGCCCCAATGGGCATCAGTTCGTTGACGGGCTACCGGGGCGACCTCGCACAGGCGCAGGCGGCACGCGCATGCGGCGTACCCATGATACTCAGTGCAGCGTCGCTCGTCCGGCTCGAAGAAGTCGTCGATGCCGCGCCGGGAACATGGTTTCAGGTGTATATGCCAAAAACGCTTGAGGAGATGCGCGCGCTGGTGGACAGAGTCAGCGCCGCCAACGTATCAACGCTGGTCGTCACCGTGGACTCGTCGGTGGTGCCCAATCGGGAGAACAATTTGCGCAACGGCTTCAGAACTCCGCTCAGGCCAAACTTTCAGCTGTTACTCGACGGCCTGACACATCCGGCCTGGTCTCTCTTCACGCTCCTGCGCACGAGGCTTCGTCACGGCATGCCGCATTTCGAGAATGCTTCGGCACAACGAGGCGAGCCGTTGCTCTCGCGTCGGGCCAACCGGGATTTCAGCGGGCGTGAGCACCTGGACTGGGATGCGATCGGCGAAATCCGCGCACGCTGGAAGGGCCCGCTCGTGATCAAAGGCATCCTGCATCCGGATGATGCCGTGGCTGCGCGCAATCTCGGGGCAGACGGCATCATCGTGTCCAACCATGGTGGCCGACAGCTCGACGGTTCAGTCTCACCGATACGCATGCTCGGTGACATCGTGGAAGCCTGCCCGAACATGCCGCTCATGATCGACAGCGGCTTTCGCCGCGGCACCGACGTACTGAAGGCAGTTGCTCTCGGCGCAAAGTGCGCTTTTATCGGGCGACCGATGAACTACGCGGCGAGCGTGGGCGGTCAGGTGGGCGTGGAGCATGCCATCGGTCTCGTCAAGGCCGAGATTCATGCCGATATGGGGCTACTCGGTGTCAACCGCCTCGACGAACTGGGGCCCGAGTTTTTGCGGCTGCTAAGATTCGGGCTCGGCGATCTGACTCCGAACCGGGATCGATGACTTGATACGAGCTTGCGGAAGGCAATAACTCCTCGCGCAGTGCAAGCAGAACACTTTAGCCGATATCAATCGTGCGGGTGGCGGCCAGACGGCCACCACCGGTTCCTTGCCCTACCGTTGTTGCCGGCCCGCGGGCTCAGTCCGTCCGTACTTCGATTCGGCGCGGCCGGGCTTCGTCGCGGCGTGGTATCGCTAGCTTCAACACGCCATCTTTGAGGTTCGCATCGATTTTCGAAGCGTCCAGGTCAGCCCCAAGAGAGAACGCCCGCGCGAAGTGAGGCCGACGAATCTCCGCATGCTGCAAGCGCAGCCCTGCCGGCGTAGGTACCACCGCTTCCGCCTCGATGTATAGGGTGCCGTCGTGTACCTTTACCTCTAGTCGGTCCTTTGTCACGCCGGGCAAATCGGCCCACAGGGTCACGCCGTGGCTGTTCTCGAAGATGTCCACGGGCGGCGTCAGCGTGATGCGACGTTGCGACGGGTCGCCTTCACGCCTGGCCACTTCCGTTTCATCCTTCTTCGCAAGCTGCATCGTGTCATTCATGATGTTCTCCTCAATCCGATAACGATTTCATTGCACCGTGATGGCCCGCGGCTTGGACGTCTCCCGCTTGCCGATGCTCACGCTCAGGCAGCCATTGGTGTATTGCGCCGAGACCTTGTCGGGGTCAGCGTGCTGCGGGAGTTCAATGACGCGCCGGAAAGTACCGACGAACCGCTCCTGCGCGTAGGTGCGCATGTCGTCGCCAGTTGCTTCCGGCTGCGAAGGCTCGCGCTCGCCGCTGATGGTCAGCAGCCCCTTGTCGATGGATACGTCGAGTTTCTGCGGGTCGACACCCGGGGCGAACGCCACGATCTCGATCGAGTCGTCGGTTGAACCGATGTTGATCTGCGGGAAGGCGCCAGAGGGCCCGGAACGGATGCTGGACGGGAAACCGCCGAAGAGGCCCGCCATCTGCCGTTGCAGACGGTCGAACTCGCTAAAGAGGTCGGTCCCAAAGTTGAGTTCGCTCATGGTCAATTCCTCCTTTAAACGAGCAGGAAGACGAACCGGCCTACGCGCTCCAGTTCGTCTGCCGTGCCACGGACAAACAAATCGAAACACGCAGCGCGCCGGACTGCCGGCGCGACTGCCTGAGCGAAATCTAAGATAGGTTACGAAGCAGGAATTTCAAGGGCGAGCGATGACATTAGACGCGCCACCGCTGGTACGGCTTGAAAATCGTCGCTTTGCCCATATCGTCCGCGCAAACAGATTGATTCGGAGGACATCGTGGAATTCGATACTGATTGGCGCACGCTGGGCAAGCACCGCATCCGGCTGCGCTCGGCCAAAGGCTTCCCGACCGAAGTCATGCACCAACTCGCTGAAGTGACGCGGACCGCGGTCGACAACAATATGAGTGCGCGGGCGCGCATCGTCGACATCGTCTTCCGACAAGAGAAGACCTACGACATCACGGTCGGCTCTACCTTGGCGGAGGATCGAATCTGCGCGCCGCAACTGGAGGCCGCGATCGCAACGGTGATGGGCCTTGTGCCGGACCAGATCAATATTTTTGTCCGGATCGTGGCCCAGGAAGAAGTCGACCTGCACTTCGGGGTGTATGAACGCATGCTTGCGGAAAAGATCGGTGCCGTGCCACCGATACAGTGATGTCAGGCCATCGTATCCGGTGCGGCAAGAGCAAGACCGGCGGTGACTTTGCAGTGTAGCGGGCTATCCAGCTTGTCCGAAAGTGCGGCAACACCGCGTGCGGTCGCGCTCCGTGCGAGCGTCTGAGCTTGTCCCGATGTTTGCTCGTGCGTGCTGGCGCAAACTTGGCCCATTTTTTGCATTCCACAGCGGCCAACGGAACACACAACACGCTTGAAACCTATGCTAGCGACGATCAATCAACCAGATCCTGGCCGTATCTCATCGGGCATCGACGGCCTGGACGATATCCTGGGCGGCGGGTTGACGGCCCACCGCATGTACCTCATTGAAGGCGCACCGGGCGCGGGAAAAACCACGTTGGCCATGCAGTTCTTACTCAGGGGTGCTGAGGTCGGCGAACCAGGCTTGTACGTGACTCTGTCGGAGACTAAGGCCGAACTCGTGGCCGTCGCTGAAAGCCACGGCTGGGACACCGCTCACATCACGATTATCGAACTGCTCACGGATGAGGGCCTCGATCCTCGTTACGAACAAACGATCTTGCATCCCGCGGAAGTCGAACTGGGCGAAACCGTCCGGGACGTCATCGCACGGGTCGACGACTTGCAGCCAGCCCGCCTCGTCTTTGACAGCCTGTCCGAGCTCCGAATGTTATCGCAGAGCCCGCTGCGATACCGTCGTCAGATCCTCGCCCTGAAGCGCTATTTCGCCACCCGAGCCTGCACGGTGATGCTGCTCGATGACAACACCTCGGAACCCGGCGATCTCCAATTGCATAGCATCGCGCATGGCGTCATCTGCCTCGATAACTTGGTGCACGATTATGGCGGCGAACGCAGACGGCTGCGCATTGCCAAGATGCGCGGTATCAAGTTTCGCGAGGGTTATCACGACATGACGCTCGAAACGGGGGGCATCAAGGTCTATCCCCGTCTCGTCGCCGCGGAGCATCACAGCGACTATTCGGCGAACGCTTTGAGCACTGGGACATCAGGGCTCGATGCACTCCTCGGCGGCGGCCTCGTTCCGGGCACAAACACGCTATTCGTCGGGCCATCGGGAGTCGGTAAAACAACCACCGTCGCCTCGTGTCTGCTGGCCGCACTCGAGCGCGGAGAAGCCTGCGTCTACTATCTCTTTGACGAGACGCGAACCACGCTGCTAAGGCGATTAACCAACCTCGGCATCGATCTCGGGCGCCACCTGGAAAGTGGGTTGCTGACTCTGCGCCAGGTCGATCCCGCCGAGATCTCGCCCGGTGAATTCGCCAGCGATGTGCGTCGCAACGTTGAGCAGGACAATGCGCGCTTCGTCGCCATTGATAGCCTCAACGCGTTCTTGCAAGCCATGCCTGGAGAGCGCTTCTTGCTATTGCAGATGCATGAATTACTCACCTATTTGAACCAGCGCGGCGTGATCACCATGCTTGTCCTGGGACAGCACGGTGTCATCGGCGAAATTCAAAGCGACGTCGATATCAGCTATCTCAGCGATGTCGTCGTACTGTTCCGCTACTTCGAGCGTCGGGGTGAAGTGCTCACTGCGGTCACCGCGGTCAAAAGTCGCGCGAGTGGACACGAGCGCTCGATTCGCCAGTTCCAGCTTGGCAGTGGCGGCCTGATCGTCGGCGAGGCATTGCGCGACTTTGACGGCATTTTGGGCGGGCTACCCAGATACCAGGGGGAGACGGCTATGCTGCCTCCTTCGTCAAGCAAGCAGGATCCGTCAGCCGACTAGCACCATGGAATTTCGCGTTCTCATCATGGCTCCCTTCGGCCGCGACGCTGATGTCATCGCCGACGTTCTTGCGAGCGACAGCCGAATCTGCGTCTCCTGTCTTGACCCAGGATATCTGTTAAAGGAATTCGAAAGGGGCGCGGGCGTTGCGATCATTACGGAAGAGGCCATCAAGGACGATAGCGCCCGAGCACTCGGAGAGTGGCTCGAACATCAAGCTGCCTGGTCCGATCTCCCCGTCATCCTGCTCTCAGGGCGTCTCGCCGAACGTCGTTCCGCGGCGAGCCTGCACCTGCTCGAACGGCTGGGGAACGTACTGGTTCTCGAACGGCCCTTGAACTCCGAGACTTTGCGTCGCGCGGTGACATCGTCCCTGCGCGCCCGCGCCCGGCAGTATGAGTCGCGCAAGCATCTGGCGGAATCCGAGCAACATCTGATCGAACGCGTAAAAGCGCAAGAAGCGCTCGAGCACCTGAATGAATCGCTCGAAAGTCGTATCAGCGAACGCACGCGTGAGCTTGCATCGGCGAATGATCGGCTCATGAAAGAGATTCACGAGCGCGCCAAGGTGCAAGCCGTGCTCGTGCAGTCGCAGAAGATGGAAGCGCTGGGCCAACTGACGGGCGGCATTGCTCACGACTTCAACAATCTTCTCAATGTCATCATGGCCAACGCCGAGTTGCTTGCTCGCCTGAGCGATGACGAGCGGGTGCGCAAGATGGCTGCGACGATCAAACGCGCCACTGAGCGTGGAGGCAAGCTCACCGCCCAGTTGCTCACGTTCTCACGCACGAGCAACCTCGACCTGAAGGCCGTGAACGTCACTTCGCTGCTCCAGGGCATGCGTGACATCATCTCGATCTCGCTGGGACCGGCCATCGCGTTCTCAACACATGCAGACGCGGAAGATCTCTGGACGCTGGCGGACGCCAATCAGTTGGAGCTCGCCGTGCTCAACCTCGCCATTAACGCGCGTGACGCCATGCCGGGCGGCGGACGCCTTTCCATCCACGCAGGCGAGCGAGCCGCGTCGGACGAAACACTTGCCGCCGGGCGCTACGTTGTCGTCAGTGTGAGCGATTCCGGGACCGGCATCGAGCCAGGTGTCCTCTCTCGCGTGTTCGACCCGTTCTTCACGACAAAGCCGGTCGGCAAGGGTACCGGACTGGGGCTAAGCCAAGTGTACGGAATCGCACGGCAGGCGGGCGGTATTGCGCGCATTGAGAGCGACGTGGGAAAAGGCACCACTGTAGAGATGTGGTTGCCGCGCGTGGAGAAGGAAGCGCAGGAAATCGCCGCGGGTTCAAACCTGGACAACCGCGCTGTGGAGGGGCGCCATATCCTTGTCATCGAGGACGACGAGGAAGTCCGAAGCATGCTTGTCGAATGCCTGCAGGCTTTCGGGTACACCGTTTCTCAAGCTCGTGACGGCGCCGGCGGTCTCGAGCGCCTTCGCGTCGACGACCCTGACCTGCTGATGGTCGACTATGCCATGCCAGGTATGAACGGATTGCAGGTCATAGAGAAGGCCCGCGAATTTCGAGAGAATTTGCCGGTAATCCTGGCCACGGGCTACGCAGATGTCGATATTTCGACAATCACTGATCAGCGCTTTACGGCGCTGCGCAAGCCATTTCAGCTCGACGAGCTTTCACGCGTGGTCCGCTCGGCACTGAGTGCGCCCGCATGATGCGGTGTACCGGCCTCAAGCTCAATTTGCGTACCCTGAGGTGCAGCAGGTCCATAGAGGTAAGTGTTCCAGCACGGCCCCTCAGACCCGCTGATGACACATCCATTCGATATACCATGATGCCAGTCGTTCAGGAGGCATGGGACGTCCGATAAAATAACCTTGTGCGACGTCGCAGGAGGTCCCCTTCAAAAATTGCCAGTCGCTGGAATCTTCCACTCCTTCGGCAACCGCACACATGTTCATCTGTTGAGCAAGTGAAAGACTGGCGTTGACGATCGCTTTGAGTGACTCATCGTGCCATGCGCCGTGGATGAATGTTCGGTCTATCTTGAGCTCATCGAACGGGATGTCGCGAAGGTGCGCAAGCGATGCGTGACCGGTTCCAAAATCGTCTATGGACAAACTGATTCGCTTCAGGCGCAGCCGCGTGATGATGTCGAGCGATATGAGGCGGTCCTGCATCAATCGCGTCTCTGTTATCTCAAGCGCCAGTCTCGAGAGCGGAAAGCCCGCGGCATCTGCGGCGCCGACCACAAAGTCCGGGAAATCGAGCGCTGTCAGGTTGTCCATCGACAAATTGACAGCAAGGCGCATATCCAGTCCTTGCGCCTGCCAGTGCGCGCCTTGAACCAGTATGGACGGCAAGATGGCTCGCATGAGGTCGTCGACAAGACCATATTGCTCGGCCAAGCCGACAAAGTGCTCTGCCGTAACGATTCCATCCCGCGGATGTCGCCATCGCACCAACGCTTCGACGCCGTGCAACGCTCCGGAGGAAATCGCCACCTGCGGCTGATAGTACGCGGTCAGTTCGTTTTCGGCAATCGCGCGACGCAGTTTGTCAGGCTGGTAGCGCGCCCTTTGCTGGACCGCGGGCCGACGCTCGACGGCGGCCGGCGATTGAAGGCGTTGCTGCAACTGCTCACGCGTCGCAGGCTTCATCAGGGATCCCAGTACGCGCAGCCCATGGGCCGAGGCCAACCTTGCGGCGCTCTTGAGAATTCGCGGGTCTTCGCCACTCACGAGCACCAATTTGCCGTCCCATCCCATTGTCACCAGCCGACGCACGAATTCGACACCATCTATGGTCGACATCTGAAGATCCGAAAACACGACATCGACGGCGATGCTTTCTTGCTCCAACGAACGGAGTGCGTCGGCGGCACTGCAGTGAGGAATCACCTCGTGGCCGAGTTGGGTCAACTGAGTCTCTAGCAACTTGAGTGCGAAAGGCTCGTCGTCGACGACCAAAATCCGACTTTTCTTATTGAAGTCTCTCATTGCGCAGACCCATTGGCGCCGACCATCACATGCATCATGAATCCGCCCTTCACGTCGAGCGTGTCATCGGAACGAAGCTGTCGAGCTTCTCAATGAGCTTGACCTTCTCGAGCGGCTTCACGAGGAAATCCGCGGCGCCCGCCTTGAGGCTGTTCAGCACCATGCTGCGTTCGCTGTGCCCCGTTAGCATGACAATCTGCATGCCCGAGAAGTTGGCGACATCGCGGATTCGGCGCGTCAACTCAATGCCGTCCACATCGGGCAATCCGATATCCATCAAAACCAGATTTGGACGATGCTGCCAGAGCAGACTCATGACTTCCGAGCCCGAATGCGCAAAAACGAGATCGACGCGATATTCGGAAAGCGCGCGCGCGACGAGCTTGTGCTGGAACGTATCGTCGTCCACCATCAGTATGACCGGTCGAACGCGGCGGGACAGCTCGAGTAGCGTATTCACGGGCGCAAGACGCGCGCTCATTTCGCGGCTAGCACGAGTGACGAGGCCACGCAAGCTCGCGACCGTTTCCCACATCGCGCCAAGCTGCATTCTAAGGCTGGCCAGCTCGCCGACATCTGGATCGGCACCGGCACGGCGGCCGGATTCCATCGCATTGTTCGTTCGAGGCTCGCTCGACATATCGCCCTGTGCCTGCACTGCTTGCGTCAGCGTTGCGGCGGCGATCTCGATTTGTTGTCCGACCGACGAGATGAACTGCGCCAGCTCCGGTTCGAGCGCTGCCAGAGGATGAATCTGATTCGCGAGCTGATGCGCGGGCACTTCGTTATGGAGCGTTGCGCTCAGCCGGCGCAACGCATGGTGCACGGCCATGCGCAGACGTGGCGCGTCGTTTGTTATCGGCCAGAACAACACGTAGTCGTCAAACTGCTCTTTCTTGCACAGCTCGTAAGCTCGCCAGAGGTCATGCTTCGAACACAGAACCAGCGTCCGATGGGGTATGACGTGGGCGTGTTTGCTATCTCGGTGAATGTCGAGACAGTACTGATTTGCCGCCTCGAGCGAGTCGAAGGCGAGAATCAGCACGCTAGGACGGTACGCTTCGAAATCACTAATCGAGCATTCTGGCTTCGTGGATGTTTGCACGTTGCCAAATTCCTCGTTGAGGAGTGACAAGACAAGTTCGGCATCCGCGACTGCATCCGTCGCAACGAGGATCGATGCTTTCTGCGGGGAGAAGTCTGTTTTCAACATGGCAACGCTTAATGAATGAATATCTATTGCAGCATCGATGCAATCTCGCGCTCGACGACGGCGAGCGCTACATCGAAGTGTTCAACCCATCGGACCAATGTAGCGAGGTCGCCGGTCTTACCGGCGTTCTCTAGCTCCGCGCACAAATCGGCCAGCGAGGTAGCGCCGATCGAGCGGGACGACGACTTCAACTTGTGCGCGACTGACCCCGCCTCGCGGCCGCGGCCCTGCAGGCAATGGGCGCGCAGTTCAACAGCAAGATGCTGTACGGATTTAAGGTAATCGCCGAGCAATTCGCGCAGGACCTCGGGATCATCACCCACGATGCCCTTGAGCACATTCGCGTCTACGCCGAGCGTTCGCGCATCACCTGGCCGCGGGGGCTGAATCTCCTGCTCGGGCGCATGCTTCACATCGGGGAAATGCCTTTCGAGCACGGCCTGAAGCCGCGCAAGTTGCAACGGCTTGGTCAGGTATCCGTCCATGCCGCAAGCCACTGACCGGGCAGCCACGCCTTGTATTGCATTTGCCGTCAAAGCGATGATCGGCATTCGCGCACCTCTCCTCGCCTCTTCTCGCCTGATGGCCTCTGCCAACTCGTAGCCGTCCAGTTCCGGCATATGCAGGTCGGTTAAAAGGAGTGCATAGGTTGAACGACGCCATAGATCGAGCGCCTCGGCCCCATCACTCGCCACTTCGGCAACGTGACCGAGCAGGGCAAGTTGGCGAAGGATGACCTTCTGGTTGATTTCATCGTCTTCCGCGACGAGGATTAACCGTCCCTGCTCGCGCGCCCCTGCGACTGTCATTGGATACGACTCGTCCTTGACCAGCAACGCCGCATTTGCAGTCGGTGCTGCCGTCTCCGGCATCGCCCGGCCAACCGCTACCATTGCCGCACGCCTGAACGACTGCCGTCGCAATCCGTCCGCTCCGATGACAACGATCCCGCGACCTTCGAGGTCCATGGCCCGGTGTGCTGCCTGAACAATTCTCACTTCAGCGACGGCCGATGGCGCGTCGTCACCCAGATCTAGCAGTTCAAACGGCTGCAGCGCCGGACCGTCGTCTCTGACGATCAGAATTGAGTCGCACGATAGTTCGAAGGCTTGCTGGCAGCCGTTTAAACTGTCGACAACGAAAACCTCTGCGCGCGCGCGTGAGCCAGGCACGAATGGCTTCGGCGTCGTACTGAATGGACTGCAGCACAAGGCAGGTGATGCCTTCCAGGTCCGGTTGCCGGTCTATCTGCCCGGATACTGGCGCGTGGCAAGGAAGCGTAACCACGAAGGTCGAACCGACCCCCGGATTGCTCGACACCGTTATCTTCCCCCCCATGAGGCTGACGAGCCGGTGGCAAATGGCAAGACCAAGCCCAGTCCCACCGAACTTGCGTGTGGTGGAGACTTCTGCCTGGCTGAATGGCGTGAAAAGGCCGGCTATCGTGTGTTCGGACATGCCGATGCCATCGTCAGCGACGTGAATCCGTACTCCGCCCGGCGTATTTGAATCGACGTCCAGTCGAACCGATACGTTCCCGACTCGTCCTGAACGTCTGCCCGAGAACTTGACCGCGTTGCCGACAAGATTGTAAAGGACCTGCCTGAGCCGTGTGTCGTCGCACAGTACAATGTCCGGCATTTCTGGCTCGACAGTTATTGAAAGGCTCACGCCGGCCCGCTGAGCCACTGGCAGGAGGGAGGCGCACACGTTCTCTGCGAGTTCCACAATGGGAACCGGGGCGTGCTCGACATCGAGTTTGCCCGCTTCGATTTTAGAGAAGTCCAGAATGTCGTCGATGATCGCGAGCAGCGAGTGGCCCGAATCTCGAATCGTCGAGACCATATCGTGCTGATCACACGCTAGTTGAGTACGCGCAAGCACCTCTGTCATGCCGATGACGCCGTTCATGGGCGTGCGTATCTCGTGGCTCATCATGGCCAGGAACGCGCTCTTGGCTCGTGATGCAGCCTCTGCATTCGCGGTTGCCTGTTCCAACTGCCGGGTTGCTTCATAGATCTCAGTGACGTCGCGTGCTGTCGCGTAGACGACGCCATCGAGTTCGGCGGCGCTCCAGGATAGCCATCGAGACGATCCGTCCTTGCACAGATAGCGATTCTCGAAGTGATCCATCGGCGGACCAAAGCAAAGCTCGCATACTCTGCTTGCTGTCCTTTCCCGGTCTTCCGGGTGGACGAACTCGATAAAAGGCCGGGCGAGCAGTTCGTCCGCACTCAAGCCGAGCACCCGGGAAAAGGCGGGATTGACTCTCTTGAAATATCCGGTCGGTTCTACGACACAGGTCAGATCTCGAGACAAACTGAAGAGGCGGTCGCGTTGCGCTTCAGCTTCCTTGCGGCCGCTGATATCGTGAAGCATGGCGAGCACGGCGGGTGCACCATCCATTTCGTAGGGGACGGCCATCGCCTCGCCAATGAACGTTGTCCCATCCACGCGCAACCATTTCTCTTCCATGGGCGGCACCGCGGCCCGCTCATCGTTCAATCGGGCCATGCGCTTTTCGACGGCGGGAATGCTGTCTGGATGTAGAAAGTCAAGGATAGAGCGCCCCACCACCTCTTGCGGCGTGTGCGCGCGTAGCATCTCGAGCGCCTTGGGGTTGGCGAATTTAATAATGCGATTCTGACCCAGAAACACCGCGTATGGCGACAATGCAATGAGTTGACGATAGCGAGCTTCGCTTTCCATCAGTGCTTTCTCGTTGGCATATTCGCGGCTGACATCGCGAAGTACCAGGACCACACCGTTGACACGAACGCCGTGCCCACGAATCGGACTCGCGCTAAGCGTTACGTTTCTCCTTTCCCCGCTCAGAGAAAGGAGCGTATGGCGATCCGCGAGGCGCACCACCTGCTGGGTCATGAGCACGTCGTCTATCGGAGCGGCAGCGCTAGCGCCAGTTGCCGCACTGATAAGCGAAAAGACGTCTGTGTGGTGGCGGCCGACGGCGTCGGCACTCTTCCAGCCGGAAAAGATTTCGGCCACGAGATTCATGCGCTTGACGCGCCCCCGTTCGTCGACCGACACGACTGCATCGCCGATTGCCTGGAGCGTGCTTTCGAGATCGCGCTCGCTATCAGCGATTCGCGATTGCGCAGTGATATCCCTAAAGAGCGCAACGGTCCCCATCGAAGAACCGCATCGTCTTTCCACGCGAAGCTCATAGACGGCAGGTGTCGACGAATCGAGCTGGAACACAGCGCTCGTGGCGCCATCGGCGGATACATCGCACAGCATCGATGCCATACGCGACGCCTTTTCATCGCGTGCCGCGCTTTCGTCTTCGCGGAAGAATGCGGCGGCCAGCACTGCGGCGGTGGCATGTGGGAGATCGTCCGCCGACCACCCAAGCAGCGTGAGCAGATTGGGGTTATAACCGTCGATCTCACCTTCGGGCGAGAATCCTACGGTCGCGTCCGGTACTGCCATGAAGAGTGATTCGATCCGTTGCGCCTTGAGCGCTCGGATGCTGTCTGCCTCGCGCTCGCGTGCGTCGGCGACCTTCATCTTCGTGAGAAGGATAGCCCGGTATTTTTCGGCAGCGAGGATGAGAACCGTCAGCACGATCCCCGCCAGCAGCAGCGCCAGGGCGCGGCCCTTGAACGCGCGCAGAAAATCCGTGACCGAAAATCCCACGACCACGGCGACCGGATAGTCGGCCAGTCGTTTGTAACTCATCGTTCGGTACACGCCGTCCACCGGACTGGCGCCCGAAAGGTGCCCGCTCTTTGTGGCAGTCAAGGCCTTGCGCAGTGGGTCGTCCTCGAGCAGTTGTAGATCGCCGGCGTTCGAAGGACCGCTTCGTCGGGCACGGACGACATAGTCACCCGGTACCTATGACCGAAATCATCCCTCGATTGCCGACGCGCAGGGCTTCGTAGAATTCGGTCAGATACGACTGGGCAATCGAAACCACCACGACCCCGAGAAAACGGCCCGAGGAATCATCGATTCTGCTTGAAAGCTGTACTGACGGCTTGCCGCTGACGCGCCCTACGACTGTGTTACCGATGAAGAGGCCGATGCCGGGATTGTCGATATGAATTGCAAAGTGTTCGCGGTCGGCAATATTGACGCCGTCAAACCGAGGCGCGGTTGATGATCGCACCGCTCCCTGACTGTCGACGACTGAGATTTGTTCGAACGGGTCGAGCTTCAATAATCCGGGTGGCGTGTAATCGGATAGCGGGAGCCCCAGGCCGCGTTTCTGAACTTCCCATGCGACGACGGCTGCCATCTCGTCTGCTTCGCGCAGCACGCGACTCGTATGCGCTGCTAAGGCATCGGCCAATATGTCGGTCTGGTTTCTCGCCCTGCAGAGCTCGATGCGCGCATCCCAGATCACGAACGCGCCAAGCGCCAACCATAGCCCGATAATGAACATGACACTGAACGCGTGTCGCGCGCGGCAGAGGCCTGCGAGCCAGTTGAAAGACTCGCGCAGTAGTGCCAGCGGAACGGGAGGTTCGAGATTCTTCACGGAGTCTTTCTTGATCGGAAATGCAACTTGTTCATCGCAAGTTCGCGAAGCCCATGCACCCTTTCGGCAATCTTTGCAGCGCTCGATATAGATCAAAGGTTAATTTTTCAAGGTTAACGACCGCTCTGGCGGGATCTTTAGCAGGCTGCTGAAATTTCCCCTTTAGCGCTCAGCGCCTGCGAAAAGGCGAACCCGCGAACGTCAGCAGCAACGCTGGACAACGCGTGATGGGCAAGGTGCGCGTGGCGTTGGAGAAGAGGCCGTCCTGCTCGGCGAGTTCACGCCTGCGGCCCGCATGGACCTCCCGCAGCAATTGCTCCATTGCGCGAAGAGGCGCCTTATGCACAGCAGGGAAGGGAAAAAAATCAGCAGGAAGGCGAAAGAAACGTCCGCTCGCATGGGTCAACATCAAGGGCCCGGGTCGGCTTTCTCTGCCGCCGTCACTCCCATCCACGCCATGATCGGCGTCACCAGTACCCAAGTCTTCCTCCAGACCGATCCATGAGCAAACCAGCGCAAATTCGCGTCAGGCTCAACGAATTTCGGCTGCAATGGAGCGTGCTGACCTTCTACGAGCGCTTCGAGCAGATCGTCACCCACATCCTGAGCGTCGTGATCTCGGTGATCATCGTCGTATCGCTGTGGCAGTTGATTCGGGCGGTCGTGGCGCTATTGCTGTCGGGTGCGCTCAATCCGCTGGATCATGCGATCTTTCAAGCGGTTTTCGGGATGGTGATGACGTTGTTGATCGCGATGGAATTCAAACATTCGATCACCCGCGTCATGTTAAGACGCGATCACATCGTGCAGGTAAAGACAGTGATCCTTGTGGCGATGCTCGCGATAGCACGCAAGTTCATCGTCCTTGACCCAGCCACGGATCCAAGTCGCATTGCCGCACTCGCGGCCGCGCTGATCGCGCTTGGCAGCGTCTACTGGCTAATGCGGCAACGCGACGATCCCGTCGATGCGGCGGTTGCGGAGCGCGCCATGCGGGATCGCGAGAAGCGCGATTGATTCACCCGCTTCCTGTCGAGATCGTCGAGTACCTTGAAGTTTTACGGTCTTCGCACAGACCTGGACAAACCGGGCGAAACCCTATTTTGCGGGCTCTGCGTTCCGCGCGCGACCGGTCAAACCCGGTGGAATTTCTGCCACCATTTGTACGAAAGGCATGCCTTACACCATACGAAACAAGCTGGCATAGACGGAAGCTGAACACTACCATTCAACCTCCATATTCTGTGAGGCCTCCTCTCAGAGGACGCACGCAATGGAACAACTACACCGTCCTCCACAGTTGCAATACCTTAGCTGCCACTCGATCGGTGCGCCGTGCACGGACAGCGCCCTGAATTCGGCGCAATGGATCCTGTGTATCATCCCGGCGGACCGGACCACCGCGCACGCGAACACCGTCCGCAGCAGCGCGCGCTCCTATCAGCATCTAAGCGTCAGCGCGCCGTTCATCGCGATCGTGCCGGCCTGGGCTCGTGTCAAGCTCGTCAATGATGACGATCCGCGCGGCCTTGTCATCGCGCTCCATTGGGCCAGGCTGAGAGAGACCGCTCGAAACGCGCTCGGCACTACGGCGTGCGAGATCCCTTCCTGGTTCAAGGCGTGGGACCCTTTTCTGCGTGAAGCGGGTGACACGCTTACCGCGTTACATGCCGGCAGTAGCCCGGACCCTAGATGCCTCGCCGCGTTCGCCAACGTATTCGCACTTCATCTCGTGCACCGGTATGGGTACACCGCCAATACGCGCGATGCGGGTACGAGCCTCACCCAGTCAAAGCTAAGCGTCGTGGAACATTTCATACACGAGCACATCGCGGACAATATCCAGATCGAGGACCTCGCCGCGCTTCTGCACATGAGCCCGTCGCATTTCGCGCGGGCTTTTAAGAACGCGACAGGGCATCCGCCGCACTTCTACCTGACAACCGAAAGATTGAGATTAGCGCAGTCGATGCTTTCGGAAGGGAGCCTCCCGCTGATCGATATCGCAGCACACGTCGGCTTTCAAACGCAGCAGCATTTCACCGCTGTGTTTCATCGATATGTGGGGTGTACGCCCCGCGCTTTCCGCCTTGCGCATCAATACCCCGACGATGCGGCGATGGGCCTTCGACTGGATCGGTGAGCAACCAACAAGCGCAGAAATCCGACACCTTTGGGCAGGAACTCGAAAGAACAGTGCGCTTCGCGGACGTAGGCTTGATTGGACGCACCGTGTTAGCCGAATCTCCGCGATCCGGCTGAGGAGCCCAAACGATGGACGAACTGCTCGCGCGCACATGGTGGATGCTCGCGCTGCGTGGCGCCGCGGGAATCCTGTTTGCCCTCCTCGCGCTCTGCTGGCCTGGTCTCACGCTGCTGTTTTTGGTCGCGATGTTCGCGGCGTATGCACTCATCGGAGGCGTCGCTGCGGTCAGCGCAGCGATAGGACATCGTTCTATTCACACCGACTGGTGGCTTCCCTTGCTGCTCGGGCTGTGCATGATCGCTTCGGGCCTGATCGCCGTGGTGGCGCCGGGTATCACGGCGCTCGTGCTGATCACCGTGATGGGCGCAAACGCCATCGTCACCGGAGTGCTCGACATCATCGCCTGGGTTCGGCTGAAAAGACGCGGCCGCACGCAGTGGCTGCTGTTGTTCATCGGTAGCCTCTCGGTTCTGTTTGGCATCTTCGTGCTGGCCGTCCCGGGTGCTGGAGCGCTTGCCCTCGTCTGGATGATCGGCACCTACGCGTTCATTACGGGTGCGCTTCTGTTCGTCCTTGGCCTCGGCGCACGGAATTGGCGCAGCGCCGTCCTTCGTGACCAGCAAAACACGCCGCTGCACTCATGAGCGCATCCCGCGCCCGGCGTCTACGTAGTCCGTTGCGCATTTGGAGAACGTCATGAAGAGTAACCTCGCATCGGCCGCAAGGCTGTCGTCATTCATCCTCGCGCTGTCCGCCTGTGGCTTTGCGGCCAGCGGCGCAACTGCGCAGGATGCGCCCATTGCCGGCAAGGCGACGCTCGGGGTGACCGTCACCGAAGAGCAAGTCGTCGCAACAGGTTGGCGCGCATCCAAGATGATTCACACCGATGTCTACAACGAAAAGAACGAAAAAATCGGCCGCGTCGACGACCTGATTATCGCGCCCGATGGCTCGCTTTCGGCCGCGATTATCGACGTCGGCGGCTTTCTCGGCGTCGCAGCGCACCGTGTCGCCATTCCCGTTCAGCAGTTCAAGCAGATAGCGCCGAAGGCAATCCTGGTTGGCGCCAACAAGGACGCCCTCAAGAAACTGCCGGAGTTCGAATATGCCAAGGGCTGACATTGGCTGCGAGCGCTAAGGCGGCAGTCACTGAAGATTCGGGCCGCTCCTACGGCTCATCGGAACAAGGAGCATAGCGATGCTATTGGACCTCGATAAGTGGAACCCCTTTCGCTTCCTGCGCAAGAGTCCCGAGGAAAAGGGCGCAAGCGCGAAGCTGAACGCCCCGCCCTCGCAGCAGGCCCCCGCGCCGGCTACCTCAGAAGCGGCCGCGTCCGCATGGCCGGCGTCGTTCGATGCGGCGCGTTGGCCGCTGCCCGATCCGCTGCATCTTCTCACCGACCTCATACGCGATCCGTTCGGCGGGATGGGACCGATTGGCAACTGGTTCGGCGACTTCAGTCCCAGCCGCTTTCAGCCGCGACTCGACGTGGTCGACGACGGCGACGCGCTTCGCATCGTGGCCGAATTGCCAGGACTTACGCGCGAGGACGTGGAGCTGGAAGTCGTTGAGGACATGCTCGTGCTGACCGGCGAGAAGCGCATCGAATCGAAGAGCGACGAGAAGGGCTGCTACCGAGTGGAGCGGGCGTTCGGACAGTTCCAGCGCGCATTCCGCTGCCCTCTGGCGTTGATCTCGAACGCGCTGAGGCGAATTTCGAGAATGGCGTGCTCACCGTGCGGGTGCCAAAGCCGCGAATGAACCCGCGGCCAAGCGGCGCCTCGAGATCAAATAGCGCGGTGTGCACACGGCGACATCCGACAGCTCGACAGCTTCCATGGCCCTCGACGATACCCCGCCTTCGCGACGGAACTCGTCAGGCTGTGCGCGCATAACGACAGGGACAATCCCCTGTCAACACTACGGAGAACATCATGCCTACTTGCAGCGTTTGCGGCAAACCGGCAACTTCGCAGATCACGATCACCGAAAACGGCCAACGTCGTCAGCTGATGCTGTGCAATGAGCATTACATGGAGTTCATGGCGCGCAATCAGCGCCGTCTGTCGCCGCTTGAGTCCCTCTTTCACGGCGGACTGTTCGACAGTTTGTTCGAAGACATGTGGCCGCAGATCGAAAACGGCCAGGGTAACCGGTCACGTATCGGACGCTCGCCCGGACAATCCGGCGGCTCGGATCAGGGTTCAGACGCCGGTAGCGGGCAAACGGGCGAGTCCGCCGGCGGACACGCAGGCGGCCGGCCGCGCCGGCATCGCCGTGCGCGCGAAGCCGTCGACCTGCAGACGTTCCTGAGCGAAAGCGGCCTGGACCGCTTGCAGGCGGCCGCGCAAACGGCGGTCGAGTTCGGCAAGACCGAAGTCGATACCGAGCACCTGTTGCTCGCACTCGTCAGCAATAACGTGGTGCAGGAGATTTTGCGCGAGTTCAAGCTCGATCCCGAGGAGATCAGGAAGAACATCGATCAGAACGCACCACGCGGCAACCGCGCGCAAAAGACGGACGAAGAACGCATCGGCGTATCGCCGCGCGCGAAGAGTGCGCTTGAAAACGCGCTGACCGCGTCACGAGAACTGGGTCACAGCTACGTTGGACCGGAGCATATCCTGATCGGGCTCGTGGAAGAGGAAGACGGCTTCGCGGGCGAGCTGCTGCGCAAGTACGGGCTATCGTCGCATGCGCTCAGGCAGAGGACGGTCAAGGTAGTTGGCAAGGGCGCCGAGGAAGGCACCGTCGAGGGCCGCTCCACCACGCCGACGCTCGACAAGTACGCGCGAGATCTCAGCGATCTCGCTCGGCGAGGGAAGCTCGATCCGGTGATCGGCCGCGACAAGGAAATCGAAACGACTATCGAAGTCCTTGCGCGTCGGCGCAAGAACAACCCGGTGCTGATCGGCGAACCGGGCGTCGGCAAGACGGCGATCGTCGAAGGACTCGCGCAGCGCATCGCCCAGGACCAAGTGCCAGAGGTGCTGCGTGGCAAGCGCGTCGTTGAGTTGAATATCAACAGCGTGGTGGCGGGGGCAAAGTATCGTGGCGAGTTCGAAGAGCGCGTGAAGCAGGTTCTCGACGAAGTCGTCGAGAACCAGGACCGGCTGATCATCTTTATCGACGAACTGCATACTATCGTCGGTGCTGGCCAGGGCGGCGGCGAAGGCGGGCTCGATATCGGCAACGTCTTCAAGCCGGCGCTCGCGCGCGGCGAATTGCATCTTGTGGGCGCGACGACGCTCAACGAATATCAAAAGTACATCGAGAAAGATTCGGCGCTCGAACGGCGCTTCCAGCCGGTGAACGTGCCCGAGCCGAGCGTCGCGGAGACGATCGAAATCCTGCGAGGACTGCGTGACCGCCTTGAGGCGCATCACAAGGTGAAGATCACCGAGGAGGCTATCGCCGCCGCTGCGAAGCTGTCGGACCGGTATATCGCAGCGCGCTTCTTGCCTGACAAGGCCATCGACCTGCTCGACCAAGCGGCCGCTCGCGTGCGCATTTCGTCGAATTCCCGGCCCGGGCAACTGCATGACATCGAGGCAACCATCCGCCGCACACGTCAGGAACAGGACGCGGCAAGCGCCGCCAAGCAGTTCGACAAGGCAAAGGAACTTGAAGACAAGCTCGTCTCCGAACAGAAGCGGCTTGACAATGCGACCGAAGCTTGGAAGAAGGAACGCGGCACCAGTTCGCAAGAGGTCACAGCGGAGGACATCGCACAGATCGTGGCGTCGCTCACCGGCGTGCCGGTGTCTGAACTCACCGCCGAGGACCGCGAGAAGCTCCTGCGTCTCGAAGACCGCCTGAAGGAACGCGTGATCGGTCAGGACGAGGCCGTCAGCGCCGTCGCGAAGGCAGTCCGACTCTCACGCGCCGGTCTCACCGAAGGCGGCAAGCCGACCGCGAGCTTTCTCTTTCTCGGACCGACTGGCGTGGGCAAGACCGAGCTCGCCAAAGCGCTCGCCGCAACGGTGTTCGGCGACGAGAACGCGCTCGTGCGCATCGACATGAGCGAGTACGCCGAGCGGCATACCGTAGCCCGGCTGGTGGGCGCGCCTCCGGGTTATGTCGGCTATGAGGAAGGCGGCCAGCTGACTGAGCGTGTGCGACGCCGCCCGTATAGCGTGGTGTTGCTCGACGAGATTGAAAAGGCGCATTCGGAGGTGCACAACATCCTGTTGCAGCTCTTCGACGAAGGCCGCCTCACCGACGGCAAGGGCCGTCTCGTCGATTTCACGAACACGATCATTATCGCGACGAGCAATATCGGTTCGCAGGTGATCCAGGACAACCTGCGCTCGGACAAGAAGCAACTCGACTACCCCGCGCTGCGCGACCGTCTGATGGAAATACTGCGGCATCACTTCAGGCCCGAGTTCCTGAACCGGGTCGATGAAGTCGTCGTGTTCCATGCGCTCGGCAAGGAGCAAATCCGTAGCATTGTGGATCTGCAACTCGCGCGTGTGCAACGCACTGCGGCCGGGCAGAACATTGAGTTGTCGTTCGACAATTCGCTGCGTAATCATCTCGCGGAGATCGGCTATGACCCCGAGTTCGGCGCACGGATGCTCAAGCGTAAGATCCGGGCTGAAGTGGAATCGCAACTCGCCGATGCGCTGCTGCGGGGGGACGTTCGCGACGGCGACAAGGTCACAATGACCTACGACTCAGGTTCCCACTCTGTACGTGTACAAAAGGGCTCAGCACCCGCAGAAGCGACGAAGGAAGGGGCGAAGGAAGAACCGGCGCATACGTGAGTCCGGCATTGCGTGAACGGGACGCCGCCCTCACGGGCGGCGTCCCGTTCACGATTCAAGTTCACCTACGACAATCTCGTCGCGATAGCACCAGATCCAGGTTTCGCCGGGCTCGATTGAGCGCACCAGCGGATGGCCGGTCGCGTGAAAATGCTTGCTTGCGTGCCGGTTGGGCGACGAATCGCAACAGCCAACGTGTCCGCATGAAAGACACAGCCGCAAATGTACCCACGGCTGGCGAAGCTTGATGCACTCCTCGCAATAGTCGGTGGACGTGTGGAGGATGCGGGCCTCGTTTAGATGCGTGCAACCAGGGGTCATGATTGTACTCCTCGGACAGGCGCGCGCAGGCATGCGAAACAAGTTGCGCCGACGCTCACGCGCTATTTAAATAGCGATGCACCAGCGCGACAGCCATCGCCCCTTCGCCGACTGCCGACGCGACACGTTTGATCGACCCGTGACGCACGTCGCCCGCTGCGAAAACGCCAGGCATACAGGTCTCCAAATGTAGCGGCGCGCGCTCGAGCGGCCATTTCAGACTCGACCGATATTCCTGCAAGTCGGGACCCGTCACTAGATAACCGGCTTCATCTCGGACAATGCCAACCTCCTGTGCCCATTCAGTCTGGGGCACGCCGCCTATACAGACGAATAGCCAATTTGTCTTTACCGAGATTTGCCGTCCCGTGCGCACATCGGTCAGCGTAATTTCCTGCAGCGTGTCACTACCTGCGAGCGCGGTCACTTCGGTGCTGGTCCGAACTTCAATGTTCGGCGCCGCCGTGATGCGATCCACCAAGTACTGGGACAACGTGTTCTTGAGCGAGGTGTCACGCACGAGCATATAGACGCGATTGGCCGATTGCGAAAAGTGCATAGCGGCTTGTCCCGCCGAATTGCCGCCTCCCACCACATAGACGTCTTCGCCATGGATCAGCGCTGCATCGCTCGCGCCGGCACCGTAGTAAAGGCCAGCGCCGAGAAAGCGCGCTTCACCTTCGAGGCCGAGCGTGCGATATGCCACGCCGGTCGCGCAGATCGACGTGCGCGCCGTAATACGTGTGCCGTCCTCCAGATACACGATGCCCTGGCCGGGCGGAAACTCCGCGCGCACGCCGGCGCGCGCTATCAGGATGTCCGCGCCGAACTTGATGGCCTGGTCGCGCGCCCGTTCAGCCAGCTCGGCGCCGGACACGCCGTCCGGGAAGCCCAGATAGTTCTCGATTTTTGAAGTACTGCCTGCCTGACCCCCCAGTGCCCAGCGCTCCACCAGTACGGTATGCAATCCTTCCGATGCTCCGTATACGGCCGCGCTCAATCCCGCTGGACCCGCGCCGTAAATCGCCAGATCGTAGGCGTCCCGGGATGGACTCGCGAACCAGCCAAGCTTCTCAGTGATTTGCCGCACGGTGGGACATTCGAGCCGGGTGCCGTCGTGGAAGACGCAGACTGGCAAGCGGGAGTCGGAAAGATGCTGCACATGCGCGAGCTTCTCAGCTTCTTCATCGCTGCCGAGTTCGATCCATTCGAACGGTATGTCGCAGCGATGGAGGAAGTCGCGTATAGCGTAGCCATTAGCGCTGCGCATGCGTCCATAGATCCTGACCATGAACTTGTCCGTCCTTTGAGGACTTTGCGGAGTTTCTTTCGCTTCATACCCTTCACTAGCTAGCAACCCGCGCTCGATAACAGCGGTAAATACCTCGACACGTTAGACGCAGTGTAAGCATGTGTCTTTCGCAATTCTGCCGGGTTTTGTCGTCTTTCTGCCGACGCTTACTGACCATCCGTCGGCTCCGGTTCCGTATCACGGCGTCAATCTGGAAGCACGAACTCGGTACGCATGTTTTCGATCGCCTTCTGGACGTAATGTACGCAATCCGCACCGAGGTCATTGAGCGGCACGATGTTCCAGTTACGGCCGGATGCGTCGGGTGGATGCCGCTCGGGTAGCGGTATACGCACGTGCAAAGCTCCCGGCGCGTCAGCGGCGATTTTCGCGATGCGGTTTTGCAGTTCCTCGCGAATTTGCTCAGCGGTTCGAACGGTTTTCGGCATGGTCTGCCTCCTCCATTGGTCGCACTTCGTGATCGTGACTGAATGGGCGCATACGTTCCTCTTGTATGAGCATCTGCCAGCGATGTTTTGAGTCTAGTCGCTAATTGGGACAGGCGCCGACTAGAGCAATGACCGACCTGCCCGCTGATGAGAGACGCAGTAAAAAGGCGGTCCGTTCTTCCGGACCGTAAGCGACTGGCCGGCAGCGGCGATGGAACGGGTGACCGCAGGATCGTGACACATATGAGCAGAAACCGGAAAGAAGCGCGCGCGGGGTCATGGCTAGACTGCCAGTAGAGTTGATCCTGTCGATATGATCTGACGCCGACGCTTCCACGCGTCTATGGCAGCGCTTCTCGGCTCGAGTCAAAGACACAAGGAGCAAACATGCCTGATACGGAAATCGCACCTCGAAAAGCCCGGCAGCATGACGAGCAAATTTCCCGGCGCAAGCTGTTCGAACCCGTAAAGGTGGGACCGTACAACCTTCGTCATCGTGTCATCATGGCGCCGCTGACGCGTTCGCGCGCGAACCGACCAGGCAACACTCCGTCGCAGCTCAACGCCTGCTATTACGCGCAGCGCGCAACGGCCTCGCTCATCATCAGCGAGGCGACCCAGGTGTCGATGCAGGGACAAGGCTACGCATGGACGCCTGGGATACATAACCCGGGTCAGGTCGAAGGATGGCGGCACGTGGCGGACGCCGTGCACGAGGCGGGCGGGTTGATGTTCATGCAGTTATGGCACGTAGGACGCATATCACACCCCTCATTGCAGCCCGATGAAATGCTGCCGGTTGCACCCTCTGCGGTCCAGCCGAAAGCGGAGGCATTCATTGAGAACGAGCGGGGCGAAGGTGTCGTCGCGCCATGCGTCAAGCCTCGCGCGCTACAGGCCGAAGAGCTGCCGTATCTCGTGCGCCAATACTTCAGAGGTGCGCGCAACGCCAAGGCTGCCGGTATGGACGGCGTCGAAGTACATGGCGCGAACGGATATCTGCTCGACCAGTTCCTTTTGTCCGGCACGAACCGCCGCACGGACGAATACGGCGGATCGAGCGAGCGACGGGCCAAGCTGCTGTTCGAGGTGATCGAGACGGTTTGCGAAGTGTGGGGGCCGGAAAAGGTCGGCGTGCGGCTCTCCCCTCTTGGCACCTTCAACGACATGCACGACGACGATCCCGAAGCGACCTTTTCGTACGTCATCGAAAAGCTCAATCAATACGGGCTGGCTTATTTGCACATCGTCAATCCCATGCTCGCGGCGACCGGTGAGGATGTTGCTTTCATCGAGCGCGCGAAACGCATGAGCCAGATGATACGCCGCACTTATCGCGGTGTGCTGATGGTCGCCGGCGGGTTCGACGGCGGCAGCGCGGAAAAATGGCTTGAGGACGGCAACGCGGACCTGATCGCGTTCGGGCGTTTGTTCATCGCAAATCCCGACCTGCCGGAGCGTCTCCGGTCACTTGCTCCGCTCAATTCGCCGGACCCGTCCACGTTCTACGGGGGCGGCGAGCGCGGATATACCGACTATCCGTCGCTCGCGCAGGAGCGCGGCGAAGCCCCCCGGACCGTCACCGATGGACGCTGGAGGTAATCCAACCTTCCTGCGGTCCTTCGTGCGCGGCGGCGATGGCTTTCCGACACAAACGAGACCGGTGCCTGCGAGCGCTAGTCCGTGCATACTTGAGAGATCGCCATGATCGACTGCCACGGCAGAGGGGCATCGGAGTAAATGTGATGCGCGTACATGACGAGGTGCGCTCGACGTGCAAGGGCCTCAAAGAGAACACTGGATGCGACAATTCTCGCGTGCTGACTGTGCGGCGTGTCGAAGTGCTGGAGCTCAGCGCTATCGCGAAGGCGATACAAGAATGCGATCGGCAAATTGAATTGCAAACGGATCGGTTGGTACGACAAACAAAGGCCGGGATCGACTCATCCCATTCCCGAACTCTGCTTCGTATTTATCACTCTAGCCTAGCCGCGCTAGAACGATCAAGGGAAGCCATGCAGATGCAGCAGATCTATCGTTCCAGATTTCGGGCGCGCTGACGACTCCTGCTCGGCGGAGCAGCCGCAGACCTGGCCCAGCACTAGCACTCGGGCTAAAACCATATTGCACAAGTCGCTGGGATGCGTCCATAGCTTACCGTCGATCGCCGGACCGACAGGCGCAACGAGCAGGACAGGACGTTAGCGTCAGAAAGAAGGCGCTGATAAATCGGGAGACCAGCCGTCCCACAGGTACGCCTGCGGGTTTATCGACGCCGTCAGCCGCCAGGCTGTTTCTGCGGCTCAGCCGTCTTGCAGTCGCCTCGTCATGAGATGAATATGAAAGCGGTTGTATATCGCGGTCCTCGCCAAGTCGCCATAGAAGATGTGCGTGATCCCAGGATCGAGCGTCCGACCGACGCTATCGTCAGAATCACCAGTACCAACATCTGCGGGTCCGACCTACACATGTACGAGGGTCGAACAGACTTCGAGCAAGGTCGCATCTTCGGTCACGAAAACCTGGGCGTGGTTCAAGAGGTAGGCCCGGCGGTAGAGCGGATCAAACCCGGAGACTGGGTGTGCCTGCCATTCAATGTAAGTTGCGGCCACTGCGTCAACTGCGAGCGCGGCCTCACCGCGTTCTGCCTGAGCGCAAACCAGCCGGGGATCGCGGGCGGCGCCTTCGGATTTGCGGACATGGGGCCATGGCCCGGCGGACAGGCCGAATATCTTCGGGTGCCCTGGGCTGACTTCATGTCTTTGAAGTTGCCGCCGGACGCAGAGCAGAAGCAGACCGACTACGTGATGTGCGCCGACATCTTCCCGACCGGTTGGCACGCCACCGAACTAGCCGGCATGCGGCCCGGCGACGCGGTGGTGATCTACGGCTCGGGACCGGTGGGTCTGATGGCTGCTCACTCCGCGATGATCAAGGGAGCCCGCAGCGTTATGGTGGTGGACTGCCATCCCGACCGGCTCAAGCTTGCGGAGTCGATCGGCGCGATTGGAATCGATTATTCGAAGGAAGATCCGGTGCAACGAATCATGGACCTAACGCAAGGCATGGGCGCGGACGTGGGTTGCGAATGCGTCGGCTACCAATGCCACGATCCGACTCCGCACCGCCACGAAAACCCCAATCTGACGATGAACAACCTGGTGTCGTCGGTGAAGTTCACCGGCGGGATCGGCGTGGTCGGCGTGTTCGTGCCAGAGGATCCGGGCGCGCAGGACGAACTGGCCAAGCAAGGAAGGATCGCGTTCGATTGGGGCAAGTGCTGGTTCAAAGGCCAGCACATCGCCACTGGCCAGTGCAACGTCAAGGCATACAACCGACAGTTGCGCGACCTGATACACGCGGGCCGAGCGAAGCCATCGTTCATCGTGTCGCATGAATTGAAACTCGACGAGGCGCCTGACGCCTATCAACACTTTGACGTGCGGGAGCACGGCTGGACCAAGGTGGTCTTGCACCCCGGAGGGTAGCGAAGTGAAGCGACGATCGTAGGCGCACGCGGGCTCGAGCCAATCGCTCATCGAGCTCTCCTTGGGAACGCGAACCGGCCATCGCGATTCGGGCAATGCTCGCATGGCGCTGTTCCGCGACTCATGGGCACGTGTGGGATGAGCGCAAGCGCTGCGAACAATCTCATCGATCCCGCTGCACAGGCCGGGCCGCGCAGCGACAGAATCCGCCTCGTCGCCTCGCCTGTTCATTAAGTTCGGCTTGAAAACGGCTTGCGATTCGATACCAGTCGTCAACTTTAATGCTGAAGCAAAGTGGCCGTCTCACTGTCCGACATGGATCTAGACGAAGGTCCATTTATGGCAGCTTGTCGTCGGCCGCCAACTTACGCCCAGACGAACGCGTCGGGTACCGTGCCTAGCCTTCCATTGCGTCTCGTGCGCGTTTCAAGGCAACAAGCGTCCTATGCAGGCAGAGAAGCACCGCTCGAGACTCTTTTGGCTCAAGCCCCGTCTGCATTTGTCTCGCCAGCCGCTCGCACTGCGCTTCGATTTGTCTATGGCAATCGTTGATCTGCCGACTGATCGCCGTTAACTCCGATTGATCCTCGCGTATGAGCCCCATTTGGCCTCCGTTGCGTAGGCGTAAGCAACTAGAGGATGCCATAGTCGGGCGACGACGAATACATCAATTTGTGACAGCCCAAACGACTTGAGTGCGGCGTGAAGACTATGCAACCTCAGACATCAATAACGCTCATCGCCCCGTTGCAGCGTTCACGCGCGCGTGTCAACAGTCGCTTTCATAAGAATGCCAGCCATGTAAGCAGCGCGAGCTTCGATACCGCTCAGACTCCGAGTGTTCATTGATCATGCGGTAATGAGGCTGATGGACAGGCTCGGTTACGTGCGCAACGCTTATCCCACGGTCTATTTGGAGTGCTGAGTGGTGCAACGTCTCCAGCCGAAGTCCAGTACCCTTTTCCGTCGGCAAAGATATGCCGACTCTGTCTTCTTCGCATATGCTGTGACCGGCCGATGATCGATGAAAAGCCGACGTTCCGTTGGCCGGATAGATTCATCTTCGAATGACGCTTAGTGGCCGACAGCACTCATTAGGTCGTTGACGCACGCTTCGCGACACGTGGGGCGACTCGACCGGTAGAGAACAGCGGCGTCGATCAAAAAATTGAGCTTTGCAGACGGCTATTGAGATAACTACCCTTCTCTTGATAGCACTTTTGTCCCGTCAATCTGCGCTTCACGAAAACGAGTCTATGCCGGCGGCACCCGCCCGAATCCGCCGAAGCCGTAGGACCCCATGGTTAGTGCGCTTGGGTGCATGGCCTGTCCCACACCAACCATAGGCTGCCTATCTTGCGCTAAGGTGACTTCATAAGGCTGACCGTCGAACCTGTCGATTGCAGTGAGGTGGCGATTTCCCGCGAACGACGTAAAAACAAGCGTTTGGAGGAGCTCAAAACAAAGCGGGCGGTCAGCAGCCTCGAAAGCCGCTCCCGCCCGCAAACCTTCAAACTCTCGTCGTTCTTACTTCTGAACGATGGTCGCCTTGTTGAGCGCGCCGCCCTGGTTGATGACCGCCGCGTTGCCCACACCGGTCTGGTTCGTCGTGCCCGTGTTCAGGAAGCCAACTTGCGTGATCGATGCAGTGTTGTACGAACCGGCTTGCGAACCGTTGGCAATGTTCCCGTCGCCGATCTGCGCGATGGTCAGCTCTTCCTTCGTTCCCGACTGCGACGCCTTGATGTCGTTGTAGCCGCCGAGCTGGCCTGCCAGAAGCGTGGATTCGAACGCGGCCTGCTGCGTCAGGTCCATCTTGTTGTGGCCGCCGACTTGCGCTGCAACGACGAGGTTGTCGCTGCCGTAGTTCTGACGCGCCGCTGCCTTGTTGGTGTCGCCGATCTGGACCATGAAAGCCGTGTCGTTCGACGAACGGATCTGGTCGACATAGCCTTCGTTGTATCGCGGGCCGGTCTGGATGATCGTCGTCGTGTCGTTGCTGGCGCGGCTCTGGTTGATCTGAGCGTAGTGCGGTGCGCTGCCGCCGCTTTGCACGACCGTGTTAGTGTTGTAGCCGCCGTTTTCCGAATGGATCTGCGAACGCGCTGCATCGCTTTGCTTGATCGACGCATTGTCGCCGACTTCCGCCCATTGCTCGATCTTGCCGTCCGTGCCGCCGCCCGTCTGCTCGATACGCGCGCGGTTGTAGCCGCCGTCACGTTGCTCGACCGTCGCGATGCCGCCGTTCTTGCCTTGCAGGATGTCGACGGTGTTGGCAACCGTGTTGGTCTGCGTGACCGTCGCCGTGGCGCCGTCGGTCGAGCCTGAGGTCTTGCCCGTGGTGCCCTGGTCGATGTTGACCGTGTTGTAGCTCGAGCCGCTGCGCGTGATGGTCGCCGCTGCATTCTTGCCGGTTTGGTTGATCATGTCGGTGTCGTACATCGAAGACGTCTGCGAAACCTTCGCGGTGAGCTTGCTGCCGGTCTGCGTGATCGTCGTCCTTTCGCCGATCGTCTGCTTTTCCGTGACGGTCGCGTTCAGATCCGACGTCGCGGTGCTGGTCGCGGTCTGCTTGATGTCGGTCACGTTGTAGCTGCCGCCGTCCGAGTCTACGGTGGCCTTCGCGCCGTTGGCGAACTGATTTACGTTGACGCGGTCGTTGTGCGAATTCGCCTGCGTCACGTCGGCCGTGTTGCCATTGCCGACCTGGTTGACCGTCGCGCTTCCGAAGCTCGAATCAGCGAATGCCGACGTCGATGCCAGTGCTGCCAGACCCATAGCGATGATGATTGCCTTGACTTTCATTTTTATGCCTCGTCGATTGAAGTTTTATGGCTACAACAATTTCGTTACCCTAATGGACGACAGCCCCCGCTGCCGACCGATCCACACACCCCACCACAGCTTTCCGGTCTCCTCGCCCCGGCATCGCCGGGAAGGATATTGCTTACTTCATAAGAACTGCCGCTCTCGCGCCACCGGTCTGCGTGACCGACAGTCCCGAGCCGTTCCGGTTCTGCAGGATGGAAATCTCGTTGTTGGCGCCGAGCTGCGTCACCTGCGACGACATCGAGTTTCCAATCTGCGTGACCGTTGCTTCGTTACCGCTGCCGTTCTGCACCGCGATCGAACGGTTGTACTGACCCGCCTGATAGCCCGTGTACTGGTTCGCGACGCCGCTTTGCTGCAGCACCGTCCAGTTGTCGTTGCCCGCCTGCGCCGTCGCGGCCGCATTGGCGATGCCCATCTGATTCGCCATCAAGCCGTTCTGACCGGCTTGTGCCGCGTTCAGACGGTTTCCTGTGCCTTGCTGCGATACCCTCGCCACCTGCGTCGCACCGCCGAAGCCCGGCTCGGGCGGACCGAAGTCCGACACCGACGACAGATCCGCGGCATACACCGCGAGCGACACGGCCGCGCCGAGCGCTGCACACAGCGCGGCTTTCGATGCGCGCAGTGATTTCATGGTCTCCTCCAAAAATATGCGTTCAACTGCCGATAGTCTTCGGCGGATCGATTCTCTCCGCGCTATACGGCGGATTCACGCTTTCCATCGTCTGCGCGTAGCCCTGGTTTTCCTGCAAGTAGCGCTGCATCGTCGGGTCGTACCAGTCCTTCATGTCCTTGAGCGACCACGTCTGATTCGCCACGCCCTGCACGATCAGATGCACCAGCGCCGACTCGATCGCCTCGTTCACGCAAAGCTGCTGCGGCTCATTGCGCGTCATGCCGGCCTCGGCCTGCAACAGATCCTTGAAGCCGATGAAGCGGTACACGCCCGTATCGATCTGAATCGAGTAGATGGTCTTGGTCGTCGAGACGCTGTTCAGGATCGTGCCGTTGCGGATATCGACCGCGCGCAGATTCACCGTCACCTGGTCGACGCGATACTGCTGGGATGCCGATATCCCCAGATACGCGACGCCTGCGCCGCCCGTGCGGATGTTCGTGTCATACCCGACGATGCCGCCTTCGAGCACGATGCTCGCGGGCGCCAGTGCGCCGATCTGCGGAATCCCGTTCTTCTTGTCTTCGGGCGTTTCCAGAGCGCGCATGATCTTGCGCTCGGTCAGCAGGTCCTGAAGGTTCTCGCGCTCGACCGGCGTGAACCAGCCGGAATCGCGCATTGCCTTCACGAGAAACGATGCGCCGCCCTGCGTCACCTGCGACGAGAACGAGCTGTCCGGCGACGGCTTGTACTGGCCGGTCAGATCGCGAAAGCCGTACACTGCGGCGACGATCCTGCCCTTGGGCGAGGGCAGATGCGTGAGATCGCGTGTCACGCGCGTCGGCGGCGTGAGCGTGGCGTTGCCGGCGGAAGGCATCGGCGTCGTCACGCAACCCGTGAGCAGCGCCGACGCGATGACGACGGCGCCCATCGCGGTGGTTCTGAAAGCATTCTTGTTCATTTCGTGTGTGCTCTCGTATTACTGGCCGTTGCCGACGATGAACGTCGTGGATGCGCCCGTGGTCTTGTCGGTCGTCGTCACTTGCAGATTGCCGCCCGTGACTTGCGTGATCGCGATCGAGAAGTTGCCCGTGTTGATCGTGCCCGGGTGCAGCGTGCCGTCCGTGCCGACGATCGAGCTCGAAATCGATGACGCCACGCGCGACAGAATCGCCTGCTGAAGTTGCGTGTTGAACTGATCGAGCGTCGACTGGCTGCCCATGCCGAGATTCTCGGTCGACGGGTCCTTGTACTTGTTCTGCGCGTTCGCTTCGTTGAGCAGGTTGGTGCCGTTCAGCGGATTGCCGCCGAAATTCGGATTCACCGGCTCGTACACGAGTGCCGTGGCGTTCGCGGCGAGCGGCATCGTCAGCGCGCAGGCGAGCAGCGCGCGTTGCAGGAGCGCATTCGTTTTCATCGTGATTTCCCGTATGTTTTTGGCCTTGCTGCGTCGTTTCTTTTTTTAACTGCTTTTATTTAGAGCTCGTCCGTCGCCATGTCGGCGTCACGGAACAGCAGACGGGTCAGATCCGCCTGCATGACATTCTGGAAAGCGATCTGCGCCGCGCCTTCGGCCACCGGCTTCACGTTCGAGCGGGCGATGGGCAGAAACGCCTGGAACACGCGGCGCTGGTTGTACTCGACCCACACGAGACTGCCGTAGCGCGCTGAAGGGCGCTCGTGCACCGAGACGATGTAACGGTCGGACAGCGGAATCGTGCCCCACGCCTGCGCGAACCACGTGTAGAAGTCCTGGCCCGCGAGCGTCACCGTGTCGGTCGTCACGACGCCGCCGAGCTCGTCGCCGAGCGGCTGCTTGCCTTCGATGTCCGCGGTGCGGGCGCGTGGCGTGCCGGAGAGCGTGGCGCTCGTATCCAGCGACGATGCTGCGTTTACCGTTGGGCGCGGCGTGAGAGGCGCGCCATTTGCGGCGGGCTGTGCGGTCGTGTTGCCGATCGCGCCGGGCGTCGGCGTGCTCGGCAGCGACAGAAGTGGTTGTGCCTGCGACGAAGCGTTCACGTGAATCGGCGGCTGCGGTTCCGCATCCTGCGCGAGAGCATTCGCGACGACCGCCGAAACCCCGATGCACACTGCGATGACGCACCCTTTTACGGGCTTGTTGCCCTTCACTCGCTGCATGACTTCCCCGTATGCCCTGGCCGCTATGGTGCTGCCTTCAGGCTTTTGTTTTAAACGTTTCTTTTTATTTGTACGACGGGATGGATTGTCCGTAATAAGTTGTAACGTCTATGTTGCCGGCACCACATTCATATGAAGAAAATTGCAAGAAAAGAAACGGTAATCGAAAGGCTCCCAGACGCGGACATGCCTGCGGTCGGCGAAGCGGCCCACGCGGTCCACGCGAGGCGAAAGATGCCGGCCTTTATGTGTTCGGCGGCGGTATCAACGAGGACGTCGCGCCGCTGATGATAGCCGCGGACGGCACCATCACGAATTGGACCTATCCGGCAGAGCAAGGAGATAGACGGCGGCTTCTGCCTTCTAGTTGCCAAGCCCTGCCTGACGACGAATGCTGGCGCGTCGGCCTTTGCTGACGTTCAGCGTTCAGCCGCCGACCGGCCGCTGCAGGTCGCTCTACCGTCATTTGAGACGCGGCGCACTTGTATGCCGGCTTCCACGAAGTCCGAATGAGTCTTCGCGACCCTTCTCGGTCATCTGTTTTCACGGCTTTCTAAAAGCCAGATGCGGAAGGACAACGGTCGCTTCCACGGGCCGCCGTTATGCACTTCTGTAACGTGCAGTGCAGACAACTGTCTGTCGGGTCTGGCGCCAATTACTCGCGCACATGGCCGTGCCCATCGGGTGCAATGTCCCGCCTTGCCGATCAAGTCTTGCCGATGGGGGCGGCGTGTACCGGTGACCGCCACCGGAATCCGTCAACTCGTAGCTTCGACCCAATGGTGTCCGCACCTCCTCCGTCAGGGGTCAAGATCGCCGGCCATCGGTCGTAAACGACCGGTGTGGGCTATCGTCAGGTCCAAAGCAAAGAAATTAACAACCAAAAAACGGTGAAGCATGGGATTGATCAAGGGGTCGTTCAAGGTAGTGAGTAACGTGGTGACGCTGGGCGGCGCAGCGCGACTAGAAGAGGCGAAGCAGACATACCACGAACGCTACGACACTTACCAGACCTTGCATACTGATGCGAAGACCTACGAAAAGCGGATTCAGGAGCAGGTGCGCTCGATGGGAGCTGCTCTGGCCAAAGCGAAAGCAAAGATCGACAAAGCCGAATCCGTGCTGAACAAAAGCGTCCGGAACACGACGACTCTAGACACCGGCATTGTGACGACCACGACCACGTTGACGAAAGTCGCCAAATTCAAGAGCGACTACGAGGCCGTCTCTGCTGTCGGAGCTGGTACGGTTACCGGCGGCACGCTTGCGGTCGGTTCGTGGGCGCTGGTATCTGCGCTGGGAACGGCCTCGACCGGAACGGCCATCGCCGGCTTGTCGGGTGCGGCCGCGACCAACGCGACACTCGCTTGGTTCGGAGGCGGCGCATTGGCTGCGGGAGGCGCCGGAATGAGCGGCGGCGCGCTCGTGCTGGGCGGAATCGTGGCGATTCCGCTCGTATTCATCGCTGCAAAAGGCACGCACAAGAAAGCGAAAGAGATTGAAGACGAAATCGCGAAAGTGGAAGCGGCCACGACCACGCTGAGAGAACAACTTGACGCGATGCCCAACTTAATTGCGGCAGTGGAAGCACGGGGAGGCGAGACCAACGTCGAATGTCAGGCATTCGCGGCGAATGTCTCGCGACTGATCAAGGCTATTCGTCCATGGGGCATCCTGAGCTTAATCAAGCAGAGAATCTACCTTCGGTTCGGCAAAAATCCGTTCTCGGACAAGCAGCTTATCGCGCTGAATGAACTCGATTGCAAACTCGCCGAATTCCTGCTTTGGTTTCACAACAGCAAACCCACGCAAGAAAAAGCACAGCCTAGAACGCTGGTCGGCCTCATTTCCGACTGAAAACTTGGGGACGCCCCCATAGCCTTTTTCGAATGAATGTGCGCAGTGGCCTTTATTTGCTTCGCTCGGCGAAGGCTTCTTGCGGGAAGTGTCTGAATGGAATGCTTTGGAAACACAAGCGGCCGGCTGAATGTCCGAGCAGAACGCATACCAAACATTTCTTGCGAGCCAAGGCCCTACTGCGACGACTGCTGGCGGGTCGGCCTTTGCCGACATTCACGAATCGTTTGTCATGAGGCGGCTTCAGTTCCTGTTCCGGTCGTTGAAAGCTCGGACGATCGGAGGTCAACGGTCAGTTCCCGACGCTCAACGGTCTCTGCGAACGTAGCGATGCATCGGCTGCTCCAAAGACGTGGACAACGTTCCCAGCAAACTCTCGTCGACGCTTCACCCACTGCTGTCGATCGCTCTCGGAAAAAATATCCTGCACGAACCATAAAGATTTATCACGAGTGGGCGATAACTAAAGCGCTGCCCTTTTGATTCGGTTAAATTCTCCGCGCGCTTAAGGATATCTCGTGCCGTCAATTCTGTTCGATGTAGCTCACGATGAAGCGTTCGTCCGTTTGGGCGCCCTCCCTCCTGGGCAACAATGGTCGTCATTCGACGCGAGTCGCGATGAGGCTATAGAAGGCCACGCCTCGATCTTCGCCACCTCGATCTGGAACTACCACAGCATCAAGGACGAAAAAGGCAAGCGCATCCCGACAGACTTGGCAATTTGTGAAGATCTTAATGATGGGACGCTTTGGTACAAGTTCAGCAAACCACCTGCTGGAGCGCAGCGCAAGACCTGGGTAGCCCATTGGAACAGGCTTCAGTTGGCAATTCAGCATGGCCTCCAGGTGAAAGGCGTTCTTAAAGACGTCAAGACCCGTCGTTGCTCTCTGGCGCATCAGTTCGCTGGAGTTCAATTTCTCCCGTCTTTGACCGATGATGCTTTATGGCTCGAATTGAAGCCGCTCTTCTCGAATCCTATCGAGACCCGCAAGCTCGACATTGATCAGGTTGTCCGTCGACCCAAGCCGCCGTTTGAACTCGCAGATTTCGAGAGGGCCGTGGAGCAAGCCCGTCAAAGCAGTTCTGACGAGCGGAAGCGGAGACTGGCTGTCGCAAGCAAGATCCCCAAGCGGATTACGGTTACGACTTGGGCCTTTATGCGCAATCCCGATGTCGTTGCAGAGGCTCTCCATCGTGCCAGCGGAAAGTGCGAGAGATGCAGGAAGCCAGCGCCATTCACCAAGAAGGCGGACGGGACGCCATACTTGGAGGTTCACCATCGCATAAGACTCGCCGACGGCGGCGAGGACACCGTCGCGAACGCCATCGCGCTCTGTCCAAACTGCCACCGCGAAAGTCACTTTGGCTAGCCGTTGGCTCTGCGCCCGGAGACATCGATTTCTTACCGACTCGCCGCTGCGCCTTGCCGCTGGATGTCTCGACGTCCAGCGGCCTCAGGGACCACTTCTGACATTGAGAAACAGTGTCGTGCGATGAGTGAGCCCTGAAGCCTTGCCCGAGCGAAGCCCAGACAATCGGCCTTTGCTGACGTTCAGCGTTCAGCCGCCGACCGACCGCTGCAGGTCGCTCTGCCGTCATTGGCGACGCGGCGCACTTGACCGTCGGCTTCCGCGAAATCCGAATGAGTCTTCGCGACCCACTGCCGCCGTTCGCCAATCGGACGCCTTGTTGGCCGGCATTGTAAGCGGAGCAGACGTTCGAAGACACGATGCATTGATGCTTCAGTACGAGATCCGCCCCCGTCAAACTCCGTTAGCCAGCAGCGCATCCCGAGCGATCAGGAAGTTGAGGCGGCCCGCGACGAGATTCACGTTCGTACGCGAGCGCTTTCCGCGCGAAAGATCGGCCCGTTTCTCGACGCTACATAGAATCCGCATTTGCTTCGAATTCTGACCGACGGCTTCCTGACCCTCAGGACCGCTGGAATTTCCCGCGATGCGCGTATCGTCGTCCGCGAAACGCTGCATTTCAAGCCAAACGTAGATGGAGTTTGCAGAATGCCGTAACCTCTCTGCTAACGCGGCGAAGCCAGCGCGTCTTCTGACTGCTGACGCACCGTACCTCAATGTCAGTTCTTGGATGATGGTCTATGCGCGAATCCGACGTTCAACTCGACACCGACGACATCCGGGTCCATTACGTCTGCTACCTAGTTTGTGCAACGCTAGTGTCGTACGGACTTACGCAAACATGGTCACTTTCTCACTTAGTCGAATCTACGCGCCTGTGGCAGGCACGATCGACAATATCCTTTTCCTGGATGACGCGCATTCAGCTCGGCCAACTCGCATTGAAACTCTGCAGAGAACATGTCAAACAACGGCGACGCTACCCCCAAGTCGAAAATTTTTTCACATCGACACTTGAGTTGGATTTAACAAGTGCCGACGTGATCGAATTGTGGGCACGCTGTCGAGAAGCGATCGGACCGCAATGATAATGATGAGGGCACGCGTAAAGAACAATGCCTGATCCGCTCGCGGGCCACGCAACACTTACGCCTGCTCAAGCGATACCGATGCTAGGATCAACTCGAATTCCTTTACCAAGTCTGGATGATGAGCTAAGAGATACCGCATTATTTCTTCGTTCTCGAGCAATTTTGACAGGTAACCGCGAGCCAGCACTAGGTTCAAGACGTCCTGACCGAAACTCTGTTCTGCAAGCTTATACCTGCTTTGCAGATTGCTCATCTCGCGCTCCATCTTCGCGATCTGCTCCTGGCTCGCAACGACGCGGCGAGGGCGTCGCTTCCCTTCGACTAGCCGATCGGTCGGAGTTGCAGCCAGCAGGGCTTCCGCATAGGCAGCAGTAACGTTGTTCGCCGCTAGCATGAGCTCAATACATTCTACCTGCCGCGTTGGCCTCATTCTCCGAATCACGCGAGAAAGGCTTGGGGAAAATTGCTGGTCCTTAAGAAGGTCAATCGCCTCCGGACAGATTCCGTCCAACAAGGTCGCCTTACTGATGATGTGAGAGAGATTGACACCAAGTGCCTTAGCTAGGCGCTCGGGCGACGCACCTCTTTCCATCGCGCGTCGAATCATGTAATGCTCTTGTAGGGCCGATAGTCGATTCACCCGATTGTTGTATGTGTAACCTTCGTCATCAGTTGATACCAGACACGCCGCATGAGAAATACCAAGCGATTTTAACGCTATGAGTCGCAGATGTCCGTCCAAAAGGACGAAGCCACCGAGGTTCTTGTCCTCGGGCATGACTGACAGCGGCTCAATGAGGCCGACCTCTTGGATTGATGAGACAATCTGCTTGAACTTCCTTGAACTTGCTAGTCCAGCACTTGGCTGCCTTGACGGCAGGACCGAGTCTAACGGAACACTAATCGGCTCTGGAATGAAACCCAGTTGAATTCGGCTCATGCTGCGCTCCCGGGCCATACGCGGTCTGCCAAGTATTTGGGTAATGAGCTGATTGCTTCAGCGCGTAACAGATTCACGAAACTCTCTTCGGCGAACAGTTGACGCAGCGCTCCGACAATGAAAAGCAATCGCTGTTGCGTGAAGTCTGCCTTTCTCACGAGCGCCTTCTGGCGTTTGGCCTCGTTTTGATATGTTCTGACCAGTCCGCTCGCCGTGAGCGCGGACCTTTTCCCTGGAGGTTTGTGAATGATTGACCTGCCAAGTAATTGCCGCTTCTCGATCACATGACGAGCTCGGACTAGCTGCCTTCCTCGAAGCTGCCCGTTCTCGTATGCTTCCTGGAGCGCGCTTTGGACAGCGTTATCATCGTCGCCCGCACGAACGATCGACAGCGCAGCATTCAACGGAATCGCGCCACTCTCAACCGAAACGAGTAGGCGCTCCTCACCGTATTTAAGCAATGTCAAAATTCCTTGAATGTAGGATGCAGTTAAACCCGTTTTTTCAGAGATTGCTTTTGCGGCATATCCTCTTTCAGCCAATTGCCGGATACCGAAAAGAAGTTCGAGCGGACGGTATTGGCGACGCGCGATGTTCTCCGCGAGACTCATGATAAGCGCGTCCTCGTCGTCGACGTCGACCACTAGAGCGGGAATCTCGCGCTCTCCCAAAGAGGTGAACGCGGTCAAACGTCCCTCCCCACAAATGAGGATGAAGCGCTCAGTGCCGTCTGCTGCTATCCGCGAAGTAACGACGATCGGCTTTTTGAGTCCAATTGCCTGAATGTTTCCGACGATCTCCTCAAATATCCGACTGTTACGGTCGCGGTGATTGATTATCTCGATGCGGTCGATCGGAACACTCCGGATTACGAGTGAATTCAGGCATGTATTCATGCTACCCTCCGAAGCCGCGCGCGTTCAGCCATACGATAAAGGTAGTCAAGAGTGTCGAAGCGATACGTTTCGAGCTCTATGGAGTTTCGTTCGGCCAGTTGGATGTCACGTTGTCCAAAGTCGACACGCGGCAGCAAATAATAGTCGTGTGGTAATTCGTTTCCGTCCTTCATTCTTACGGCAACCGTTATGTCGGGGAGCAAGCTGGCATCAAATCGAACTTTCCATCTGCGTGTCGCCAAGCCTACGTGCTGACAACGCGCCAAGACGATCGAAACCGTGAATTCTCGATTGATATACAGCACATCCGTGGCAGGATCTCTCACAGATTCGCCACCAATCTCGGCGATTAATCGCTCCGTATTATTTACGATCTCCGGATGCAGTCTGCGAAGAAGTCGGTTTATCTCGATGTATTGATAGTCTCGGTCCGGCGTGAATCCTACGGCCTGATACGCTTTAACCAGACTGCCAAAGCGGTAGGAGTAGACAGAAGAAGACGGCATCCCCTCGGTTTCATCAATTACAATTCCAGAAAGAAAGCCGCGTGATTGATAGAGCTCCCTTAGACGCTCCAACAATTCATCGCTAGAGTATCGATGCGCACGGGCTCGCATGATCCCTTGAGCTATGTAGAATATGTCTGGTGACAGGACGGGCTTAAACGCTCTGTCTTTCCTGATCCACATTTCGGGCGGATTGGCCACCCTTAGCTTTTTGAGTTTGAATGAAACCTTGTTGTAGATATTGTTACCGATATATTTTTCATTGGTGAGAACTTCATGTACCGTCGCTCTGCTCCACACACGATCGAGATCAGTTCGGACATTCATGGAGTTCAATCTCGCCGCGATTTGGGCTTCGGATAAAGATTCCTCGATGAACCATTGATAGATCAGGCGAACGATTCCAGTCTCGCTTTCGGGGCCTGGCATTAAGACTACACGGTCTGTTTGCAAGCTTTTACGTTCGCCCCGTGCAAGTTCCGACTTAACCAGCCCACCCTGGTCGAGGAGAACTCTTCTTAGGCCGAAGCCGGCCGGCCCTCCTTGTCGGAAGCCGAGCTCGATCAAACGGCATTGACCGGCGAAGACCTTCGTTGACAACTCCCGGCTGTACTCTCCGGCCATTGCCCTTTTGACACCTTTGACGATGGTCGAGACAGGAGATCCGTCGTTCTCAAATTGTTCAGCACAATAAACAACATTGATGCCAGCGCGCCTGCACACGTACTCGTAATACGCACTCTCATCTGCATCCTGAAATCGTCCCCAGCGGCTGACGTCATATACCAGTATCACTTGGAAGTCCACCGTGCTTGCTTCGACGTCGTGGATGAGCCGCTGCAGTGCTGCGCGCCCGTCTAACCTAAGGCCGCTCTTGCCTTCGTCTGCATAGGTCGCAACGATCTTGAGCCGATGCTGATTGGCATAGTCTCGAATCTTTGATCGCTGGTTCTCTGTGGAATACTGCTGGTGTTCGGTCGACATGCGAACATACTCGGCAGCTCTCATATAGGGGCCGCCTTCGCACACCGTGGGTTCAGAATCGCCTGCCATTCTTGCCACCATCCGATGACCCGCTTCATGTGTACCGTGGAGTTCGTCCAAGCGAACTGCCTATTGAGGCCCTACGGACCGGAGCGCTACGCGTCGGAATCAGAGTAACAGCGCGTAACCTTAGGTGGCACGAGTCATCTATTTACAATCTTTCCGCAGGAACGCCCTCCGTAGCTTTCAGCACTGTGAGATGAACGATCCACGCGTGCATCTTTGCGCGCAACGAGCTCGACACGGCCGTCAATACATAGGTCCCTGATCGCAGGTAGGAGTCGAGCGCCCAGACGTCCATCTTTGCGCCGTCACGTCGATCTGATGTCCGCTTCTTCTGTTGCTCACGGTTGCGAACCACGTATAACGGATGTTTCTCCCGATAAGACTTCCAGTAATCGGAATTCCGCGCTCGCCAATCGGCACTGGCTCGAAGCTGATTTTCCCGATAGTCGCTGTCAGACCGCAGGCGCTCTTTCTGCCAGAGCCTTCGTCGCGTGAGCTGACATTCGTGACTGGAGCAATACCGCTGATTGGGGGATTGCGGCCGAACTTTGAATCGCCTTTTGCAATTCCCGCAACGACGGAAGACATCCATTTTTCGCTCCCAGAGTCAGATTCACGGGCTTCGACTCGGGCTGATGGACTAATTACGCATTTAGCGGAGGGACGGGGTGCTGGTCCACTTGCCAACGGATTTCGGAATGACAAACTTCGAAAACCGTGGGATTTCGTCTGCACATTAGTTTGAGAATCTTCCCCGCGCGTAGATTCCCCGAGATCTGCGACATGCTAAACCACAGGGTGATCTCGTCTTCCTACCGCCTCGCTTTTGGCAAAGGTTGACAACAGTGCCGCTGTGGTCGCTCCAACGGCGCAACCGGCCGCTCTGAATAAACTTTCAGCCCTATGATGTCAGCTTTCAGAGATTCTTCGAGGACCGCTGTTGGTCGACTCCGGGAAATCGCCCGCCTCACCGTGATCGCGTAAGCACGCCCTCGGCTTATCAGAGGGCACCCGGCTTAAGCGTGTACGAAAGCAGGGACTACTCGCGCCATCGCTTGACCTTGGGTACGCCCGACGAAGCAGCTGCCGCACGCTCACGCAGATAATGATGCATCTCGCTCCAGTCGAGCCCCGCGCCTGTCTGCACCAGCTTCGCGACGCGCGCGTTCCCCTCGTCGAGGAACGCTTGCCGTAGTTCTTCCTTCGCCCCCCGCTCTGCGATGGCGTCGAGCATGCGAGACAGAACGTCGAAGCCGACGGCGTCTGCCGAAGATTCGGTTGAAGTCAAGCACAACCACGGATTTGACCACTCACACAAGCGGGGCCATACGAACAAGCATACGAGCTAGGGAATAACCGGCGCATGCACACGATCTAGTAGATGAGGCACACTGAATGGGTGATCGAAATGGACATCATCGACATGGCCCGCGCATCGGGACTGACGGTCATTCTCGATGGCAGAATCGGCCACGAAAAATACCAAAGCGTATGCGGGTCGGTGTCGGCGTTGGAGCGATTCGCCGAGAATCTGCGACAGTACACCGCGAGTCAAACTGTCTGCGCTGCGCATCCCACATCCGGAGCCAAGAAGCCACGTCAGTCAAGCTGGAGCAGTAACATTTGCGGAGGTAACCGATCCAACCGCGGTGCTGCTTCAACGCGCGTCGCACAGCCATCACCGGAGTCTGAATTGGGAAGCTCCGGCCAGACGTACGCCATACGCGCGAATTGAGGCTTTGTGTGCAATCCGCTCTACGCCGCTTGCAGTTCGCGTCTGGGGTGGTGCTGTTGACCTACCTCCTTCTGCACCTCGTCAATCACGCACTCGGACTCTGGTCATTGGAGCTCGCCGGACGGGGTCTCGACGTGTCGCTTCGGCTCTGGCGCAGCGGGCCCGGAACGATCGTGCTGTACTGTGCCGCTTTCGCACATTTCGCATTAGCGTTGCACACAATATACGGGCGCCGACATTGGGCGCTGCCTGCCGCTGAATGGATCCGACTCTGGGCAGGCCTTAGCTTGCCGCTGCTGCTTATCCGTCACGCAGTGACAACCCGACTGGCATCCGCGCTCTATGGCTTCGAGCCCAACTATGAACACGTGGTCATCATGCTCCTCACGAGCGGCACGCAGGGCCTTCAACTTGCACTGCTAGCCCCTGGGTGGGTCCACGGGTGCCTCGGACTATGGTTCCGGCTACGCCACTATTCGCCGGCGTCGACGATGAAGCCCGTCCTGCTTGCATTCGCAGTCCTGCTGCCACTACTCTCCGCCGGAGGTTTTATCCGGATGATGCGAGTAGCCGAGACGAAGCACTTGTTATCCTCGGCCGCCGATCCGAAGTTGCTTACCCATCACGTTGCCTTGGACGCGTGGCGTCACAATCTCATCGCTCTTTACCTAACACTGATCGTCAGTGCGTTCATCGCCGGCCGAATCCGCACTCAGCTTGAACGTCAAAGACTTCATACGAGTCGGTGAATCTATTCACACGTACAATCGACGGCTCGACTGCCGCGCCCTCCTGCCGAGTCTTCCTCCCATAAGGGGCAGTTGCTGAGGCTCCACGCCCAGATCGCGCGTCTTCCAGCACTGCTGACGGGGTCCACCTCGCGGCGCGATTGACCACAAATCAGGGCCGTGCCGGGACTGGGCGGTGCATTGATTGCGGCCGTGTCGCTGTCGCTCGTCATGAAGCTGCTCACATCGCCGGTGTCCGTGCGAAAGCGCGGACACAGTGAAACGCACAACAAGACACCTTTCGCTTCTCCGAGGCAGTTCTAAGCTCCTTTACCAGTCATGTAGCGCCGCTCAATTTCCTCTGATTACCGAACCTGCGCGGTTCGAGAGGAGTAGCGGGATCCATTTTGGAATTGGAAGAGAAACCACTGCTGGGGACGCCTATAGCGAGTCCGAACCATAGCCTGGAGTTTCGGCACAGCCTGACCCCATTGCGGCCAGCGTAACGTAGAAATCGAGGGCGTCCACATCGGCGCGGAAATCACCTTTGGCGGCCCCGCGCGCCAAGTCAATCACGGGCGAAATCGCCTCGGTCAGTTTTTGCGAGCGCTCGAGGTACCGGCCTTCATGAAGATTTTCGTTGTTGATGAGGTTCACCCTCGGGGTCTCTTCTGGTTTTCGGCTCGTTCATGGTCGTCGCCTCCGACGATGCGAGATACACGGGGATTATGCGCGTAGCGCCTCATGGCTGGCCTCCGGCGCGTCCGCCGGTTCTTTTCGCGCGACGAAGTCGCCTCAATGGTGATAAACCGTATTATTACGCATGGTTTTAATGACGCGAACGTCAGAGCGTTGCCCTACCTTCGCTTTTTTAGGCGGTCGATTTATAGCCTTTCGCACCTTTTTAAGCAACGCGACACTTGGATCGCGTGACATCCCGATTTTCTCGTTCTGCAAGCCCCTCAATACAGCGTTCAAGTGCTGAAATCTGAGCCAATTGCGTGGGTAGCAAAAAATAGCCAACGCGCATTTCTCGAAGACGTGCGATCCAATAAGCGGGGCCAAGCGGAAAGGAGTTATCCTTCGATGCGGTTAGAATTCCTACAATTTTTCTTAGATGATCCAGCTCGCGATCAGCTTCATGCGAAGAGCGATGTTGCATACGGAACGGCGGTGCTTCGCTGGCTTTACGACTTCGTTTTTTGGCAATCGCTTTCATGCACGAGGACTCTGTGATTCAACTTCTCGAGCATATGTGCGCGGATTCGAAGTCAAGGCGAGCGCCGCCGAAGTAGGCTGATGCGCTGTATCGTCACGATGCAAGCCGAGCCCGTCCTCGGTCGGCGTTTGGCGCAGCGAGGCACGGCCGCACCGTAGGTGACGCGCACATTGGTTTGGCTACGGAAAATCAACCGTCGTCCTTGCCTTCGTTGACGGCACCTACTGCACTTCGGAGGACGGGCGCGAACGATTTCTACCAGGGATTTACGGCATGGCCGCTCGACATCAAACCTCTCCGACAATGCGTTGGCGAATTCCTAACTGCAGTGCGACAGGGGTGATCTGGTCCGCAGAGATCGACGCGACGAAAAGTCGTGCACTCACGGTGCGTCACGCAGTCGCGAGCGTGCCGCCGCAATCGATTGGTGGAGCTTCGCCTTAAGCGTCTCGCGTGGCGGCAACACCGTCAGGTATTCGGCGACGTGTATTCCGCTATTTCCCAGTTCCAGCAGTTCGATCTGCTCCTGCTTTTTGCCAGCACATAAGATGATGCCGATGGGCGACTGTTCTCCTGGTTCCTGCTCGTGCTTCGCGAGCCAGCGGAGATAGAGCTCCATTTGACTCTTGTACTCAGCCTTGAATGCACCCAGCTTGAGTTCGATCGCAACAAGGCGCCGAAGCTTTCGGTTATAGAACAGCAGATCCAGATAAAAATCGTCGTCGTCGATCTGCAGGCGCTTCTGCCGCGCGACGAAGGAAAATCCCGCCCCCAGCTCGAGCAGAAACTGCTCCATCTCTCGCAGGATGGCGTCTTCCAGATCCCGCTCCAGGTAGCGGTCGTTCAGCCCGAGAAAATCGAGCACGTACGGATCTTTGAGGACGACTTCGGGCGTGAGCTCCCGCGTTTCCTTCAACTGCGAAAGTTCGTTCCGGATCACATCGGCCGGCTTTCGCGAAAGCGCACTGCGCTCGAACAGCATCGACTGGATGCGTTCGTGTAACTGTCTCGACGACCACCGCTCGAGTCGGCATAACTCGATGTAGTAGTCGCGCTTGAGCGGATCATCGATATACATCAGCGTCTTGAGATGGGTCCAGCTCAATTCTCTCCGCAGCGCGGAGAGAATTCCCTCGTCCGAAAAGACCTCCGCCGCCCTCATGCAATGTCGCAACTGCTTCTCGCTCCATCCACGGCCGTAGGCCGCCGTCAGTTGCCGCGCCAGCCCGTCGAGGACCTGCTGTCCGTAATCGGCGCGAGCGCCCCCGAGCACACCTTCGCTGATGCGACGACCGATCTGCCAGTACAGAAGCGTGAGTTCGGCGTTCACCGTAACGGCGACGCGAGAACGTGCGCTATCGATCAGCCGCCGTACGTCGTCGACTAGAGAGTCGGGAACCAATTGAGTCATAAATCGATGCAGTCAGTGTGGCAGCGAAGCGGCTGAGGAGAGCGGCCACGTTACCCGAAACCGTTCAAGCACGAAACCCTGACGACGTCCGAGACTCTCCGCACTGCGGAGAATTTTCCTGCGCACACCTCTCATGGCCAGAGTGACCCTTGCCCTGCTCAAGGACCCTGTATATAGTAACAGTACTGTATTTATATACAGGCACATCGGAGGCGATGATGGAGCACCTGGTCAGGGTCTACAACGAAAAGGACCGCCGAACGCTCGAGTGGCTTCGGCGCAAAGTCGGCGATGCGGCCATTACTGTCGCTGCGGAGAAATGCGGCAGATCGGGAAAACCATATCTTTCTGCCCTCTGCAGATACTTGGGCGTGAGAGCCCCAGCGTTCCCGCCCCTGTCTCGCCAAACACCGAGTCCAATAGCCGAAGAGTCTCTCGCTGCCATCCGTAGCATTCTCGCCGGGCCGTCAAGTTCGACTATTCCCACGCGTGGGGCCTTGCATTGATGGTCTGGCCATCGAGGTCGCGACGGATTTGAGACGTGCACAACGACCATCCAGGTTTTATTGTTCCACCGATCGACTAAACAAGGGGACGAGTCGCGGTCGATGCTTGTCCGGCAGCGCACACCCCAGGAAGGAGCCGCGGCCGCCCGCCGGGATTAGCCCGTAATACTTGCCGTTCGCTTCGTAGGTGATCTGGGTCGCCTGTCCGCTAGCGGGCAACCGCGCTTCCCCAGAGCTTTTCACCGGTGTCGGTGCTGAAGGCGCAGGTAACACGGCCCGACGCGAAAGAGACGGCGTGACATCCGGCGGCGCACCGCCGTCGTCTAGCTGACGAAGACGATGTCGTGGTCGCACGAATCTCCGCACGAGAAATACGCGATGCGCCCTACCCGCAGATGCAGCAGCACTTGTTCGAGCCCGAAGACTTCGCTGCCATTGCTCTGCCTGCCGACTACATTCGCACGAAACGCCTCGGCTCCCTCGCGCTTGATCGCCATGAGGCGACGAATCGCGCCTTGCCGGGTGGTGAAGTATCGATTCATGAACGTTCGCGTCGTTTTTGCCCACACGATGGTAGCTCGGCCTCCCTTAAGCTAATGTTATGCAGGACACACCGCAGTCCGACAGCGTTGGAAATCAGTCTACGCCACCATCAAACAACCATGACATTCAAGATCAAAGCAGCGGACCTCAAGCGCATGGAAGAGGGGCTCGATATCCTAAGCGCGCAGCGCATCCGACTGGGACAGGCGGTGGGGGTGTTCAATGAAGCACTCGTCTCCGCGCGCGCGACGCTCCAGGCTGCGGTCGATGACTACAATCAGAAGGGCAGAGATGTGCGCGCGGATTTCGAGAATGTGCACCGGGCACTCGAAAAAGCCTACGCCGAGCGTTCGGACGACTGGAAAGACGGCGAAAAGGGCACGGCGGTGAAAGAATGGCTCGACACACTCGAATCGTTCCCTGAGAACATCGTCGAAGTCTCGCTTGACGAGTTCATCGACGAACTTGAAATCGAAGACCTGATCGGCGATGACCCGAGGGACGACTTCAAGGACGTGGACAAGGAACCGGGCGAAGCATGAAAGCCGCCCAAAGAAAAATCAACAAGCGCGATGCCGAAACCAATCAGAGTTCGGCCGCCTTCGATCCGCACCGGCACACACATGTTGCTTGAGTGAGGACTTCGGGTTGAAACGCCGCTCCATCCTGCCCCGCCTCGGCATTTGGCGCACAGCCGTGATTGATTGACGATGGACCCGTGCGCACGGAATTCTCCCGTGTCAGCGAAGCAACGGCTGGCCGAGAGAGCAACCATCCCCATGGCGTATTACTATGGACCTTCGACATCCAGGGACGACCGCATTGGAACCTTTGACTTCACCGCATGGACTACGAGGGTTCGCGCACCTGATCGAGTCGTTGACGCAGAAGCATCAGGATCCTGCCGAAGGCCACGCCGTATCGGATTCAAGTGATTCGCTTGGTGCGAAGGATCCGCTGGTCTCGCAAGTGCCCGAGCAGGCAGAGGCAACGCTGCCGGCAACATCGCAGCGCGTGTTTGTGTTTCCCTCCAACAAAAAATCTCGAGCGGCAACTCGAAAGTAAAGCCGGTGACAAAACCGGACCCGGTCATCGATGCTGCACTTTCCGTGTTGCCATGTAGGCGTCAAACAGGCCCGTATGCAGCCGGCTCAGTTCTTCGCGTAAAGCGACCAGCTCGCGCTGGTCGCCTTCATGTTCGCGGCGCAAAATCTCCCCGAGTAAAGCCGTGGCACGCGACGCCGGCAGATCTCGCTGCACGCGCGCCTCGCCCAGCCGACTCGCGAGCGCTGGCTTGACGATCAGGAGCCAGGCTGGGAACCACACGTAGTCGTCTATTTCGCCAGTACCGGAAAAATCAGCATCGAAGCGCCGACGCAGCGCATCCAGCGAAGCGTCCCGAAGCCCGGCGATCAATGCGGCGAACCTTGACGGTGCCAGCCACGCCAACTCTGCAAACAGCGGCCACGCCGCATCGAGGCCAGCCGCTTGATAGCGCGCTTCGGCCATCCAGGCGAGTGGCGACGAGATGCGCCACCACGATTCGATCGTGTTGACGGCGTCAGTCGCCGCCAACCAGTCCCCTGCACGAAGCCATAATGGCGCGGCGTGACTTTCTGCGTCTGTCCCGCAAAATACTAGCGGTGCAGCACGCTGGGCGAGCGAGTGCCAGCAAGGTGTCGACCACGCAAGCACATCTCGTGTTGGTAGCACCCGAAGAGCCGCAGGCATCACCTCATCCTCGAGGTGTCGACGTACCGAGGCCAATTCCGCGTGGTCGGTCAGCGGAAGGCTTGACTCGTTCTCGAGTTCGCGAACAAGCACCGTTATCGCAGGCAGCGCGCTGTCGTCAGGATATTCATTGGCGAGCTGAGTCAGTGAGGCTCGTGCGTCCGCCGCATGGCGACTCTGCAATCGCTCCACGACGTCATTGCGCAGTACCACGTCGCGACTGTCGGCGAATATGTCGAGCTGTTGCATGCTTTGCTGCATCGTCGTCGCGCTCAGGAATGTCGTCGATGAGGAGCGATCAGGCTAATCCATTTCCACGCGTCAAGGAAGCGGTCGCCGGTGCTTTCGTCGTTCTCTTCATGAATCACCTCGTGCCGGGTGCGCCTCACAGCAAATAGCCTACCGACGCGCATCCAGCATCGTGCCTCGACAGCGGCGAGCGCCGCACCGACATGCGTAGAGGCGCTTGAGCGCCGCCGTTCGGCGCCCTTCGATATCCAGCGCGTAGTCGATGAAGATCTCTGCGCCTTCCTCAATCTTGCGTGTCGCCCGGATGAAGATCCGGTCGCCGTCCTGTTCGGCTTCACAGTTAGGCGCGCAACTGTGATTAATCCAACGTGCGGAGTTACCGCCTTGTGCGCCATCGATCATGCGGCCGTCGTCGAGCCCGAAGAAAAAAGTATGTCCGTCTTCCGCGGTGGACCGCTCATACCGACGCTGCGCCTCTCTCGCCGAGATGATCTCGCCTTTGTATTCGAGAATCGGATCACCAACGGAGATAGTTGCTACGGCGAACACACCGCGACCATGAATGGGCGAGTGACGGACTGCAATGCGGCGCATGGTTGAGACTCTGGCGTGAGAAGGTGACAAAAAACCTGCGCTTTGTGACGACAGGCATAATCGCATCATCGCATGTCAGCCTGTCAAGAAATGTCCGCTCCGCCTCGTCGCACGAAACTCAAACGCAAGCCGGCGCGCGGCACCCTGGTGCGCTATGAAGACCGGATCGCGGAAGTTCTGGGAGAAGCGCGCGGACAACGCGTCATGATTCGCTCCATTCACCCGGACGGACAGGAGCGCCGCACCGCGGTGAAATGGGTGAACCTCACACCGCTCGAGACTCAACTTTTCTGACTGACCGAGGCGTGACCGTCGAACGGTGATGCGACGGCAAGCTGGCCGCCTGCGGCCGTCGCGCGTCACCCGGTCACCGTTGCGCTCAGGCTTGGTTGACGGCGTCCTTAAAACTCTTCCCGGCGGTGAACTTCACCGTCTTGGCCGCTGCGATCTCGATCGCCTCACCGGTCTGCGGATTCCGGCCGGTCCGCGCGGCGCGTTCGCCGGTCCCGAACGATCCAAAACCGATCAGCTGAACGGTGTCGCCCGCGGCCACCGTTTTCGAAATCGTCTCAAACACCGCATTGATCGCCTCTTCGGCCGCGGTCTTGCTCGTCCCCGACTGCGATGCGACCGCGTCAATCAGTTCCTGCTTGTTCATTGGCGTCTCTTCCTCTCTATTGAAAACGAACGCGATCTTGCCGAACCGCTACGAAAAACAAACGACCGCGCTGCTACGAGACCGCCTCGGTTGCATCCAGGTCGAACAGATCCGAGGTCGTGCTGTGTGCAGCGAGCAGTTCGGGTAAGTCACCCTTTCGAACCTTGGCCAGCGTCTCTGGCGACAGCCAGGTCTCTTCCATCGCTTCGATGCCGTCTTCGATCATCCGCTGCAAGAAGTACGACTGTTTGCGCCCCGTGGCCTCTGCCAGCACACGTAATCGCTGTTCAATGACCGGGTCAATGCGCACCGCCACGACCCTTAACTTGTTCTCTGCTGATCTTCTCATCTGTTTGCTCCTTTGACCATCGGCGCGACTGGAGCACCAGCCGGCCGTGGGCTGCGCCACTCACCGGCGCCACCCGGTCATTATCTACGTGCGAGCTTTCGCTTTCGCCGTTTTGCCAACGACGGCCTTTCGGGCGGCTCGCCTGACTGGCGGACTGGATTCTGCCGTGGGCGCGCGTCGCGCCGAGGGTCTCGTCGTTCCGCGCAGCGACTTCAACTGCTCTTGAAGTGACTTGTGGGCCGCTTCGAGCGCGGCGAGTTTGCCTTGCAGGACGCCGTTTTGATGACGGGCATCGCCGTGCTGCTCCTGCAGCGCCTCGACGGTGCGACGCTGTTCGGCCTCTCGCTTGTCGGCGCGTTTGGCGGCCTCAACCAGCTCTTTCTGAGTCTTGGCCACCGCGCTGCGTTCCCGATCGATCTCCAACAGCGCTCGCTTTTCCGTTGCACGTAAGCGCTCCTCGGCGCGGTTCGCCGTCTCCCGAAGTTTTTCCAAATCACGCGAGAACGTGTCGCGTACCTTCTCCAGTTCTCGCTCGCGCGCAACGGCCTCTTCGCCGAGACGCTTGATCTCTGCCTCCAGCGCTTTGCGCGTGGCGGCCTCTTCCGCCTGCTGACGCTCCTGTTCGCGGATCTCGACCTGGGCCGTCAGCAACGCCGCGGTGCGTTGCTCGAGCGCCGTCTCGGTCCGGCCCAACTCCTCGCGCATTGCGACCAGTTTTTGCTGGGACTCGGCGCGCTGAGCTTCCACCTCGTCGCGCAGCGCGGTCAACTCGGCGTGGGCGGACGTCGTTGCGCGCGTCCACAGGGTCCCGATCAGTTCGCCTGCGGCGTCGCTCAGATCCGTGGGTAGGTCCGGATGCTCGATACGCACGCGGCTCTTCTCGCGCAGCTCCGCCCAAAACTCGCTCAGTACCGACGCCGGCGTGCTCATCGTGCCGCGGCGGACCAGGTTATAGAGGCGATTGGCGGTTGGCGCGACGCCGAAGCGGAAGAATAGCAGCGCGCACACCTCGCGATAGAGCTCGCGCGTCTTGGGGAATTCGACCTTGAGGCGCTCGATATCGGCCGCCAGGCGGGTTTCGTCGGAGAGAACGTCGGACATTGACGCGAAGGGATAAACAATGCATGCATACTACAACGTATTTCGTTCGTTATCCAACGTCACGACATAGTTAATTTGACATTAATCCTATAATGTTGATAAATTTACTCGAACGCCTTGTACGAAAGCACCCCACCTTGAGCCGCACGCCATCCCTGCCGCTACCGCTTGCCCTGCGGCCTGTGCCCCTCGAATTGCTGCTGATTCCGCCTGAACTTGATGGCGGCGCCGGCATGAACCGCGCGACCGCCGGTCGAGCCCAGATCGCAGCGACCAATGATCTCGACGCGATCCGGGCGTGGCTGTCCCGCTTTGTCGACACCAAGACGACCTTCGAGAACTACCGCAAGGAAGCCGAGCGGCTCTTGCTCTGGTCGCTCACCGCACTCGGCAAGCCGCTCTCTTCGCTCACCCACGAAGACTGCCTGCGGTATCAACATTTCCTTGCCGACCCGCAACCGGCCGCCACGTGGGTCGCAGGCGGCGGCCGGAAACACGCGCGCACCGACGCGCGCTGGCGGCCGTTCTATGGGCCGCTCTCACCCGCCAGCCAGCGACAAGCCATCGTCATTCTGAATGCGTTGTTTTCGTGGCTGGTGCAAGCCGGTTATCTCGCGGGCAATCCGCTTTCGCTGTCTCGGCAACGTGCGCGGCACGCGGCGCCACGCATCACACGCTACCTGGAGCCGCATGTTTGGCAGGCCGTCAAGGACTACATCGCGACGATGCCGCGCGACACCGAGCGAGCGACGGCCCACGCTCACCGCGTGAGATGGCTGTTCACGCTCCTCTATCTGGGCGGGCTGCGCATCGCGGAGGTGGGTGGTAACACCATGGGCCAATTCTTCATCCGCCGCGATGCGCAGGCGGAGATCCGATGGTGGTTGACGATCCGGGGCAAAGGAGACAAGGAACGCCTCGTGCCCGCTACGCGCGAAATGATGATGGAGCTTTCGCGCTATCGACAGCATCTAGGTCTCAGCGCCCTTCCCGCGCCGAGCGAGGACACGCCGCTCGTGCTACCGATCGGCGCAACGGCTTCAAATCGCGGCACCGAAACCTGTGCGCCGCTGACGCGCGCCGCGCTGCACGCCATCGTCAAAGGGGTATTCGCAGGCGCTGCCGCGAGACTTCGCGAAGGAGACGCGTCGTCTGTCCAACGAGCCGACATGCTTGAGAAGGCGTCCGCGCATTGGCTGAGGCACACTGCGGGCTCTCACATGGCCGATCAGCAGGTCGATCTGCGACTGGTCCGGGACAATCTCGGGCACGCGTCGCTCACGACCACGAGCTTGTACCTGCACATCGATGACGACCGACGTCATCGCGAAACCGAAGACAAACATCGAATTGATTGGTGACACGATCGGCACAACGATTGCAATGGGTCATGCCACCGGCCAGTGATCTCCACGGGTATCAAGCCGCCAGCAACCGCAACCTTTTCAATCATGAAAGTACTTGGTCCCGACCCACAGATCGGCGCAGATAGTCGAAGCGTGCGCTTCATCCTCTCGTTCCGGGGCGAATCCGTGACGTGCCTCATCACACGGGAAGCCCTCGAGGCTTATTTCTGGCTCGCGCCAAACGCCGACGATGGCCGGATGTTAAAAGTTTTCAGCGACGGATTTTCTCGAATCGAAGCCACTGCGCAGCGGAAGCTGCTAGCGCACCCAAGCGTGCAGCTTGAGCTTACCGCCGCAGATTTCTCAAGAGGTCGGTAACTGACAGGCCCAGATGTGAAGACGAAATTCGTTGGCATTTTGAAGACTGTCGGCCTTCGAATCTGAAGGCGATTGCAGCAATGACCATTAGTGGCGTCTAGATCTCCCAATAACTGTTTGTTGCGCGCCCCGTCTCATCAATATGTCGATCCGTCTCGATCGTTCGACGGTTGCTCTCCTGCCGTCGCTTCTCGGACATAGCGAGATCAGAGCGCTGATGCGTCGCCCACGCCTCCGGCACAAACAAAGTAAGACATATCGAGATTGGTCAGTGGCCCAACCGCTGGCCGTCTGCCGCGCAAGTCGCTCGCATTGAGCTTCGATCATCCGGTGACAATCTGCGAGGTTTTTGGTGATCGTATGCACGTCCATTCCTAAAAGTCAGCGAGTCCCACTGAGCAACCACCCAACCATCTTCATCTCAACACATGGAATAGCAATATTCATGCTCCGGTAAAACTGAGTCAGATGAACGCGGTTCAGCGCACAGTCCACATAGCGAGCTGCTGCAGAAAGTTCTGCCGAGTTCCGGGGGCGCGGAAGGCCCGCAGTGTGGCGGGGTTCTTCGATGAGGGCAGCGTCTCGCAGCACGGTCGATTCCGGCAGCAGGCAACTGGCGCGTTCGACCCGTTCCGGGCGTTGGGCAGCTCGTCGGGCGCGAAAACATCACGATGCCTTGTCATCGGCACCTTTCGCATGCGCAACGGTCGTTCATCCGCTCGAATCGTTCGGGAGCCGTCTGCCTTGTAACCTACTGTGCTTGACTCCAAACGGGTGCGGCGCAATTGCCACAGTTCATCCGAGTTCGCGATTCAACGGCCGCTTGCGCCGTCCCGCAAGTGGCCGAGTCATACCTGACGCCGCGCCGGACCAAATTGCGCTTAGCGCGACAGAGAATGCGGAGAGTGCCCGCGGGCATGGGCACCGAGCGCTGCGGGGGCTTCATCTTCTAGCTCCGCGGACAGATCGCGCTTGAAAGTCTCGGCGAGGAAAAACGCACACACCAGGCTCAGCAACCCCGTCGCCGCGATATAGATTGAAATGGGCAGCGTCCGACCATACGTGGCAAACAAAAAGGTGGCGATCAATGGTGTTGGTCCTGACGTGATGATGCCGGCGACCTGATATGGCAGCGAAGCACCTGTATAGCGGACCCGCGTGCCGAACAGTTCCGCAAACCACGTCGATTGCACGCCGTATACCGAGGCTTGGCTCAACGCGATACCACAAACGTACGCCACGAAAATCAAGGTCGGATTGCGTGTCTCAAGCAATGGAAAGAACGCGAATCCGTAGATCGCCACGAACACTGCGCCGAGCATGAAGACGGTCCGGCGTCCGATCGCGTCCGACAGTTTGCCGAACAGCGGCAGCGTGATCAGCGCGAACGCGCAGCCCACGATGATGGCGTTCAGTAGTAGTCCACGCGACAAGCCGAGCCGGGTCGTTCCATATACCAGCACGAACACGTTGATCACGTTGAAGGTAATGTCAACCGCGAAGCGCGTGCCGATTGTCAGCACGAGGTCTTTCGGATGCCGGCGCAGCAATTCGATCAGCGGCGCCTTGACGACCCGCTTGCTCGCCTTTATCTGTTCAAATACCGGCGACTCCATCACGCGCAGCCGGATAAACAAGCCGATCGCGATTAGCGCGACGCTTAGCAAGAACGGCAGGCGCCATCCCCAGGAGTAGAACGCGTCGGACGGCAGATTCGACACGGTTTTAAACACCGCGGTCGAGAGCATCAGCCCGAGTGGCACGCCCAGTTGCGGGAACGCGCCGAAGAAGCCACGCGTCTTGGCCGGTGCCGTTTCGACCACCATCAACACAGCGCCGCCCCATTCACCGCCAACGCCCAGCCCTTGCAAGAAACGCATCGCCACCAGCAGGATCGGCGCCCAGATGCCGATCGAGGCGTAAGTCGGCAGCAGGCCGATCACAAAGGTGCTGACGCCCATGATTGTCAGCGTCGCGACGAGCGTCGCTTTGCGTCCGATGCGGTCGCCGAAGTGCCCAAAAAACACAGCGCCGAAAGGGCGGGCGATATAGCCGACCGCAAAACTGCCGAACGCCGCGATAGTACCGACCACCGGATCGAACGAGGGGAAGAACAGCCTCGCGAAGACGAGCGCCGAAGCGGTGGCATAGAGAAAAAAGTCGTACCACTCGATGGCCGTCCCGACCACCGAAGCGACCAGCACACGGGTGACTGCCGAACGGCTGATGACCGGCGCATTGCCGGCTGAAACGGGCGATGTATTCACGTCTCCTCCCTTCTCCGAGATTCTATGTTTTGAACTGCTGCGAGGCGGCGGCGCGCATCCGCCCGCGCTTCACGATGAATTCACTGCGCTTACCAGTGCAGTTCCATCGGGAACTTGTCGAGCGTTTCGACGCCGCCCGAAGTCAAACGGACGATACGTTCCGTACGCAAGCCGCCGACGTTTGGCACCGTGATCGTCGCCTTCAACGTGAAGACCATGTTTTCCTGTAGCACGGTCCTGTTGCCCGGTCCGATCCACGGCGCTTCTTCTTCCGGGTCCATGCCGGTGCCGTGACCGGTGCCATGGCCGCGCGCTTCGCTCGAGTATTGCTCGTAGTTCGATTTCACAAGTGCCTGCTGGATCACCGCATTCAGTTCCATGGCCGCCATGCCGGGACGCGCGGCGGCGAGTCCCGCCTCGACCGCCCGTGCCGCTGCCGCGACGATGGCCATCTTCTCGGGACTGGCCTGACCGTAGGTGAATCCCCGTCCGCCATCGGCCACGTAACCACGATAACGCGCACCGATGTCGGTCATGATCAGGTCGCCCGGTTGCAGGATGCGGTCGGTGGGGCGCGCCAGGTTATAGGCCGAGCGCGGACCAGATTGCACCATCGAATCGAACGCAGTCCGGTCTGCTCCCCCCGCGAGCATCGCGCGATCGGCGATCAGCGCAAGTTCGCGCTCGGTGTAGGAACGGCCGTCGACGAGCGCATCGCGAATCGCGGCCATCGCCGAATCGGTCAAGGCGGCGGCCTTGCGCATCAGAGCGACTTCGGCGTCGCTTTTGATCGCCTTGATTTCGGCCAGCACCATCGTCGGTTCGAGCTTCAATTCGCCGAGACCGGCGTTCAGGCGCGCCAACAGGTCCGCCGGGATATAGGCGGCGCCCGCGAGGCCGACGGTGCCATTGCGACGCCGCGCCGCGAATGCCTGCACCTGTTGAGTGACTTCACGCAGGCTGCGCACCTCGAAGGCGGTCACGCTGGTCGCGTAGTCGAAGCACTGGTCGGACACGAACAAAACCGGGTCGCCGTCCGCAGGCAGCAGCAGGATCGCGTTGGCAATGTCCGATACGCCGTCGAGCGGGCGGAACTCGGTGAAGTAGCCAATGTTCGCGCCACGCCAGCAATCCCCGAAGGCGAGAAGGCCGACCAGGCCCGCCTTGTCGAGCGCGCTTCGAACTTTGGCGAAGCGGCCAAGAAACTCGCCGGTGGTGATCCCTTCCGGCGGGATGTCTGCGGTACGGATGTTCATTGCTTGTTCGTCTCCTGTGCGGCTGCAAGCGGGGGTGGCGGATGCAGCCGGTCTCGATGCCCGGGATGGGATTTCGCCCTTAAATACGGGACGTCTTTTGCATGGTAGGAGCGAGCGATATGCTTTAATAATGAAAAATAACTCACAATCTATATCGTTACGGAATACGTGGAGACGACATCGTGACCTTGTCTATTTACAGCACCCACGGCGCGGGGACATTGTGACGGGCCGCTTTGATCCTACGCGGTTGAAGACACGGCAATTGACCTTGATCGTTCAGCTTGATACTCACCGCTCAATATTGCGCGCGGCGGACGCCACGCACATGACGCAGCCCGGAGCGACCAAACTGCTGCGGGAGTTGGAAGAGACAATGGGCGTGCAGTTGTTCGAACGGCATCCGCGCGGCGTCGAGCCCACGTGGTACGGCGAGGTGCTGATCCGCCATGCGCGCAGCGTGCTGGCCGAGTTGCAGCACGCGTACGATGAAGTGTCTGCGCTCAAGGCGGGTCTGACCGGGCAGGCGTTAATTGGCACCGAGGTCACGGCGGCCACCAACCTCGTGCCGCAAGCCGTGGCGCTGCTCAAGAAGCGCTTTCCGCAAATCCGCGTAAGCATCGAGATGGAGTTCAGCGAGGTGCTGGTGCAGCGTCTGCAGGAAGGCAAGCTAGATATGATCGTCGCAAGGATCCGCAATCCGGATGACCTTGTGGAACTGCACTACACCCCGCTCGCAGAAGCACAGCATGCGCTATTCGCGCGAGTCGGCCATCCGCTCATCAAGCGCAAGACTTTGACGTGGAACGAACTGGCGCCACAAACGTGGATCCTGCCGCCAAAAGGCAACGTGATGCGCAATCAGTTCACGCAGCTTTTTCTCGAACGTGACCTCGCGTTGCCGACGGACGTGGTCGAGACCTCATCGTTGCCTGTCATAACGAGTGTGTTGCAAATGAGCGATATGATCGCGCCTCTTGCGCGAGAGCCTGTGCGGCCATACTGCATTGCCGGCACGCTCGCACCGCTACCGTTCGCACTCGATCTGAAACTTGGACCGGCGGGCATCGTTATACGGCGCGGCGACAGGCTCTCACCCGGTGCGCGAGCGATGCTGCAAACGCTGCGCGAAGCGGCAGGATTCGACACTCGTGGCACGGACGCCGGCAGTCCTTGACACAAAGAGGCTGTGTACTAGCCGGTCCTTAATGTGATCCGCTTCTTGCGTCCTGCAAGAGCGACCCGCATCGGCCGCGGGTCAGAACCTTGTCTCGACGCAAGGTTCGATGCGCGCTGCTGATACCGGCTTGCCAATGAAGTATCCCTGCGCGGCGTCGCACCCGAGCCCCTTGACGAGACCAAGTTGCGTTCGCGTTTCGATGACTTCCGCGACCGTTCGCATGCCCAACGCGCGTGCAAGCGCCACCATTGCTTCGACCATCGCGCGTGCCTGGCGGCCTGTCTCCCTGGCGGTGAGCTCTTGTATAAACGATTTGTCAATCTTGACGCGACCAACGGGCAGCCGCATGAGGTATGCGAGGCCGGAGTATCCGGTGCCGAAATCGTCGAGCGAGACTGTCACGCCAAGCCTTCGTGCGGCCGAAAGCGCGCGCGACGCGGCAGCGAAGTCACTCATGATGGCAGTCTCCGTCACCTCGATGTCGAGTACGGAAGCGCATACGCCGGACGCCTCGGCCCCCTCCGAAACCACTGCGGCGAGATCGCAGTTTGGATCGTCGTGGGCGGCAGATTGACGGCAACCTTGAACGGCATGCGTCCCGTCGCCTGCCATTGCGCCGCCTGGCGAAATGCGCCGCGAATGAGCCATTCTCCCGTCGCCTCGTAGGCCGGCGACTCGAGCAGCACGTCGAGGAAGTCGGCCGGCGTGAGGAGCCCGAGCCGCGGATGGTTCCATCGCAGGAGCGCCTCCGCTCCGTATATGCAGCCCGTGTGCAGGTTCATTTGCGGCTGGTAATACAGTTCAAACTGGCGTGCGGCGCTCGCGCTTGCCAGATCCGCGCGTAGCCGCAGGCGATGCGAGAGGCGCTGCGCATCCTCCTTGCGAAACGACCATACATGCGAACCGCCCGCGCGTTTGGCGTGATACATCGCGGTGTCCGCGTTACGCAACAGTTCACCCGCATTCGATGCCGACATGGGGGAGCGCGCCACGCCGATGCTCGCGCCCACCGAGGCCCGCACATACGAAGTCTGGATTAAATCGCGCATGCGTACTATGACGTCGCGCGCAACGCGCTCGGCCTCGCCCGGGGGCGCGTCCACGAGGAAAATCACAAATTCGTCACCGCCGATGCGCGATACATGGCCGCGTTCGCCGAGCAATTCAGCAAAACGCTGGCCGATGACACGCAGCACCTCATCGCCCGCCGCGTGGCCGAATGAATCGTTTATATCCTTGAACCGGTCGAGGTCGATGAAGAGCAGGTCGACGGATTCAGCCGCCCCTTCATCGACGAGGCAGTTAAGGCCCAGTAGCAGCTCGCGCCGGTTGATCAGGCCGGTCAGTTCATCATGGGTGGCTTGGCGCAACAAGCGTTCGGAGATGGCCCGCGCTTCGGTGACATCGCGAACCAACACGATGACACCGTCGTCGCATGGGAACGCTCGCGCTTCAAACCAGGTTCCGAGCGGCGCGTAGAAGTCGGTCGCGGTGCTGGGTACACCGGTCTCCGCCGCCTGCCGTTAGGCTGCTTCGTAGCTCGACCCGATGAGATCCGGGCATTCGGCCCAAATCTCGCGACTTAACAGGTCCTCGGACCGACGCTTCAGCAGCCGGGCAGCGGTCGGGCAGTCGGTGGCTGCGCATTTGGTGTCCATGGCAAGAAAGCATCTCATGTATTGCGCGACATAAGCCGTTGCTGACCCCTCTGGGGTCAGGTTTAACCTGCGGCCGACCCACCCGATCATTGCGCTGTATCGTCCTAGACAATTGCTTCCGGAAACGCTCGGCGATGCAGACTTCGCCAGCGAGCCGGCTGGCCCGTCCGCGGCATCTCTGCTTCGCGAACGTGAGCCGCTCTTGCAGAATCTACAGCTTGGTGCAAGGATTTCCTGCGACTCGCGATATCCGTCGCCGATCACGCCCGATGAGGCGCCCTATTCATTCGCACGGAACCTCGGGTCAACGACGCTCCGCGACTGGCTCTCTCGACATCAATCGGGCACGCAGATAGCTGCCGATACTGTGAGGCACCGTAACGAAAATCGGTGCGTCCGGCCCTTTGCTATTTAGGATAGCTACAGCCTTTCGGGGTTCAACTATTCATAGCAGCCGCTGTTTGCAAAGAGCCGGTCAGGTTGAGAGAGGGACGTCCCGCAGGCGGGCCTGCGGAGTTGTCGACGCCGTCAGCCGCCGAAGGTTGGACGCGGCTCAAGGCTTCTTGCAATTTTCTCTCAGGAGAACAATATGAAAGCGGTTGTCTATCGCGGTCCTCGCCAGGTCACGGTTGAGAATGTTCCGGATCCCAAAATCGAGCGGCCGACCGACGCCATCGTCAGGATCACCAGCACCAACATCTGCGGTTCCGACCTGCATATGTACGAGGGTCGAACGGACTTCGAGCAAGGTCGCATCTTCGGTCACGAAAATCTTGGCGTCGTTCAGGAGGTCGGGTTTGCTGTGGAGCGGATCAAGCCCGGTGACTGGGTGTGCCTGCCATTCAATATAAGCTGTGGCCACTGCGTGAACTGCGAGCGCGGCCTCACCGCATTTTGCCTGAGCGCGAACCAGCCAGGAATCGCTGGCGGCGCTTTCGGGTTTGCGGACATGGGCCCCTGGCCTGGCGGACAGGCCGAATATCTTCGGGTACCTTGGGCGGACTTCATGTCCTTGAAACTGCCGCAGGACGCAGAGCAGAAGCAGACCGACTACGTGATGTGCGCCGACATCTTCCCGACCGGCTGGCACGCGACCGAACTCGCGGGCATGAGGCCTGGCGACGCTGTGGTGATCTATGGTTCGGGACCGGTGGGTTTGATGGCAGCGCACTCGGCCATGATCAAGGGCGCCCGCAGCGTCATGGTGGTCGATTGCCATCCCGACCGGCTCAAGCTCGCAGAGTCGATCGGCGCGATTGCGATCAATTATTCGAAGGAAGATCCGGTGGAGCGGGTTATGGACCTGACGCAAGGCATGGGCGCGGACGTAGGATGCGAATGCGTCGGCTATCAGTGCCACGATCCGGCTCCGCAACGCCACGAGCGCCCAAACCTCACGATGAACAACCTGGTGTCGTCGGTTAAGTTCACTGGCGGGATCGGAGTGGTCGGCGTGTTCGTTCCGGAGGATCCGGGCGCGCAAGACGAACTGGCAAAGGAGGGAAAGATTGCATTCGATTGGGGCAAGTGCTGGTTCAAAGGCCAGCACATCGCCACTGGCCAGTGCAACGTCAAGGCATACAACCGGCAGTTACGCGACCTGATACACGCCGGCCGCGCGAAGCCATCGTTCATCGTGTCGCATGAGTTGAAACTCGACGACGCGCCTCACGCCTATCAACACTTCGACGTGCGCGAACACGGCTGGACGAAGGTGGTCTTGCACCCCGGAGGCTAGCGAAGCGAAGCTGCGAGCGTAGCCGCGTGAGAGTTCGAGTGAATCAGTCATCGAGACCATGGGAACGCGAACTGGTCCAACCGGATTTGGGCAGCACCTTGGCAGCTTGGGGAGGCGGAGAAGCCGTTCAAATGGCAGTTGCAGCTGCGCCTCACCGATAAAGGTCGGACCTATCTAGCGCGCCGACAGCCCGCGTTGCAGACTCTGGACGACGCACACGCTGCACTGCTTGCATGCCGCGAGATCCTCAGCGGCGACCTGCGCGTGTGCGCAACTTCTCACTTCGGTCGGAACGTGTTAAGACCGTGGCTAGATGCGTTCAATATCAATATCCGAATGTCAGTGTCGCGCTGGTTCTGTCCGATTCGCTTTCACATCGACTGCGGGACAGTATCGATCTGGCGATCCGCTTCGGGTGCCGGCGGACAGCACCATCATCGTAAGGCAAGGGCGCCCTGTGCGCCTCGTCGTGCACGCCGTGGGAAATGAGCATCGACGTTCTCCTTGCCGTGAATGATGGGGGGCTGGACTCAACGAGGCGCGGTGCTTGCAGTGGCATGAATGCTCGATCGTGAAGCGACGATAGACAGGACGGCGGAAACGGTCAGGCTCCCGCCTACGCACATCATTGCGCCGACCAGTGCCCTCGACTACGATTCAGTCGATGGCGCCATCTACAACCGCCGCAAATCGCGGAAGTGCCGCTCGGGCGCGGCATCTGCGACGGCTCGACCGTCGATGCCGACGGCTGCTTCTGGAGCGCAAACATGGACGGCTGGTGCTTGACGCGCTATGACCCGCGCGGACGAATCGACATGGTCGTCAACCTGCCGGTGCGACGCGTGAGCAGCTTGTGCTTCGGCGGTCCGGACCTCGACACCCTCTTCATCACGACGGCGCGCCGGCGGATGAGCGAGAAGGAACTCGCGCACGCTGCGCGAACTTCGGCACCCGACCCTGCGCGGACGTTGTCTTTCTCTGGCTGGTTGCCCTGGAGCAGACATCGGCGCAACATTCGACTGAGCGTCTCCCTTGCACCGACCCTATGGCAGAGGTGGACACGCCTCTTGGCGATCTGAATGAACTGCGTAGCAGTGATCCAGTGATGCGACATTGATTGGGAAAACGAATGGAAAGCACCGATGGCTCTCTGCCGGACTTTCAAGCACTTTTTCAGGCAGGCCCCGATCCGTACCTCGTCGTGGATCGCGACTTTCGCATCGTTGCGGTCGCCGATGCGTACCTAAAGGCGACAATGACGCGTCGGCAGGACGTCCTGGGTCGTCACATGTTCGACGTCTTTCCGGACAACCCGGACGAGATCCAGGCGACCGGAGTGAGCAATCTCAGGGCCTCGTTTGCACAAGTGCTGCGCAGCGGCGTGGCCCACTTCATGGCCGTGCAGAAGTACGATATCCGCGAGCCGAACGACACCGGGTCGGGGAGCATGTTCGCGGAGCGTTATTGGCAGCCGGCCAATTTCCCGGTGCTCGACGATCGTGCACGCGTGCGCTATATCATCCATCGCGTCGTCGACGTGACCGAGCTCCAACGACTGAAGTATTCGAGCCGGGACGTCCAAGAACGCCTAGAGCGCGACCTGTACTTGCGCGCACGAGAGATCGAGCACGGCAATGGGCTGCTGCGCGAATCGCTCCTGCAAAAGGAGACTCTGCTGCGCGAGATCCATCATCGCGTGAAGAACAACCTGCAAGTCATCGCCGCGTTGCTCCGATTGCAGGCCCAGCACGTTATGGACGAGGCCGCGCAGAACGCGCTCTCGGAGATGGGCGGGCGCATCCGCGCCATTGCCGACATCCACCAGACGCTCTATAGCTCCTTTGATCTCGCGCGTGTCGACATGTCGGAGTTCGCCACCCAGCTCGCGAAGAACCTCCTGGCCGTGTACGGGGTCGAGCGAGAGCGGGTGCGCCTGCAACTGGAGATTGCATCGTCGAGCCTGGACATCGGGCTGGCGGTGCCGTGCGGGCTGATACTGAACGAGCTGATCAGCAATGCCCTGAAGCACGCCTTTCCGGTCGGCCGCAGAGGCACCGTCGTTGCAACGCTCGACGAGCACGCGGAGTTGCTGAGCGTCTCCGACGACGGCGTCGGCCTTGGCGGGGAACCGGCGAAGGGCACCTTGGGCATGCAACTCGTGCACCTACTGGCGGAACAGATCGGAGCACGAGTTCATGTGGAGTCGGAGCGCGGGACGCGGGTCATCGTGACACGCGCCGCTACGTGATCTGTTCCCGGTCGCGCCGTTCGAGCGCCAGTTGCAGCGCGACGTGCACCTCAGCAGCCTCATAAGGCTTCATCACGTATCCGTAGGCGTTAGTGCGCTTGATGCTCGCGAGCGTTTCGGCATCCGCGTAGGCGGTCAGGTAGACGACGGGAATCTGCAACCGCTCCCAGATCAACGACGCAGCCTGCGTCCCGTCCATCACACCGGAAAGGCGAATGTCCATCAAGATCACGTCGGGAAGGGTTCGCCTGGCCGCTTCGACCGCCGCCTCGCCCGTCATGGCCGACGCGCAGACGTCGTAGTGCAGCGCATGGAGATCGTTCTCGAGGCTCTTCGCGACGATGCGCTCGTCTTCGACGATCATCACCCGCGCCTGGAAATCGCCGGCCACCGGAGGCGCGCGGCGCGGGCGGGTGGCAAAGTTCAGCACCAACTCAGCAATGTCGGCCAACCGCGCCGTGTAGTCGACGCGGACTGCCTCGCGGACACGCGTTGGCAGATCCGGCGAGCGGGCCTCGGCCGGGTCCTGGACGACGACAACGCCGCCTCGACGCCAGATCTCCCACGACCCCGCCACACCGTCCTCCATCGTGCCAGTGAGCACGATGCCGACGACGCGCCGTCCGTAGGCCACCGCCGCCGATCGAAACAGAGCGTTAATCGAGGGACGGTGGTAACTTTCGCGCGGGCTTGGCTGAACGACGACGCGGCCCCGCTCCAGTGTCATGTTCGCGTCGGGCGGCGCGACGTAGACCCGGCTGGTATCGACCAACTCGCCGTCTGCCGCGAAGCTCACCGGCAAGCGACTGCGTCGCCCGATCAGGCGGTCAAGCTCCCCAGGGTACCCCGCTCCTAGGTGTTGGACGACAAAGAACGCGGCGGGAATCTTCGCATCAAAGTGAGAGAAGAGTTCCGGCAGCGACTCGACGCCACCCAGAGAGGAACCGACCACGACGATGTCGCGAGCGCGAAGAGGTTTCAGGGAGTCGGAGGTCGGCTCAGCGTCCGTTGAATTCATGACGTCAGCCCTGTGGGCGCGTCGCGCGGTTCACGTGCGCACGACGCCATCATGTCATGGCCTTCATGCGGGTCAGGCCAGCCGGACCTTCATGCGACGTTTTCTGCAAACGTGCCAAGTCCGCCCTAAATATTGCAAGCGTTGCGTTCATGGTCTCCAGTAGCTCCTTGGCTGGACCTATCAAAGCGCTATTCGTGTCCATGCGAGCTATCCGACGATTGGCACACCGGTCATTAGTTCGTCCAGCGTTTGTAAGTCAGCCATAGCCCGCTCCTCTAATACTGACCGATGCTGCAGCCGTTGGGAAGGGTCCGCCGCGAGTTCGTGCGATCAGCGCTAAGGCGCCATATATTGGCGCGCCTCTCGGATCCAATAGGGGTGGAGCACCGAAGATCTGTCCAATCGAATCTGAATGCGGGCATATCCGGCCATCTGAATGCCGAAACGGCGATGGTTGCGAACGTCAGCTTTCAGCCGGTTGCCGAAGATGGAGATGGGAGCGGCGAGGACCAGCCACGATCGCCCCGCGAACTGTCGCCCGCGGCTCTTGCCACAGTCGCTTCGTAGGCAACGAAAGGCAGCTACCGTAGGTGATCCACGTTGGCACGCGGCTTTGTAGTTACGGAATCCGATCCGCTTTGTGAAATCAGCCTCTCGCGCCAATTGCCACCCTCCCAATTACACTGCTCGACGACGTCTCCGCGTACACTCCGCGTGGCGTCGTCGGCGAGTGCCATTGGCTTACTTTCCGACTTCCTGCTCGGTCAACTCCTGCTTGGCCAACAGCGTCAACTTTTCATCGGTTGCCTTCTCTTCCTGGAGCGTCTCCAGAAGCAGCTTCATTCCGTCGTTGTAGCCAAGCTTCTTCGCGAGCGTGGCCAACGTCCCGTAGGTCGCAATTTCATAGTGCTCGACCTTCTGCGCGGCTGCGATAAGCGCGGCGTCCAGGATGGGGCCCTTCTCGATTTCTTCGATCTGCTCCTGTCCTTCTTCCACCAGTCCTTCCATCGCGACGCACTTGATCCGCTTCAGCTTGATCCCCGCGCTTTCCACCACCTGATCGATCCGCTCGATCTGCCCTTGCGTTTCTTCGAGGTGCGTTCTGAAAGCGGCGGCCAGGTCTTCGTTGGTTGCGGCGCGAGCGAGCCGCGGCAATGCTTTCGTCAGTTGCTTTTCTGCGCTGTAGACGTCCGAGAGCGAATGAATGAACAGATCATTGAGAGTTTTGGCCGGCATGGGATTCTCCGTTGATGTAAGGCGCAAGACCGCGCAGCCGCTTGTTCGCAATCCCTATGCCGCGCACGAACGAACAGCGCGGACAGAACCGCTCTTGCAATTCCCTCCGCGAGTCGCAGCGAAGCATAAAGACATGTCCCTCGCCGGTAATCGAGTCGCGCAGCGCTGGCTCTGAAGCATGCAGTGCGCGGCTAGGCATTTGCGTCGCCAAAGCCGTCCTACCGAGGCATTCCTGCCCGCGCGACGCTAACTGCCAGAAGGCAATTACCGGCGATGCCGACCAAGCCCAGCACCATTAACGCTCCACTCGGTCCAAGTCCGCTAGCAAGCCCGCCCGCAAACAACGTTCCGACTGGCCAACATCCGATTCCGACGGTCACCAGCCCGAAGACACGGCTGCGCATGCCATCGGGAACCGACTCGATCACGACGGTCGTCTGATGGATATTGTACGCGGCGCTTCCCAGCCCGCCGATGAAGAAAACGGCAAGCACCAAGACCAGCGAACACCGATGCGCGCTCGCGACCCCGGCAATCGCGATCACGAGAAAAAGCAGGATCGACCCGCTGAGTAACCAGGGAAGAGATCGCCCACGCATGCGAGCGCTTCCGATCACCGCTGCGGCGACAAAAGACCCGGCCGGCTCTGCCGAGGAAAGCACGCCGATCATCAAGGCCGACAAGTTGAAGGTATCCCGTCCGAGAGGTGTAAGTAGGACGTTGTAGCTGTAACCGCACAAGTTTGTGACGACCGTTACGATCAAAAGCGCCGTAATCGTTTTGCTGTCTCGGGCATATTGCCATGCTTCGATGAGGTCTCGGCGCATTCGAGGCAAGGAGAGTCGCGCCGTCGACGCCTGCCCGGTCGTGAGCCTGGACACGAGCACAGCGGCGCAAAGAGACGCCGTCCCAGAGAGACAATACGACATTGCGATTGCAAGCGCTCCGTAGACCCAGCCACCCAGCAGAGGACCGATGCATCGCGTCGCGTAGTTGGTCATGCTGTCAATGGCGACCGCGCGAGCGGCCATCGACGCGCCTGCCGTCTCGGCGATCATGCGCCGTCGTGCCGGCATCTCGGTGGCATAGAAGACACCGCTCACCAACGCGGCAGCGCATAGGTGCCATGTAGACAGCACCCCGAGCCAAGACAGGACCGCGACTGTCGTCGATGAAGCGCCAGTCAACAAAAGACCGAGAAGCACGATTTTCTTTCGGTCCACCGCTTCGGCGACGACCCCCATGACCGCGCCGCTCAAAAGAAGCGGCAAACTACGGCAGGCGGAGACCACTGCAACCTCCACGACGGAATGTGTCGCATTGAAAGTGAACAGCGCAGCGGCCAGCATTTCCAGCCACATCATCGAAGTCGACACCGCGCGGCCGTCCACAGCGGTACGAAGCCGCTCGCGCGAATCACGCTTGTCGGCGGCAGTGATGGACCTACGGTCAACTGCGCGTCTTCCATGTCTCGATCGTTAAAGATAAGCGGCGTTGCATTCCGGCGCCAAACCGGGGCGGCGGCACGCCGATTGCGCCGGTGCGCATGCCCTATGCGCGGATCGCGTTCAATATTCGATACGTACTAGTCGAAGTGGTCCGCGCCTCACCGTATTCCACTTTGCACATGGGAGGCAGGCATGACCGACAACGACCCCGTCGACGCTCTGAAGACCGAACGAGCCGGCAGTACCTACAATTTTCCAACGAGCGCAAGCATGGCTTCTGGCGAAGACAATCAAGCCTCTGCGAAAAACGACGATCGCAATTTTCGTGAAGCATCCAAGTCGTGGGACGCGAGCGGCGGCGGTTCGTCGTCGAACAATTTACGCGCGAGTGCGAAAGACAGATTAGCCAACGTGCAGGCCGCTATCAGCCAAAAGTACCGGATCGCCTCCGACACGACTGACGATTTCGTGCATGAGAACCCGTGGAAAGCCATCACGGTGGCCGCACTGGCTGGCGTGGTCGTGGGCATGCTGGTTTCGCGCTGAGCGTGACGTTTCCCGGCCGATCAACATCCATCCACAGGAGAAGAGAATGAATGTCCCCGCTACCGAAGAGCAGGTCCGTACACTCGCCTATCGGCTTTGGGAACAAGCCGGCAGCCCGGGTGAGCGCTCTGGCGATTTCTGGGCGATGGCACAGGAGCAACTGGCGAACGAACCGGGCATGGGCAACAACACACGTGACCAGGCGTGTGCCGGCGGGGAAGGAAGCGGACCCGCCTCGTGATACACAGCCCAACGCCCATGCCGGGCCGCTAGCCCCACGAGCGCGTGGGCCGCTCCATGCATGGGCATACCCTTTGCTCGAATGACCCCGTAACCGAGCCATCGTAGCCAACGCTTGGTTCGCCTTGTACACCGGCGGCTTTGCCGCATCACGCCAGCGCGCATTCGTTGCGCTGAGGCTCGAAACAGCAAGACTGCAAGTGACGCCACGGCGCTCCTCCCAGTCGTTTTGAGCACCCACATTTCATGAATCGACGCTTGCGCGGTCCACGCAAGGACTTCGCTCGTCCCTACGAAAAGGAGCTTCTCCATGTTCGTGCACAACAAGCGCTTGCAATACACCGTTCGCGTTGCGTCTCCGAATCCCGGACTTGCCAACCTGCTACTCGAGCAATTTGGCGGGCCGCAAGGCGAACTCGCCGCTGCTTGCCGTTACTTCACTCAGGCTGTCGCCGAAGACGACCCGGGCCGCAAGGACCTGCTCTTCGACATCGCCACCGAAGAACTCAGCCACCTCGAAGTGATCGGTTCGATCGTCGCCATGCTGAACAAGGGCGCCAAGGGCCAGTTGGCCGAGGGCGTCCAGTCCGAAGCGGAGATGTATCGCTCGCTGACCGGCGCGGGCAATGACTCGCACATCACCTCGATTCTCTATGGCGGCGGTGCACCGCTGACGAACTCGGCGGGCGTGCCGTGGACCTCGGCGTATATCGACACCATCGGTGAGCCGACTGCCGACCTGCGCTCCAACATTGCCGCCGAAGCACGCGCGAAGATCGTCTACGAACGCCTCATCAACGTGACCGACGACCCGGGCATCAAGGAGGCACTGGGCTTTCTGATGACCCGTGAAATCGCGCATCAGAAGTCGTTCGAGAAGGCCTTGCATTCGATCCAGCCGAACTTCCCGCAAGGCAAGTTGCCCGGCAATCCGGAGTTCACGAGCGTGTACTTCAACATGTCCAAGGGCGACGACGCGCGCGGCCCGTGGAACGAAGGAGCCGACTGGCAGTTCATCGAGGACCCGCAGCCTGCGGTCGACGGCGGCGACGGCACGGCCACCGTGAACGTCTCCGAGCAGGACATCCAGACACTGCAAGCGATGGCGTCGCGCACCGCGTCGGACCCGGCTGCGGATCCGACCACCGGCGCGGAACTGGGCGCGGGCAAAGCGAATCAGGTCTGATGTCGCTCTGAATTGAAACTCGCAGTGCGGGGGCGGCGACTGCTGCCCCCGCCCATTACGCAAGGAAACGAAACATGAATACCGTGACATCCAAGGGGACCGTCGTCGTGCATCGAAGCCCGATCGACTGGATCTCAGGCGCGCTTGTCATCATCGGCGCGCTGAATTGGGGGCTTGTCGGCCTCGCGAATGTCGATCTCGTCGCGGCCCTCTTTGGCGCGGGCACGGCGGGCGCACGCATCGTCTACGTGCTGGTGGGACTGGCCGGCATCGTCATGTTGATCCGCGCTTTCGTCACGATCCGTCCCCACGGGCTCTCGCATCGCTGAAACGTCGAAAACCGGCCGATCCACTGAAACTCATCTAGGAGCAATCATGCTTTTACTCACGCTTGCCCTGCCGGGCCTCGACCTCGCACGCGCCAATGTCGAAACGTGTCTTCGCCTTACGCTGACCATCAACGACGCGTTCAGGCAATTCAGCGAACTCAACCGGAAGACGATCGACACTGCGCTGGCCGGCGAGAGCATTCAGTACCGCACCGGCGGTGCCTATCAGCCCGCATTGCTGGCGCGCTGGCCGAGCTATGCGCTGAATTACGCGGCCGAAGCATTAGCGACCGTGCATGCCGCGGCGGCGGACGTCGTGGAGACGCTCTGCGCGCCATCCGGCCGGCCTGCGCGCCTCGTCGGCGACGACAGCGTTGTGACCGTTCCGGACGCCGTCGCACCGCGCCCGAGCGTGATTCTCGATGCGCAAGGCGAAGTGGTGAAACGCCTGACGCCCTGAACGTCTCAGACGTTCTTCGTTCAACCATCAGGAATGACAAACATGACAAACGAAAGCTCCGATCCGGTCGAACGGGCCGACAAGCGGCGCGAGGAACTCGGCGCCGGCGATGTCGAGCAGAAGCCCGACGGTTCCATCCGCCAGCGCGCACACGGCAGCATGGACGCAAGCCTGGTTACGAAAGGCAAGGATCATCCCGAAGAAGGCGCTTATACGCCCGAACACGATCACAAGGACCCGGCTCTCGAACCGGATTCCGAACCGATCTCCCGTTCGCAACGAGGCGCCTGAAGGCGGGCACAGCGCGTACTGTTGATTGCGGCTGATCGAGAGCCCATTTTGTGCCGAGGCCGCCGCGGTGTAGTCTACGACCCTGATAGGAGGCGAGACGCTCGGAGCAGCGGCGATGGTGCTGCTCGCTCGCGCGAGCCCTCTTGGAGTTCCCTGTCCGCGCCGCCACACCGATCACGCGTGGCTGGCTGTCTCGTCTTGCTGGGACGGTGAAATGGGACCCGTCGAGCCGCGCATCTCCAGTGTGCTCTTTTGCAACGCACTCTGTGCGTGTTCCATGCGTGGCGTGAGAGAGGCGGCGCTTACGCAACCGCCTCGCGTTTCGTTGCCTCGACAGAGGGCAACGATGCGCCGCGCATTGCGATGCGCGAGGTAGCAACCTGCGCCATGCACGCCAGCAACGCGATGCGTTGGAAAGGCACGGCTTTCGTAATAGCGCGCCGGGCGCGATCGGTACGCTCATTGCTCAAGCTGCTACTGCTCACACTCGGAGGATGCACGTCATGAAAGCGCTCGTATGGCAAGGCAAAAAAGACATTCGCTATGAGACTGTGCCGGACCCGCTCATCGAACATCCGCGCGACGCGATCATCAAGGTCTCGACGTGCGCGATCTGCGGCTCGGACCTGCATCTGTTCGATGGCTTCATGCCCGGCATGAAGTCCGGCGACATCATGGGCCACGAGTTCATGGGCGAAGTCGTCGAAGTGGGCAGCGAGAATGCGGCGCTTAGAATCGGCGAGCGCGTCGTGATTCCTTTCACGATCGTCTGCGGCGAATGCGATCAATGCAGGCGCGGCAACTTCTCCGTCTGCGAGCGCAGTAACCGTAACAAGGAAGATGCTGACAAGGTTTTCGGTCACGCTACTGCTGGCCTTTTCGGCTATACCCATTTGACGGGCGGCTATCCCGGCGGGCAGGCCGAATACGTGCGCGTGCCGTTCGCCGATAAGACCCACGTCAAGATTCCGGACGGCCTGACCGACGAACAAGTGCTCTTTCTCGGCGATATCTTCCCGACCGGCTGGCAGGCGGCCGTGCAATGCGAGATCGAGCCGACCGACACCGTCGCGATCTGGGGCGCGGGGCCAGTCGGACAGATGGCGCTGCGCTGCGCGATCCTGCTCGGCGCGAAGCAGGTCGTCGTGATCGATCACGTCCCCGAGCGCCTCGCGATGGCGCGTGCCGCGGGCGCGGTCGTCATCGACTTCAAGGAAGAGAGCGTGCTGGACCGCCTCAAGGAACTGACGCAAGGCAAAGGCCCGGAGAAATGCATCGATGCGGTCGGCATGGAGTCGCACGCACCGCGCTCCCTCGACGCGCTCTACGATCGCGCCAAACAGGCCGTGATGCTCGAATCGGACCGGCCGCACGTGCTGCGCGAAATGATCTACGTATGCCGGCCCGCGGGAACGCTCTCGGTGCCGGGCGTGTATGGCGGCCTCATCGACAAGATTCCGTTCGGCGCGGCGATGAACAAAGGCCTGACTTGGCGCATGGGCCAGACGCACGTCAACCGCTGGACCGACGATCTCTTGCGGCGCATCCAGGAAGGGCAGATCGATCCGTCGTTCGTCATCACGCATCGCGTGTCGCTCGCCGATGGACCCGATATGTACAAGACATTCCGCGACAAAGAAGACGGCTGCGTAAAGGTTGTGCTCAGACCGTGAAAGTGGCAAGCCGAGCGGCACAGGCCTTGCGCACTGCCACGCATATCGACCAGGAATGCGATCGCCATGGCGCGCACCGATGACCCCTTGCTCATCATCTCCCCCCATCTCGACGACGCCGTCTTCAGTTGCGGCGAGGCCATTGCTGGCGCGCCGGGCGCAATTGTCTGCACAGTATTCGCGGGCGCGCCGCGCGAAGCGCACGTTACCGGATGGGACACGCAATGTGGCTTCACGAACGCGCATTGGGCCATGCGGGTGCGCCGCGAGGAAGACGCCGCCGCGCTCGACGCGCTCGGCGCGCGCCCCGTTCACCTCCACTTTCTCGACTCGCAATATGCGGGCGACGACGTTGCAATACCCGATGCCATTGTCGCGGCGCTGGTCGATGTGATCTGCACGACGGCCTGTCGCGCGATCTATATTCCGCTCGGCCTCTTCCATTCGGACCACGATCTTGCGCATCGCGCATCCCGTATGGCATGGTTAGCCGATCCGGCGCTTCGCTGCATCGCGTACGAAGACGCGTTATACCGGCGCATGGACGGCCTTGTGCAAGCGCGCCTCGCCGCTCTCGCCAATGACGGCATCGTCGCGACGCCTGCTTCGTGCCGCATCGATACGGCATCGCTCGCACGTCATCACGAAGCGAAGCAGCGCGCGGTGAACTGCTACCACAGCCAACTGAAAGCGTTCGGCCCTAGCGGCTACGACGATGTCTTCGCGCCCGAGCGCTTCTGGACGCTTCAGCTCCCAAGGCATGACCGCTGAACGAGCCGTTAATGCCGACGAGAATTGCGCGCGGCTTTCTGTCGTCGTGCTGACTTACAACCGTGCCGATCAGGTGCTCGACACGCTTGCACGACTTGCCGCGCTGCCCGACCGCATCGATATCGTCGCGGTCGATAATGCCTCCACCGATGGCGCCGCCGCGCGCATTGCGGAGAACTTTCCGTTCGTGCAGCTCGTTGTCGCGCCGCGCAATCTCGGCGCGGCGGGGCGCAATCTCGGCGTCGCACGCGTGCACACGGAATACCTCGCATTCTGCGATGACGATACGTGGTGGAGTCCCGGCGCGCTGACACGCGCGGTCGAAGTGCTCGATTCCGCGCCGCGCGTCGGCGTGCTGAATGCGCGTGTGGTCGTAGGCGAGCACGGCGCGGCCGATGAAACCTGCGAGCGCATGCGCGACAGCCCACTGCCGCGCGATGGGCTGCCCGGCCCCGCCCTCATCGGCTTCATGGCGGGTGCATGCGTGTTTCGCACCGAAGTCTTCAGGCAAGCGGGCGGCTACGAGCCGAGGCTTTTCATCGGCGGCGAAGAGACGCTCGTCTCGCTCGATGTGCTTGGTGCAGGTCACGAGATCGTATATATGGATGAACTCGTGCTGCATCATCATCCGTCACCGCTGCGCGACAGCGCGCAACGGCGCAGGCTGCTCGCGCGCAACGCCGCGTGGGTCGCGTGGATGCGTCTGCCTTTGGCTGAAGCGCTGCACGCCACCTACGATGCGTTCAGGCTCATGCGCGCGGAACCATGGCCGCGATCCGATGTGATGGCGCTGCTCAAGGGCGTCGCCTGGGCGGTCGGCAGGCGGCGCGTGATCGACGAACGTGTGCGGCAGATGCGTGAGCTCGTCCATGAAGACAACGCGCGCCGCGAGGCGCAGACGGCTGATAGAGGCCCTGTCGGTTCTACACGCGCCACGTAAAAGCGCGTGCGGGCGCAACGCACCAAACGAAATTTCGTTCACTGCGCAACGAACCGCAAATCGTTTCGCACTTCTTCCGACACTCACAACGAGTGGCACAGCGAATGCTGAACCCCTGTGACTGATCCACGCGATTGCGCGCCGCGCGTACACGTCGGAAGGGAATCGCATAACAGGGAGGCATTCGTGAAGATCGGTTTGATCAGTGACCATGCATCGCCACTGGCGATAGCGGGCGGCGTCGATAGCGGCGGACAGAACATTTACGTGGCGAATGTCGCGCGCCAGCTCGTGCGCCTCGGCCATGACGTCGATGTCTTCACGCGCTGCGATCGCTCGCTGCTGCCGCTCTTTTCGCGCTTCGAGACCATCCGCGTGATCAACGTGCCGGCCGGGCCGCCCGTGCAGTTGCCGAAGGAACAGCTTCTGCCGCATATGGATGCGTTCGCGAATTTCATGATCGACTTCATGCAGCAGGAAGCGCAGCCTTATGATGTCGTGCATGCGAACTTCTTCATGTCGGGCCTCGTCGGCTTGCGCATTAAAGATGCGCTCGGCGTTCCGCTCGTCACCACGTTTCATGCGCTAGGGCGCGTGCGGCGCTTGCATCAGGGCGAAGCGGACGGGTTTCCCGATGCGCGCTTCGATATCGAAGACGAACTCGTCAGGCGATCCGACTCGGTAATCGCCGAATGCCCGCAGGACGAGAGCGACTTGATTCATCTCTACGATGGCGATGCCGCGCGCATCGATCTCGTGCCATGTGGTTTCGACCGCGCGGAGTTTCATCCGCTCGACCGACGCGAGGCTCGCGACAGGCTCGGCTGGCCGCAGGACCGCTTCATCGTGCTGCAACTCGGGCGCATGGTACCGCGCAAGGGCATCGACAACGTCGTGCGTGCGCTCGGCGTGTGCCACGCGGAACACGGGGAAAGCGCGGACCTGTACGTGGTCGGCGGCAACTCCGACGAAGCCAACGAGATTGCGACGCCGGAGATCGGCAGGCTGTTCGGCATCGCACGCGAATGCGGCATTGAAGCGCACGTGCATTTCGTCGGACGTCATGGACGAAGCGAGCTGAAGCACTTCTATAACGCCGCCGATGTGTTCGTCACGACGCCGTGGTACGAGCCCTTCGGCATCACGCCGCTCGAAGCGATGGCGTGCGGCACGCCTGTCATCGGCGCGAATGTGGGCGGCATTCGCTATTCGGTTGCGCATGGCGAGACCGGCCTGCTCGTGCCGCCGAAGCATCCGGCCGCGCTCGCGCAAGCGATCGCCATGCTCAAGCGCGATGCCGCACTCGCACGACGCCTGGGCGACGCAGGTCTCGCGCGCGCCAACGCGATGTTCACGTGGTCAAACGTCGCGCAAGCGCTCGCGCAGGTCTATGCTCGCGTGAGCGGCGCCGAATCGCAGGACGCAACCCGCATCGCAATGGGTGGAGGATCGCGATGACACGCGCCGCCGCTTTCATCGACAAAGACGGCACGCTTCTAGACGACGTTCCCTGGAACGTCGATCCGGACCGCATGCGCCTCGCGCCCGGCGCGCTCGATGCGCTGCGCGTGTTCGCGGCGCTCGGCATGCCGCTATTCGTTATCAGCAATCAAAGCGGCGTCGCGCTCGGCAAGTTTCCTCGGTCTGCGCTCGATCCCGTCGAAGCGCGTCTGCAAGCGCTCGCGGCACAAGCGGGAGCAAGATTCACCACGATTTACTGGTGCCCCCACCATCCACAAGGCGTCGTGCCGGAATACGCATGCGTCTGCGACTGCCGCAAGCCCGCGCCTGGCATGCTGTTGCGCGCGGCGCGCGAGCATGCCATCGATCTTTCGCGAAGCTGGTTCATCGGCGACATCCTCGACGATGTCGAAGCGGGCCATCGCGCGGGATGTCGCTGCGTGCTCATCGACAACGGCAACGAAACCGAATGGTTGCGCGGCGAAGGACGCCAACCGGATATCGTCGTTACGGACATGCGTGAAGCGGCGCTTGCGATCGTCGCGGCGGAGTGTCCCGCATGAAGCGCGATCCGGCGAATCCATCGACGCTGCCACCGGTTGTCGAGGCGCACGCGCGCAAAAGCGCGGTAAGCGAAGCGCGCGACTGGGGCGCGCACGTGAAGCGCATTCTGTGCATCCGTCTCGACAATCTCGGCGACGTGCTGATGACCACGCCCGCGCTGCACGCATTGCGCGAAGCGCAACCGGGAAGACATCTCACCTTGCTCGCATCGCGCGCGGGCAAGGCGGCGGCGCCCTTCATCGATGCAATCGACGACGTTATCGAATACGACGCGCCGTGGGTCAAGCAGGATGCGCCCATCGACGCCCTCGCCGATCTCGCGATGCGCGCGCGCCTCGCAGCCTCGCAATTCGACGCGGCCGTGATCTTCAGCGTCTACAGTCAAAATCCGCTGCCTGCCGCGATGCTGTGTCATCTCGCGGGCATTCCGCTACGGCTCGCGCATTGTCGCGAGAACCCATACCGCCTCCTCACTGATTGGGCACAGGAAACCGAGCCGCAGCATGGCACGCGGCATGAGGTGGAGCGGCAACTCGCGCTCGTCGCGCGAGTCGGCGCGCGCACCGGCGATACGCGCATGCGCTTCGCCGTGCATGACCACGATGCCGAGTCGCTCTCGATAAAGCTTCGCGAACGCGGCGTCGATCCGCATGCGCCGTTCATCGTCGTGCATCCGGGTGCGAGCGCCACCTCGCGCCGCTATCCGGTCGAACGCTTTGCGCAGGTCATCCAGCGTCTTGCCGCGCACCTGCAATGGCCGATACTGGTAACCGGCTCACGAGGAGAAAGCCCGTTATGCCGCGAAGCATGCGGATCAAACGCTCGCGCGATCGACCTTTCGGGCGCGCTTGAACTCGGCGAACTCGCGGCGCTGATCGACCGTGCACGCGTGCTTCTGTCGAACAACAGCGGACCGGTGCATCTCGCATCCGCGCTCGGCACGCCCGTCGTCGATCTGTATGCGCTCACGAATCCGCAGCACATGCCGTGGCAAACGCCGCATCGCGTGCTCTACAACGACGTGCCGTGCCGCTGGTGTTATCGCAGCGTGTGTCCCGAAGGACATCATGCGTGCCTCACAGGTGTGGCCGTTGATCAGGTCGTATCTGCCGTGCTGGAACTGATCGAAGCAAACCCATCGAAAATCAACCCGACCCTACAGGCCAGCTAGACATGTACACATTGGGAATCAACGCGGTTTATCACGACAGCGCGGCAGCGCTCGTCAAGGATGGCGTCGTCATCGCGGCGGCAGAGGACGAACGCTTCACGCACGTCAAGCACGCGAAGCGCCCCGTGCCGTTCTCGACCTGGCAGCTTCCGTTCGATGCGATCGACTATTGCCTGAAGGAAGCGGGCATCGAGCTGGCCGACATCGATCACATCGCGTACTCATACGATCCGCAACTCTTCTCCGGCATGCCGAAGGACGCGAAGGCGAGCATCGCGCTGCCGATGATGCCGTCCGCGCAGGCGTTGAACGATCCGTCGGAATCGCCGTGGGACCCGCTATTTCTGAGCTATATCGTCAATGCAAGGGCGCAATTGCTCGACGGCGCGCCGCATCATCTGAAGCAGCGCTTTGCGAGCGGCGGGCGTGCGATGCGCTTCGCGTGGCATAACGTCGATCATCATCTGTGCCATGAAGCGAGCGCGTTTCTCGCCGCGCCGTTCGACGACACCGCCGTGCTCACGATGGACGGACGCGGCGAAGGCGTGACGACGAGCCTCGGGCAATTCAAAGGCGGCGAATACAAGCGGCTGAAGCAGGTGGAGCTGCCGCATTCGCTCGGCTTGCTGTATGAAGCCGTGACGGGTTATCTGGGCTTTCTGCATTCGTCGGACGAGTACAAGGTGATGGCGCTGGCTTCGTTCGGCAAGCCCGTGTACGTCGATCATTTCCGCGAGGTCGTGAAGTACCGGCACGATGGCAGCTACACCGTCGATGCGCCGCGTCTCGTCGAACGCTTCGGTCCCGCGCGCGAACGCGGCGGCCCGCTCACGCAGCATCACTTCGATATCGCGCATTCACTGCAAGCCGTGCTCGAGGAAACCGCCCTCAAGCTCGCGCAGTGGCTACATGAACAAACGGGGCTGCACAATCTCGCGATGGCCGGCGGCGTGGCGCTCAATTGCGTAATGAACGCACGCCTTCGCGACCGCGGTCCGTTCGATGAAGTTTGGGTACAGCCCGCCGCAGGGGACGCCGGCACCGCGCTGGGCGCGGCATTGTGGACGGATTATCGGGAACGCGCCAAGGCGGGCGATGGTGGCCGTAAATGGCGCATGGATCACGCGTATCTCGGCCCCCAGTTCGCGGACGATGAAATCGAAGCGTTCCTCAAATGGACGCGCGCGCCGTATCGCAAGCTCACGGATATCGCCGCAGAAACGGCGGAGATTCTCGCGCAGAACCGCGTCATCGGCTGGTATCAGGGCCGCACCGAATTCGGTCCGCGTGCGCTCGGCGCGCGTTCGATTCTCGCGTCGCCGATTCATGCGGACATGCAGGCGCGTCTGAACGAGATCAAGGATCGCGAGGACTTTCGTCCGGTCGCACCTGTCGTGATGGAAGAGCACGCCGTCGACTGGTTCGTGGATGCGCGCGTCGCGCCCTTCATGCTCTTCGTGTTCGATGTGCGCGATGAGATGAAAGCGCGCATTCCGGCAGTCACGCATATCGACGGCACCGCGCGAGTGCAGACCGTCAATCGCGCGCAGCATTCTCTTTACTACGATCTTCTCGCCGCGTTCAAGCAATGCACGGGCGTGCCGGTGCTCGTGAATACTTCGTTCAACACGCGCGGCGAACCGATGGTCAATACACCGCGCGATGCGCTCGAATCGTTCTGGACGTCCCCGCTCGATGCGCTCGTGATCGGTTCGTTCCTCGTCGAAAAGCCGGGTGCGCGCGCATGAGCACGTATGCGGGCCATTTCGAAAGCGGCGAGATGCACGCTAGCGATACGCGCTCTGCCGCACGCGACGATTTCATTCCGGACGTGTCCGTCGTCGTGCCGACGTATCGCCGGCCCGCGATGCTCGAACGCTGCGTCCGCGCGCTCGCCACGCAAGCATACGACGCGTCGCGTTACGAGATCATCGTGTGCGACGACGATCCCGACGATGCTACCCGAGCATGCGTGCAGCGTCTTGCCGCGGCGCACGCGCCGCGCGGCCCGAAGATTCGTTATGTGCCGGTGACGGGCACACAAGGTCCGGCGGGCGCGCGCAATGCGGGCTGGCATGCATCGCTCGCGAGACGCATCGCTTTCACCGACGACGACACCATCCCCGATGCGAATTGGCTCGCGAACGGCGTGCGCGCGCTCGACGCGGGTGCGGACGCGGTTTCGGGACGCATCGTCGTGCCGCTGCCGGAGCATCCGAGCGACTATGAGTTGGACGCGGCGGGACTTGCGAGCGCCGAGTTCGCTACCGCGAATACCTTTGCGACACGCGCGGCACTCGAACGCACCGGCGGTTTCGATGCGCGCTTCACCGCCGCATGGCGCGAAGACTCCGACCTGCAATTCGCGTTGATGCGCGCGGGACTCAGGATCGCCCGCGCCGAGGACGCGATGGTGCTGCATCCCGTGCGCCCGGCGCGCTGGGGTGTATGCATCTCGCAGCAGAAGAAGAGCCAGTTCGACGCCCTACTTTACAAGAAGCATCGCGCGCTCTTTCGCGAGCGCATTCGTCACGGTCCGCCGCTGCTTTACTACGCGATGCTCGCCGTGCTCGTCGTGGCGGTCGTCTCGCTGATCGCGGGCGGAAGCCGCATCGCGGCGTTCGCAGCGCTCGCATGGACCGCGATGACACTATGGTTCGCCGCGCAACGGCTCAAGACGACGTCGCGCACGCCCGCGCATGTCGCCGAGATGATATGGACATCCGCGATCATTCCGTACCTGTCGATCTATTGGCGCATTCGCGGCGCGCTCAAGTTCAGGGTGTTCTTTCTATGATCGAACGCATCGTTATTTTTCGCGCGCTGCAACTCGGCGACATGCTATGCGCCGTGCCCGCGTTGCGTGCCTTGCGGCGTGCGCATCCGCATGCGCATATCGCGCTTGCCGGCTTGCCGTGGGCTGCAAGTTTCGTCGAACGATATGCGCATCTGCTCGATGAACTAATCGTGTTTCCAGGCGCGATCGGCTTTCCCGAGCAGGAAGAAACCGATGCTCATCTGCCGGCCTTTTTCAGCACGCTGAGCGAGCGCCGCTTCGATCTCGCGATCCAGTTGCATGGCAGCGGCGGCGTGGCGAACAATATCGTCGAAGGCATAGGTGCGCGCATGAACGCAGGCTTTCTCAAGCCGGACGAACCCATGCGCGAAGGCACATTCATGCCGTGGCCCGACGAACTGCCCGAACCTGCGCGCTATACCGCCTTGATGCAACGGCTCGGCATCGACGCCGACGCGCTCGATCTCGACATTCCCCTGACCGATGACGACACGCGCGAATGCGATGCGCTCATCGACGCGTGCGCTATCGATCGCGGCAAGCTCGTGTTGGTTCATCCTGGCGCGCAATTGCCTTCCCGCCGATGGCCCGTCGAGCGCTTCGGCGACGTGGCGCGGGCGTTATCGAACGCGGGCTGGCAGATCGCCGTCACGGGCGGCGCGGGCGAATCGCCGCTCACTGCGCGCGTCGCGAGCGATGCGGGCGCTCGGGCGATCGATCTCGCCGGGCGCACGTCGCTCGGCGCGCTGGCTGCGCTCGTCGCGCGGGCGCGGCTCATCGTCTGCAACGACACGGGGCTTTCCCATGTGGCGGCGGCGATGCGCACGCCCAGTGTCGTAATCGCGTCGGGCAGCGATACGCGCCGCTGGGCGCCGCTCGATCGTGCGCGGCATTGCGTGCTCGCGGATTGGCCTGCGTGCCGTCCTTGTGCCTTTCGCGACTGTCCCTATGGCCACGAATGCGCACTCAACATAAGCGTGCAAGCCGTGCTCGATGCGGCATGCGCGCAGCTTGAAAACATCGTTCTAGAGGAGACGCTTCACTATGCCCACGACTAGTTCCCGGCGCTTGCGCGTGCTCACATGGCATATCCACGGGAATTACCTCTATTACCTGAGTCAGGCGCCGCACGACTTCTATCTCGTCACGCGTCCCGGCTACCCGCCGGGCTATGCGGGCACGGCCGGGGCATTGCCTTTTGGCGCGAACGTGCACGAGATTCCGGCCAGCGAAGTACCTTCGCAATCCTTCGATGTCGTGCTTTTTCAGCACAGGCAGCAATGGGACGATGACCGTCTCAACCTGCTCAACGATGCGCAACGGCGTCTGCCGCGCGTGTATGTCGAGCATGATCCGCCGCAGGAAAACCCCTTCGAACAGAAGCACTGGGTGCGGGAGCGCGACACGCTGCTCGTGCATGTCACGCACTTCAACCGGCTGATGTGGGACAGCGGCGAGACGCCCACGCGCGTCATCGAGCATGGCGTGATCGTGCCGGACCACGTGCGTTACAGCGGCGAACTGGAGCGCGGCATCGCGGTGATCAATCACTTGCGCCAGCGCGGCAGGCGGCTCGGCAACGATATCTACGAAGAAGCCGCCGCGCGCGTGCCGCTCGACCTCGTCGGCATGAGTGCGCAGTCGGCGGGCGGCATCGGCGAGATCGGCAATCTCGAGCTGGCGGCCTTTAGCGCGCGCTATCGCTTCTTCTTCAATCCGATTCGCTGGACGAGCCTCGGGCTTGCCATCGTCGAGGCGATGACGATCGGCATGCCGATCGTCGGACTGGCGACGACGGAGCTATCCACCGTCATCCGCAACGGCGAGAGCGGCTTTATCCATACCGACACGCACGCGCTCATCGACGCAATGCAGCAGCTTCTGCGCGATCCGGCGCACGCGCGGCGGCTCGGCGAAGGTGCGCGGCGCACGGCGTTCGAACGCTTTCACATCGACCGCTTCGCCCGCGACTGGGACGAGGCGTTGCGCTACGTGTGCAGCTAACGAAACATCCTGAGAGGACATGACGAGATGAAAGAAGCGCATAGAAAGCGGATTCTGGTGACGGGCGGCGCAGGCTTTCTCGGCTCGCATTTATGCGAGCGGCTGCTGGCGCTAGGTCACGATGTGCTATGCGTCGATAACTTTTACACGGGCACGAAGGACAATATCGCGCATCTGCTCGACAGCCCGAACTTCGAGTTGATGCGTCACGATGTTACCTTCCCGCTCTATGTGGAAGTGGACGAGATCTATAACCTCGCCTGTCCCGCATCGCCGATCCATTATCAGCACGATCCCGTGCAGACGACGAAAACGAGCGTGCATGGGGCCATCAACATGCTGGGGCTGGCCAAGCGCGTTCATGCGCGCATCTTCCAGGCATCGACGAGCGAAGTGTATGGAGATGCGCATGTCCATCCGCAGCAGGAGGCGTATTGGGGCAACGTGAACCCGATCGGTCCGCGCTCGTGTTACGACGAAGGCAAGCGCTGCGCCGAAACGCTTTTCATGGATTACCGGCGGCAGCATGGCCTGTCGATCAAGATCGCGCGCATCTTCAATACGTATGGACCGCGGATGCATCCATCCGACGGCCGAGTGGTTTCTAACTTCATGATGCAGGCGCTGTGCGGCGAGCCGATCACCGTGTACGGCGAAGGCACGCAGACGCGCTCGTTCTGCTACGTCGAAGATATGATCGACGCTTTCGTTCGCCTCATGGACACGCCCGACGACTTCACCGGTCCGTTGAATCTCGGGAACCCGCATGAACTCTCGATGCTCGATATCGCGCGCCGCATCATCGCGTTGACGGGATCATCGTCGGAGATCGTGTTCAAGCCATTGCCGATGGATGATCCCTGGCATCGCCAGCCGGATATCTCGCTCGCGCGCAAGCTGCTCGGATGGCAACCGACCACGGCGCTCAATGAAGGGCTCACGCGCACGGCGCAGCATTTTCGCGGGGTGATCGAGGCGGCGCGGGCGCGAGCGATGCAGAACGCTTAACACGGCCTCGCCGTTACCCCTCCTATCGTCCCGATCAACGTCGGCGCGGGCACGGGCTTCGTCAGATGGGCCTGAAAGCCCGCCGCCTGCGCGCGCGAGCGCGCTTCCGCCTGCGTATGCCCGGTCAGCGCGATCGCGGGCATGCGCTCGGCAAGCGATGCGCCGCGGCTCGCCTCTTCCTCGCGTATAAGGCGTAAGACCTCATACCCGTCCAGTTCGCCGCCGAGCACGATGTCGCATAAGAGCACGTCGGGCCATTGCGCCGTCCGCGAGCCGCGCAAGTGATCGAGCGCCTCGCTGCCCGACGCGCATGGCACCACATACGCGCCCACGGATTCGAGCACTGCTTCCAGCGCGTCGCGCGCTTCTTCCTGATCGTCGAGCACCATCACCGTGACGCCCCGCAACGCTTCGTCATGCGCGGCTTCGTGCGGCCTCGTATCGTCGAGTACGGGGCGAAGAGGCATCGTGGCAACATAGGCGACATGCTTGTCGATATAGCGCGGCGCGAGACTGCCGCCCGTCTCCGTCAACGCGCTTTCGAGCCGGCGCACTTGCTGCGGCGTGAGTTCGGCGGGATTCGGGCGCTGCCCCATCACCGTGAGGCTCGCGTGATTGCCTTCACGGAATACGCGTAACTCGATACGCTCCCCGCGCGTCGCGGCGCTCATCTGCGCTCGGCACAATTCGGCGACGATCTGCTGCAACACGCTCGCGTCGCCCGACACGCGCAAGCCTGGCTCGGTGATGACGGTGTACAGATTCACGCCGCGCTCCGCGATCTCTTCATGCAGCGCATCGACCACGCCGGCCACGAGCGCATCAAGACCGACAGCCTGCGCTGAGACCTTGCGCTGCGCATGCTCCAGTTCGCCTTGCTGCCATTGCAGCGACCACATGCGCGCATAGACGCCGTCGCGCGCGAGCAATTCGTCATGCTGTCCCTGCTCGACGATGCGGCCATGCTCCATCACGAGAATCCAGTCGGCATCGGCGACCGTCGAAAGCCGGTGCGCGATCACGATCGACGTGCGTCCCTTCGCAAGACGATCGAGCTCGTTCTGAATCGCGCGTTCCGAGCGCGTATCGAGTGCGGAGGTCGCTTCGTCGAACACGATGATGCGCGGGTTCTTCAAGATGGCGCGAGCGATAGCGATGCGCTGCCGCTCGCCGCCCGAAAGCCGCACGCCGCGTTCGCCGACGCGCGTGTCGTAATGATCCGGCAACCGCTCGATGAACCCATCCAGTTGTGCGGCGCGCGCGGCCTGCACGATATCGGCGCGCGTCGCATCGGGACGGCCATAGCCGATGTTATAGGCGATCGTATCGTTGAAGAGCACGGTGTCCTGCGGCACGATGCCGACCATCGCGCGCAGACTATTCTGCGTGACCTGCGCGATGTCCTGCCCGTCGATGCGAATCGCGCCGGCGGTCGGTTCGTACAGCCTGAACAGCAGCTTCACGAGCGTGGACTTGCCCGATCCACTGCCGCCCACGACCGCGAGCTTCTTGCCCGGATGCGCGCGAAAATCGACATCGCGCAGAATCTGCCGCGCCGGGTCGTAGCCGAACTCGACATGATCGAACTCGATCTCGCCCGCCGTTACGACGAGCGGCGCTGCCGCTTTTTCGTCCACGTCTTCGCGCACGCGGCCGCGCGACAGCAGAATCGTGAACATGCGCTCCACGTTCACGATCGCATCGTTGGTTTCGCGAAACACGAAGCCGAGTGTGTTGAGCGGATTGCAGACCTGCACGATATACGCGTTGACGAGCACGAGATCACCGACGCTCATCGTGCCCGCAACCACGTGTTGCGCCGCGCGCAGCATCACCGCCGCGATGCCCGCCGCGATAATGGTGCTTTGCCCAACATGCAGCAGCGTAAGCGCGCGCTGATTGGCGACGCGCGCATGCACCCACGCTTCCAGCACGGTGGAAAGTCGGTTCGTTTCGATGCGCTCGCTCGCGAAGAACTTCACGGTCTCATAGTTGAGCAGGCTATCGACGAGACGGCTGTCGGATTGTGCTTCGAACTTGTTCACGGCGCGCTGAAAGCGCATGCGATAGCGCGTGAAGATGAGCGTCCACACGGAATACAGCACGAACGTCACGGCGATGATCACCATGAATTCGATTGCGTAGCTGCTCACCATCACCGCGACGACCGTCCCGATCTCGATCATCACCGGCACGACGGTGAAGAACGCGGTGCCGAGAAGAAAGCCGATGCCGTCCGCGCCCTTTTGCACGTCGCGCACGACCGCGCCCGTCTCCCGCTGCGCATGAAAGCGCGCGCCGAGCGCATGAAGATGTGCGAACGTTCGCTCGGTGAACGACGCCACCGTGCGCTGCGTGACGATGCTGAAGACGATGTCGCGCGCCTCGTTCAGCACGTCGCCGAGATAGCGCAGCAGCACGTAGGCGAGCACAAGAAACACGGGAAACACGGCGCTCGTCGCGGGATGGCTGAACTCGTCTATGACCCGCTTGAGCATCAGCGGCACGGAGACGACCGCGAGCCGAGCGCCGACCATCAAGACGATCGCCGCGGCCGTCTGATAGCGCCACGCCCAGACCGCGCGCCACAGATCGGCGGCGATACGGCGGCGCACCTGGCCGCGCTGCGCTTCGGACGCCCCGGATGCAGCGTTAGGCATCACTCCTTCCAGTCCTTGCGCTTCGCCGCCGCGCCGGGAGCGGATGCGCCGGGCGCGTGCTTCTGCTGCACGCGGGCTTCCTCGGCGCGTTTGAGCGTTGCCGGATCGGTGCCGGATTGCCCTGCCGCACCCGCGCCGCCGGCAACGCCAGCGGATTTGCCCGATGCGCCGTCCTCGGGCGACTTGTTGCCGGGCGGCGCGCCGTTCTGCTGCGCCCCGGCGCCTGTCGCGCCGCACAGGCACGCGCCAGCGAGCGCGAGCGCGAGCGCCGATCGATTAATGCGATTCATGGATCATTCCCTCGACTGCCGACCCGACTCTGCGCCGCAACCCCTATGCCCGCCCGCTCATGCAAGGAACTCTATTGCGGCCGTGGATCGTTCTATGCTCACGAAAGAAGCGCACACACTCCGCGGTGATGTCCATGTATGCGATGGGCAACTATTTCATCGAAATCCTTCCCGAGCCGCTGCCCGGCGACGGCTGGACGGGTTCCGCACGCTTTTCGCGCCGCAACGACTACCGGCGGCACGCGAGCGTGACGAAAGTGACGCTGCCCAGCCACATCTTCATGCCGACGATGGCGGCGGCGGAATCGGCGATCGTCTCATGGGCGCGCGAGTTGGTCGAACACAGCGGCGAGGTGCTGGAAGTGTCCCTGCAGCTCGCGGAAGACGCACACACGTAGTCATCCTTAACATTTCGTACTTTCGAAAAGAACTGGAACGCTCGATGCTGTAGCGATGATGAACTCAAGGAGGCTCATCATCATGACCGACACTCAGGCCTATCCCCGCCCGCCGCTTCCGTCGCAGCAGCAGGACAGTCGTCCCGGACTGACCGCGCCGATGGACCCGCCGCCCGATCACGGCGAATCGAGCTACAAGGGCAATAACCGGCTCGAAGGCAAGACGGCGCTCATCACGGGCGCGGACAGCGGCATCGGCCGCGCGGTGGCGATCGCGTATGCGCGCGAAGGTGCGGATGTCGCCATCTCGTATCTGAACGAGCACGAGGACGCGCAGGACACCGGCCGCTGGGTGGAGAAGGCCGGACGCCGCGCGCTGCTCTTGCCCGGCGACATCACCGACCGCGCGCATTGCAGGGAACTCGTCGCGAAGACCGCGGAAGCGTTCGGCCGCATCGACGTGCTCGTGAACAACGCGGCGTATCAGGCAACTTACGACAAGCTCGAAGACATCAGCGACGACGAATGGGACAAGACCTATTCGACCAATATCGGCGCGATGTTCCGCATCACGAAGGCCGCGCTCGCGCACATGAAGGCGGGCGGTGCGATCATCAACACGACGTCGGTCAACGCCGATGCGCCGAACCCCGGACTCATCGCCTATGCGAGCACGAAAGGCGCGATCCAGAACTTCACGGGCGGCCTCGCGCAACTGCTTGCGGAGCGCGGCATTCGCGTGAACTGCGTCGCGCCGGGTCCGATCTGGACGCCGCTGATTCCCTCGACGATGCCGCCGTCGAGCGTCGAAAACTTCGGCATGCAAACGCCGATGAAACGCCCCGGCCAGCCCGCCGAACTCGCCGCCGTCTATGTGATGCTGGCATCGGACGAAGCGAGTTATATTTCGGGCGCGACTGTCGCGGTGACGGGCGGCAAGCCCATCATCTAGCCCCCCACCGCACGACGAACCGCGCTCATTCCGGCGACGGCGTCGTGACCTGCATCGCCTCGCGCGGCAGGTCCGCGACCCGTTCCGCCATACGCCCTCCTTACCGTGTAAGGCAAGCAATTCGCGGGCCGCGCGGCGCCGTTACGCGCTTTCTTCTTCGTGCCGGTCCGGACCGAGCAGCAAATCGAGCGTATGTAGCAGTTCCGGGAAATCCACCGGCTTGTTCAGATGCGCGTCGAAGCCGGCATGCCGGGCCGCGCGCTTGTCTTCGTCCCTGCCGAATGCCGTCACCGCGATCGCCTTCATGCCCGCGAGCAAGGGCGTGGCGCGCACGCGCCCGATGAGCTCGTATCCGTCGATGCCGGGCAACTGAATGTCCGAGATCAACGCATCGACGGGATTCTTCGAAAGCAGGTCGAGCGCCTGTTCCCCGCTCGATGCGATCTGCACCGCCGCCTGTTCCAGCCCGAGCAGCGCGGCGAAGGAAGCGGTCGCCTCGGAGTCGTTGTCGACGAGCAGAATGCGCGCGCCCGCGACGGGCCGCGTGCGTCCTGCACGCAGTGCGGGCATGGTTTCGCGCGTGGCCGCCGCGGGCAGCCAGACCGACAGCGTCGCGCCGCGCCCGAGGCCTTCCGAGCGCGCCTCGATACGCCCGCCGTGCATCTCCACGAGCTGCTTCGCGAGCGCAAGCCCGATGCCGAGTCCTCCCGAAGTGCGATTGCGCGTGCTTTGCCGGTACATGTCGAAGATATGCGGCAGCGCGGACGCTTCGATGCCCTGCCCCGTATCGGCGATATCGATGCGCACCATGCCGCCGTCGCGCGCGATCTTCAGATCGACCGAGCCGCCGCGATCCGTGAACTTGAGCGCGTTCGACACGAGATTCCAGAGAATCTGCTCGCAGCGCACGGCATCGGCGAACGCGTAGATGGGTTCGCCGAGATTGCTCGCGCGCAGGCGGATTTCGCGTTGCGCCGCTTCGATCTCGCTCACGTCGACGATACGCGCGAGCACCGCGGCGACATCCACCGGAACGATGCTGAGCGCGAGCTTGCCGGTGCGCACGCGCGAAAGATCGAGCAGGTCGTCGATGATCTGCGCCTGTCCACGCACCGCGCGGCGGATCGAATCGGCGGTTTCGCGCACCGCGCCGATGCCGCGTGTTTCCGGCAGGCGCGGCAGGATCTCGGCCTTCATGCCGATCAGATTCAGCGGATGCTTGAGCTCGTGCGACAGCATCGCGATGAAGTCGTCCTTGAGCTGGTTCGACAGCGTTTCCTTCTCGCGCTCGGCGTGCTCGTGCGCGAGCGCCTCGCGGTTCGCATCCTCGCGCAGCTTGCGTTCGGTCAGATCGCGCGCGATCTTCGCGAAGCCCGTAAACGACGGGTCCGAGATCGGCGTGACCACGCCGCTGCAATACACGCGGCGCTCGTCGCGCGTGACGTGCCAGCGTTCGTCGTCGGCGCGTCCCTCGCGCGCGGCGATCTCGCGCTCCAGCGCGGGCACCTTCGCGGCGCGATCTTCCGGCGGATAGATCAGCGCGATGTTCTTGCCGACCACTTCCTTCTCGGAGAAACCGAAGATGCGCTCCGCGCCCGCGTTCCATGTGACGATCACGCCGGCCGGGTCCTGCACGATGATCGCGTAGTCGTTGGTCGATTGCGCGACGAGCCGCAGACGCTGCTCGCCGATGCGCGCCGATTCCTCGGCCTTATGCCGCGCCGTGATGTCGATGAGCGTGAGCACCGCGCCGTCGATGCGGTCGTCGGCCGTGCGATACGGCAAGAGGCGCATGAGATACCACCGGCCGTCGGAGCTTTCGACTTCGCGGTCGATCAGCTTGAGCGTCTCGAACGCCTGCTTCACGTCGTCCGCGAGCGAGGAGTACAGCAGCGAATGCGTGATGTCGAACAGCGAGCGGCCGATATCGACATCGATCAGTTTGAACACGCGCGTCGCGCTCGTGGTGAAGCGCTTGACGCGAATCTGCTTGTCGACGAACACGGTAGCGATTTCCGTCGACGCGATGATGTTCTGCAGGTCGTCGTTCGCCTTGGCGGTATCTTCGACGCGCCCCTGCAGTTCGGCGTTGACCGTGGTCAGCTCCTCGTTGACCGACTGCAGTTCTTCCTTGCTGCTTTCGAGCTCTTCAGTCGCGGAGCGCAGTTCTTCGTTAATCGCCTGCAATTCTTCGTTGGACGCCTTCAGCTCTTCGACCGTCGTCTCATGCTGCTCGATAGTCGTCGCGAGTTGCTCGCGGGTGTGCTGCAATTCGCGTTCGAGTTGCACCAGAAGGGGGTCCTGCCCCTTGCCTTCGGGCAGTCCTTCATCGGCCATATGCTCTTGCACTTCGTCGAACAGAACCAGGAAAAAATCCGCGCTCACGCCCGCGTCGTGGAAGGGGCGCACTGTCATGTTGACCCACACGGCGCGGCCGTCCTGATTGAGCTTGACGCGCCGCGCCTCGACACTGCTGCCCGTTTGATGCGCGCGAAACAGCGTCGTGCGCAGATCGAGCCTGAGCTCGGGCAGCACGAGCGCCATGATGTTCGAGGAGAGCTCGCCGCCGCCGTGTCGCAGGAAGCGGCCCGCCGTGGCGGAGAGATGAACAATGTTCGAATCGCGATCGACGACGACGCTCGGTGGCGCATATTCCTCCAGCACGCGCTGATGCAGCGCTGCGAACGAGAAATTGCGCCGCTCCGGGGCCTCCGGCCCGCTCGCGATATTCGCCTGCACCGTCGACGCAGAAATGTCCTCGCGCGGTCCGATGTTCGACGGTCCAAGCGACGGAAACGCGACCGGCGGCTTCACGCGGTTCAGCACCGTGCGCGCCCGGTAGAGGCGGCTTTTCTTATCGACGATGGTGAAGAGGTCGTCGGCCGTATCGGCGGATTCGGCCGTGCCGAGAAAGAGATAGCCGCCCGCGCGCAATGCGAAATGGAAGAGTTCGAGCACTTGCCGCTGCACGGCGCGATCGAGATAGATCAGCACGTTGCGGCACGAGATCAGGTCCAGATGCGAGAACGGCGGATCGCGCAGCAGGCTGTGCGCGGCAAACAGAATACGCTCGCGCACCGATTTGACGATCTGATAGCGGCCGCCTTCCTGCTTGAAATAGCGGCGCAGGAGATCGCCGGGCACGTCGGCCGAGATCGAACCGAGGTAGGAACCGGCGCGCGCTTGAGCAATGGCCGGCTCGTCGATATCGGTCGCGAAAATCTGATAGGTCGTCTCGAATCCCGCGGCTTCGCGCGCCTGCGCGAGCAGGATCGCAAGCGAATAGGCTTCCTCGCCGGTGGAGCAGCCGGGCACCCAGACGCGCAGTTGCGCTTCGCCTTTCGTTGCATCGAGCAAGGTGGGCACGACATCGTGCCGTAGCGCGTCGAACGCCTCGCGATCGCGGAAAAACTGCGTCACGCCGATCAGCATGTCGGCGAGCAGCGAGGTGGTTTCGTCGGGATTGGCGCGCAGATAGTCGCGGTACGCGCCGATGTCGCGCAGCCCGTTCACCTGCATGCGCCGCTCGATGCGCCGCAGCACGGTTGCGCGCTTGTAGTGGCGGAAGTCGTGGCCGGTACGCACGCGCAATTGCATGAGCACGTCGGAGAGCGCGCGCTCGGCGCCGCCCGCCGCGGGCGCGAGATCTTTCTCGGCGGCCTCGTTGCCTTCGGAAATCGGCAGATGGATGTTCTTCGCGTTGTTCCAGAGGTCGAGCAGCTTTTCCGGCATTTCCGCCGCGGGCAGAATGAAATCGACCTGGCGCGTGGTGATCGCGTGTTGCGGCATTTCGGCGAAATGCGCGTCTTCGGGCTTCTGCGCGACCGTGATGCCGCCCATCTCCTTGATGCGCAGCAGACCCGCCGCGCCGTCCGACCCCGAACCCGACATCACGATGCCGATCGAGCGCGGGCCGTGCGCGGTCGCGAGCGTCGCGAAGAAGTGATCGATCGTCGTGGCCGAGCCGGTGGCGCCCGCACGGTCCAGTGCTTCCAGCTGCCCCTGCGACATCTCCAGATGCTTGCCCGGCGCATTGATATAGATGTGGTTCTTCTCGATCGCGGACGTGCTGGAGACCTGCTTGACGGGCATGTCCGTTACGCGCTGCAGCACTTCGTCCGCGCGGCTCATATGATTCGACGGCAAATGGACGATCACGACGAACGCCATGTCCATGTCGGACGGCGGGTTCTCGAAGAAATTGAGCAAGGCTTCGATGCCTCCCGCCGACGCGCCCATGCCGACCACGGCAAAGGCCAGAGGCTCAAAGTCTTTGGACGGCGCCGCCTTCGAACGACCGTTCGTCATGTTTGAAGTTCCTTCGGGTTCTACCCACCACGGGTTCGCTTGTATTTTCTGGACCGGCTGGCGAGCAGCGCGCCGACCACGTCCATGCACATTCGCTGCTGAGGGTTTTGACGGACCGCGTTGTATTGTATGTAATGCGGCGACTTACGGTCTATTGTGGGCTGGACTCACGTTCCCGACCGGTCGATGCGGCCCCGTCGGCGACGAGCGGCTTGATCCGTTCGTCGGAGGGCCGTGTTCATACGTGCGCAAGCCCATGATGGTCTAACCTGAAGGATTGAGCGAGCCATTTCGGTCGCGGCGAGACCGGCCTCCTGTGCGATCACCGCCTGACGCTGCCGTGTAGGCGCGAGTCAACTCACGCGGGCCTGTAGTACGCCGCACTCCGCCGCCGCACTGGTCGCACGGCGCGCAGGCCGCGAGGAGTTACGCGCTCGGGATCGTCGGCGAGCCGCAACCCATGTGAACGCGCGGCCAGTCGATCGTCCTTACCGAACGCAAGGCATATCGTGACCATGCTGCGGCGCTCGAGCATATCGAGCGTCGACATGACATCGGCGACGCTGTCGCCGACGCTCGCGCGCCGGGTCGGAACGAGCGGATCGCCGGATTGCCGACACCTAAGCACCCGCTGAAAGGCGATACGCGACCACATGGACGCGGTGCAACTACATCGTGACAAGCACGAGCTGATATCCACGAAATAGTCTGCCGCGCCCAGTCGAAGAGATCGCGTTCGTGCATCGGAACACTTGGCTTTCCTCGAAAATATAGGCGACCATTGGCATCGGTTGCCCTTTTTCGCTCGCTTGGGAATGCGCGTGGACGCCGCCGCAACCACGTCCCTGTAGAGCCTTGCAGCGATAAACCCGCACCAATGCGCGAAACCCCATGATTTCCGGACGAATCGCGGTGCGGTCCGAACGAAAAAGTTTCACGCAGCGGCCGGCGAAGCCAGCAACGGAGATTGACTTCGTAATTGCCGGCCGTCAGCGCGCAGGCGCAAGCGTCATCGGCCGAAGGAAAATGGCCCAGCACGTCGCTTACGCGCTGAAGGCCGATGCTGTCGCAAATGATGGTCACAATCGCTGCGTACGGGCGCAGTCGAACATTGCCCCGGGCACAATGACGCAGCCTCGGTAGTTGACCGCGATCATGCTGCCATGTCTCTCGGCTGTCTCCTTCAGCGCGCCGAAAGACGGAACTTGCGGTGCTGGCCGACGCGCCCTTTGATCACGACGACAGACGCAACGGCATGCGCGACGCGGTTTATCGTTTCTTCGGCGCTCACGGCGGCGAATGGGAGGTTCGCGTGCAGCTCGCCACCGACATCGACACGATGCCGATCGAAGACGCCTGAGTGCGATGGCCAGTGGAGGAGAGTCCGTATGTGACTGTGGCACGCATTCGCGTTGCGCCGCAATCGAGCTGGGGCGCGGCGCGCGTCGCGACGATTGACGAAGGCATGGTGTTCAGTCCGTGGCACGGCGTCAGGGCGCATCGCGTAACAGCTGTCAGATAAGCGAGCCAGTGCAGGCTCCGGAGCCGGCGGACTAACCTGATGCGCAACGATCTGTCAGCGGACAACGAAGAACGGACCCAAAGCATCCACGCGGGCGATCATTCCTTTGCATGAGAAGCCGTCCGAAGCGTCGCCCGTCGAGATTCATCGCTTCGGCTTCAGGATGACGACTACCGTCCAAACACAATGTACTAATCGATCTCGCCGCGCACGGGGCGCGTGCTTTTAGAGTAAATACACAGGTGCTTCAGCACCTTGCTTGGACCGAACGTCGGATGCAATGGGCCGGTATCGGGGTTCTGAGTCTCACGGCGACTGGAACCTGTTCGTCGTAAGCGGTAAAGTTCGGGCGACTGCATCGAAGGCTGCAGGTCGCGCTGGAGAATCTCGTTTTCCGTTGGATTTGACTTGGACCAGTGCTCGTGTCGCGCATGTTATTACGCTATGCTAATAAACAGCTTGACAGATCGCATCTACGTCAGCGAAGTCAGTCTTATTGCCCTTAGAAGCTTTAACAAAATGAACAAGGGGGCTGTTTACTGCCGATGAATCCTGTTAACGTGTTCATTGTTTCGACGACGAAAGGGACATGGCTAAACCTATACTCGACGACGAACTGTGGGCACTCATCGAACCGTTGTTGCCCCCTCCAAAATCACGACGCCACCGTTACCCAGGACGAAAGCCGCTCGACAATCGTGCGGTGCTCACAGGCATCCTCTTCGTCTTGCAGACCGGTCTGCGTTGGGACCTACTTCCCCGCGAGATGGGTTGCGGCAGCGGCATGAGTTGCTGGCGCAGTCTGCGCGACTGGCAGGAGGCGGGCGTATGGGACCAGTTGCACGAGTTGCTGCTTGCGCGGCTACGCGTTGCCGACAAAATCGACTGGTCTCGCGTCATCGTCGACTCCTCTTCAATCCGTGCTGTGGGCTCAGGTCAAAAACCGGACCGAATCCCACAGACCGCGCGCGACCCGGTTCAAAGCACCACCTCATCACCGAAGCGCAGGGCATGCCGCTCGCGGTGATACTGACCGGCGCCAACCGCAACGACGTCACTCAACTTCAAGCGTTCGTCGAGGCTATCCCGCCCATCATCGGGAAGCCTGGCAGACCACTATCGAAGCCTCGGGTCGTCCAGGGCGACAGAGGCTACGACCACGACAAATATCGCCGTCCGTTGCATGCAGCCGGCATTGCGACAGAAATTGCTCGGCGCGGTCAGCCTCACGGTAGCGGATTGGGCAAAACACGCTGGGTCGCGGAGCGGACCATCTCGTGGCTTCACAACTTCCGCCGACTTCGCACCCGCTTCGAACGGCTCGCTTTCATCCACGAGGCCTTCATGAAAATCGCCTGCTGCATCATATGCTGGAGAAAACTGTGAACGTCATTTTGCAAACCCCTCTAAGCGAAGAGTCCGACGAACTGGGCCATATCGATTAACTCATCTTGAGGCGGGCGCCGTCGCAGGGCCTATGATTGAACGTATCAGCGTCGTTGCTTGGACATGCATCGTACCGTTGATTTCCGACGGCTGCGGCTCGATCCTCGGCGCGCTTTTCATCACAACGACGTTGACGCGGGTCTCCATTGTACTGAAAAAGCGTATGAGCCAACCAAGCGGGAAGACGCCGCGTCGAGATTTACTCGCTGGTACGTCATGCCCTTGCCGGCCACCGCTGGTCGCAGCCTCTCAAGGGAGAGGAGTGTCCAGCTGGCTGCTTGAGATCAATGTGTCAGGCGTTTGGGTGCTCATGGCTTAATGTGGCTCCTCGTGGCTGACCATCCGATGCAGTGGACGATGGGCAAGCAGGGCGACGAAGTGAGACTCGTCTCTACTTCCAAACCGACGAGGCATAGGACACTCGCTGTCGCGTTCCCACCCGCTAAAGCCCTCAGCAGTTCGCTTTCGCTCGAATCGCTTCAACGTGACAGGCTCAACGCAGTTGAAGACGTCCACGACAGACGTTGCGCCCATACACGATGACAGCGAAGCGGAGATTACGACCATCATCAACGTTACGTCGCGCGGACATATGGTCCTGCAACCGCAGCGGGCCGTGGTCGCCGCTGGTAGCCGGTAAAACCCCTATTAATCCGGGGTTAGCACTCGCCTAAAAATATGTAGACTCAATGCTTGTTTATGGACCTATTGAGAGGCGAATGAGTTGGCCTATTGTCGGCAGACCGGGGGAGCAGATGAGAAGAACGTCGACCCAAATCCGAGGCATATGGGGCTGTCATACCCTCACCCTCGATGGAGAGATTGAACACCTGGAGCGGATTCTGGCGGGTGAAGGCGCGCATTCCACGTTTGCACGAACTTATTGGCGGGAGCGTGTGCTGCAAGCGCTAGAGACTCCGGGCTTGATACCAGCACAACGAGACCGGCTTCGACGACTGCTTCGACATATCGACAATCGGTCGTCATCGCCTTGACTATCCGCTGCAAGATGCCACCCGGCAACTCGACATGACGGTGGGCATACGAGCATGACGGAGGCGGCGCAGTCGCATCGGTTCTGTTCGCTGATGCTGCGCGAGGTGCCCGCCCGTTTTCAGTTTCAGGGCAAGTTGGGGGGTGACATTAGTTTCTTCAAAGCATCTACGAATGGCTTGATGCGTCGCGCCCCGTTCCGTCACTATCGGACCCTCTTCCGCCACTCGGTACTTGTCTGGCTCTAGGTAGCATCGTGACGTAGAGCGGTTGCTGAACGGGGCCACGTTGTGGACCGGCCAAAGGCCGGCCCCAACATGCCGCAAAGCGTTTCTCAATGCAGCGTCAGTCGCCCCCGCACCACAGGATACGTCGCGCCCGTCGATGCGCCCGAGCACCGCGTCGTAAGGCCGTCATGCGCGGCACAGGAACGACAGCACGGTCAGCGCGAGCGCCAGCGCGATGCCGTCGACCACGCCGAGCGCCACCACCCCCACGAAATACACGAGCGCCTGAACGAATTCGCTCTTGCGCAGCCGGTAGAGCCCCACGACGCCGCGAATCTCCAGCATGCCCAGGCACGCGCCAATGACGACCGCCGCGAGCGCCGACTGCGGCGTATGCGAGAGCGCGTGCGGCACGAGCACGAGCACGAGCACGAGCACGAGCAGCAACGCGACCTCGCCCGCCGCGATGACGCCGGTGACCTGCGTCTTCGCGCCCGCCGCTTCCGCGACCGGCGTGCGCGAACCGCTCGCGCTGACCGCGAAGCCTTGCATGGGGCCGCGATGTTCGACAAGCCGAGCGCGACGCATTCCTGACTGCGGTCGACCTTTTGCTGATTGCGCAGCTCGTAGGTGCGCGACAACACGCTGACGTCCGTGAACGACACCAGCGCGATCGCCGCCGCGGGACCCCCGACTGCCACCACTGATCGGGCGGAATCAGCGGCAATTCGAACCGTGGCAGCCCACGCGGCACATTGCCGACAGTCGCGACGCCCGCGCCCAGGTCCATGAACGTAACGAGCGCCGTCGCCGCGCTCGCCGCGATCAGCACGCCGGGAATCCTCGGCCAGAAGCGTTTGAACAGCAGGAGCAGCGCGAGTGCGCCCATGGCGATGCCGAACGACGTCAGTTTCACTTTCGACGCCGCGATGCCGCCGATCAGATCGCGCACCTGCTCGAAGTACGACTCGCCCTTGCCCTTGTAGCCGAGCAGCTTCGGCAGATGTCCGACGATGTTAGATCACGCCCGCCATCACCGCGAGCTCGCCGGCCGCGAGCAGCGCGCGATGCGCGTCGCCATGACTCAGCGGCACGATGCTCGCCGCGAGGAGCGCGACGAGAGCCGAGTCCGACCGATTGCGAGGGCTCGGACCGAAGAGCACGTACGCGAGCATCGCGGCGAAGGACGCGTACAGGCCGTTCACCGCCGGCAGCCCCGCGGCTTCCGCTACGCCATGCCGGCGGCCACGAGCACCGCGCTCAGCGAGAGCCCGGCGATGAAGTCGTGCACGAGCCAGCGCGGCTCGTACGCGCGCAGCACGGCCAGCCCGTTGATCCAGCGTAGCGGGTTCGTCATCGCGTGCCTGGGTGTCGGCTCGTGCTTGGTACGACCTCGGTGACCGCCTTCGGTGTTCATTTTTTCGTTCCTGCATTGCGCAGGTAGCAAGCGCAATTCCACACCGGGAACGCGGCTTGCCTGACGCAGGCAAAGCCTAGTCTTTCTTCAGAGGAGAACGGGCCATGAACACGCTCGAAATCGATCGTCTGCGCCCGACCCAGATGACGCACGGTGAGCGCCAGGTCAGGCGGAAGACCGCCGAATACAAGGCGATGAGCGGCCACGACCTCCAGATGGCCATCGCGGAGAAGCCGATTGCGGTGGTGCTCGGGCCGGGCAGCGAGCCGTTCGTGATCGACCATCATCATGTCGCGTGCGCGCTGTCGCGGATCGGCGTGACGCGCGTGCCGTTTGTCCTGGTCAGGGATCTGTCCGCGCTGTCGGTCGCGGACTTCTGGGTGACGCTCGAGAACCGTTCATGGGTCTATCCGTACGACGCCGCGCGCCGCCGCGTGCCGTTCAGGGACATGCCGCGGCACATGGGGGATGCCGTGGACGACGAGTTCCGCAGCCTCGCGGCCTTCGTGCGCGATGCCGGAGGCTACGCAAAAACCGACGTGCCGCTCGCGGATTTTCGTTGGGCCGATTTCCTTCATGCGCACTTCGCACCGCCGCAAAGCGACGCGGAATTCGACGCCCTGATCGCGCCCGCGCTCGGCCTCGCGCGCAGCAAGGCGGCGGCGGGCCTGCCGGGCTTCACGGGTTGAAGCTCGGCTCGCCGGATTTATTTCGATTTCGCGGCGATGAAGTTCTTTACCGCGCCTTAGTCGGGCCTGAAGGTCACGCCATCATTCAGAATGATGCCGTACGCACCCTGCCCGGTCGGAGGATCGTCGTAGAGCTCGAACACCTGCAGCGATTCGATGTCGTGCTTCGGTGCGATCGAGAGCAGCGCCTTGAGCAAGTCGTTATAGCGGAAGGTCGCGCGGCCTGATCCGGCGTTCCGGGGAAGTCCGGACGGAAGCCTACCTCATTGATCCAGATCGGCTTGCCGAATGCCTGCAGCGCGCCGATCGCGTTGTAGCAGCTCGTTCCTCCGCATGCGTTGCGGATGTCGCCCTGCTCCGAGTACAGTGCCATGCCGTGATGTCCCCATGTGACGTCCGGATGTCCGCTCGTGCCGTCCGGCCGCGTGCCGTTGGCGAGCCTCTGGTCAAAGCCGTAGTGCATCCACGTATTCCCGCCGATGCTGATCTTGCCCACCGGATCCACCGACTTGATACCCGCGATCATGCCGCGAATGATGCCGCGCGCGATCTGAAAGCGCTGGTTGTCATAGTCGGTGCTGTGCACGCCATCGACGCAGCCGGTGACGCACTGCGGCGCCAGCTCGTTGGTCACTTCGTAAAACGCGTACTTCCGGACGGCGACGATCTGCTGAGCGAGCGTATAGGAAGCCTAAAAGGCGCTCGCTTCGTCGCTGAAGCTGCTCACCGTCTGCAGAAGCACGGGATAAGCCGTGATTCCGGACGCTGCCATCATCTGCGCGACATTCGCGAGCTTCACCGCCTAAGCCTGACTGGACACGTCGTTCCGATGGAGCTTGCCGTTGAGATCCCTTCAGTTGCGCGCGCTGCGCTTTGGAGCTGGAGGTAGCCCGATGACGTCCGCGAATCGCTTCCCGCGCCAGCGGTCGAGCCGCCGTCGCCTCCTCCTCCGCCACCGCATGCTGCAAGCAGAACGGCACATGCGCCCGCCATGAAAAGCGAAGCGCCTCACGGCAAAACGAATCGTCGCGCGTTGAAGAGACACGCAAGAACAGAAACTACGCAAAACGCATTGAAGACAGTTGATTCCGTCATGGGCATGTGGAAGAAATATGAGCGCGAGATGAGAGCCCCGGTTCGTTACCGGAAAAGAAACGGCGCGTTGACGCGGCGATGCGTTTTGGCACAAAGCCGCCAGTGACGATGAGATCCGGCGCACGCCGGATTCAACACAATGAAAATGAGCGGTCGAGCCCCATTTGGCCCATGCGCGTTTAACGCGATGCGCCGGAGAACCGCCGCCAGACATGACACACGAACCGCGACGGCGCTGCGAAGAGCGAAGCGCGTAAAGATGGAGTGGAGGGTCGGGAGCAACCGGCGTTCGTCGCGGGACTCGCCGCCGATGCCCGCGAGGTGCTCGTCACCACCGTGCTCGATGCGCAGCCCGATACCGTCCGCTGTTTCCGAAGCCATCCATCTGGCCATTCGTCAGCGCAGTGGCGACCCCGTGCTTTTCATCGGCTCCATCTATATTCCGTGGGCGATCGTATGGGCATCGCTGCCCGTTGCGGTCGCGATGATCGGGTGGTTCTTGCCGAACCGCGCCGATAACCGGCTCGCCGTCGCGCGTGAGCGTCAGCCATGAACATCGATGCCCGCACGGCAACGCCGCGGCCCGACAGGCGCGATACCGGCGAGTTCGTGCTCGACGTGCGCCCGCTGCCCGCCTTCGCCTTCAGTCATCGCAGTCTCATGTGGTGGAACCCGGCCGGCCTGATGCTCCGGGAGCGCAGGGGCGGGACGTCTTCATGACCATCACCGACGCTTTCTGAGTTTTCGCAAATAACACGCTTATTGCGTGCCCGACGATTTGTACGAAGCTTCGCTCGGCCGTACAGCGAATGGCGCCCGACGACGGCGGCGATTTTAGTGAAGAGACACTATGGAGATGGCGAGGACAGCTCGCTTGCAACGCTCCGATTGCATTGCTCGATCGCCAGCCGGCTCAGATTGTGCGCATCTGACCAACCGTCATGAGGGAGTCGTCGTGCAATGTCTCAAACGATTCGGCCGCCGGAAAAATCCGAATGGCGACAGTAGGAGCAAGCAAGCGGGCGCGTGCAAGCGCCGCTTGCTCGTTGTCGACGGTCGTGATGGACACGCCGCCTGGAATTGGCAGTTCAATTTGCCAGCGTCCATCTGCGGATGGTCGAAATGATTGATCTCGGCATCATCTGGGCCTTCTGATGTCAGCATGCGAGCGAACCGCCCCATCAGACAATTACGTAAAAACTCAGGCAGAGCACATGCTGAACGCCCGGACAGCCACCGGCCGCCTGTGTCACAAGAAGCTTTTCAGTTGAAGTTCGTTCATGCTCCATCACGCATATCCTTATTCTAGCGACGCGCGGCTCCGGTCCGGGCAATGCTGAAAGGACGAAAAGCGTCCCTTTCCCGCCACCGTGAACGTTACTATCACAGCACACCACCCCGCAGCAAGCAGTGACGCCGATCAACACAGCTTTACCTTCCGCGTGCACGAGGGTGGCCGGTCGGTGAGCGTGCGCACCGCGCGGGTATTGGCACAGGAGTTCGCCGAGCGCACCGCGCTGGACGCGATGATGCGCGCCACCGCCGCCGCGCCTGCCGCCGGCTGTGACACCCTGGTGGGCACTCGCTACACCGATACGTAAGCCGGCGCGAGGCGGATGTAGTGGGGCGTCAATCCAACTGTTCTCGTGTCGATCGGACGTCGGCGGCGTGTACCGCGCTACGGCTCTCGGCGTCCGACGTTTCTCGACCTTGACAGATTGACGTGGTCTGAAGCGAGGTGTGACCGAGGATCGGCTGAACGAAATTACTTCGCATATCATCTCTCGGATTGCACGCAACGGCCAGACTTCCTCGAACGGCTAAAGGAACATTTGAACGCCGAGCAGGCGGCGTGAGGAAGCGCGAGGCAGATCACGTGACGAACGGCACCGACGGCACGCTACACCTGACGACGATCGAAGCGTTCCCGACCGATGGCAAATTGGCACTATGCAGTTCGCCGACGTGATCATCGCCAACAAAGTTTCAACGAAGTCTTGCTTTCGCGCAAAGCGCGCAATGCGGACTAACGCATCTCGCCGTACGCCGCGCTGATCGCGCACGGCAAAACGTCTGCCCATCGTGCTCGGCCATTCGTGGAGTACCTGTCCGCTCAACATTCTGCTGCTGTCGGTGCCGACTTTTCCCTCCGTGTTCTGGGCGATGAAGAGCCTCGCGCCCGCACGCTGCGCCTCGTGGGCGCGGTCGCCGGTCCGCTCGCGAGCGCAATCGCCACCGTCGCCTTTGTCTGCATTGTTCGGAGATGAGCCCGGCGTTCTGGAGCATTTGGTACGCGAACGGCATGATGCTGCCCGCGGGCATCGGCGCTTGCCTCGGGTCCAGGCTGCTGCGCTGGTGATCGGGCCGCGAGCAGGCCATCGCCAATGCATCTGAAGAACGGCTTCGCGTGACGAGTCGCGCTGAATATCGTCGCCGAATCGAGGATGAGCATACCGAAACCGATCCTGCCAGGTCCGATCAATGCTGATATAAGGAAGCGCGACGTCGCCGCGTCAGATCAGATGTCATCCGGAGCAACAGCATGGGCCTCACTTCCCTCACCTTCGACATCGATCCCACCCCGCGCCGGGCAGACGGCGAGTTCATGGCTCACGCGCGAATCACCAAGCCCGCGGAAAATGAAAGCAAAGGCCAAATCTTCATGAGTGGCGATCTTGCCGGATTCGACACGCGTGAAGACGCGATCGAGTACGCAACGATCTGGGCCCGCAACTGGATCGACGCTTTCGTGCGGCTGAATCGCGATGACGCGTCCGATGAAATCATCCCCGATTTCGACAACCGAGACAACAGCATGAACCAGCCAAAAAGCAACGCATCAAATGCAGATCACGAGCGCAAAAATGAAGAAGCGGCTCGCGAAGCGCTCAATCGCGGCGACAAGGAGAAAATCGATAAGAAGCTCGACGAACTGGACGTGTCGACAACCGAGTCCGGAAAAGACCAGTCGTCGAAACCAGACACGGAAGGATCAAATTCATCGAGCAAGAACCTCGACGAGCAAAACGACTAGCCGGGCTTCGCCGCCCTGCCCGACGGCTTTGATCGAGCGGGGCGAGTCGCGGTCAATGCTTGCCGGCAGCGCATACGCGATCACGTAATCGCCGAGCTTCGTCAGGAACGAGCCGTGCCCGCGGCGATCAGCACGTATTGCTTGCCGTTCCCTTCGTAGGTCATCGGGGTCGCCTATCCGCCGCCGGGCAAACGCGCTTCCCAAAGCTTTTCACCGATGTCGGCGCTGAAGGCTGCCTGCCAGATGCGCCAATCGGTAGCGTGCTCGTTCATCGTTTCTCTCTGACTCGCTGTGCCTGCTGCTGACCGAAGTAGTGCTCGATGCGCGACAGCGCATAAAGCGCCGCGTCGCGCCGGATATCGTTGCGTTCGCCTCCGAATTTCTTCGACTCGCTGAAGGTGATGATGGTGCCATCGCGCGCGCGATATGACCACGCGAAGCACTGCGTACCCGGTGGCGGTCCGTCGGGCACCGCATCGGCGACGCCCGTATTCGACACGGCGATCTGCGCGCAACATGCTTCCTGCCGCAGCGCGCCCTCCGACATCTCGCGCGCCACGGCTTCGCTCGTCAGTCCATGCTGTTGCATTGTGTGCTCGCGCACCCCGAGGAAGCCCGCCTTGCCCGTCGGTGAGTACGTAACGAAGCCCACGTCGAGACAGCTTCCGCTTCCGGGCACCGACGACACCAGCGAGGCGATGAATCCGCCGGTACAAGATTCGGCCGTCGCGAGCATGAGTCCGCGCGAGCTGAGAAATGACACGGCCTGACGGGGAATGTCCATGATTCGGCCCTCCGTAGGGCTGATCTTGTGTGCGATGTTGCCGAGCAGTTCGTATGCCACCGCGGCTGTCCAAGCATGCTATCGAGAAATGCTCCTTTGAGTTTGATGAACGCGGCGAACCCGCGCGCTTACTCGTAGACGCGCCAGGCGAGTCCGCAAGAAAAAGCAGCCCCGCGTGGTTGCGCGCGGGGCGTCTTCTATCGCTTTGGCTTCGGCCCTCCAAAGCCGTCGGCCGGGCCTATTGCACGCCCTTCTTAGCAGCGAGATCTTGCGCCATCTTAAGGTGCTTCTGGATGGTCGGAAGCGCCTTCTGCGCCGCCTTCTTGAGGTCGGCGTTCTGGCCATCTTGAGCTTCCTTCTGGAACGCTACGACGGCCTTCTGATGCCCTTCGACGCCGACCTTCTGAATGTACATGGTGTCGAATTCCTTGCCTTTGAGCGGCCTGAGCGCATCGATCACCGTCGTGTCCGAATTGTCCTTCGGCACTTCGACGCCATGCGGCGCCGCCATCTTCAGTTGCATCGTCAGCTTCGTATGATCGAGCATCATGTGATGCGCGAAGCTTTTCACGTCCTTGTCCTGCGACTGGCTGGTCGCCAGCTTGGCCGTGTCGATCTCGGTCGAGCTCGATTCGCTGGCGGCCTGTACGAAAGCCTTGTCGACCGCAGGCAAGTCGTTGGCCTCCGTGGTGCTCGCTGCCTGCGTCTGTGCCAGCACGCTGATAGGCGCCGCGCCGATAAAGCTAGCCGCGACGATTGTAACGAGAGCCGAATGCGCCTTCATGGAAGCCTCCTGAGTAAATGGTCGATTCGCGGCATATGCCAGCAATTGCGATGCCGTGCCCCGCGCTCGAAAGGCACAACTGCTGCTGTCGAAGCCCATGATTCATCGATCAAGGGAGCGAATCATGGCGCGCAACCAATCCTCCGGCGGTTCTAGCAGCGCGTTCTTCGACATGCAGAAAGCCTTGAAGGGCGTCGACTAACCCGCCGCCAAGCAGACGCTCGTCGAAACTGCGCGCAGTAACGGCGCGAGCGAAGACGTGATGTCCCCGCTCGATGCAACCCCGTCGGACACCACGAAGCGATGGCTTGAGACGATCGGCGATCTCTACGAAATCGAGGCGGCCATCCGCGGCAAACCACCCGATGAGCGACAACGTGTCAGGCAAAAAAAGAGCAAACCGCTGCTCGGCGCCATGAGTTGTCGATGAGGGAGAAGCTAGCGAAGCTATGGCCGAAGGCGCCATTAGTCGAAGCGATTAACTACTCTCTGAATCGCTGGGACGGACTCACGCTATTCTGTGATGATGGCCGCGTCGAGATAAGCAACGTGCTCGCTGAAAACGCCTTGAGATGTGTAGCCCTTGGCCGGCGCAATTTTATGTTCGCTGGCTCCGACAGCGGTGGGGAACGAGCCGCCGCGATGTACAGCCTCAGCGACTCGTGCAAATTGAACGACCTCAATCCACGCGCTCACGCGCATTGCTGATCATCAGGCCAACCGCATCGACGAACAGTTGCCCTGGAACGTCGCGAAGCATCTGCGCGGCTCTGCAACCGTCCCCCTTTGACCGCTCCTGCCACACGCCACTTCACAGCTGCTGCGCGTCTCAACGTTTGTCCAGAAAATTCGCAACGGCCCTCACGCGACGCTTACCGCGCAGCAGCTTTCGGCGCGTGTCGAAGCTGTCGGCATCGATGGTCCCGCAGACGGTCTCTGGTTCGACGAGCGCGGACGGCTTTACGTGTCGTCGGTCGAGCATCACGCGATCCGCGTGCGCGAAGGCGATCGCTCAACCACGCTGCTGCGCGACAAGCGTCTGGTCTGGCCCGACACGTTCTCGGAAGGCGCCGACGGCACAATCTACGTCACCAATTCGCGCATTCCCGACATGACCTGGTTCGACCCGCAAAGCCCCGTCGCGTTACCGACGCGGCTCTATGCGACCAGGGGACGCTAACGATTGTCTGCATCATTAGCTGACGAAGACGATCTCCTGGACGTATGAACCGCTGCAACTGAAATGAGCGATCCGTCCGATCCGCAAGTGAAGAAGCACTTGCTCGAGTCCGTGGACTTCGTCCTTCTGCTGGCCGACGACAGTCGCGCGGCTCGCCTCGGGCACGTTGCGCTTCAGGTCGATGATGCGGCGGATGGCGCCCTGCTTGTTGGTGAAGTATCGGTTCATGAAGGCAGCACGCGTTGTCGTGCTGCGATCGTAGCGTGGCTCACCTTAAGCGAATGTTTTGCAGGATACGTTGCCGCGCGATCCGCGCAATGCTTCATACACCGACGCCTCAGCAGCTTCGGATGACTTCCGTGAGTTCCGATGCGGTAACGGGCTTGCGCAGATAGCCGTCGAATTGACGCGATGAATCCATGTCGAATCCACGCGTGCCTGTCACCGCAACGATGCACGCCGCCGTCGATGCGCCCGCGCAGCGCACGAATTCGCAAAGCTTGCGTCCGTCGATATCCGGCAAGCCGATATCCATGAACACGGAGTCGTAGCGAGTCTGGCCTGTCATGCGCAGCGCCTCGCCGCCGGTACGCGCGACGTGCGCATGATGGCCGAGCGAGGCGGCCAGTTCGGCGAACGCCGCTGCGACGTTTGCATCATCTTCGACGAACAGAAACAGCATGGTCGATTCCGGCCAATTGCGGCCAGCCCCCCGGTGTTTGAAAAGGCGCGCATCCAGCGGCAACATGAGCAAATCCCGTACCTCTCGGACGGACTCCGCAACGCCGCTATCTCGGTTCGCGGCTCGCCACGGACGGCGTCGATATCGCGCCGTCCGTCGACGCAACTTCGCCGTCCGACCATGTCGCGATATGCCCCAGTGCAAGCATCCCGACCAGTTGCTTTTCGCCGTTCACGACGGGCATGCGCCGTATCCGCAACCGTTCCATCTGGCGCATGGCGTCTTCAATGTCGTCGCTCTCGAAGCACCATTCCACCGGCTCGCTCGCCACTTCCTGCACGGCGCACGAAGCTTCCTTGCCCGCCGATACCGCGCGAACCACGATATCGCGATCCGTCACGACGCCCTTGAGCCGCGATTTCGAACGTGTACCGACGGTCTTTCAATCAATCGGCTCCAGTTTGAAATGTAGTTCCGCGTATGCGGCGTTGCAGCGCCATACCTCTTTCCCTTCTCGAAAAAAGACCGCCACGCCCTTCGCTACTTTGCAAACGGCCTCAGGATACACAAGACTGTGCCCATTGAGCGCAGCTGCCAGCGCATTGCGTTCCTTACATCTTGCCATGTATTTTCCGTCGCGCAGGGTCATGGCAACCGCCGGACTTCTGGACTCCGCCGCATCAACGTCACGGTCAACCCTTCCGCAGCGCTCACATTCGATGCGACAAGAACCAGCGATCCCCTTGCTAATCCAACGCGCTTCACTCTTCGCACTCCACGGGACTTACGCTCGATACCCGTGCTAAAGGCACCCTGTAAGGGGCTCGCACAGCACGCGGCAAACCGCGCTTCGTCGTGTCCGTGATGACCCGCTCGCTATCTTCGGTCATCCACGCCACCGTTGGCTGCCCCGTCGACATTTCTAGTGCAGTGCGGGCGACGAGTTCAAGCTTTTCGTCGCACCCGAGTTCGTCCCATTGGTTGTGCTGGTTGGCCTGCGCACCTGGGTCGCGGGCGGCGGTCGTAAGCACGCGCGCACCGACGCGCGCTGGCGCCCGTTCCACGGGCCCCTCCCATCCGCCAGCCAGCGCCAGGCGACCGTCATCCTGAATGCGTTGTTTTCGTGGCTTATTCAAGCGGGCTATCTCGCGGGCAATCCGCTCTCGCTGTCTCGACAACGCGCGCGGCACCACGCATCACACGCTACCTGGAGCCGGACGTTTGGCAGACCGTCAAGGACTACATCGCGACGATGCCGCGCGACACCGAGCGAGCGACGGCCCATGCTCACCGCGTGAGATGGCTGTTCACGCTCCTCTATCTGGGCGGGCTGCGCATCGCGGAGGTGGGTGGTAACACCATGGGCCAATTCTTCATCCGCCGCGATGCGCAGGCGGAGATCCGATGGTGGTTGACGATTCGGGGCAAAGGAGACAAGGAACGCCTCGTGCCCGCTACGCGCGAAATGATGATGGAGCTTTCGCGCTATCGACAGCATCTAGGCCTCAGCGCCCTTCCCGCGCCGAACGAGGACACGCCGCTCGTGCTACCGATCGGCGCAACGGCTTCAAACCGCGGCACCGAAACCTGTGCGCCGCTCACGCGCGCCGCGCTGCACGCCATCGTCAAAGGGGTATTCGCAGGCGCTGCCGCGAGACTGCGCGAAGGAGACGCGTCGGCGGTCCAACGAGCCGACATGCTCGAGAAGGCGTCTGCGCATTGGCTGAGGCACACTGCGGGCTCTCACATGGCCGATCAGCAGGTCGATCTGCGACTGGTCCGGGACAATCTCGGGCACGCGTCGCTCACGACCACGAGCTTGTACCTGCACATCGATGACGACCGACGTCATCGGGAAACTGAAGACAAACATCGAATCGATTGGTGACCCGATCGACACACCGATAGCAATGGGTCATGCCACCGGCCAGTGATCTCCACGGGTATCAAGCCGCCCAGCAACCGCAACTTTTTCCATCATGAAAGTACTTGGTCCCGACCCACGGATCGGCGCAGACAGTCGAAGCGTGAGCTTCATCCACTCGTGCCGGGGCGAATCCGTGACGTGCCTCATCACACGGGAAGCCCTCGAGGCTTATTTCTGGCTCGCGCCGAACGCCGACGATGGCCGGATGTTGAAAGTTTTCAGCGACGGATTTGCTCGAACGAAGCCACTGCGCAGCGGAAGCTGCTCGCGCACCCCATCGCCATCGCAAGGCATGACATGCAATCCTCACGCTCCGGTGAAGCGGAGCCAGATGTACGCGGTTTAGCACGCAGTCCCGTCCCGGTCGCCGTTGAACCCTAACGAAAAGACTGCACTCCAACACTGCTTCTCAGGAGCAAAAACGCGCTACACGTGATGCTCGCGTCGGGCGAATCGAGCTACATATCGCGCGCGACCGTGCGGTCACCCGGCGAAGCCCATCATTTAGCGGCGAATGGCATACCGAATGCTGCACGCAAGCAGGAAGGCTCCGTGCGCAGCCGCGCCGGAGCGCCACACGATGGAAGCCGAAGCAGGCACTCAAGATCATGCAACCCGACGTATTGAAGATGGCCCGGAAATCCGGAATGACGATCCTGCTCGACGGTCGGATCGGACAGCAGGCGTACACGAGCGTGAGCGGGTCGACGGATGCGCTGCAGCGCTTCGCCCATAACGTCCGCGCCGCGCTATTGCGCCGGTATCGGCGAAGGGTGCGCGCGGCCTGCCCGCTCGGCGGGAACGCGCTCGTCACCGCGCGCATGCGCGAGTGTATTTCCGCTTTCACATATCGAGGCGGACGGCGAACGAGCCGCCACGCGGTCAGGCGTCTTTCTTCACCTGCTCGATGAAGAACAAGCCGGTGATTGGGGAGACGAGCATCCCGCGCCGTCCGAAATCGCTGCCTTGTGGCCTTTGAAACCGTCAGATTTCGGGACGGGCTAGCTCCTTTCTGACTAGTTCGTCGCCGCGTTCGAGCGCCGCCGCCACGGCACTCACCTTAGTCGATACGGGCTGATGGTGTCCGCGCCGTCGAACGGGAACAGCAACTTGCCATCGGTTTTTCGGACGACCTTCAGGGTGCCGAAGAAACTACTCGCGCTGCTGCCGCGATATGAGGCATAAATCTGGTAGTCGTCCTTGGTCGCGCCGGGCGTAGGCGCGACGTGGCGCGTCGGAACGAGAACGAGCTTGGGGAGCTTCCCGGTCGGTTGATTCACGGGAATCACCGGGTAATGGTTTCGATGACTAGTTTGTCAAGCACATTTGATAGTGCATTCACTCATCATGAGCCCGCGTCCAAAAGCTGGGTAATCCGAACGCTTGCAAAAGCGTATTCGCCGCCTAAGATAAAGAGTCGTGGCTAATAAATGGAGTAGCGTCGCGTCCGCAACAACGTGCCAGGCGCTACAGCGCAGAACTTGGGCACGTTGCTGAAACGGCCAATCAAGGGAGACGCAATGATCATCTACCACATGGGAGCGGCATTCGAGCCACTAATCACTCGTAGGGGCGCGGCATTCGTCTCCAGCGCGTCGATCCTTGAAGAAGACGGGCAGTCGACGTCGCTGGGAGACCTAGGCTTTTTTGCTAATGAGGAAAGCGCACTGAAGTTCGCAATCTCGTACGCATCGGCCTTCATCGAAGGGGATGACCTTCCAGTTCCACCTCTTCGCTGGATGCCATACAGCGGATCACCTGTGGCTGAGCCGCTTTCCCGGTGACGGCCTCATTGTTCTCGTGGCATGGTAGTTACTCATTTGATGAATGTCGGCTAGGCCGCCGAGACGCTTTTCGCTTGCAAAAGTCAGCGCGTCGTTGACGGCCGCGCCCCCCGCACGCTCGACGCAGTCGATTCAAGAAAAGTTTCAGCGCGCGAAGCATCCGGCGTGAGTCAGGATCAGTAGCCAGCTACTTCAACGTACGAATTAATCTGGTCGATCCCGTATTCAATCCCAAACTGCTTCGCCACATACGGATTTTCGAAGCGATCGAGCAGCCCAGTTGCTAACTGGTCCCCGACGGGAAGCTTGATGACTAACAGAGCGGCGAACCGATCACCCTCCGGCACGGCCATCGCCGTAAGCAAATAGCCCTTAAAACTGACCTCGATGCAGTCGTTCACGACAATCTCCTCCGCTATTCTGTCATGCCAATCAAGCCAGCGATGCGTGTGCCCGCGAACATCCATCGGCATGACCGAAAACCTTTCATTTCTCACTTTTCATTAAGCCGACTTGGCTGACTCTGCCCAATTGCATTGGCTAATCTCTGCTAACGCTAAATTGCGGGCCATTTGAACGCATCCGGCTGAATCGTAGCGATCGTAAATGCGAGCAGATGGACTCATCACACGTATTGACTCGACATTTGCGCGTCGCCACACGAGCTTACATTCCTGCGCGCCGTGCTATCAGGCATAGGTAATGCACATTGATAATGGACTTCGGCCATATCGAAACGGGAGACTCTCTCCTGGAGGAGGCACACGATAACAGCCTCCGGGCGGCGATTGGCAGACTGGCGTTCGAAACGCTGACCGGGAGAAAATCATGAGCGACATTGCTCAAGACCTCATTGAACTGCTTTCCTCTACGTCCACTCAAGCAGCGACGCAGGAGGCCATACGCCAGATGGCAATTAACATTATTGCGCCGGGCGTCGCTGACATTCGGGGAGGCTGTTGATTCGCCTGGGAAACAGCTGACGTTCCAATCCAGCGAGGTGAGAATGGAGAGGAAACGGCTTGGCTCATCGTACAGTGCGCTGTCGGTGCTTCGCCTCGTCGGTCCGCGGTACGGTCACCAGCGGCTATGGTGTGAGATTGCTTTGTCCGGCCATGGGCGTCGTCACCGTGATGGGAAAGCGAGCGTCGAAGCTCACAAGGCGCAACCCACGGCAGCCGGGACTGATTGGTCCGGTAAACAAATCCGCCAGTTTTTGGGCACAACGCGATAGCGACCCTAACTCGCGGAATTTCGTGCCATTGAGGGCGGCAAAACCAGGTGCTTGCGGATCGGCGCAATTTTTGCCGAATCGTTGCGCCTGTTCAGGGCCTTCCGATTGCCTCCGTCAACGGGCATGAAAAAGACGTGACCAGTGCCCGAGACGGAAAAGTGACACAACCTCGCATTAACTTCCGGCACTCCCTTTCTGCTGCGCGGTCACGTCGGCGATGGCAGAGACAGAGGTCGAGAAGGACGCCGCGAGCGCGGCAGCGGATGAAACGCTTGCCGCCAATTACTGAGTCGTGAATAGGCCTGCAGCCTAGCGGATATGCCAGAGGCCTATTTTCTCGACAAGATTCGCGTCATCTTGCAGGACTCGCTGCTTCTACGTGGGCGCTGGCGCGTCAAATCCCGGACCGTGCGGTCAGCGAGGTTGGGCGCAACGCCGCTCTGCACCATCGAAGGGGATCGGGATGAGATCACCGGTAAGGGCCAAACGCACGCAGCTCTAACGCTATGTACCACGACTCACGCCCCTCGACGGCAATTGATCATTGACGACTGCGACCACTATGACTTGTTTTCTGGGCTACGATGGCACGACGATGTTCATACGGCGCTAGTCGAGTTCTGGACACTCGACAAAGTTCGCCAATGACGCAACGCTCACCGCCCCACGCTCGACCTGCTGTTGCATCACGCTCACGTTGTAGGCATCCAGGGAGCGAGCTATCGACTACTAGAAGCGGCTAGCCGGGTTGGTTGCGAAGAGATCGACCACGACGAAGGACCACGCCGCCAACACAGTGCGGTCGCACAGCAACAACACTACAACCCTGCAGCGGCCGGACGGCTGCGGAACGCCGAAGGCCGCAAACGGCCGATATCTGCGCGTTGACCGTGCCGTCCGCATCGCCCGTCGCCATGCGCTCGCGTTCGCGTAGCCGCTCTCCTCGAGCGCGGCACATGAGCGGCGCGCTGGACGACGGCGCTGCAGGTTTGTGGGCCATCAAGGACGGCGGCGGCAATGGCACTGGTACAGGATCCGGACGAAGCAATGCATCGTTCCATGCCGGAGAATGCGATTGAGCACGTCGACGTGAACTTCGTCGGCCCCACATTCGCACTAGCGCGAAGAATCCTCGATCTGGTCGGTAGCTACGCACCCGGGAAAAGCGTTTCAAATGCGCGAGAGTCATTGATCGTCGAAAATGAGATCGCGGCCGGGGAAAATCCTTTGGAGGCTGGCGTCATGGAGCTGGACCGTCCTTCCAAATATGCTTGTCCAGAGTGTCACGGCGTCCTTTTGCAGGTCGAGGAAGGAGCGGTCCCGCGGTTTCGCTGTCACACCGGTCATGCTTACTCGCTTCAGTCTCTCGAAGCCGGGATGCTGGAATCCATAGACGAAGGACTATCGAATAGCCTGCGCGCGGTTGAAGAACGATTGCTGCTGCTGCGTCATATGGCGGTGATCGCCCAAAAGACGAGACCGGCGGATGCAGAGGAATTTCACGGCCTGGCCGCGAAGCTCGATAGCCGCCTTGCGTCGCTGAGAAAGCTGCTCGCTAATCCCGTGATGACCGGCCTTGTGGCCAGCCTGCCGGAAGGTCGTAATTTTCAACTGACGCAGATAAGCACTCAAGGCAGACATGCATCGAAAGCACGAATGCGATCCACAAGGTCTGTGAGCTATCGACCACTTGGCGACAACGGCCTCTCGACTGCTACATGCGCAGAGCGAGTAGTCCTCGCGACGTGCGCACGGTAAGCGCATGAACGATATTTCCCTCTATTTTCCATCTCCGGTGCTGTCCATCACAAATTCGCGGAGCTATTGTTGGAGCGCCTGCAGTCTTTGAGATAGCTCGCGCTCCAACTGGGCTCTCGGCTCATCGCCGAGCATGTCGGCCATACGCGCGCGACTTGCGGCCACTCGGCGCGCTCCTCGATTCGACGCACCGAAGTCCATAGCGCATCCTCGAGATCGGCTTTCTGGGCTGCGTCTAGCGAGGCCACGGAAAACGCATGTCCAGTATGACGCCGGTATCGTAAGGGCGCGGCATCACCGATTTCCCATACAACGCCACCGCAGTCGGGACAGGTCAGCGTGCTGCGCTTGCCCAGACGATCGAGCTCGGCGGGTGAGGCGACGCCTGTCAGATTAATCCGCGCCTCTGCCTCTATCGGTTTCTTGTAGACTCCCATATGAACTCCTTTCATGGGCTGACGCAACGCATCAACAATGGCCTGTCCAATGCTTTCGAGCGGCTCAACGATCGCCGTCGGGGCCGCACGCAGTGCGGAGGCTGGCATTGACGCAGCGGCGCTGCTGTCTGGAGCCTGCACGATGACCTGGCCGCCACACGCGTGAACCGCCTTCGCGCCTGCCGCGCCATCGTCGAGATCGCCCGTCAATACCACCGCAACTGCGCGCGGACCGTATTCCACCGCGACCGACCGAAACAACGGGTCGATCGCGGCACGCGCAAAGTTCTCTTTCGGTCCTTGCGCTCAGGCGTATCTTCCCATCGTGAACCAGAAGATGTCTGTCGGGCGGCGCAATGTAAATCCTGGACGGCTCTCGCAGCGTATCGTCTATGGCATGAGCGACCGGCAACCGGCAAATCGGTGCAAGTAACTCGGGAGGAACGCTGCGATAAGCATGGTTGTGCATGACGACCAACAGCGGCGCGACAGTATCGGAGGACGCGGGGATAAAACCGTCCGAAGCGCCTCCAGGCCGCCTAATGACGTTCCGACAGCGACAACACGATCTTTCGCCCGATGTTTGACGTGCATGAATGCGCGTCCAAGTCAGTCCCGTTGCTGAGGATGTTTAAGCTTCTTTGGCGACCGAGCTTTTTGGTACGCTAGTTGCATCGCGGGGACAAAATCGAACTTTTCTCTCGAGCGACGGGCATGAAATCCCTTCCTTGGACTGACAGGAAAGCGCTTCCACGCCGCCCCTTGCGCATCCTAGTCGTTGACGACTACGCCCTCGGAGCCGAGGCGATCGCTCTTGCGCTGTCGCATGCAGGTCACGAAGCGCGTTTCGCTTCCAGCGCCGACATGGCGTTCGAGCGCATCCAGTCTTGGACGCCAGACGTCGCTGTGCTCGATATCAATATGCCGTGGCCAGACGGCTTCGAACTCGCGGCGCGTCTTCGCGCTACCAGCCACGCCGGCGATGCGGTTTTGATAGCGTACACCTCGATGGACGAAGGCGTTGTAAAGCCGATGGGAATAAAAGTCGGTTTTGACGGGTTCTGCCAAAAAGGCAAAGGCGTCGCACCGTTACTCGCTATGATTGCGCTTGTTGCACCGCTGTAGTTGGGGCAAAAAACACGACCTTCCTGCAAGGGGCCGGGTTATCTGTGTTTGAACGCGGGACGGTCGTCCGGGCATCGGCGCGCTTCGCTTGTTGGGCAAGGAACCATGCGGCATGACAAATAAGGGACATAGCAAGCGGGTGGGACCGGATTTCGCCGTCGTCAGGATCGGCGCCTAGGCAGGCGGTGTACAAGCTCTTTTAAACCGCGCCCTCGTCTGCGGACGTAGCGTTCGTTGTGGTGTTGCATCTATCACCAGATCATACAAGCCATGCTCACGATGTCATTCAGGGCGTGACTGGCCTGCGCGTCCAGCAAGTAAGTGGTCCAGTGCCGCCTGAGACGAACAACGTCTATGTCATTCCTCCCGGCAAGCTGCTGTCGATGGTCGACGGATACCTTCGCCTGAGCGACGCCGAACCTCCGCGCTCGCCGCCTACCAGCATCGATGTATTTTTTCGTAGCCTGGCCGATGCCCACGGGGCACGCGCGGTCGCCGTCGTACTTTCCGGTGCCGGAACAGACGGCTCGGTCGGCATTGCCCGCGTTCGCGAACAGGGTGGCATCACGATCGCGCAGCGACCGGAAGAAGCCGAGTATGGCGAAATGCCCCGCAGCGCCATTGCAACCGGGGACGTCGATCTCGTGCTTCCGGTGGCCGAAATCGTTCCGCGACTCCTTGGCTTAGTGAGAAACGCCGCACAGATCGAACTGCCGGCTCCGTCGGACCCCGACGAAGCGTCCGGTGGCACGGATTCGCTCATTCCAGATTCCAACGCCATCGACGAAGTGCTGGAAATGTTGCGTGCACGGACCCAGCATGACTTTTCGAATTACAAGCGCGGGACGATCGTGCGTCGCATCGAGCGCCGCATGCAAGTCAACGGGCTCAAGACTTTGGCCGACTACAAAGCCTTTCTGACCGGGAGCGTTGATGAGACACCCAGACTGTTAGCGGACATGCTGATCGGCGTAACTAATTTCTTTCGCGACCCGACGGCCTTCGAGGCGCTTGAAGAGGCGTTGCGTAATCAGCTCATCAACGGCAAATACGGGCTCGAGGAGCTGCGCGCGTGGGTACCGGCGTGCGCGACCGGGGAAGAGGCTTTCTCTGTTGCGATCGTGCTCGATGAAGTGGCCCGTCGACTGCCTAACCGGCCTCGTGTCTCGGTCTTCGCGAGCGACATCGACGAACGTGCCATCGCAATCGCAAGGGCCGCGAGCTATCCGGCGGCGATCGCGAACGACGTCTCCCCGGTTCAGCTGGCCAACTATTTCCACAAGGACGGGAACCGCTATCGGCTGGCCAAATCCTTGCGCGATACAGTCATTTTCGCCGCCCATAATCTCCTGCGCGATCCGCCGTTTTCTCGGATAAACCTAATATCTTGCCGGAATCTGCTCATCTATCTCGACCGTCCGGCTCAAGCGCGGGTTGTCGAAGCCTTTCATTTCGCGCTGCACCCAGGGGGGCTGCTCTTCCTCGGCACAGCAGAATCGGCCGACTTCGCCCTAGAATTCTTCACGCCGCTGAACAAGCAGAAGAAGATCTATCGGGCAATACCGAGAGCGGCATCCAACGGTGTGGCCACCTATCCGAACTTTCAGGTTCAACCATTTATCGGTTTGGGTCAGACGTTTTTCCACTTGCCGCCCGACAAGCCAAATCCTTCAACCGCGCCGACGCAGGCGCAATCGCTTGACTTGTTTGGACCGCCGGTGATTGTTGTACGCACGGACGGGGCGATCGTCTATCGTTCTGCGAATGCAAACAGGCTGACGGAAGATTTGAGGCGCACGCGTGCATCGAATCTTTTCGATGTCGCTCGTAACGACGCCCACGCTCGAGTGCGCCAGGCGATTCAGCGTTGCATCGGTTCCGGACATCGCGTCGAAGAGGAAGCTGTTCCATTTGCGACGGCGTCGGGCGAGATCGCGGTGAACCTTTCGTTCCGGCCATATCGCGACCTCGCACGGGACGAGGATCTTGTTTCGCTTACATGCGATCTGCCCACGCCCCTTCCCACGGCCGACGTCACCGTGAGCCGCGAGCCTGTTGAGGATACGCTCGATTCTCTGAGGCAAGCGCTTGCTGGAAGCGAAGATCGCCTGCGCAGTTCACTGGAAGACGCACGAAGTTCGACCGAAGAACTTCGCGCATCCAACGAAGAACTACAGGCCATGAACGAAGAGTTGCGTTCCGCCTCCGAAGAGTTGGAAGCGAGTCGCGAAGAGTTGCAGTCGCTCAATGAGGAACTGGTCACGGTCAACTCCGAACTTCTCGCGAAGGTTCAGGAGGCGGCAAGGGCCGGCGACGATCTGCGGAACCTGATTGCTCTGGTGGGCGTGGCTACAGTATTTGTCGACCGCAACCTCAGCATCAAGCGACATACTTCGCCTGCGGAAACCCTATTCAACATTTTGCCAAGCGACACCGGCCGACCGTTGGAGCATCTGACGCACAGACTCGAATATCCGGAGATGATCGACGATCTGCCCGCCGCGTTCCTGTCTCTCAAGACAGTCGAGAAAGAAGTGCGGAGCAACGATGGCAGAACCTTCCTTGCACGCGTCATCCCCTATCGCACCGACGACGACAGGATTGACGGGGCCGTGCTCGCGCTCATCGATATTTCTGAACAGAAAGCCGCTCAAAGCGAGGCACGGGCGAGCGAGGAAAAGCTAAAGCTCGCCGCGCAGTAAACCCACGACTTCGCGATCATTGTGCTGAGCGATGACGGCGTGGTCGTAAGTTGGAACGTCGGCGCGAGCCGAATCTTCGAGTACCAGACCGAAGAGATGCTGGGTCGTCCGCTCGATGCGATCTTTACTAGTGAAGACGTTGCGGCCGGCATGCCTGCCCAAGAATGCAGCAAGGCGCGGAGCACGGGGCGCGCGGAGGACGAGCGCTGGCACGTCACAAAAAGCGGCGAGCGCGTCTTCTGCAGTGGCTTCCTAAGCCGCATCGACGTGCCGGGGTTTTCAGGCTTCGCCAAGATCGTGCACGACGCCACCAACCGAAAGCTCATCGAAGGTCGCAAAGACATGGCCCTCGCTCGGGAGCGCGCAGACACACCGAGATTCGGAAATTAAGCCGCCTGAAAGACGAATTCATTGCGGTGCTGTCTCACGAACTCAAGAATCCTCTCAACCTGATTCACGTGAAAGCAGAGATTCTCGCTCGAATGCCCGAAGCGCAGCACGTCAGCCGCATTCAGGAGATCGCCGATGCGATTCAAAAATCGGTCCTGAGCCAGGCACAAATCATCGACGACTTGCTGGACTTCTCACGGATTCAAACCGGCAAGCTCTCGCTGCGCTTTGCACCGCCTGACGTCGCGAAGATTGCACGGTCGATAGCTGAAGCAATACGCCATGATTTTGCCGCGAGCGAAATCCGGCTCGAGATGGACGTGCCTCCTGAGCCTCGCGTAATTCGTGCCGACGCCGTTCGGATTGAACAGATCATCTGGAATCTCGTGAGCAACGCCTTGAAATTCACGCCTGCCGGCGGAACGGTCACTGTCAAGCTTCGCCCGGAGCAAAACAAGCTGCGCCTGGAAGTATCCGATACCGGGGTCGGCATCGGACCTGATTTGCTTGACTCGATCTTCGAGATCTTTCAGCAGGCACCCAATGTTCCGTCTCGTGTTCGATCCGCCGGGCTGGGAATCGGGCTGTCCCTTGTACGCCAACTGGCCCAGCTTCATGGTGGCGCGGTAGAAGCATCGTCCGAAGGCGAGGACCGAGGATCGCGTTTCGTGGTTTGGCTGCCAACTGATGCCTCGCTCGCACATCGACAAGCCAGCGGCCCGCACGCAGACCCGTCGATCTTCAAAGGCGTCCGTGTACTCGTCGTCGAAGATTCTGAAGATTCGTTGCAGGCTATGGCGGAGCTCTTTGCTCTTTATAAAGCAGAGGTCAGTACGTCACCGAATGCGCAACAAGCCCTGGAGTCGGCACAGCAGTCGCAGTTTGACCTCGTTATTACCGACGTGCATTTGCCCGATCTTGATGGTTACGAGTTGGTGAGGCGTTTACGGCAGCTTGAATCCTGCTCGACCATACCTATCGTGGCAGTCACCGGACGTCCGCTAGCCCAGGACGAGATCGTCGCACGCGAATCCGGATGTGACGCTTGCCTTGTAAAGCCGTTTAACTTACAGGCGCTTGCGGATATCGTACGAAAGCTGCAACTGGAGGAAGGGGGCCAAAGAGCTGGCGGATCGGCAGCTAGCGATACGGGAATGCGAGCGTAGATCGCTGAGCATCCGTGCCGAAAGGACATGACAAGACGCGCGAGCCTGCAGCGCTTCGCTGTGCCTCCGAGCGAAGCACGGTCCACCAAAATTTTCGAGCCCTCTTTTCCGCGCTCATCCATCTGCGGGCCGCCGCGTTTTCATCGCATTTCAGATAAAACGCCCGCATCACGGGCCGCTCGTAGTCGATGACCCCGATCGCCACAACGAGCTCCAGTTCCAGGCGGCCGACTTGAGTTTAGAATATCCAACCTTTCTCACCCGCGAGCTGTGCTGCGATCCATGAAAGGTGAGCGGTTTCTACCACCGCCGGACTTTCGTGAGCCGCCAACCATCGCCGTATCGCTTGCTCACGGTACTGAATGCCAGGTGACGCACCCCACCTTCGTTGAAGGCCTCGTTGCGCGCCGGGGCGGACGCAGCCGCCCATTCGAGATGGCGCGCGAGCAGGCGCGCGTCTGTCATGTCAGTGAGTCCGTCCCGTCGTGAACGGAGACGTGTTTCGCTGGAAATGGATGTGGGCGCGCATTGCGGAATACTTCGGCATCGAGCCCGCGCCTTTCGATGGGAAGATCCGCCCGCTCGAAGGCCGCATGGATCAAGATGCAAAGACGTGGACGGACATCGCGGCGCGCAATGCGCTCGCCGAGCAGGACATCGGCAAACTCGTCTCGTGGTGGCACACGGACGCCGACCTCGGCCGCCCGATGGATGTGTTGACGGACAAGTCGAAAATCCGCAAGCTCGGGTTTCTCGATTATCAAAGTACGCCCGAGGCCTTTACCGATCTGTTCCAACGCCTGAAGCGAGCGCATCATTCCTGCCTAGACCGTGTACCGCGCGCGGGATGCATCCGAGCGTGCGGCCGCCTTGCCAACGAGCGGATCGACCGCCGACTCATCCGGCTACCATTACGTCGGCACTGCACAGCGGCACGCTTTCCGTACAGCGACGGACGCCGCCGAACGTAGCATACTGAAGATGCGCCTTTCGACGGCGCATGTTCATCTCCAAGTGGGATTTGCCCGCCCCGCAGCATGGCGGGCATTTTTCTGCGAATGTCGCTTATTTGGCGCGTTTCGATGCACCGTTGCAACGAGCCCGACGCCAAATCGAAGCATGGTATCGCTCTTGCTCTGGCGAAAGTTGTCCCAAGGGCTTGTACAGATGAACCCCGAAAGTCGCGCAACAGTTCCTGCTCTATTGCGTTCTCGGCTTGCCGGCGGCACCGCCGACGCGCTCTGTCACGGGTGAGCCAACCTTCCTGACAACGCGAGCGTGCAGGAATCGCTGATGCATATCGCGCAGCTGACCGAAGGCGCGGGCATCGTGCTCTGCGCGCTCTTTCTTGACATCAACGCATCCGCGATCTGCGCGATCGCGGCGCTCATCGTGCTTCACGAGCTGACCGTTTCTGCCGATCTCCGTTACGCGTCCGCGGCACGCGTCATCGTGTCCGTCGAACAAATAGTGCATAGCGTCCTGGAGATGGCGCCGGTAATGGGCTTCGCCATCGTCCGTCTCGCGCGTCGGGATGCATTCGTGTCCCTGGTCAACGGCGGCGGCCGCTTCGTTCTCGCGCTGCGCGAACCGCCCATGTCCGCGGCGACGGTCGCCGCCGTAGCTGGTCTCGTGCGCCGCGTTCGTCGTCGCGCCGTACGCCACCGAACTCGCGGGGCGTGCATCCGCGCGTCGCGCAAGCGCTCGACGATGCCTGCGACCGCCAACCGCTGAAAAGCGCCGGGGCATGTGATTCCGTGTAGCACATGCAATACGTACAACCTATCGATTCGACTTCACGCCGATGAGGTTGCCACGAGCTTTCGATGCTCGATATCGCGCGGCGCATCATCGAGCTGACAGGGTTGTCGTCGGAGATCGTGTTCAAACCTCTGCCGATGGATGATCCGTGGCATCGACAGCCGGATATGGCGCTACTCGAGGCGCACGGCTGGTCGCCGACGACCTCGCTCGACAACGGATTGCTGCGCACGGCGCAGCGTGTACGCGGGGTGATTGAGGCCATGCAAGTGCGCAACGCTCCGTTCCGCCCGGCAATCGCGTCAACACCCGGGCGCTCCATCGAAATGCGTTTTGCTTCGCGATAAAGCGTGCACCCACGGCCTGCACGCTCGGTGATCGAGGCATACCGATTGCTCGGATGGACCGCAACACCCTCAAGAGTGCTGAAGGAGCAGGCGATGCAAAACGAACCATCTGATCCCGTCGAGCGTGCGGACGAGCGCCGCGAAGCGCTCGGCGAAGGCGATGTAAGGGTAAAGGGCGACGGCACCATCGAACAGCGTGAGCACGGCAACATCGACCCGACTCTGGTGCCCAAGGGAAAGGATCATCCGGAAAAAGGTCCGTATGTCCCCGAGCACGATCATGTCGATCCCGACCTCGAGCCCTCGAGCCGCAGCGGCAGACCCGGAAAGGCCGACAGCGAGGCCTAGGTTCACGACAGCGTACCCGCCATTGCAGAGAAATCGCCCGGGGCGTCCATGAAAGCACTCATCTGGCACGGCAAGAAGGATATCCGATACGACACGGTTCCCGACCCGCTCATTGAGCATGGCCGCGACGCGATCATCAAGGTGTCGACCTGCGCAATCTGCGGCTCTGACCTCCATCTGTTTGACGGCTTCATGCCCGGCATGAAATCCGGCGACGTGATGGGTCACGAATTCATGGGGGAAGTGGTCGAGGTCGGCCGCGACAATTCCGCGCTCAAGATTGGCGATCGCGTCGTCGTCCCATTCACGATCATCTGTGGCGAATGCGACCAGTGCAAGCGCGGCAATTTCTCGGTCTGCGAACGCTCCAACCGAAACAAGGACGCCGCCGACAAGCTGTTCGGCCACGCCACGGCGGGTTTCTTCGGCTACACGCACTTGACCGGCGGCTATCCCGGCGGGCAGGCCGAATACGTGCGCGTGCCTTTCGCTGACAGGACGCATGTAAGAATTCCCGACGGACTGAGCGACGAGCAGGTGCTCTTGCTCGGCGATATTTTCCCGACCGGCTGGCAGGCGGCAGTTCAGTGTGAGATCAAGCCGACCGATACCGTCGCGATCTGGGGCGCCGGTCCCGTTGGGCAAATGGCAGTGCGCGCGCCTTGCTGCTCGGCGCGAGACAGGTCATCGTGATCGATCGCGTGCCCGAGCGTCTCGCGATGGCGCGCGCGGCGGGCGCCATCACGATCGACTTCAAAGAGGACAGCGTACTGGATCGCTTGCGGGACCTGACGCAGGGCAAAGGTCCGGAGAAGTGCATTGATGCGGTCGGCATGGAATCGTACGCGACGCGCTCGAGGGGACCGCAGCCTACCATGTTCAGGAAAAGCCGAGCGGTAGCGCGGGAATCCGCGTCATCATCACTCTGAAACGCGACTGAGGAGTCATCGTGGACATGCCATTCTGCTCGCCTTCCATCACGACGATGATCCGCATGGATCACGCGCATGTGATGGCGGCCTTTCATCGCTATCACGTGGAAACAGCGTGGTGGAGAAAGCGCGCTATCGTCGAACTCGCCTGCACGGCGCTGGAAATACACGCGCAACTCGAAGAAGAGATCTTCTATCCGGTGCTCAGCGAAGCGATGGCCGGAGACGAGCGATTCACGAAGAGCAAGCCCGAGCACGACAAGATGCGCGAAGATATCGCGAAGCTGCGTTCGATGGGGCCGGAGGATGCCGCCTACGACGCCCGTTTCATGCAGCTCATGCGCGAAGTGATGCATCACGTCGCGGATGAGGAAACGGTGCTGCTTCCGACGGCCGAACGCGCGCTCGCCTCACAGTTGTCCGAGCTCGGCATGCGCATGACGAAGCGCCGCATGCAGCTCGTCGCGCAACACCGGCCCGGCGCGATCGCGGCGAATACCGTGGGCACGTTTCCGCTCGCATCGTTTGCGTTGATGTCGATCGGCGCGCTCGCGCTGGCGCACTGTCTGCGGCCCGCTGCCGGGCGCCGCGGATACCGCGCGTAATGGCGCTCAAGGTTCGCGCGGCGTGCCGTTCACCTCGACGATATGAACCGGGATCGACTTCGCGCCGGGCACCTTGCTTTCCTTCGCGTAGTGCCATAGAGGCAGCAACGGATTGCATTCCGGGTAATAACCAGCGATGCATCCCTGCGGTATGTCGTACGGCTCGATGCGCAGACCCGCGACGCGCCGCTCGAAGCCATCGTCGGCGATCGTGCGCAAAGTCACACGGTCATCCTTCCTGAGACCGTGGCGCGTCATGTCCGCCTCGCACATCAGGATCACCATGCGGCCGCCGCCGATGCCGCGAAAGCGATCGTCGTGGCTGTAGATCGTCGTGTTGAACTGGCTGTCGCTGCGCAGCGTCATGAGCCGCAGCGATTGCGGTTCGCGCTCGGGCATGTCCGGGTCTTCACCGATGGTCTCGGGCACGAAGAACTCCGCCTTGCCGCTTTTCGTCTTCCACTTGCGCTCGCGTGCGGGCAGATCGCGCGGGAAGCCGCCCGGCGTCCACATTCTTTCGTTGAAGTCGTGAAAGGTCTCGGGATATGTCTTCGCGATTTCATCGCGCACAAGCGCATAGTCGTCGCGCCAACGTTCCCAGTCGACGGTCGAGCGCTCGCCGAGCGTATGCTTCGCCAGCGCCGCGACGATATACGGCTCCGAGCGCGCATCGGCCGAAGCGGGCTCGGCCACGCCGCGCGAGCCGTGAATGCAGCCCGTGCTGTCTTCCATCGACACCGCCTGCGCGCCGCTTGCCTGCGTATCGATCTCGATACGGCTCAGGCACGGCAGAATGTACGACTTCTCCCCATGCACGAGGTGACTACGATTGAGCTTCGTCGCGACATTGACCGTGAGCTTCAGGTTCCGCCACGCCGGTTCGATGCGCATGCGGTCCGGCACCGAGCGCACGAGATTACCACCGAGATTGACGACCGCGCTTACTTTGCCATCGAGCATCGCCTCGAAGGTCTCGACGATGTTCATGCCTTTCTCGCGCGGCGGCTCGAAGCCGAACTGGCTCGCGAGCTTGTCGAGCGGCGCGAGCTCCGGCTTCTCCGTGATGCCCACCGTGCGCTGCCCCTGCACGTTCGAATGTCCGCGCACGGGCGACGGCCCCGCGCCCGGCTTGCCGATGTTCCCGCGCAGGAAGAGTAGATTGCACAGCATGCGCACGTTCTGCACGCCTTGCCTGTGCTGCGTCATGCCCATCCCGTAGTGCGCCATCACCGCGTTGGCGCGCATGTATTCCGCGGCAGCGCCTTCGAGATCGGTGCGCGGCAGTCCTGCCACGCGTTCGATTTCGTCCCAGGACGCGGCGCGCACGTAATCTGCGAAGGCTTCGAAGCCGGTCGTATGCGTTTCGATGAAATCGACATCCAGCACGCGCGGCTCGCCGCGTGTCTTCGCGTCGTCGTCGACATGAATGACGGCCTTGCAGAGGCCGAGCATCGCGGCCGTGTCGCCGCCCGACTTCACCTGATGATACTGCGTGCTGATCAACGTATGCGCCGGCGTCATCATCTCCAGCGGCGATTGCGGATTGGCGAACTTGATCAGCCCAGGCTCGCGCAAGGGATTGAAGGTGATGATCGGCACGCCGCGCTTTCTTGCGTCTTGGAGCTGATGCAGCATGCGCGGACTATTGGTCCCGACGTTCTGCCCGAAGAAAAACATGAGATCGGTCTTCTCGAAGTCCTCGAGCCTGATCGTGCCGACGCCCACGCCGATCGCGGCCTTCAACCCGACGCTCGTGCTCTCGTGACACATGTTCGAGCTGTCGGGAAGATTGTTGGTGCCGTACATGCGCGCGAAAAGCTGGTACATGTACGACGTTTCCAGCGATGCCCTTCCCGACGCATAGAACGACACGCGCTTCGGATCGAGCGCCCGCAACTCGCGACCGATATCCTCGAATGCTTCGTCCCAGGTAACGCTCACGTACTTGTCGGTGGCGGCGTCGTAGCGCAGCGGCGCGGTGAGACGCCCCGCGTCTTCGAGATCGTGGTCGTGCCATGCGCATAGCTCCGTCACCGTGTGCAGCTCGAAGAACTGCGGCGTCATGCGCTTCGCGGTCAGGTCCCACGCGGTCGCTTTCGCGCCGCTCTCGCAGAACTCGAAGGTATGCGGGTCCGCCGGCTTGGCCCACGAGCAACTCACGCAGGCGAAGCCATCGGGCTTGTTCTGCTTCAGCAGGACCGTGATTTCCTTCAGCGGCACCTTCTCCTGAATGAGCGCGCCCGTGACCGCTTTCAGCGATCCCCATCCACCCGACGAATACGGGTATGCGGCGCTCTTGCGAACGCCGTTGTCTGATTCGGCCATGTCCTTTGCCTCGCACGTGTTCGATGTGTTTGCACCACGCGTGAGCAAATGGCGTTCCCTTTCGAGGGCCTTCGTCAGAGCGACCGCGGTCCTGCACGATACTCGCGTTTCTGTCTGGAACAGCGATTGCTTGATCGAGCGTGGCTGTCTGGTTTCTGTCCATTTCCGACCAATCGCAACACGCTTGAGAAGTTGGCCGACGTACCATGCAAAGCGCCCTGATCCCCGCCGGCGTTCAGGCCAGCCGGATTCTCGATCTCTGGCATCTGACACTCGCGGTCTGCTGCGCAGTCTTCGCGGCGATCCTGCTGGCGTGTCTGATCTCGCTGCTGCGCGCCCCGCGCGCTAACCGCGCGACGCCGGCTGATGTCTCTACAGTGAATCGCCCGCAACCGCGCACGCGCCTCTGGGTGACGGCGGCGACCGTGCTCTCCGCGCTGCTTCTGTTCGGCCTCGTACTCGCGGACGTGCTCACCGATCGTGCGTTGTCCCGTTTGCCGGTCGACCACGCGCTGCGCATCGAGATGACCGGTTATCAGTGGTGGTGGCAGGCGCGCTATTTATCCGATGGCGGCGCCCCCGAATTCACGCTCGCCAACGAACTTCATGTACCCGTAGGTCGTCCTGTCGTCGTCTCGCTGAAAGCGGCCGATGTCATTCATACGTTCTGGGTGCCGAACCTGCACGGCAAGAAGGACATGATTCCCGGACGCGACGCGACCATCGAGTTCCGTGCGGACAAGCCGGGCGTCTATCGCGGTCAGTGCGCCGAGTTCTGCGGCTATGAACACGCGCTGATGGCCTTCTCGGTCACCGCCGATCCGCCCGCGCAGTACGAAACCTGGGCCGCGCGACAGCGCGAGCCGGCGATGGACACGTCGGACAGCATCGCCACGCGCGGCCGCGACGTGTTCCTGACGCAGGATTGCGCTCGCTGCCACAGCATCCGGGGCACACCGGCGCAGGGAACCATCGGTCCGGACCTGACGCACGTCGCAAGCCGTCAGTTCATCGCCGCCGGCACGCTCGCGAACAATCGCGGCAATCTCGCCGGCTGGATTCTCGATCCTCAAACACTCAAGCCAGGCACCGCGATGCCGCCCACACGCCTGCCGCCCGACGACCTGCGGGCGCTCCTAACGTGGTTGGAGACCTTGAAATGACGTACACGCCGCTGACCGACGGTCCGCACGCCGCGCCCGAAGTGCGCGAGGCGCTCGCGAGAACCTGGAGCGATCCGCCCGGCTTCATCGGCATGTTGAGCGCGATCAACCACAAGACGATCGCACGGCGTTTCATCGTCACGACCTTCGTGTTCTTCCTGCTCGCCGGCTTGCTCGCGCTCATCATGCGCACGCAACTCGCGCGTCCGGATCAGCGCCTGATCGGACCAAACCTCTACAACGAACTCTTCACGATGCACGGCACCACGATGATGTTCCTCTTCGCCGTGCCGGTGATGCAGGCCGTCGCGGCGTATCTCGTGCCGCTCATGATCGGCGCACGCAGCATCGCGTTTCCGCGCATGAACGCCTACGCATACTGGGTCTTTTTATTCGGTGGATTGCTGTTGTTCGGCGCGCTCGCCGTCAACACCGCGCCCAACGCCGGCTGGTTCAGCTACGTGCCGCTCGCCGGTCCCGACTACTCGCCCAACAAGGGCGCGGATATCTGGGCGCAGATGATCACCTTCACCGAACTGTCCGGCTTGCTCGAAGCAGTCGTGCTCATCACGACGATCTTCAAGATGCGCGCGCCCGGCATGTCGCTCAACCGTATGCCGCTGTTCGCCTGGGCCACGCTCGTCACGCAGTTCATGGTGATCTTCGCGATGCCCGCCGTCATGCTGTGCAGCACCGCGCTGATTCTTGACCGGCTCGTCGGCACGCATTTCTATAACCCGGCGAAAGGCGGCGATGTCTTGCTGTGGCAGCACCTCTTCTGGTTCTTCGGTCATCCGGAGGTGTATCTGGTCTTCATCCCGCCGCTCGGCTTCATTTCGTCGATCATTCCGACCTTCGCGCGCCGTCCGGTGTTCGGCTATCCGGCGATGGTGCTGTCGCTGATTGCCACCGCGTTCCTCGCGTTCGGCCTGTGGGTGCATCACATGTTCGCGACGAACATCCCCGAGCTCGGCAAGAGCTTCTTCACCGCCGCCAGTCTGATGATCGCGATTCCGTCTGCGATCCAGATCTTCTGCTGGATCGGCACGCTCTGGACCGGCAAACTGAATCTGCGCGTGCCGCTGCTCTTCGTGCTCGCGTTCTTCTTCATACTCGTGATGGGCGGCATGACCGGCATCATGGTCGCGTCCGTGCCGCTCGATCTGCAGGTTCACGATACTTACTTCGTCGTCGCGCATTTGCATTACGTGCTGTTCGGCGGCGGCGTGTTTCCGCTCTTCGGCGCGTTCTTCTACTGGTTCCCAAAGTTCGCGGGGCGCATGCTCGACGAGCGTCTCGGCAAGTGGCAGTTCTGGCTGTTTTTCATCGGCTTCAACGTGACCTTCTTCCCGATGCACCTGCTCGGTCTCGAAGGCATGCCGCGACGCGTGTGGACTTATCCGCACGGGCTCGGCTGGGACGGCATGAATCTCACCGCGACGGTCGGCGCGTACATGATCGCGCTCTCCGTGCTGCTCTTCATCGTCAATGTCGTCAGAAGCGTGAGGAGCGACGAACGCGCTCCCGCCGATCCGTGGGGCGCGGGAACGCTCGAATGGAGCGTGCCGTCGCCGCCGCCGCCGCATAACTTCGATGCCATTCCGGTCGTGCACGGCCGAGATCCGCTGTGGGAACCCGCCGCGCAGCCCGCATTTGTCGCGGGGCTTGCTGCGGATGCACGCGAGGTTCTGGTCACGAGCGTCCTCGATGCGCAGCCCGATCACCGTCCGCTGTTTCCAAAGCCATCACTCTGGCCATTCGTGAGCGCAGTGGCGACGACCGTGCTTTTCATCGGCTCCATTTATACGCCGTGGGCGATCGTATGGGCATCGCTGCCCGTTGCGGTCGCGATGATCGGGTGGTTCTGGCCGAACCGCGCTGATAACCGGCTCGCCGTCGCGCGGGAGCGTCAGCCATGAGCGCCAATACCCGCACCGCGACGCCGCGGCCCGACCGGCGCAATACAGGCGAGTTCTCGCTCGACGTGCGCGCGCTGCCCACCTTCGCCTTCAGTCACCGCAGTCTGATGTGGTGGAGCACGGCCGGCCTGATGCTGATCGAAGGCACCGTGTTCGCCATCGCGGTGATGATGTACTTCTATCTGCGCTCGCGCGCGCCCGCGTGGCCGATGGCCGCCGACGCGCCGCGCCTGTTGTGGGGCACGCTCAACACCGCCGTGCTGCTCGTGAGCCTGTGGCCCAACCAGCTTGCGAAGAAAGCGGCCGAACGCGGCGAGCGCACGAAAGCCGCCATCTGGCTCGCCGTCTGCCTCGTCGCCTCTCTGGCGTTTCTCGTGCTACGCGGACTGGAATTCGCTTCGCTGAACGTGAGCTGGTACACGAACGCGTATGGATCGGTCGTCTGGCTGCTGCTCGGCCTGCACACCACGCACCTGATCACCGATACCGTCGATACCGCCGTGCTCACCGTGCTCCTGTTCACCGGACCGTTCGAGAGCAAGCGGTTCGTCGATGTCAGCGAGAACGCGCTCTACTGGTACTTCGTGGTGCTGAGCTGGCTGCCGATCTACTGCGTGATCTACTGGGCGGCGCGGCTATGAAGACCTGGCTTGCGCTGCTCGGCGCTCCATCCGTCGTGCTCGGCTGCCTCAGCTTGAACTATGCGCTGGTGACGCCGGCATGCCGGCTCGGAGGCCAGGCGTTGCTGCACGGTGTGAGCGGCGCGAGCGCGATCGTGTGCGTGGCCGCGACGCTGCTCGCCTGGCAGCGCTGGCGCGACGCGCGGCGTGCGCTCGCCCTGCCGACACCCGATACCGCCGCGCGTCCCGCGCGCCCGGCGTTCATCGCCGCGGTCGCGGCAGGCGTGGGCGCGCTGTCGTTCTTGTCCGTCATCGCCATATCGATACCGCAATGGTTCCTGTCCGCGTGTTGAAACTCGCACCGCTCTGTGCGCTGCTCGCATGTGCCGATGCAAACGCGCACGTCCTCGCCGACACGCCCGAGGCTTCGCCTCTCGCGTGGACATTCGAGCCGTGGGTCGTCATCGTGCTGACGGTGAGCGTGGTCCTTTATGTCGTCGGATATGTGAAGCTGCGCAGGCGCGGCGCGCAAGGCCGCGGAAAGCGCGCTGCGAGGCTTGCCGCATTCATCGCAGGATGGCTCACGCTCGTAGTCGCGCTGGTGTCGCCCGTGCACACACTGAGCGACTGGCTGTTTTCCGCGCACATGCTTCAGCACGAACTCTTCATGCTGGTCGCGGCGCCGCTGCTCGTCATCGGCCGGCCGCTCGGCGTGTGGCTCTGGGCGTTTCCCGCGAACGCGAGAGTACGCATCGGCGCGGCGACGCGCTCGCGCTGGATCAGGTTGCCGTGGCGCTGGCTCACATTGCCACTCGTCGCGTGGACGCTGCACGCCGCCGCGCTCTGGGTCTGGCATGCGCCGCGCTTCTTCGAGGCGGCGCTCGCCCGGCCCGGCATCCATACGTTGCAGCATGCGAGTTTCCTCGCAAGCGCATTGCTCTTCTGGTGGGCCGTGTTCGGCCGCGTATCGGCAGGTGCGTCGGAAGGCGCGTCGAACGCGCACGCGATGCTTTCCCTCTTCACGACGATGGTTCACACCGGCGCGCTCGGCGCATTGCTGACGCTGGCGCCGGGCATCTGGTATCCGTCGTGCATCGAGACCACGCGCGCACTCGGCTTCGATCCGTTGCAGGATCAGCAACTCGGCGGCCTCGTGATGTGGGTGCCGGGCGGACTCGCTTATCTGATCGGCGGATTGATCGTCGGTGCGCGCTGGCTAATGCGACGCCCGCCGCCGCGCTTAGGCGAGCGCATCGCCCGCGAGGGATGAAAGCATGCGCAAAGTTATCGTCGCGCTGTTGCCGGTCGTCGCGCTCGCTGCGTGCAAGGGCCAGCTGCCGTCTTCCGACTCGATCACGGGAGGCAATCCGCAACGCGGCCTCGAGGCGATTCAGCGCTACGGCTGCGGCGCGTGTCACCGGATCGACGACGTGCCGGGCGCATACGGCAAGGTCGGCCCGACGTTGCAGAACATCGGCGAGCGCGCTTACGTGGCGGGCAAGTTGCTCAACACGCCGGAAAATCTCCAGACGTGGATTCGCTTCCCGCAACGCATCGCACCCGGTAACGCGATGCCCGACCTCGCCGTGAGCGAGATCGACGCCCGCGACATCGCCGCGTATCTGTATCACCAATGACATGAACGTCCCACGCATTTTCCTCGTCCTGCTTCTGTGGCCCCTCGCCGCCATGGCGGACGACGCAGCGCCCTCGCCCGACCTGCTCGCGCGGGGTGCGTACCTTGCAAAAGCCGCGGACTGCGCGGGTTGCCATACCGCGTCATCGAACGGAGCGCCGTATGCCGGCGGGCTCGAAATGACTTCGCCGTTCGGCACCATCGTCAGCAGCAACATCACGCCGGACCGCGAGACGGGCATCGGCCAATACAGCTTCGAGGACTTCGCGAAGGCGTTGCGCGAAGGCGTGCGACGCGATGGCAAGGGCCTGTATCCGGCGATGCCCTATCCCGCCTTCGTCAAGATCAGCGACGACGACATGCGCGCCCTCTACGCCTACATGATGCAAGGCGTGCCGGCCGTGAACCATCGGCCGCCTGAAACGAAGGTGCCCTTTCCGTTCAACCAGCGATGGGCGCTGCGTCTGTGGCGCGCGGCGCTTGCACCGAAGGACCGCTTCGCGCCGCGACCGGGCCACGATGCCGACTGGAATCGCGGCGCGTACCTCGTGCAGTCGCTCGGGCACTGCGGCTCGTGTCATACGCCGCGCGGCATCGGCTATCAGGAGCGCGGCTACGACGAATCATCGAAAGCGTTTCTTTCCGGCGGCATCAACGACAACTGGTTCGCGCCGAATCTGCGAGCCGACCCCGGCTCAGGGCTCGGCCGCGTCACCGCGGAAGACCTCGCCGCGTTCATGAAGACCGGTCACGGCGCGGGCATGGCCGCGTATGGAAGCATGGTCGAAACGATCGAAGACAGCCTGCAATATCTGACCGATGACGACCTGCGCGCGATCGCCGTGTACCTGAAGAGCCTGCCCGCGACCGGCGCCGCCGACGGTGTCTTCGATCCCGCGCATGCGCAGCCCGGACGCCTGAAAACGCGCGCGCCCGATATTCCGCCCGCACAGGGCGCGGCGGTGTATGCAGGCTTTTGCGCGCAGTGCCATCGCGACGACGGCAAAGGCGTGCCGAAGGTATTTCCGGCGCTGGCCGGCAATCCGTCCGTCATCGGCGAGGACACGACTTCGCTGATACGGCTGCTCGTGGAAGGCGGCAACAGTCCCGGGACGATCCACGGTCCGCCGCGTCAGGCGATGCCGCCGTTCGCCGGGCGCCTGACCGATGTCCAGATCGCACAAGTGCTGACGTACGTGCGCGCGTCCTGGGGCAACGATGCGCGTCCGATCACCACGAACGATGTGGCGTCGATGCGCAGCAACCTGCACGAGTAGGTCGTCGCGGCCGCCATCGAAGAGCGACGATTCAATCGACGTTCACACGTCCAGACGGGCGCGATTTGGAATGTCGATTGCTCGACCGCGTTGCCGACGAGCGTGAATCGCCGGCAAGCGCGCTCAACGAAGTCAAGGAGTCAGCGGTGGTTATCGAGGCGGTCTGGTTCATGGTGGTAGGCGCGCTGCTGATTCTCATGGCCGTCATGCGCGGCGTGATCTCGCGCCTGCCAATGACCGGCGCCATGGTCTATCTCGTCGCGGGATTCGCGCTGGGCCGGGCCGGCGCCGGCCTGCTCGAGCCCGACATCGAAGGGAATCTGCGCCTGTTGCGCGTGCTGACGGAAGCCGGTCTCGTCGTCTCGCTTTTTGCGATCGGCATGCATTTGCGCGTGCCGCTTTCGAACGAACTCTGGCGGCTCACGCTGCGGCTCGCAGGCCCGGCGATGATCCTGACGATCGGCCTCGTGTATGTCGCCGCGCGCTTCGGCCTCGGCCTCGCGTCGGGACCCGCGCTGCTGCTCGCCGCGATACTCGCCCCGACCGATCCCGTGCTCGCCAACGAATTGCGCGTGCGCAAGGCCGGCGACGATGAGCCGTTGCGCTTCGCGCTTTCGTCCGAGGGCGGCTGCAACGACGGCGCCGCGTACCCGTTCGCACTGATCGCGCTCGCGCTGTGCGGAAGCGCAAGCCCCGGCAGCGGCAATCCGTGGACCTTCGCTGCGGCGATCGCCTGGGGCATCGTCAGTGCGCTCGTCATCGGTTGGGGAATCGGATCGGGCGTCGTGCGCCTCGTGATTCGCCTGCGAACGCGCTACCGGCAGGCGCTCGGGCTCGAAGGCTTCATCGCACTCGGGCTCATGGCGCTTGCCTATGGCGCGGCGCTGCTCGTGCACGGCTACGCATTCATCGCGGTATTCGCGGCCGGCGCGGCCTTGCGCCGGCAGGAGCTCGCCGCAACCGGCAAGACTCCGCCCAGCAAGGCGCTCGAATCGGTCGAACGCGGCGAGCGCGAGGAAGCCGCCCGCGATCCCGAGCTCGCGCACGCCTACATGGCCGAGACGATGATGGCGTTCGCGCTCGAGTTCGAACGGCTGGTCGAATTCGCGTTGATGCTATTGATCGGGAGCGTCGTGTCGGCGCATTGGCAGGCGCTTCTCCACTGGCAGGTCATATGGCCCGCGCTCTTTCTGTTCTTCGTCGCCCGTCCGCTCAGCGCGACGATATCGCTCGCCGGTTCCTGCATGGACCGGCCGCAGCGCCTGCTTGCCGGATGGCTCGGCATACGGGGCGTCGGCGCCTTCTACTACCTGCTCTTCGCTCTCGAACAGGCCGGCAGGGAACACGTCCGGCCGATTGCGCCGATCGTGCTCGCGACGATTGTCCTTTCCGTCGTCCTGCATGGCGCAAGCGCGACCTCGCTCCTGCACCGGTACTTCGCGAATCGCCGTTCGAGGTAACGCTTCTCTGGACAACCATTACAAGCGTGGCCGCTCCATTTCCGACGAGACCGCGCAACTGCGCGTGGATCGCGGTTCGGAGTCCGGTCGCGTCGCGCAAACCCCCCCCGTTTGATACCGAAAGCTTCCGGACACGACCATGCGTCGCGCCGTGCGCTGTTTCGGCATGACGAATGCGTCTTATGAAAACAGAGCCGGCGCATGCCGCGATCGACAGACACTCGCAAACAAGTGAGCAGCCCATGGCGACCATCGACAATACTCAGACGGCATTCGAATCGCGCGTAACCTGGTTCGACTGCCTCGTACCATCCCATGAATCGTTGCGCCGTTCAGCAGCGATGCGCCCGGCCGCAAACGGTCATGTGTCGATCACGATACGAGAGCGTCTGACGTCCCGCACGGCGAGCGTGTCGTGGTCGGACTCGCAACTGGGTTGCCTCGCCGAACAAGTCTGGTCGCTTGGCAGAGCACGCGTGGAAGAGGTCTGCTCCATCAGCGGCGAGCACATCAAGCGAGGCGATCCCGTCTTCCGGCCGAGAAAGACGCGACCGCCCGCGATCAACGAACGCTCGGTCATCGCCGCGCATCACGTGCTCGATGCGCCGCTCGCGGAGTGAAGCACGAAGCGTCGCGCGGCGAGTGACCTCAGCCGGACGCGCGTCGCGCCAGCGCGGCGATTGCGAATCCCGCGGCTAACGCGACATAGGTCATGGCGAGCGAGCGCTTCGGCAAATGCGTCTCGAATCCCGGTGTGAAGCGTTTCGGCACGACGTGGTAGTCGACCACATAAGCAACGAGCGCGGTCGCCGCGGCAGCGCTTACGATTCCCGCGGGACGGCTCCGTCTTCCGCACAGCGCTTCGAACAGCACGCCCCAGAACACCGCGCTGCCCATGTGGATCGTCGCGCCGAGCGCCGTGTAGCGGATGCTCGGCCTTTCGTGCGACGATGCGTCGGGCCACACGCAATGCGTCACGGCATTCAGCGCGGCGTAGGGCGCATGACCCGCGCGCTGCGCACCGGTGCAGGCCGCCGAGGCCGATGCCAGTCCCGCTGCCAGACCCGAGCAGAAGACGTGGACGCGCCGGCCATCGAGATGCTGTTCCATACGCTGCTTTCCTCTTTCTGCGTCAATATCCACGGTGAACGAGTAACGCCCAGTCCGGCGTCGCCGGCGCTAGCGTCCTCGAATCGCATACAGCCGCGTCGGCAGCGCGCTCGGACTCTGCGGATCGAACCAGCTCATCTCGGGAATGCGCGAATCGGTGATATAGATCGTGCCGTCGGCGCCTTCCGAGAACGTGTCGGGCCAGATCAAAGCGCGATTCCGTAGCAGCGTGTCGATGCGCTCGCCGTCACGCACGCGAATCGCATGATGCTCGACCGATGAAACATAGAGACGTCCACGCCCGTCGAACCAGAGCCCGTCCGCGGGTCCGTCGATGCCTACCGTCTCCACGCGCGCCGAGACCTGCTGCGGACTGAGCTGCGCATTCTGCAGCGCATCGGTTGCGATGCGATAAAGCGTTTTGCCCTTGACCGCCTGCCAATAGAGGTAACGCCCGTCCGGCGTCAGCGCGATACCGTCCGCGGAAAAGCTCACACGCCTGCCATCCGTCTGTTGCAGCGGCTTGCCATCGACCTTCACGGTGACGGTCTTGTCGGCCTGCGTGCTCGGATCGCCGTCAAGAACGCGTCGTGCGCTGCCCGACGCCGTGTCGAGCACGACGATCGCTCCGCGCACGCCGGAATCGGTGATGTAGACGAAATGCCCGTCCGGACTGATACGCACGTCGTTGAGATAGCTTCCTTGTGGCGCGATGGTTTCATCGAACGCATAGACTTGCGCGACGTGGTTCGACGCGAGATCGATCCGCACGAGCTTCGGCGCGCCGGGCACGACGAGCGATTGCGCCGGCGCGCCCGGATCGATCACCCAGAGGTTGCCATGCTTGTCCGCCACGACGGACTGCACGCATACCCAATGATCGTGCGGCGTGACTTCGTCGCGACGCGCGTTGCGCCAGCTATTCCATTCGGGATCGGGATAAGGACGCAGATCGCCGGACGCGCCGAGCTCCGCAACGGAGATGGGCGCATCCTCCGTCCAGCGGGGGAAGTTGACGAAGGTTCGGCCATCCGGCGTGACCGTCACGCCAGTGACCTGATGTTCGAACGTGGCGACGAGCTGAAGCTGGGGACCGCCGCCTCGGGCATGATCGCCGCGCCTGTCCGCGCTCTCCTGCGTGACGCCTGCCTGAGTGAACGCGGCGAGGCTAAGTGTGAGGAAAAGGATTCGGGACAGCGGCTTCGAGATGGACGCCATGATCGTCTCCGAGGGTGGCATTGCGCGATACCAGCAATCGTGGTGCCAAAGCTTTCGCGGCCCGCTGCTTGTGCAGACCCGATGGGCCAAGGTCACGGCTTCCGCTTGAACACAATCGCGCAAGCGACGACCCACATGGTTGCCTCGACCGCGGCGACCATGACCGTCTGAGTGCAGGCCGTGACGGAAATCGCCGGAAACGGAATGCGATAGAACCACCATGGCGCCTGCGGGCCACCGAGGTTATTGAATAAGGCGACGACCTTCGGCAAGGTTGCGCCGCCCATGAAGCCGCCAATCAGCAAGGCGACGAGTAGCTTCTCCTTCAGCGTCCTCGTAGATGAAGTGGGCCAGAAACAGAAGAGAACCGCCGCAATGCAGTATTGAGCAGCGAGCCAAAGGACGACCAGGTCGACCGGATGAGTCGCCGCTCGTTTGTAGTACCGGTCGATGCAAATGAAAAGCGCGAACGCGATGATCAACGACGTCGAGCCCAGAACTCTCGGTCTCTTCGACATGACCGCTGTGGGCGGGGCATGGAACTCGACTCTCACGGAATAAACCTCGACAGGCACAGTGCCGGAGGACCCGCATTAGGCGGGTCTTTCGGCATAGGAGAATGCTTTCATTCGAGCACTCGACGTACCACATCGTGCGTGCCTCACGAGCCATTCGCGTCCGAAAGGAGCGTCCTCCGGACACTCACGACGAGGCATTAACCTGCTCGACGCGCGTCGCGCCGAATCTCTATCTGCTTAGCGAATTGAACGCTTCTTCGAGCGATTATCTGCTTGCGCGGTTACCATGAAACGGTATATACCGTTATTGCCAGCACGATAGACGTGAAGTCCCACCTCGGGACGACGCGACTTCAGCGCTCACCATAAGGGGCGTGAACCGGGTATTCGCCATGCCAGACAAGCATCTCTCACGCGCATTCGACGCCTCGCTCGATGCGCTCTCGACCCATCTCCTGGAGATGGGTGGTCTCGTCGTAATTCAGATCGAACGCTGCCTGCGACTGTTGAGCGCGTACGATGCGGCGCTCGCACTGGAAATCCGCGACAGCGAGCGGCTTCTCAACTCGCGTGAAATCGAAATCGACGATGAAATACAACATGTGATCGCCCGGCGGCAGCCGGCCGCCTGCGATCTCCGGTTACTAATGGCGATGTCCAAGTGCGTGACGAACCTCGAACGCATGGGCGACGAAGCACGAAAGATCTCCAAACGGATGCGGCGCATTTCCGAAAGTGGTGAAGCGGCATCGTTCCACGTGGCCGAGCTGAAGAAATGCGGCGAGATGGTTCACTCCGTCCTGCGTCGTGTGCTCGACGCATTCGCACGAATGGACACGGTGGACGCCGCGCGGATCGTGCGCGACGACAAAGCCATTGACGAACTGTTCCGCTTGTTTTCCCGCAGGCTCGCCATGCAGATGAACGCAGCGCCCGGAACCATCGCGGTGGCGCTCGAATACCTGTTCATAGCCAAAGCTTTGGAGCGCATCGGAGATCACGCCAAGAACATCGCTGAGTTTCTTGTGTTTGTCGTCAAGGGCCGCGACGTGCGTCACCTTCCGCTGGACGAACTCGAACGCGAGGCGTTGGCCAATTGACGGCTTCATTGAGGATTTCATTAGCGCGATGAAACGCTGAAGGAGCTTCTTTCGAGAAGTTCTCGCAGCCGTTCGGCATCGAACGGCGCCTGTACTTTCTGATCGTTGTCGAAGTAACAGAATACATCGCGCGATGCGCGACTTCGCGGCTTACGCGTCGTGATAAGCCGTGCGTCCCCGGCCTGCGTTCCCTTTGCCCAGGCCATGATGCGATGCGTCCATGCGTTGAGCGCCTCGTCGGTGTATGCGCCGCTGTAAAGAGTTTCGGTGCCGTGCAAACGCATATAAACGAAATCGGCGGTCACGTCCTCTGCGTACGGCCAGCCAGCCGTGGAGTCCGATACCACCAGCGCAACGCCGTGTCTGCGCAGCAAGCCTACGAATGTCTCGTCCAGAAAGCTCGGATGCCGGATTTCCACGGCGTGCCTCAACGCTCGCTTTTTCCCCGGCGCATCGAACCACGGTTCCTTGACTCGCGCGTCGTGCTGCTGGGCAAATGCCGCTGCGGAGGCCGTATCCTGTGGCAGGAGTGTGAGGAAGCGCTCGAAATCTTCAGCATGAAAAGCGAAGCTCGGCGGGAACTGCCAGAGAAACGGGCCGAGCTTTTCGCCAAGACCCAGTAAGCCTGACGCGAAGAAGTTTGCCATCGCAGGGATAGCCGTTTCGTCGCGAAACCGCAGCATGTGGGTGAGATAGCGAGGACCCTTTACGCTGAAAACGAATTCGTCGGGTGTCGCATCGCGCCATGCACGCCAACTGGATGTACGTTGCAGCGAGTAATGCGAACCGTTGATCTCAATGCTCTGCACCCGGCGCGACGCGAATTCGAGTTCACGCGCCTGCGCAAGTTTCGGCGGATAGAATACGCCGCGCCAGCCAGCATAGCGCCAGCCGGAGATGCCGATTCGCACACGGCCTGTCATGACCCGCACTTTCAGCGCAGGGAGCGGGTAAGCCGACGTCCCTGTGTCTCGCGTACATAGCGTCGCGCCGCCGCGACCAGCAGCACACCCGCGATGCCCATGAGCGCCGCACGCGCACTCGCGGGATGCGTATGCGCATCGGTGTAGAAGCTGCGTTCGCGGACCCGGCCGTGTCGTCCGGACCGCTCGCTCAGGCCGGTGCCGCTCTCATACAGGCTATCGCCGTCGCGCCGGGGCGCGCTCGTGAGCTGGGCCTTCACACCGAGCCGGCTCGTTACGGCGTCATACACGCGCGGCGCCGATTGCCCGAACCAGGCCATGCCGCGCGACGCGCCACCCGCATAGATGTCGCGCCGCGGATGAGCCGCGGCGTGCAGTATGGCCTCCGCGACCACCTCGGGCGCATACACCGGCTGTGGCAATTTCGGCTCATGATCCAGGTAGTTTTTCGCATGCTCGACGAAGAGTGTGTCGATGCCCGCGGGCTTGACGAGGGTCACCGAGACCGGTGCGTGCTCGTCGGCGAGTTCGATGCGTAACGCGTCGGTGAAGCCCTTCACGGCATGCTTCGATGCAACGTACGCGCCTTGCAACGGAATGGCGACATCCGATAGTTCGCTACCGAGATTGATCAGCGCGCCGCCCCGTTCCCGCAAATGCTGCACGGCGACGACCGAGCCGTTGACCACACCCCAGTAGTTCGTATCGAAGAGCTTGCGCTGATCCTCCAGCGGCACATCGACGCAGCGCCCGTACAACGAGGCGCCTGCATTGTTGATCCAGGTGTCGAAGCCGCCGAAGCGCGAAATCGCTTGATCCGCGGCGGCTTGCAACTGTTCTCGGTCGCCGACATCGGCGACAGCATACGCGACGCTATCGCTTCGATCTCCCGACAACTCGTCGGCGAGTGAGGAAAGCGCCTTCTCGTCGCGCGATACGAGCATTAGCCTGGCGCCGCGTCTCGCAGCGGTGCGCGCGGTGACGAGCCCGATTCCACTCGTTGCGCCCGTAATGACGATGACCTGTTGGTCGAGAGGTTTGAGCCGGATTCGCATGGTGGCACTCGCTGCGGGTAAGGAATGCAGGCGGTCAAGCATTGCGTGTTCCTCGCGCGTCGATGATAGCCGGCACACGACATGCTGCATAGGTCGAGATCTGACAGCGCGTGCGGCGCCGCACGCCTGCACCGAACGGAGAAAATCATGAACAAGGACCAGAAGGAAGGCTTCAAGGAACAGGTCAAGGGCTGGACTGACACCGCGATCGGCAAGGTGACGGGCGACGAGGACCGCAAGGTCAAGGGCGACGTGGAGATCACCAACGGTGCCAATCGCAAGGATTACGGCGATCAGAAGGACAACATCGAGAAGGGTGTCGAACACTCGGGCGATCCGACGAACGAGTGATTTGCAAAGGATTCAATTAAACGCGACGATCGGCGATACTGAAAAGGTGGTCGCCGATGGTCGCTCAATCTAGTGCATTGCATCATTGAATTGGCACCCCAAGTGTGTTCAGATGCGGGTCATGGGCAAAATGAATCTGACCGATACCGAACGCGAGCAACTGCTGTCGGCGGCGCGCAGCCGAACGGTGCGTGCGGCGGACGTACGACGCGCGAAGTTGATCCTGATGCTCGAGGACGGCGAATCGCGCGACAGCATCATGCGCACACTGGGTTGCGACTCGCGCTTCATCGCGCGCTGGTCGGGGCGCTTTCTTAGCGAGCGACTGTCTGGCATGTACGCCCGACATCCCGGGCGCGCTCCCAAGCAGCCGCCAGCCAGACTTGAGGCGCGTGTGCTCAACCGTACTCTCAAGCACAAACCCACCGACGGCTCGACACACTGGAGCAGCTATAAGCTTGCGGCAGAGCTCGGCGACGTGTCGGTCTCGACCGTGCAGCGCATCTGGCGCAAGCATGGGGTCAAGCCGCAGCAGTTGGAGCGGCACATGGTCTCCAACGACCCGGACTTCGAGGCCAAAGCAGCCGACGTGATCGGGCTTTACCTGAACCCGCCGGCGCACGCAGCGGTGTTCTGTGTGGACGAGAAGACCGCGATTCAGGCACTCGACCGCAAGGACCGGATGCTGCCGCTGTCGCCGGGGCGCGCCGAGAGTCACGGCTTCGAGTACAAGCGCAACGGCACGCTCAGCCTGTTCGCGGCGTTCAATACTGCGACCGGCGAGGTGCTGGGCAGAACAGCGCCGCGCCACACCAGCGAACAGTTTGTGGCCTTCCTGACCGACGTCGTGGCCAGCCAGCCCAAACGCAGAGAAATCCATGTCATCTGTGACAACGTGAGTAGCCATAAGACGGAGCGGGTGGCCACCTTCCTCAACGCGCATCGCAACGTACGTCTGCACTTCACGCCGACCTACTCGTCGTGGCTTAACCAAGTGGAAAACTGGTTCTCGCGCATCCAGCGTGATGTGATCGCCCGGGGCATCTTCACTTCAGTAAAGGATCTGAATCGCAAACTCATGCGCTACATCCGCGAGCACAACAAAAATCCGAAGCCGATCAAGTGGAAGTATGACGATCCTTCGCGTCGAATCCGCCAGGTGCCAAATCAATGACGCAGTCGACTAGTTCAACGCGAAGCAAGCATCCCGATCACCAAACCGCCGACTGCGGCCAGCGCGATAGCCTTCCACGGATTGTCGTGCACGAAGTCGTCGGTTGTTTCGATTGCCGCTCGATATCTCGTCGCCATTCCGTCCCGGACATCGGAGAGCCTGTCTTTAACGACCTAACGCATATCATTGCCGGACGCAGATGACTCCCCGTTCTCATTCGAAGAAGGCCGGTTTGCGCTGGTCGCGAATTCATATGCAGTCTCAGCCTTTTCCGTTATGAGGGAATCGACCGGGTCGGAACCTTGAAACGTGTTAGCTATGAACGTCTCCTTGGGTGTTCGGCGGTATCGAGCCGGTGAAAGTCGGCCCGCCGGGCGTCGACGCGGTTAGCGCAATTTGCATGCCGTCAAACGCTTATCGACAGTTGATGCGGCGCAGTGGGAGCGGACGTCATACCTCGACCAGCATTTTTTCAAAGCAGCGCGCATCCGTCTGGCAGAAATAGGCGCTATATCGTTCGATCGGCCGGACCCGAATATCGCGAGCATGGCGCTAAGTTCATCGAGCAGGATTCGCCCGTCGATCGAGGCCGGGTCTTCCCGCTGCACGGTTATCGCAATGGATGAATGAGCCGTTCTCCGCCTACTGTTCGCATGCATTCGGCAGGTCGAGGACCTACGGCGCGCGCGGGATAGCGGAATGACGTTTGCTGAGTTTTACGAACGATTCATTCAACGCTCTGACCGCCATGACCAGTCATTTCGATATCCACGATCTTCCCGCCGTCCTCGACGATCTGCTCGATGAAACCGGCGCAACCGTCCATCGCGGCACCAGCAAGACCGGCACCGATACGGAGGCCGAGCCTGATCCCATGGCGAAGCCATCGTCGGCAGCGTAGCCGGATCCCGGTTCCTCCAACTACGTCTGCGGTTCTCCCGGAGGCCACTTGGTCGGTGTACGATCTCACCGGTAACGAAATGCCAGGGCTGACAGCAAATCCGCAGAATCCCAACGAGTTTTCGACGACCCTGCCGGGTGCACACGCCTTTTATGCCGCGCTGTTGGCGCATGCCTCGGGAGGAATCGGAACGATCGCCGTGACTGGCGGTTTGATCGACGTTCAGTGCGGTTACGACTTGGTCACTGTCGGAGGAAAGCCTCCTCGCCCGACAGTTTCGTCAGTGCTCGTCGGGCCGCCCGTGAATCGCGGGATTCTACCTGTGGGCGATGGATTCGTCGGCGGGCAGGTGAGTCAGAATGCCGAGGTGTGGGTGGACTTCAACCAGCCCAAGGATGCCACACGGCCGCAGGACTACGACCGCCAAGTATGCCCGGCTAGTTTCGCGGGGCCGTATCGTACAAGGCAGCCCAGTGGACCATGGCCTGGGGTCACCTTCAGCGGCACGATAAAGTTGTATGGGACGGGGAAGGCGTCTCAAGCACCGTTGTATAAAAACCTTACGCTGAACATTCATGTCACGCCGAAGTGACCCATCAGCTTCTCATTCGAAGGGTATAAACGACCCATCGGCGCCGTTCGGTCGAGCGCGGCCTCCACGGCGGTTCCCAGAGACATTGCGGCCATTCAGACGGACTCCAGTCATGCGGGAGCCGTTACGCAACTCGCCCAACGACGGCGATGCGCGCAGCTAGCCTTCTAGGCGGCCCAACGAGTAGTCGGGACACCTCTCGACGCGTTGGGGAATAGCTTTGACCAGCGACGGAGCTGCCCATTGATACCGCGAAGGCCGGTTTCAGGGCATCACTTCTGATAACCTGCCTGCATAACAACGCGATTTGCGGCAGCGTTGCCCGCCTTCAACGCTGCGTCGACACTGATTTGTCCAGCGACGACGCCCGCAATTGCTTGTCCCACTACGGTCCCGAAAGACGGGAACTCGGGGATCCCTACAAATTGAATCCCGCTGTACGGCACCTTCTTGAGCGAAGAATCGTTCGGGTCGGCCGATTCGATTGCTTTCAATACAAATTCTCCGAACGGAACAGCCTGCTTGTACTCGGGACGTGCGAAGGTCGACCTTCTGCTCGGAGGAATGGATGCCCAACCCTCGTCCCTTCCAACCATTTCGATGTACTTTTTCGACGTTGCCCAAGTAACAAATTTCTTCGCGGCATCCTGCGACTTCGAGGTCTTGGGGATCGCGAGCGACCAAGACCACAGCCAATGCGCCCCCTTCGGCGTCACCGCAACCGGAGCCGCAGCGAAGCCTATTTTGTCCGCCACTTTCGACTGCGCCTTGTTGTAGAGCGTGCCCGCGGCGGCCGTCGAATCGATCCACATCGCGCACTTGCCGGATGACATCAGCGTCAGGTTCTCGTTGAAGCCGTTCGAACTCGCTCCGGGCGGCCCGTCGTTCTTCAAGAGATCCGCATAGAAGCTGATCGCCTTGTGCCACTCCGGCGTATCGATCTGGGCGTTCCAGTTCTCATCGAACCAGCGTCCACCGTAGGTGTTCACCACTGTCGACACGTACGCCATGTTTTCGCCCCAACCCGCCTTGCCGCGCAAACAGATTCCATACTCGCCCTTCGACTTATTGGTGAGCGTATCGGCGAATTGCTTGATCTCGTCGTAGGTCGGCTGATCCGGCATCGCAAGCCCAGCTGCCTGAAACAAATCCTTTCGATAATAGGTCATCGAGCTCTCAACATAGAACGGCAGTGCGTAGAGCTGGCCGTTGTACGATAGGCCATCTCGCGCCGTTTTCACGACGTCGTCGAGATCGTAATCGGCCGGCAGGTCGGTCATCGGCACCAGCCAGCCGCGCTTACCCCACAGCGGCGCTTCGTACGTACCAATTGCAACTACGTCGAACTGGCCGCTGTTCGTCGTGATATCAGTCGTCGCGCGCTGACGAAGCACGTTTTCCTCAAGGATCACCCAGTTCAGCTTGATATCGGGGTTCGCCTTCTCAAAGCTCGCGGACAGCTTCTTGAGTTCCAGCATGGCCGGGCCGTTGAGAGTAGCGATGGTTACACCTGCGCCGCTGGAAAGTTGTGCCGTGCAAACCGAAAGGCCAGCAAACGCAACCTTGAGAAATAGCACGTGACACGTCGAGTTTTTCGTGTTCATGACATTCGCTCGATCATGTTCACCTTTGTTTTTTGGCCGCGATGCTCAGATCAGCGCGGTCGCAACGCAAAGCCGGCGGTGGCGGCACTCGGCCCACGCGCAGCGCACAGAGGAACCGATCTAAGTATAGTTTTTCGACATTAAAACGTAAGGAAAACTGCAAAGGTTATGTATAAAGCGCTCACAGACTCAGAAGGGGCTGCACGGTTCACGCCCTTTCCTAGTCGACCTTTCTTTCGCAATGCCAATCAAATATTTCGATAGCGGTCGCCCCGAAGGTCGCGTCGACGCGACCTATCGCTGCGGGCTTTGAGGTGCGTAGGCGACGTTCGAGTGCCCGTCAGCAACCTCGCGATAGTGGCAGAGCGTGGCCGACGCCGGCCCTACGCAGATCCGGCGGCCGTGGTCGGCCATAGATCGCCGCAGACAGGGGTCGACCCACTACCGCCCGTCGCTGTCACGCCGGCATCGGCTGCGTAGCGCATGGATGGTGGCGGCCAAGTTCGTTCACCAAGTGAGAGGCACTCGCGCTGGATCCAGTGCTTCCAATGCTGACGACAGTTGCGTTTGTCACCACGCGCCGCTTCACTAGGATTGAGATGCTCCCGATAGGTATTGCTCGTCGGATACCGTACAGGTGAGGGCAGCATCAAAGCAAGAAGGCTACGCCCTGTTGATGGAAGCTGTGCATGGGATCAGGTCCGGGGCGCATGGTTTGCGGTTTGGTGCGCGCTCGCGCTCACCGATGGGTCGCGGCAGCGCGTCGGGCAGCGTCCGAATCTCTTCCACATTAGCCCAATGTCGCTTCTTCCGCCCAACTTGCGGATTTGTAGAACGACCGCGCGCACATGCGTCGCGGCAACGAGGCATTAGGACGTGGCATTCGCCGTCGGGGCGTGAAATATCGGCACCATGCCCGCCGGATGCGCCGACGATGCGCCTGAGTGCAATCCACGCAGCGCTTCAGTTAGTGGTCTTCAGCGACGAACGTTCGCGACAAGCGCTCGAGCGTAGCGTGGAAAAACGAACAGGCGGCATCGCTGTCGAGCGCACGAACGGATTAGGTCTCAACGCATCTGCAGTGCGAGCCTGATGACCATCAGCCACAGAACAAAGCTCGACAAGGCGCAGACGATGAATCTCCACATGACGATGTTGACCGTGCAATGAACGGCGCTATGGACGATACGCAAACCGACGTATGTCCAGGCGGCATAAAGGTAGGCCTCATCGACCCTTTGGGTAAGTATCAAAACGAGACAAAGTGCATAGAAAAGTACTGGAAGTTCGAAAAGGTTTTTCAGATTGTTGGACGGGCTGTTGATATTGGCGGGAATTCTTGAATTCAAAAGCTCGGGCGTGGCCACGCTCTGCGGGTCTATCTTGTTGCCCAGAATATAGACGAGGCGTCTGATGTACATGAACAGCCAAACCGCGCCGGTCAGGATAAACATGACAATGACTGGATGAAGGATAAGTTGCTGATTCATCGCCAAACCTCTTCAAATGTTTGAAAAGTGATATAACGACGCTTCGCGACCTAAACCGCAGATGAACGCAGCGAGGCGCAGAGGCGCGCAGCTTTCCCTTAAGATAGGCGGAGCCGCCGCTGTTCAACATGATGAGACAGGTCGTCGCTATAGACAAACTTTAGCGTCAGCCCAGCGGGGTGAACGCAACAGCGGCAAGAGCGGGAGGGAACCCTTCGCCTGCAACTGGTATTGTTGGGAACGTCCACCGCGCGCTGCGTCATTCAGTCGAGTCAGCCAAAGTCGCGCTCCAGGTCCACAAACAGTTGATTGACCACCGGCGTAACAGCGACCTCGACCAAGTGGCACATTGGAATATCGCGCAGCCTCGAAATCAGGCCCATTCGGCGTTTCAGCTCGGCTGCAGGCAATCCTGTCGAGGTTAACGTCGACATCGGAGAAGTCCGAACGAGTGGTCACGAACCGGAGCAGTCATCTGGGTCGCTGCGGGCTCGCAGGAGGAGTCATCTGCAGTGAGGAAGCTGACGCCTCAAAGCGGCCAGAACCATGAATCTAACAAACGTTGGCGGAGTGGACATTGCTACAAGCAGGAAGATTGCGGTGTAGCAAGTCAACGTCTCGGCGCTGGTGCTCACTCAAAGTCAACGAGGTCGCCAAGGGAAATGCCGAGTATCTCAGCGGCATCCGCATGAAGCTGGGCGAGACCGGGGTCCATTTCAAGACCTGAGGGCGTTGCCCGGCTTTCGGCTGCCTCGCGCAGAATATTGATCGCCAAACGAAGGGCGTCAGCGAGACTGATGGCGTTCATGCGCAGCGTCGAATATGAGTGAGGATCGAACGCACGATGATACCCAACCATCTGCACCGGGAAAATACCCACGATCGAGTTGTCCGGGTTAGACGATAGTGAACTCGCTCACGCGCTACGCGAATCGTTCCTGTGTCACCGCTACGAGCTTCACCCAACATATAAGAGCTTAAGAAAGCTGCCATTTTAGTCATAGCTTGAGATGAATGCTCGCGCGGCTTTGCCAAGACGAAAGACGAAACATGTTTAGCTTATGTTCAATGAAAAACGAACGCTAGAAAAGAAGCCGACGCGGGGCCCGCGTCGGCTTTAAAGGTGCTGGCCCATCCGAGGGGCAGATAGACCAGACCCGAGAGATCAGGATCTTTATAGCGCTAGGTCTTGCAATGGGCATCATGAAAATGATTTCACGAGTCGCGATTTTTCGAACGAGGCGAATGCAAACGCAGCGAGTGCCGAATTGATAATCAAGCGCATCGTCAGGTGCAGCGCAAAGGGTTTGCTCTTGGAGACGAATCGAGTCTAAGACAGACGACCGACGCGCAACCAGTGTCGTTTCTGAAGAGCCGTTGAGGAGTCGCAGCTTGTAAAACTGCCCCTCCGACTCCTTGCGACGACAATCTCAGCGACGGTCACCATCGCCGATCGTCAGGGTCAACGGCGATGAACCTTTCGGGAGGCCATGTACGCTTCAAAGAGCACCCCGTGCAGCTGACTGAACTCCCGACGCAGTCTGACGAGTTCGTATTGGTCGCCTTCGTGCTCCCGGCGCAGGATTTCTCCCAGCAGTGCCCGTCGCGCGCGATGGTGCCTGATCTCGCCGCACACGCGCCGTTTCGAATCGGGCGGCCAGTACCGGCTTGACCATCAACAACTAGGTCGGGAACCACGCGTAATCGTCCAACTCGCCCGTACCGGGAAATTCCGCATCGAAGCGCCGGCAGAGCAAGTCAAGTGATGCATCACCTAGTCCAGACAACAACCCCTTGAACCGCTGCGGCGCAAGCCATGCTAGCTCCGCGAGCTACGGCCACGCGGCATCCAGTCCACCCGTGCGGTACTGCGCCTCGGTCATCCATCCAAGCGGTGGCGGAATCCGCCAGCAAGACGCGATCACCTCAACCGATTCGCGCGCGCTGCGCCAGTCGCCCGCGAGAAGCCAAAGCGGCGCGGCTGGGTGCTCCGCTTCACCGCCATAATAGGCAAGGCCTGGCTCGGTGGGCGAGCATTCGCCAGAACGGAGCCATCCAGGCCTGAACAGTCTGGGCGGGAAGAACGCGCCGGGCCGCGGGTATCACCACGCCCTCGAGGTGGCGGCGCGCAACGCCCAGGGCTTCATGGTCAGCGAAGGGTGCGGTCGCTCCGGACTCCAGTTGGCCGACCAGGACGGTCGTCGAGGGCAACGCGCCGTCACGCGGATATTCCTTCGTCAAGAGTTCCAGTGCCGCGTGCGCCGCCTCCGCGGCGTGCCGCTGCAGCTGCTCCAGTGCAACATCACGTCACGGCTGTCGACGAAGATATCCCGTTGCTGCATCGTCTGCGGTACCGTCATCGCGCTCAGAGGACTTGATCGTGAAGATAGTCCAGATTAGTCGATTCACCTTTCAGCGGAAGGTCGTGCCGCCCTGCGAGATCAACTCGATGATCATGCGCACGTCACTCGCGTCGGAACCGAATCCGAGCGTGAAAAATCCGATCATCGGTCAATAAAACAGGACGACGTGATCAGCAACGCGGTGCCAGCATGGTCCCACGGCATTGCGCAGGCTTGCAGCGACAGGCATAAAGCTGCTTCGACGCCGCGCTCTGGCAGCCCTCGACAAAAAGCCGATATTCAATAAAGACGTAAGCGCGAAATTCTCCGCACACAGCCGGCGCGGCCGAATCAATCCACGATTGCGTTCGCAGACTTGAATTGCGGACGCAAATGATGACCGACACTGACTTTGACTTTCTCCCTCTGCCAGTGACCAGGACGTGCGCGGATGGCAAGCATCGATACGATCCGGAGGGCAAGCGTAAGTTGATCGAAGCATGCCGCCAACCGGGCGCGTCATTGGCTGCTCTGGCACTGAAGGCTGGGGTCAATGCGAACCAGTTACGCAAATGGGTACAGCTGCAAGAACGACGGGACGTTACCGGCGTTTCACGTAATGCTATCGCGCAAGCACCGTCAACCTTCGTGCCGGTCGGCTTGATCGACGAGTCACCGGTGTCGACTCCTGCGGAATCAGCACTGCCATCCCCGAAGCCGTCGCTGCAACGAGAGTCGCACCGTCCGTCGCCGCGAGCTGCACCGCTGGCGCGCTTGTCGGCGACACTGCCTAATGGTGTCGTGCTTGAGCTCGAATGCTCCGGGCGAGATCCCGACGCGCATTCCATGCCGACGCGCATTAAAGGATCGGGAATGGTGGGCTACAACGTACAAGTGGCCGTTGACGCCAGACAGCACCTCATCGTGGCTCACGAGGTTACAAACTCTGGAAGTGACCTCGCGCAGCTCAGTCCTATTGCGAACGCTGCGCGCGATACGATGGGCAGGTCAGGTCTGCGGGCAATTGCGGATCGTGGCTGTTATAGCGGGCTTCAGATCAACGAGTGCGCAGACGCGCGAATTGCGGTCATGCTGCCGAAGCCCACGACTTCAGGCGCGAAACATCATGGCAGATTCATCGGCACATTCACCAATGCGCGCGTCCGGTTGCCTCCGAGACGACTAGAATTAAGCATGCATGGGACGCCGCGCCCATCCTCTGTCTGTCAGCGTCCCTCATTCTCGCGGACGACGACCGTCGATCTCGAAGCATAGAACCCCGTCATCGACAGGCTGTTCCAGCAGCGTCGCTTTGTCGGTCGGATAGTGGTGCGTGACGCGCCAGGGAGCGCGACTTCCCTGCCGAGGTGCGACGTCTTTCGCGCGCATGACATATCCCGAGGTGAGATTGCCGAACACCGACTCGTCCACCGCGCACCCTTCTGTGTCCCTCGGGCAAAATGTGCCAAGTCCGTGCGCATCGAGATGTTTGATCAGCCGGCAGATGTACGCGGCCGCGATGTCCGCTTTCAAGGTCCAGGTCTGGTTCGTGTAGCCGACGATCCACGCGAAGTTCGGCAGGTTCTCCATCAGGACGCTTTTGTAGAGCATGTGACGCTGCGGGGCATAGCCGCGGCCATCGACGAGGATCCGGATGCCGCCAAAGGTCTGCACGTTGAACCCGGTGGCGGTAACCAGGATGTCGGCTTCGAGCACCCCGCCCGAGGCGAGCAGGATTTTGTTGCCCTCGAAACCTTCGATCCGGTCCGTCACGATGGAAGCCTTGCCGCTCCGTAGGGCTACGAAGAAGTCACCATCGGGTACGATGCACAGACGCTGGTCCCATGGCATGTAGGGCGGCGTGAAGTGTGCCATGTCGGGGCTTCCGGCAAGCTGTCTGCGCACTTGCCATAGAAGTGCGGCGCGCATCATTGCCGGCCACCTCCTCGAAGCCTGATAAATCCAGTGCGCGAGCATGATGTTGCGTCTGCGTGCGAGCCGAAAGGCCCATGGTCGCGACACCACGCGGCTTAGTGCTTCAGTCAGCGCATCCCTCGACGGCAAAGAAAGAATGTAAGAAGGCGTGCGTTGCAGCATCGTGACGTGCGCGGCCTCCCGGGCAACGGCCGGAACGATCGTCACTGCCGAGGCGCCGCTGCCGACTACAACGACGCGCCGGCCTTCCATCCCGACGCCTTCCGGCCAGTGCTGCGGATGCAGCACGTCACCCGTGTACTGGTCGATACCGGGAAAGTCTGGCATGTAGCCGGCATCGTAATCGTAGTAGCCCGTGCACATGACCAGATGCGCGCAGGTGAGGATGATAGTCTTTCCGTCCTCCTCGGCGCACGCCGTCACGGTCCAGCGCCGCGGCGACGACGACCAACTGGCTATCGTGACCTTCATCCCGTAGCGGATATGTCTGTCGACGCCGTATTCGCGCGCGGTGTCGGCAAGGTAATCACGAATTAATGCACCGTCTGCGAGCACCTTGGCATCGAGCCACGGGCGAAACCCGTAGCCATAGGCCAACATGTCGGAATCCGATCGGACGCCGGGATAAGCAAAAAGATCCCACGTGCCGCCCAACCTTTGCCGACGCTCCAGGATCGTCCAGGTCTTGGCCGGGCACTCGGTCGTCAGCGTGCAAGCCATGCCGATGCCCGAAACGCCGGCACCGATGATCAACACGTCGACCTCATCCCTGTACGGCGACTCGGGCATCTGTATATCCCTGTCGAAATTTGCCGCATATCGAACTCCCGCGGAGTCGGGCTCTCCGAGGGCGGCATGATCCGACGACAGCGCGCGTCGTCGCTTCGAAACTATGTTGTCATGCACCCACCCGATCAGGCGTCTGCGCTCCGCGCCAAACCTGGCATTGCTGTCTCACAACCTCATGCAACGACTCATGCGCACTGTACACGCGGCGCAACCACGCAGCATCGCTAAGTCCAGCGGTGACTGTGCGCCTGATGATATGGAGGCCCTCTTCTGCACCCAGGACTTGGGCGTGATGTGCGACCGCGTCTAGCGTAGAGAGAATCTCATCTCGAATCAGACCGCGATGGCCAGTCTCCGGATTCACGCACGTTCCATCCAGGCCAAAGCGACAAGCCATGAACCGGTTCGTCCGGTAGACTTCATAATCGCGCTCGCTAAGGCGCACGGGCTTGTCGATCAGCAGATAGCGTGAAAGCACCTGGATGTAAGCCGCGATTGCGGCGGCCCACTCAACCCGTAGCGGCGTATCCATGACACGAACTTCGACCGTGCCAAAACCCGGGCTTGGGCGAATGTCCCAGTAGAAGTCTTTCAGACTTTTGACGAGTCCCGTGTTCGTCATGCGATCAAAGTACTCTTCGAATTCCGACCATTTCGTTACGAAAGGTGCTTGCCCGGCCAATGGAAATGGCGCGACGGAATTGAGCCGGGCGCACTGAAATTGCGTGTCGCTGCCCTGTACAAAAGGGGAAGACGCAGCCAGGGCGATGAAGTGTGGAACATAACGCGAGAGCGAATGCAGTAGAACGAGCGCCGAGTCAGCGTCGGGGCAACCTACATGCACGTGCTGACCAAAAATCGTGAATTGCTGATAGAGCGCCCCGTACAGCCCCATAAGGTATTCGGAGCGTTCGCGTCCATCGGAACGTTGATCGAACCAATTCTGGAAGAAATTTGTCCCACCTCCGCAGACCCCCACGTTGAGGAAGTCGGCGGCCCGCACTAACGTGTCGCGAAGAATTTTCAGCTCACTGGTTGCCTGATCGAAGCTCCTGCAGACGCCAGTGGACAACTCGATCATTCCCTCCGTTGTCTCTGGGTTGATCGCGCCTGCAAAGTTATTTGCTTTCACTCGACTCAGCAACTCCGTTGTCGCCTTCGTCAGGTTGTAGTCATGCGTATTGACGACTTGAACCTCAAGTTCGACTCCGATCGTAAAGGATTCCGAGGACGCAAATGGCTGCAGCATGAGATGTCCCGTTGCACGGAGATCAAGATCAGGAATTGTCAGTCATTCTACGCATCCTGGCCTACAAGGCCGAGTCTTTCGCTCGTGCGCAGCATTCCAGGTAAGCATATTAATACTTGAACCGCTTCGGCCAGTTTCGGGGAGCCAGTTGGGAACGTTCACGGGCCACGATATCGGCACCATCGAAGGTTCATATCAGCTGCCGCATTCGCATGCTTGGCGACTACTCTAAGGGCGCCGGCCTCAGCCGACGAGGACAACGCCCCGCCCAGACCGACGCCAACGAAGCCCGCCAAGGGCGCGACGGGAGGGAAAGGCGACCACGGCTGCGGAGGCGTCCGGCGTCCGGCGTCCGGCGTCCGGCGTCCGGCGTCCGAAATAATGTAAAGAAGGCCCAGAACGAGACCGATAAAGTGATGCAGGTGGTCTGGACGAAAGCTGACGCGAATAAGCAGGACGCCGCAAACGATGCGAGCGTAGCGAAGCTAGCCGAGCCGCTCCTTGCGAGCCTCCGACGGCTTCGTCCGGCGCAGGTGCGTGTGTTCAACGATCCGGCCGTCCAGCAACTCCGCGAAGCGGCTTTGTTCGACCGCGCCGACCAGGCCCAGCGGTTCGGCGCCCTGGCCATGCCACTGCATGGCGCTGCCGTCCTTCGCATAGTAGTCGTCCGCGCCGTCGGCGTAGTGGCTCACCACCTTGCCTACGTTCTGGCGCTTGATTGTCGTGATGTTCAGCATCAGGACGCCCCCGGATTTCGCCATCGGGCGACACGATGCCGGGCACTCGACTCCTTCGGGTGCAGGTGACCGATTCAGTCTTGAATTTCGTGATCGGCAGGTCACCGGGGAACGCGAGATACCCTTCCAGGTTCGGCAAGCGCATCAGTTCCGAGGCGAGCACGACCGATTCCGGCTTGATCTCCTCGTTCTGACTGTTCGTCCCGAGGCCGCCGAACGCCCGGCGACTGCGTCCCGAACGCTGGCGCATGATCTCGTGCTGACCCAGGGCGCGCGACATTTTCTCGGCGGTTTTTTCACCCATGCGGCCGACGCCGAGCGCCACCATCGTGCGATGGTTGCCGAGCATGGTTTCAGCAAGATTCTCGCCATAGACGTCCACCAGTTGCGTGTAGGTCTGGTAGCGCGATACGACTCGCAGCCCCTTTTTGCGGGCTTTGATCAACGCGTCGCCTAAGGTCGGCAGGCGCGCGAGAGATTCCAGCTCGTCGAGTTAGACCCAGAGGCGCCGCCTGATGTCCGCACTCATGCCGAGCACGCTGCTGAAGATCGTGTCGGCGAAGCAGGAGGTCAACGACACGAGCGCGGCGCGTTTATACATATATTTACATCATCACGCATTCAACTTCTCGTCGTTCCAAGCCCTTACGCCGCCGCTTGCGACGAACTCGGCCCGCCTTGCGATCGCCACGAACCAGTAGCGCTAGAACTCGACTCTTGTTTTAGTACTAAGCTTGGTACTCGCGTCCAGCGTAGGAAGGCGGGTTATGAAAATCTCCATGACCGAACGGTTCATAGGCCTTGGCTTTACGCTCGTCGGCGCGTGTCTAATCGGCATGACGGGATACGGCCTCCTCAAGCTTCTCTTGTCGGTTCTTCTTGTTTTGCGACTAGGATCGTGAAACGTTGCTCTTCGTAAGACCAGTGCCGTGGCCTTGTGTGCCGTTCAATCCTTCACATCTGCTGATACGGGGATTGTGACCAGCGAATGAATCCTGGCGAATTCCAGCCCACGGTGCTTGCGTTCTGAGAACTGTCGATCTCCTAACGAGCTTCAGAACGTACACGGCTCGTTGTCGGTCGAGCGCGACCGCGACCTAGTGATGCGCTGTCTACCATTCAGGGGCTGGGAGCGGTCCGCGAGCCTGCAGTACGCCTCGCAGCGTTGCTCCGGACGGGCGATGCCGCTCGACTTCACGTCGCCGTGCTCGCGGCCGCCCGACATCGGGTAAATTTTTGGCTCACTCGGAGCGCTGACGATGCTCGGACGCTGAAGGTTTTCAGCGTCGGCTTTTGTCGCATCGGGACAACTTCTCAGAAGCTTCGTTTAGGTAATCTAATTTACTCTCGACCAATAGCAGGACACGTCTTGAAGGTCCGATGGCGACCGCCTCTGTGAAGGCCATCGGTGCGGCAACGTTTGAGGCGTCGGTCGTTCTCACCTTCAAGGTAAATCGCCAGAACGACCATTAGTTGCGTCTGTGACTTCGACGGCGTTGGTGTGCCGCCTCCACCATCGTCTCTGTACGTTGCGCGGGTAGGCCGGTCTTCTTCCCGCCGTCGCCGTCGTATTCTGGTGCAAGAGCGAAACGGCTTGCGACTATGTCGTAGAAGTTTCCGACCAACCCTTAGTCGCCGCCCTTCTTGAGGTGCATGATTCTCTTCGCCGGGGACTCGTAGCCGGGTCCCGCGATATAGAGGTCCGGCCAGTCTCTGAGAAGCTGATCGGGACCATGCTGCTCGAAAACGACGTCCTGCGCATTGGTCAGGCTCTCGCCGTTGCGGTTGCCGCTCGCATACCGTTCTTGTGCAGAAAACGCCCGTCCCGCCTTGTTCGCGTCATACCGATTAAGTACGACCTCGGGCGCAGTCATCCATACTGGCGTGCAGCCGGTCACGTTATTTGGTTAGTCATTCGAAACAAATATTCCGCCATGTTGAAGAATTCTTTGAGTGGCCCATTTCCCAACTATTGATCCTTCTCTTACCGTGCACCGCAGCCGACCACGCGGCTGGCGACTTCAGGAGGTGCACGTTTGCGTTTGCCTGTAATCAAACACTGATAGCACCTCGACTATAATCTTGAAGTCAGCATATCAACGATTGCAGGGAGCCCTACCCTATGAGTCAACCCCGCGGCCGATATGCGGGATCTCGAGACGGCGGCCAGCGCCAGCCTGGCCATGTGAACAAATCGTCTTCATCCAACCGGCCGAGACAGTCGTATGCGAAGGCGCCTGCTCGAGACACTGCTCAGACAGCCTCAATCTTCAAAACGCGTTCATTCCAGTTTCTGGTCGATGCAGTGGGCGCCGAGAATATCGCGTTAGCGCTGGATTCCAGCATGACGCGCGTGGCCGAACTCTTGAAGGGTGAAAGGTTCACGCCCGAGACTGCCTTTCACATGGAAACCACGCTCGGCTTGCCACACGGCTTTTTTGATCAGCCGCATCCCGCGCTCACGCCCGAGACGATTACTCGCCTGAAGTCACCGCTCGACTTCGTTCAAACGGACGAGGAGGTGGAAGCGGAGTCTGACATCGCTAAGCCTGCTACAGCCGCCAACGTCGGCCAGCAACCCGCTCTTGAAATTCGACGGTCCGAGGAAGCCGAAATGCCAAAAAAACCAGCGGGCGGCTCGCCCATGGCTCACAAGAATAATGAGCGCGAGGTGGCCAAGCAACCGAGTCGGGGTGCTACCGTCAAGGGTGCGCCTTTTAAATCCAAAACATCCCAAAAATCGACTCAGCAACACGCGCTGCCCTTGACCGACGGCGCCGATCTCGAAACCATTCGACGCGCGAATCTTCACGTTCTGACGGCTCGAAACGGATCTAAAGTAAGACTTGCCGTGGTCATGGCGCTGAGCGGGTCCAACATGGCCCATCGGCTACATGGCAAGAAACGCATGGACGATGTCGAAGCAAGCCGCTTTACAGAGCGCCTTGGCTTGCCGGCCGGCTGGCTCGACACGCCGCGCTCGGAAGTCGAGATTCCGGAGTCGGTGTCACGTTTGCTCACCCCTGCTGCGCGTGGCCGCGCATCCGTTCAACACGATGAGCCGCCTGCGCTCGCAGCTCAGAGCAACGAACCCAGAAAGCGCGCCGCAGCGAAGGCGCGCCCGGGAGGCCCTCATCTGAACGACTTGGGCGATACGCAAAGCTTAACTGCGTTGGCAAATGTTCCGCGAGAGGAAGAGACCATCGCCGTCGGGCGGCCGGATCAGGACAGTGCTGCTCCTAGCGAGTTGGGTGGCCACTCACTTGACGGAAGCGAGCGGCATTTGCCACCCGCCTCACCGACAACGATTGAGCCGCCGTCCGCCTCCACCCTCACCCAGGTAAAAGCCGTGTCGCTCTCGTCCGCTTCCTCGACCAGTCTGAACAATCTTGACGGTATTGAACCCATCGCGGAAGCCTTGCTCAAGACGCTTGCAGGGAAAGCACGCACCGGTCGATTGGACGAGTTGAAAGCGCTGGAGCTTTTGCAGCAAGCGATTCTGCTGTAACGCCGGGGCCCGTTGCCAACCCTATCGGGCGGAGACGCGGCGCGCCTGGCGCGCGGCCTTCCCCCAGCGACCCGTCCGCGTTTTTTGAGCGACGATTCAGCAAGAGCGCGTGCTTGTCCCATCCGACCCGCGCCGCTGGCCGCATCGCGCTGACTCGCGGTTCAAGCTGCCGTATCGATTGGGTATCGACACGCCAGCCCGTGACTCAATGGTCAAGAAACTGTCGGAGCTTGTCTGCGCGATTCGGCTGCATCAGCTTTCGCATCGCCTTGCTTTCGATCTGCCGGATTCGTTCGCGCGTCACGTCGAATTGTTTGCCCAGCTCGTCAAGCGTGAAGTCGGACGGCGTATCGATTCCAAAACGCATCCGTAGTACCTTCGCTTCACGCGGCGACAACCCATCGAGCGCCTCGTCGATCGCGGCGCGCAGGTTCGCATGCACGGCCGCATCAGCGGGGGAAGCCGCCATCGGATCTTCGATCATGTCGCCAAGCGTCGCGTCCGCGTCCTCGCCCACCGGCATCTCGAGTGACACCGGTTGCTTGGCCACCTTCAACATGCCGCGAACCTTCTCTTCGGTCAGTTCCATACGCTCCGCTAGCACTGCAGGATGCGCCTCCTGCCCCGTGTGCTGCAGAATCTCGCGCGAAATCCGATTGAGCTTGTTGATCGATTCGATCATGTGCACCGGCACACGAATCGTGCGCGCCTGGTCCGCAAGCGAGCGCGTCACCGCTTGCCGCACCCACCAGGTCGCGTAGGTGGAAAACTTCCAGCCGCGTCGATATTCGAATTTGTCGACGGCTTTCATCAGGCCAATATTGCCTTCCTGAATCAGATCCAGGAAATGCATGCCGCGGTTCACGTACTTCTTCGCGATGGAGATCACCAGGCGCAGGTTGGCTTCGATCATCTCGCCCTTTGCCTGCCGCATTTTCGATTCAGCCGCCATCATCTGCCGGTTGATTCTCTTCAACTGCTGCAACGGCAGAGCGGCGGCCGCTTCGATCTCGATCAGTTTTTCCTGCTCCGCCTGAATTGCCGGCAGACTGCGCTCAAGCGCAGCGCCATACTTGTTCGATGCCGTGGCCATGCGTTCGGTCCAGCCAAGGTCGGTTTCATGCCCCGGAAAGGACTCGACAAACTTCTCGCGCGGCATCCCACATCGGCCTACGGCAATCTGCAAAACACGGCGCTCGATCGCGCGCACCTGCGCGACCTGCTGCTGCACCTGCGCGCATAGCCGATCGATGGTTCGCGCCGTGAAGCGAATCGGCGCCAGTTCGCGCTGCATCGCCTCACATACCTGTGCGAAGACCACCCCGTCCGAGTCTTGCGTCGCATCGGCGCGCGGAAGCTGAGCGAACAACTCGCGCACGCGCGCAAAGATGGCAAGGCTCTCACTCATCAACTTTTTCAGACGTGCTTCGTTTGCCTTGGCAGAATCCCCTTGCTCCTTCGCGCCGCGTTCGTCGTCCGTATCACCGCCCTCACCGTCGCCGCCCTCCTCGTCGCCGGCCCCCTCCTCGACGTCGTTGCCATCGTCGCTGTCGGCGTCGTCCGCGTCGAGCTCAGCCGAATCAGATGAGTCGGAGACCAGCGCTTGGGCCGTGGCCGCGCCTTCATTGAGACCGTCAACCAATTCGTCGATGCGCAGTTCACCCGCCTCAATTTGCTCCACACTTGAAAGAATCGTGGAGATGGTCGCCGGACAGGCGGCAATCGCGTGAATCATCTCGTGAAGGCCGTCTTCGATGCGTTTCGCAATCTCAACTTCACCCGCGCGCGTTAGCAACTCCGTCCCGCCCATTTCCCGCATGTACATCCGCACGGGATCGGTGGTGCGGCCGAACTCAGAATCCACCGTGGCGAGCGTGACTTCTGCTTCCTCGTCAGTCTGATCGTCCGACATCGCGGCCGGTGTCGCGTCGTTCAGGAGCAGCGTCTCGGCATCCGGTGTCTGCTCATAAACCGTCACCCCCATATCGTTGAAGGTGCTGACAATGGTTTCAATCGCAGCGGTCTGCGCGAAGTTGTCCGGCAAGTGATCGTTGATTTCCGCGTGAGTCAGGTAGCCGCGCGTCTTGCCCAACTGGATCAACGCGCGCATCTGGCGCTGCCGCTCTTCGTCCTGTACCGCTGAGGACACCGTGTCCATCGGCAGCAGCAATGCAGCCGCCTTGGCCTTCGGCCCACGCCGACCTGGGGCCTTCGGCACGAGTGAAGTTGTAGCAGACCCGGAAACCTCACGATCAAGACTTGTCATGCATTCTCCTTGGCAGGTGTGCTCGGCGATGGCGAGACCGGCGGCTGACGGATCACGGCCGGCGCGTCACGAACGTTCAAGGGCTGAAGGCGGACGCGACTTTGGGGTATCGCAACGAGCGGGGACGCGGCCCGCTTACGCGAGCAGGCCGGATGAAATGGCGCAATCAAGAGACGGTGCAATGGGAGCGCTGCCTAAAATCATAGCATGAATTGCTGCGATGCAGCAAACGAGCCTGTCCGTCTTATCCTCCGGCGCCAGCGCGGCAAGGGCCACAGACCTGCCCTTGAGCAACCGATACGATGCTTTGACCACCGCATGACGCGGAAACCCTCTCGATGTCCTTCGCCGCATGCCGTCTCGCCGCCGCCCCTCCTCCGGTTCTCCCGCGCCGTCGCGAAAGCCACTCACGAAAGCCATGCTGCTTCCGATGCCCGAGTGCGCGGCGCGGGAAATCTCCCTGGCGAACCATTTGGGCTTCGTCGCCTGCAGAAGCGGCGCCGGCTCCGCGTACCTTTTCAACGAACTGATTCGGCTCGTCTACCTCAGCTTCTACGTTCAGGACGCTGGCTTTGGCGACACGGATGGTTGATTTACGCGCGGGTCGAGGCCGCCATTGAACGCAGTCTCGAACGCGCCGAGAGCGGGCGTGCCTGGATGCTGGATGCCGAGGACCTTCCACTTTTCGAGGCGGTGCTGCGTGAGTCTGATCGTCAACTCGTGCACGCGCCGCGGCATATTCATATTGGCGCACGCGAAAGACTCGAACGCTTCGCGCGCAGCGGGCGCGCATCCCCGCTGCGCGCCACGAAACCTGGCAGCCGTCCGTGACAGTCGATGGCAGGTTCGGCATGACGCTGCTTCACGCAAACACGTAGGCATCGCAACTTTGGTCAGAGATTTCTGCTCGCTGTTTAGCATCAGACCCACGGCATCGGTACCGTCCATTGCAATTGCGGCGTATCACAGATTTAGCAGGCAGTGTCGCAGATCGCTCCCACTGCATCAGCCCGTTCCCCTAGTGGTTTTCGTGCGCAGAGTCAAGCTCTTGAACATGCTAGCAACCACCGGGTACAACTCTGACATCGGCGTTCCCATGTAACCATCAACGCGTCCATAGGTGCCCTGCTATGCACGCTCAGCACGCTTCTGAGATCCTTCCACTCATCCCTCTAGCGGCCGGATGCGCGCCTACGGTCCCTACACATCCCAATGACACAAATTCTTACAAAGAAAGTGGCACTACATTACGAACAATTTCGAGCTTTTGTCTGATTATAGGCACTATTGAGGTGCTTCATCGATGCCACCTCTTTGCTGCGCAATTTCCAACATCCGTTGCGCAAACATCGTGATCTCGGCTGGCGTCATGAGTTCCGCCAGAGACATTCGAGAAATAGTGAGGTGCAGGGCCGTTAGATCTGCGCCAGCATTCACCGTCAACTGCGGGAACGTTGATTCCAGCCGAGCGATGAGCTCGGCATTCAACGGGCGGCGGTTTTTTTCCGCCGCGGCCTTGAGCTCTTCGTACAGCGGCCAAGGCAAGCGATATTGAGAGCGATGGGTATCTTCCATAGTTAAATTTGACACTACCCAGACACTAACGTATAGTGACTACAAGTCACTTGATAGTGACAAACTGAGAGGAGAAAGAATGGGCGAATCTATTCGATCGCAGTATCGAATTCCCAAGGAGCTTAACGAATGGCTCAGTTCGCGCGCGAAAGCCGAAGAGCGGTCTCGAAACGCCCAACTGGTCGTTGAGCTCAAAATCCGCATGCGGGAAACATCTCACTCGCAGCTCGACGAAAAGCTCGCGCTCGATCTAACAAAACCCGACTAACCATATTTTCCGATATAGAAATATCAAATTTTTAATATTAGTACTGCATATCAGCGACTGAGAGTGCCTAAAAACCAACGAACCCTAAGGTTCAACTCATGAGAGGGCGAAAGATGCAAGTTCAGAACTCCGACCAATCATCTCGTATCCAGAAGGCAGATCGACTGGACATGATTCTCGACTTGACGGCTAACGCTTGCGTCATCGCCCTCCTCCTCCTTCCGCAGCTCGCACACGCGCAAGACGCATCCGGAACATTTGGCGGGATCACTGCCTTTTTACGATCCGTCACACAACTGCTCATCTATGAGTGGGGCTACTACATCGGCATCATCACCTTGGCGATCCAAGGATACCGCTGGAAGACGGGACGCATCGACCTCATGACGCTCGGCGGCTGGGGGCTCGGAATTGGACTTGTCTTCTTTGCGCCGAACATCGTCTCTGATCTCAAGGCGCGCTCGGCCGGAACGATCGTATGAGTGTGAGCGAAAGGCTCCACGACGACGAGGGGGAAACGCTGGTTGTAGCCATGACCCGCCCAACGATGGTCGGCGGGTTGACGCTCGCGAGTCTGGCGTTGAGCTTCTACATTCCTGGCATGGCCGCGATGATCGTGCGGTCAGTGCTTCCGGCCATGGCCATCCCCTTCTTGCTGCTCGCTAGTTATCTAATCTGCCTCAAAGACGTTTACTTGTTCGACATTTTGGCTGCCGCAACGCATCTAAAGGTATGTCCGAACAAGCGCTTCTGGAGATGCCGACGCTATGCGCCCCGCTGACATTCTGAAAGAGATGTTCGACATGTCGCTGTCGATGCCGTTGCCCAACGGGGCAGCCGTCGACGCCAAAGAAATGGCGGCAAGTGACATGATCCCGATCACTGTGCACTATGACGACTACAGCGTCCTCACGAAAGATGGCGGGGTTATGCAGGTCATTAAGCTTGGCGGCCTGTTCCACGACTCGCTCAACGCGGCGCAGAAGAAGCAGTACGAGCGCGTACGCCATACCGTGCTGCGCTCGGTCGCGAGCAGCGATCGCGGGATTTATGTTCACTTGATTCGCCGCAAGGTCAATCAGTACCCGGCGGGAGATGGCGGTACGTGGTTCGCACGGCGCTTTAACGCCGCGTGGCGCGAGCGCTATGAGAAGCGTTCCTTCTACGTGAACGAGATTTATATCACCATCGTTCAGAATCGCTTTCGACAAGGCGCGCCGGGCATTCTCGACCGAGTCTTCTCCTTCGCGTCTGGTACGAAGCTATCATCCGAAAACCTCGAGTCATTCGATGAACAGGCAAAGGCTCTGAACGAGGCCACCAATCTTGTTGTGCAGACCCTGTCGGCCTATGGCGCGCGAAAACTGCGTATCCGGCGTCGGCCAACGTTCACGACAGAGAAGATAAGTGCGGCAGACGCCCGAGCAGCCATCCAGCAATTCGATTTGAGCTGGGGAGCGTTTCAGACTCAATATGGCGTGGGTGAAGTCTACGACCGCGAGCGCATCGACGATCATCTCGGTGAGGACTATTCGGAGATTGCCGGCTTCTTCCACTACCTGATCAATCTGGAAGACGAGCGCGTACCCGTCACAGACATCCAGCTTGACCGTACGCTTGCCGTGTCATGGCTCGATTTCAAGATGGTCGGCAACATGATGTCCGTGCAGAACTTGAGTGGAACACGCGCTGGTGCAATGCTGAGCATGGCCGAATGGCCGGCACGCACGCCGTCGCACATGCTTGACGAGTTCTTGCAGCAACCCGTCGAATACATCGTCACCCAGTCGTTTTTCTTCTGCGACCGTATCACTGCCGAGCACGATATGAAGCAGGAGCGACGACGTCTCGTGGTCAACGACCGGGAAGGTGGTGCGGAGGAGGATAAGAAGGAAATCACGGATGGCTTGCGCGACCTAACCAGCGGCCGAGCTGTCAATGGCCTCCATCACTTGACGATTCTCGCCCATGTGCCTGCCGCAACAGAGCACGCCGATCCTGTTGAGAACAAAAAGCAAACGATTGCGGATCTCGATAAAGCGGTCGCGTTGCTGAAGAAATCGTTCGTGAACCTTGGCGTCAAGGCCGTGCGTGAATGGTTCGCCGTCGAGACATTCTTCTGGTCCCAGCTTCCAGGCCAAGCTCAGCACTTCATCGGCCGGCGAGGCAAGATCAAGTCCAGCAACTTTGCGGGATTTGCATCACTGCATAACTACGCGATTGGAAAGATCGACGGCAACCTGTGGGGCCCGGCGATTATGCCCTTTGAGACGGAGAGTGGTACCGCCTATTACTTCAACTTCCACCGAGAAATGGAAGGGATGGTCGCGGGGCACATGGCCTTGACCGCGGACACCGGAGCAGGCAAAACAACCCTTCTGTCGGCTCTGATCGCCATGGCTGACAAGGCGCGTCCGCGCGTTTTCTGGTTTGACAACCGCGAGGGCGCGAAGGTTTTCATGCGCGCAATGGGCGCTCCTCACACCACGTTGTCGGTGCAGGGAAACACAGGCTGGAACCCCTTCAAGCTACCCGACTCGCCCGAAAACCGTTCGTACCTCGTTGAACTGATGACGCTGATGCGCACGTGCTACGGCGGCAAGCTCACGCCCGACGACATCGAGCGATTCAAACGAGCTGTCTGTGAGAACTACGACGTCTTGCCTTTCCAAGATCGCCGTTTGCGTAATGTGGCGTGGTGCTTCGGCCAGGGAGAACTGGCGAAGGACATGAGGATTTGGCACGGCGCAAATGGTTCAGCGGGCGCCAATTGGGGCGTGTTCGATAACGAGCACGACAGCATCGACGTCACGCAGTGCCGGCACTACTGCTTCGAAATGCGGCAGCTCATCAAGGACGGAGTGGCTCGACCCGAACTGCCCGTCGTCTTGAGCTATCCGTTTCACCGTATCGAACAGTCAATGAATGGCGAGCCGTTCATCCTTGTACTGGAGGAAGGCCAGAACCTCGTCAAACACGCGTATTGGCGAGAGAAGATTGACAGCTACATCATGCAGATCCGCCGCAAAAATGGGCTGCTCATCTTCGTCACGCCCGACGCCAAATATCTTTACAGCGAGACCGATTCGATCCAGAAGCAGACTGCAACGAAGATCTACCTCCCGAACGGAGAGGCGAGCAAGACCGATCTCGTGGATCGTCTTGGCCTCACGGACGGCGAGTTCGATTTCGTTCACAACACACCACCCGAGAGCTTCAAGTTTTTGATTCGACGTGGTAATGAGTCGATCCGAGTCAAGTTCGATCTCTCAGATATGCCCGAGTTTATCCCGGTGCTCTCCTCGAACGACAAGGGGGTTGCGCTGATGGAGCAAATCATCAGTGAGCTCGAAACCGACGACCCGGAGAAGTGGTTGCCGGTCTTTATGCAGCGTGCGATCTCCGAAAACACGCACAACCTCAAGAAAGAAGGAGCGTGAACGTGAAAACTACGCTTGTTGCCATTGCTGTAGGCTTCTCACTCAGCGTTTCGGTGCCAATCTACGCCACGGGTATTCCAACGTTTGACGCTGCCACCTTTCTGCAATTGGAGCAGCAGCTCTCGCAACTGCAGGACCAGTACAGAACGCTCAAAGATCAATACGCGGCGGTGACCGGAAGCTACGGTCGTGGTGCGATTGGCCTGAATCAGTCGATCAACGCAGCATCGGTCGTGCCGGGATCCTGGCAAGAGGTCGTCTCGCAACAGCAGAGTGGCACCTTCGGCGCGAGGCAAAGTTATTACGAGAAGCTCATCAACACAATGCCGCAAGACGTATTTGCCAATCCCAATGCGCAAAATGCGACGTCGTACAAGATGAGCACGGATTCCGTCCGTGCTGCGTTGGCCGGCGGCGATTCGTTGTATTCAGAGGTTCAGACGCACCTGAACAACCTATCCGTGATGAGTCAGCAGGTCGATACGACAACGAACGTCAAAGACGCACAAGATTTGCAGAACCGTATATCAAGCGAGAACGGCATGTTGTCGAGTGCTATGGCGAAGCTCAACGCGATGAACATGAATCTCCAAGCGAACCTCGTGAATCAGCAGAATCAAGCGACAGCCGCGACACAGAAGTATTTCCATCGCGCAGGCCAATAGTCAGTCCTCGCGCGCAAGAGGACAAGAGCCCTGAGAGAAATGTCATGAAAATCCTCGCTTTCCTTCCCGCTTTACTTCTTTTCTGGCCAATGATGAAACTTGCGAAGAGGGGATGGCGCTTGTTCGTCGTACTGCTCGCCATATCCTTCGTGAACGGATGCGCAAACTCATCGAACAAGCTCGACAAGTCACCGTGCGCGTGCAAATTCGAGTCGATCAACACGCGGAGCTGAAGGAGTAACACTGATGCGCAATCTTCACTGGATGCTGATTTCTGGGGCCACCTTGGTTATCGCCATCGGAGGAGCCGTTTATTACTTTTTTCCGAAGCAACCAACCGATCAAGCTGCGAGCATGTCGAATGAAGTTGCACCACCGTCGAAAGAAGGTCGCATGCTTGTGGTTCCAGCCGGCAATCCGTTGCTGACCGCCGACTCAAATCAGTTCGGAAGATGGGTGCCTTCGTACCCAATTCGATGTGGCGAAATTATCTTCGAGAAGGCTAACCCTAAAGCATCCAACTTTTCGTTTTGCGTCGCGGAGATACGAAAGCGTGTTACCACGGCAACAGGGTACCAATTGAGTCGCGATGAAGTCATCGACTCGCGCGTCGCGACACACTGGCACGAAGTGAAGGGAGCTAAATAGCATGGCCGACATGTCTCTGCAAGGCTTGGTTGGTGCTGCGGACGGCGTTACCGAGTCATTCCTGGCGCAGACGTATCCAGCCATCTCGGCGGCCATATCAACGCCGATCTACTTCGCTGCCGTGCTGTACTGGGCGCTGTTTGGCTACAAGGTGTACGCAGGGTACGCGCCCATGCAGTGGAAAGACGTCCTAGCAAAAGCCGTGATGACGGTTGCTGTGTTCGGAACGCTAAATTGGGGAGGATTTGCGCAGACCCTCTATTCCGCGTTTGTTTCGTTCATGGAGGGCGCTGCTGCTACGGTCATGGCCGGCAAACCAACAGCCCAAATGCTGGACGCACTTTGGAATAACGTGGAAGCAGTGTCGGAGCGTCTTCGCTCCGTGGACTTCTATCAATTCGCGATGATATGCGACGGCATTCTCTTATTCGTGTTGAATTGCGTTCTGTTCGTGCTGGCTCTCGTCTACATGACGATAGCCAAGTTCGGACTTGCGATCACGATGGTGCTATGCCCTCTTTTCATTGGCTTTCTGATGTTTCCTGAGACACGGCAGTGGTTCATCAATTGGGTGAGCAAGATGCTGACGTTCTGCTTGATGTACATCTTGGTGATTGCGATAGTTCGGTTCGGCTTTCTCGCGTTCGGTGACGCTATCGACACGGCGGGAAAGGTGGCGCAATCAGATGGATTGGCAACCAGTGAGCAAACTGCTCAGCTCGTCATCGTCGAGGGCGTGTTGATTCTGTTCATGCTGGGGGTTAGGAGCTGGGCGTCAGCGCTAGCGGGAGGAGCCTCTTCATCTACTGGCACCTTGGTGATGATAGCCCGAATGGCGCTTGCAAAAGGAGTAGGGAAATGAAACCCTTCGGAAAGGGGACCTTCACGGGCGACGAGTCAACGCGACGTATGCAGCTTGGTGGCTCAAACAAGCTTAAACAAGAGCGCAATCGTGCTTACCTTTTCATCGCCTTGCTTCTGTTCGTGGTCGGCGGCATGGCGAGCGCGATCACAGTGCTCGCTAATATTCACACGGTCGTTCCTGTCGTATCGGTGCTCGACGCCAACGGACATGTGGTGAAACAGCAGGTGGTCAACAAGGAGACGATCACCGGGCAAGAGAGCTTCGTCCAGAGTCAGGTATATGACTTCATCATGTACTGCAATACGTTTGACCCCGACTGGCGGCAGCGCTTCGCCGATTTGTGTCGGCTGCATTCGACACAATCTGTCGCCGCCCAATATGACGCGGAGACCAGCGCCGACAACGCAAACAATCCCTACTACCAATTAGGCCAAGGCGGGCGTCGCTATCCGAAGATCACCGGCATCACGTCGCTCGGGAAGGATGCGTATCAGGTCTCGTTCCAATCGATTATCGAAAAGCCCGGCAGCCCGACGAAGACCGAGTACTACACGGCGCTTGTGCGCTACACCTTCACGTACAAACCGCTCGCATTGGGCGACCGCTGGGAAAACGCGCTTGGCTATGCCACGACGGGTTATCGGAAAGATCAAGAGTTGAGCCGCCAGTAACACGCTTCGAGCAAGGAATCAGACCATGAATCGCAAATTCGATCCTATCGCTGTAGCAGTCCTTATCAGCGCAACGACTCCGATGTTCTCCGTTCCGTCACTCGCAGCCAAGTTGCCTCACGCACTTGTGACCGATGATCGTGTCAAGCAAGTCCCCTATGACCCAAATCAGGTCTATGAGATGGTGGGCACGTATGGATATCAGACTTCCATTGAGTTTGCCAACGACGAGGTAGTCAAGGTGGTCTCTCTGGGCGATTCGATCGCATGGCAAACGGTCCCTTACCAAAATCGGTTGTTCATCAAGCCGGTCGAGCCGAATGCGGCAACCAACCTGACCGTCGTTACCGACAAGCGGACCTACTACTTCAAGCTTACGAGCTCAAACGCGCGAAGGACGCAGACGTTTCTCGTGCGCTTCATTTACCCGAATTCAACCTCAAACATGAACGCGAGCATGGGCGGCTCTGCCGGCGCCGCTCGATCCGACGGTAGTGCGAGCAATGGAATTGATCCTGCACGGCTCAATATTGACTATGGTGTTTCGGGAGACAAGATTGCAATTCCCCTCAGACGCGCTTTTGACGATGGACAGTTCACTTATTTCCTGTTCGACCAGAATGCTGAGATCCCGTCGTTCTACACGGTGGGTCCGGACGGCACCGAATCTGCAGTGAGTCTGCGTCGGGAAGGCCCGTACATGGTCGTCAAGCGCACAGCGAGCCTCTTTACCCTCCGCAACGGCAATGCCCATCTTTGCGTACAAAACAACGCGAATCCTTATCGCCGTGCTGACGTGAGCACCGCTTCAGCGTTCAATGCCGAGGGGCACTGATATGGTGGATCCGAACATTAACCCCGCCGAGGACCGCGAAGCAGCCGTTCGGGAGTGGGAAAAGCAGGCCAACACATCGATGGTTGCCGACAACCGCAAGAAGCGACTTGGCGGTGTTGCCATCGCAGCGATAGCGACCGCCGCGATCGTGGCGGTGTGGCTGGTCAAGCATAGCGGCAATGACTCGGCCAAGACGGCAGCCAATAGCGAACTTTCCATCCCGGACCGGAAGCCTGTCCCGAAGCTCAAGGATCAAGAGGCGGCCAGCGCCTCTGCCGTCACCGCCGCACCCGCGGCAACCCCGGCCAGCACCGTGCAGGCCGACGATCCAATGAAGGCGCAGCGCGAGCAAATGGAGATGCAGCGTCGCGAACAAGCGCGACGGTTGCTCGAAGCTCGCATGAAGTCGGCCATCATTCCCCCAAACAGCGGGAATCAGCCTGCCGACGTTCAAACACAGGCTGGCCCCGATTCGGGCGGTCAGGCGCGGCAAAGCGCCGGGATGCTCGGCGGTGGCTCGGGCGACCAAGGCCCGCAAGATGCCAATTCGCGCTTCGCCCGTGCAGTGACCGGCAATGCTGTGCCGGTTAGCATGGCAAGCCAAATCGACAATCTTCCCTACAAGGTTTTGCAGGGCGAGTTTATCGAAGCGGTCCTGGAACCTCGGGCGATCTCCGATCTTCCGGGTCAGCTGTGCGCGCTTGTGCAACGCGATGTGTATGGCGCACAGGGTCGGCTCAAACTGATTCCATGGGGCTCGCGAGTTTGCGGCACGTATAACGCCGAGCTGCGCAAGGGCCAGGATCGTCTCTTCGTCGTGTGGAACACGCTGCGTCGGCCGGACGGCGTGCAGGTTGCCATCGACAGCGCGGGCAGCGATCAGCTCGGTACGGCCGGCATGGGCGGGATCGTCGACACCCATTTTGCCGAGATTTTTGGTATGTCGGCGCTCCTGTCGATCATCGGCGCCGGCGCGTCGAATGTCGGTGTGAGTTCGGGCGATCAGTACAACTCTGCCTCGCAATACCGACAGTCGGTGCAGCAAGCCGCAGCCCAGTCATCGCAACAAGTGCTTTCTCCGTACATCAATATCCAACCTACCGTCACGGTGCCAGCGGGCTCGCGCGTACGTATCTATGTGAACAAGGATCTGGATTTCACATCGATCTACAAGGACCAGATCGACGCGGCGAAGCACGTTGACGGCGTGACGTTCATTCAGTGAGGAGGAGACATGTCGCAGATTGCCTCCTTCCGGGCCAAGCTCTCTTTGCTGGCGGACTATCTTGATGACAAGGAAGTCACCGAGATTCAGGTCAACAAGCCGGGCGAGCTATGGCTGAGAAAGAAAGACTCCTACTACGCCGAGAAGATCGAAGTGCCGGGACTCTCGTATCAGTTGCTTTCGTCATTGGCCGATGTCACCGCTTCCTTCAAGAGCCTCGAAGTCGACCGAGAGAGCCCGATACTCTCCGCCGAAATCCCGGTTAATCTCGATGATGGGATTCCGGATTTCGAGCGAGGAACCTACCGGGCCGAAATGATCCTGCCGCCCGTCGTGCCGGAGGGGACCATCGCGATGACGATTCGCAAGCAGTCGCTCGTTCGGATGAGTCTGCCGAAGTACCTGGAACAGGGTGCATTCCGATTCGTGAACGGCGATGTGATCGATGAACCCTATTCCGATGCACGGTTGCAGGAGATGTATCGGGCGAGGCAGTGGGACGCGTTCTTGCGCGGCGCGGTGCTGGCCCACAAAAACATCGTCATTTCCGCGGGTACGTATTGCGGCAAGACGACATGCCTGAACGCGCTGGTACAGGAGATACCCGCGCACGAACGCATCGTCACCATTGAAGACTCCCGCGAGATCGAGCCGGCCCAACCGAACTGCGTGCGACTGTCCTATGCCCGTCATCAAGTCTCGGGGCAGGCGGCTGTGACGCCGACCACGCTGCTTCGTTCGTGCATGCGGCTCACACCTGATCGGGTGATCATGGGTGAGATCCGCGGACAAGAGGCGGTCGAATTCGTGAACATGCTCAACACGGGACACAAAGGTTCGCTCACGACCATTCACACGGATTCACCCGCCGAGATGTATGACCGCTTTGGCGAGCTGATGGACGGGCACACCTCGATGACCCGCGAGCAAATCATCGAGCGCGTCAGAAGGCGTATTGACGTCGTCGTGCAGTGGAAATACACCGAGCGCAACGGCCGCTATATATCGGAGATTCTTTATGCAGGCGCGTGACGCTCTACCCGTACTCGCCGCGGCCGGGGTGTTGCTCGCTTTTGCCCGGTTCGCCTGCGCCCAAACAGCGGCCCCTTCTCTACCGTTCGACAAGCTGGCAGCCGAATGCGCGCCGGGTGTTCACCCGACAACACTCAGGGGTGTGGTGCGCACCGAGTCGGCTGGCAATCCCTTCGTGATTGGTGTCGTAGATGGCCGACTTGAGCGTCAGCCGCGCAACCTGGCGGAAGCAGTCGCGACGGCGCGAGAGCTTGAGCGGCAGGGCTTCAATTTTTCGATGGGACTCGGACAGGTCAATCGCTACAACCTCGCGAAATATGGTGAGCGATACGAGACGATATTCGAGCCGTGCCGCAATCTCAAGGCCGGCAGCGCGATTCTACGAGATTGCTATCAGCGCGCGAGGGCAAGGGTTCCAGACGAACAACAAGCCCTGCGCGCTGCTTTCAGCTGCTATTACTCCGGCAACTTCACGCGCGGTTTTCGGCCAGATCGCGCGGGTCAGCGCAGCTACGTGCAGAAGGTGGTGGCGAACGCGACAGACACAGTCGAGCCCATTCCCGTTGTGCCGGCCGTGAAGCCGGACAGCGCCGATGCGCGCGTTACGCCGCAACACGCGGCAGCCCAGAAACCAACGAAGCGGACGGCCGTGACGCCGCAATGGGTGATGTTTGCAGACGGACAGTCGCAGCGTGACCAGCCCCCTGATTCACCGGCCGAGAATGCCAACAGCGAGTCGGCGGTCAGAGTGCGGTTGGCAACGCCGGCCAACGGCTCGGCGGACAAAGTCAGCCAGACGCGTCCCTCTACTACATCAGCTTCGCGTGCGACGCAGCCCGTCTCCGTCCAGCGATCACCGACATCGGCATCGACTAGTACAGCGACATCAACTACGCAGCAGGCTGCGCCGTTCGTGCAGTTTGTGAATTAACGCTTCTCTCGCATAAGGGAGAAGCGCTTTCGGGAGGAAAACCGATGAAAAGAGCCGTGATTATCTTGCTCGTCCTCGGCGCATCAGTGCCGGCCCATGCCTCGGAGTACGGTTGCAAGGTGCTGCTGTGCTTGGCCAATCCTGCATCGAACGGTGGCCCCAAAGGCGTAGGCGAATGCGTCCCTCCTATCAATCAGCTCTACCACGACCTCAGCAAGGGAAGACTGTTTCCGAGATGCGATCAAGCTGATGGAAATGACGGATCGAGCTACGCCCGTCAGGTCAATGATCCCTACGATCCTTGCCCGGCGCCGCTGCTGCCGGCCGAGCGTGGCTCCTATGTCGTCGAGGGCCAAAGAAGATCGAGCGGTAACAAGGGAGGATGGTTCGGCGGCGACGGGACATACTCGCTGAGTGCCCCACCGGAACTATCGGAGTCATCGGTCGGTAACGGCTATGCCGCGGGCGCGCGAGCCTGTGTCGGTCAGTCGATCGGCTCGTACACGACCGGCAGCTATGACAACATCTACACCGTGTACGTGTTCGACAAGGTGCTCTGGCAACCACCGCAGAATCCGCGCGCCATCGACGTCTATATCGACAACACCTACCAACAGCGCGTGCGTTGGTAGCAGTGTCCGCTCGGATATCGGTAAGCCCGCATGTCGGTGAGCCCCATCGGTGTGCCCGCCTGTGCCGCGCGCGATGCTGGTTCGAGAATAGTCCGGGCTGCTTCAACTTCCCGTTGCACCGTCAATCTACAAACGGAGCACGATCGATGACCCGACCACCCCTTGTCCGTCTTGCTGATCTGATTGCCTACTTGGCGGTCGCCTTTTTTCTCCTGTGGTATGCAACGAACCTGGTGCTTGTCTTGGCCACTTGGCCGGACCCTGGACGTTGGATCGGGTTTTTCGTGATCTTCGCCATGTCGATCGCCTGCGCGAGAATGATAGGGCCAATTTCGCGGGCGTTGGTCGATTTGGGACGGACGCCATCAGACCGATCGTAGGGCTAGCCGCTGAAGCTAGCGGATGCTGGCTGATGCGTGACGAGTAGCCGCCAAAGCGCTGACAACACCGACAAATAAGCGCGCATTTCGCGCATTCGTTACCGAAGCGACCTATCTGAATCGACCGTAATCCAAGGGCTTGCGACCGTTTGTCGGCTGCCTGCGATGGTCCTCGGGCAGTTGACGTTGCAGCCCTTGCTTACCCTCTGCCGCGCCTCCCGGCGGCGTACCCACACCGCGGCGTTGCAGTTCGCGCTCTCGCTGAATCGCCAAGGCCGTCGTCTTGTCAAATCGACGTGCGATCGCCGCCGGCAGCGATTTGACCGAGTCCGTGTAGACCCGCGCCTCGTATCGCGCCCGACTAATGGCGACGTAATACAAATTCATGGACGTCGTGCGGCTCTTGGTGTCGAGCGCGATCAAGGTCCGGTCGTTGGTCAAGCCCTGTGAACTATGGACGGTCGATGCATACGCATGCTCAAGATGGAGCGGTCGACCGGTCGGCAGCTCAATGGATCGCACGGGGCGGCCGTCTCGATGCTCGACCGATTCGAGGGTCACCACACCGCCGATCACGCCGGCCACACGCATGCGATCGCCATTGGTGAGGTCTCGACCTGCATCGTTCCGATTGATCCGCACGGTGTCGTCGACCGACAGCTCAGCCCGCTCAAGGCGATAGACGCTCAGCTGCGTCACCTTACGAGGATTGATCGTCGCCGTCGTGCCATCTTGCCGAGACAAAATCAATGCGTTGCCGGGCAATGCTTCGGTCACGCGGTACGTTTCGCCGCGCACCAACCTCGCTTTCACGTAGTCCTTCTCGGGCTGAATCACCATACCGGGCTGATAGCTCGGTGCAAAGCGACGCTGCGCCTGCGTCATGTCTACGCGAGTCAGCGTCTCAAACTCCCGCCCGTTGCCGGCGAGCGCCAGCGACTCGCGTACCATCTTGTTGATCTCGCGTCGAGCTTCATTGGTGCCGGCGACAATCAGTGTGTCGCGGCGCTCAGCTTCGGTGAGGGCAATGTAGTCATTCACAATCGCCCGGTGTCGCTCCGTCGGCTCTTTCAGCTCCTCAACGTGTTTGAGATGCGCGAGCGATTGGGCGACACGCTGTTCTGCTGCGTGCTCGACCGCCACCTTCAGCTCGTGATCTTTCTGTCGCTGTATTTCACTGATCCGTGCGGTCTGCATTCCATCGAGTTGAAGCTGGGCAAACGGTTTGCCAGCCTCAATGGCCTCGGTCTGTTTAGTGTCTCCGATCAACACCATGCGCGCACCGGCCCTCTCGACCGATCGCATGAGCTGCTCCATTTGGCGAGCGCCGACGACGCCAGATTCGTCCAACACGATGATCGTCTTGCCGTCAACGGGCTTATCCTTCGACCGAAGAAAACTCGCGAGCGTATGCGCTTCGAGTCCTTCGTTCTTAAGCGCCTTGACCTGATTGCCATATGGCGCGAGCGCGACGGTACGGTAGCCTTGTTGCATCGTCTGGGCCGACGCCTGTTTGATGAGGGAAACGGCCTGGTTGATGGTGTAGGTCTTCCCTGTGCCGGCGTCGCCCTGGATGCCCACAAAGCGATTACCCGTGGCAACGATCGTTTCTACAGCGGAACGCTGCCCTGCATTCAGCGTGGAATGTTCAAGCGCCGATCTGACGGCGGCAATTTCCAGAATCGGTGCGACGGCCCCACGTCCGGTCCGTTCGATCGCGAGAATAGCTTTTTCGCGAGCAAGCGCTTGTTGCGTCGTGTATCGCTTCTCGGCCGGCACGAGTGAGCCCAGTTTGATCGCATTGGCAATATACTGCTGCGCCTGCTTGTTCGACCAACCCTTGAGCTCCTGCAGATAGCGCTTCCAGCCTGCAACCGAGAGCGCGAGACCCTCCTTGCGCTCGGCCATCCGATAGGCCGGCACCGCCTCGATCAGCGCGCCCTGTCGGACCAATCGCTTGATTTCGGCGCGAACGTCGGTGGGGCCTGCCAATCCGACAGCTCGGCGCAGCGCAGTCGCCATGAGCGCGCTCTCACGCACGACGGCTTCACGTTCAGTCAGATGGTGGATAGCGTACTGCACGACCGCTTGTGCAGGCGTGAGGCTCGCCGGCAAACTCGTTGCGGCGACACGATCGCGCTCACCGGCCTTAGAAACCTGTCCTCTGTGACCGTCGACGCCGTCGTTCGCCCCGCTGCTCGCCCAGTTCGCCACCTCCCCATTCACCTTGCCGGTCACCCCGTCGCCTTTTGCATCGCGCGTATGGCTGGGCTCTCCAGGTACTGCGTGCTCTCGCCCGCCGTTCACGTCATAACTGCGTCCATCGAGCCGTGATTTCGGACCGTAGTCAATGCCGAGGTCGCGGCTTTTCTCAACCCAGTATTGCTTCACGATCTCACGGTCGGACTCGTCCTTGCGCGGGCGCGTGGCGAGTGCAATCACCTGCTTTTCGAGCGTGGTCGCACTCGCGCGCGTCTTACCCTCATTGGCCAACGCCTCTTCAATCACGCGGCTCCGTGCTGAAAACGCTTCGATCTGGTCGCGGCTGATGTGGGCTAACTCAAAATTGCCTTTGTCATCAACCAGGCGGATCGAGTAGCCGACCGCCTGCAGGCCTTTTGCCAGCTCGGCCTTATAAATCGCATCGACCTCATGCTGGACGCGGAAAATATCCTCGTTCGCGAGCGCGCGCCATGCACCATCGGCGCGCCGCGTCATGTTCATCACGACCGAGTGCGTGTGCAACTGAGGATCTTTCGCCCGGCTCATCTCGTGCCGGAACTTGGCGATGGTCATGTTGCCCGTGCGCTCACGGTAGCTCTTGCCCTTGACCTTCTTGCGGGCCTCAGCCAGTTGCTCGACTTGTTCGAGCGCGCGGGTCACGGCGCGATCGTGCGCAGCGGTCACTTCGCGGTCACCGGCAACGAGCGCTTGCATCGACACTGACTTCGGCGCCGAGAACGTGAGGTCGAGCCCCATGCGCTTTTTGCTGTCGATGGGGTCGAACGTCGTCTGGATACGCTCGCCGTTAGGAAGCTGGCCGTCCAAAAGGCGCGAGAGCTGTGCCTGCTCGATTGGCCCTGTGAGCCCGAGGTGCCGCGCCCCTTCGCCCTGCCACTCGCCGGGATTCTCCTTGGCGTAGTAGTCATCGGTCGACGAGAAGTAATGGGCGGCCGCATACTGGTTGTTGCCGCGAATCGGCGTCACATTGAGCATGGCCGTGCCTCCCTCACTTGATCTCGATTGCAGTCGCCCGATGCGGATACTTGACGTACGGCAGTTTGATTTTCGCGATGGGGAAGTCTTCGCCAAACATGACGTAGCCCTCCAGGTCTTTCAAGAACGAGATCTCCGAATCCATCACAACCGGTTCCGGCGGACCCGTCACCATGTTGCGGCTGCGCCCTCCCCCACCACCCGCTCCACCGCCTGCGTTTGTAGTGATCTGGATGCGTTCAACCTGATGCTTGCCCAGAATCTCGCTCGCCTTATCGGTATTGAGCGCGTTCGAGCCGCCAAAAATAAGGTAATTGCGAAAACATCCAAGCAAGGTCCGCGCGGCGTCCTTGCCATAGGTTTCGTCGAGCTGCGCCCAGTCCTGAATGGACGCGGCCATGCGCAGACCGTGCTTGCGACCCTTCGTTGCTGCCGGCACGAAGGATTCTAGCTTGCCGAGCGATTCCAGCTCGTCAAGGAAGAGCCAAAGCCGGCGCGCCAGCGGCGCCGAGCTATCGGGGATGCTCATGATGGTGGCGCAGATCGTGTCGATCCACGTCGCCACGAGTGGGCGCTGCGTCGTGCGCATGTCCTCGCGCCACGTGATGAACAGGTTGCCTGCGTTCGGATCGTGCACCCATTTATAAAGCGAGAATTCGCCTTTGGACATGAACCGAAGCGGCCGCACGTACTTGTTCATCATGAACTGAATGGAGGCGACTGCCTTCTCCGCATTCTCGCGAAAATAGCCCTGAGAATCGGTGTTGGCCAGGAATGCCTGAATCACCTCGCCATCCTCGCGCACGAGGAGATTGACCAGCGCATCCTGGTCGGGGTTATTGGTCTCGACCAACTTGCGCATGGTGTCGGCGAGTACGTCGCGCGTGTACGCGCACCATTGCTCGTCGGTCGGATCGATCTGCGGCGGAATGATGCTTCGCGCCATCCGGTCGAAGTCGTGAATGCCCCGGATCTCGTTGAAGATGGTCCATCCCGCTGAACGTTGATCAAACGGATTGAGAATGGTGTCGCCGGGAAAGCTGAACTTCGAATAGAACGTGCCGTTCGGATCAACGACCGCCATCTTGTCGCGGCGCTTCACGGCCGACGCGATCATGCTTTCCATTGCGACCGACTTACCAGCGCCGATGGTCGCGCAAATCAGCGTGTTCCGGTTTTCAAGGTGCAACGGCATCGGCATCCGGCCGATCATGATGGGAGGCAAGTCTGCTCTTGCGAGACTCGAGGCCCCGGTGTCTGCTGCGCGCTTCAGTTCGGCGCGAAGACGGCGGTTCTCTCGACGATTCGCGGCGTTCACCTGTTGTTTGACGCCGTGCCAGTTGGCCATGCGCGCACCGCGCAGCCAGCGGTGGTACCGGGCACCACGGAATCCGTCGTCGCCGTATTCGTGCAGTAGATACGCGGTGGTCGCCGCAAGGCCAAGACCGAGCACGACCCCACTTGCGACGAGCGGATTGTGCGGTGTCGTATGGAGGGCTGCCGTGAGCGCTTCCGGGAACGGGCGCAGCGGTACGTTCGCGGCGTAGGTTCCGGCAAGCCAGCCGGCAATGGGTAAGCTCACGCCAAAGAGCAGGGTCGCGTTTTCCGCTTCATGTTTCTGCATCGGCCTAACCCGCGCTGGACCCGACCACCGCGTCACGGCGCCGGGCGAGCCACGCAGCCAGTATTTGAGCATCACACGCCGCATCAGTGCAGTCGCGCTGCAAGGCGCTCAGCAGTGCATCGTGCAGCCAGTCGCTCATGCTCGGCGCGTCAAGCGCAGCCTGAATGTCCGAGTCGATCTGCTCAATCGGTTCTGACATCACGAATCCTCCGTCAATCGGGTTACCAGCGAGGCCAATTCTGGAGAGGAGGCGGCAAGTAATTCTCTGGGCATCCCGGCACCTGACACGGCGTTCTCGCATGCAAGCACGAGATCGTTGAAATCGCCCGACGTCGCCTTCTTGCGCATCAAAAAAAGCAGCGCGGCCAAAAGCGTATGCGCGGATTTTTGGCTACGTTCAATTTCCGCTAGTCGGCCGATGAGCTCTTGCCGCTCAGCCCACGTTTCCATGCTGTCGCGGGCCGCTTCGCGCTGACTATCACGACTCATCGCTTTGTCGCGAATATATTTCGACAGATGCTTATAGCCTGCCAGTGCCGCAGCTTCTTCGACCCTGCGGCGATCCTCCTCAGAAAACCAGACTGGGATCGATTTGCCTGTGCTCATGCGTCGCCATCCCCTGTTGTTAAATTTAGAGTAACTCAATCTTCTAACCTAGAGTATTGTCTATAGGTATCAGATGAGCAAACACATAGCTCTCCTGTGAATTCCTATAGCAACGCTATAGAGCCAAAGTAGTGTCACTTTCTATACGAGTCCGGTCATATCAAGGGTTTGCACTCCCGAAGGGGGTGCGTGATGTGTATCGAGATTTCTGGCCTGTTAAGGACAGGGATCTCTCAGTGTTAAGGGCGTGAAAATCATCTAGCCCGTAGGGCGTAGGCGAAGTGGATGCAATGAAGCAGCACAGAGGTTGCAAAACAGATGCAAGTTGGTAGTATGAAGAATGCGTGAGAGATGCAGAAGGAGTGCGTATCAATAGCTTGGAGGATGCTTGAATGCCGCAACGTGACGTGGTGCAGGCTTTGACGGCGCTGGAGCCGAAAACCAAGGCGGCGAAAGTACGTGAAGTGATGCCACTGATAGAACAGAGACTCTCAGCGGGCGTGCGGATCGTGGATGTTCTCAAAGCCCTGAGAGCGAGCGGACTCGATCTGACCGAAGCCACATTGAAAAGTTACCTCTACCGGTACAGGCAGAAGCAGCACGTCGAGCGAGAGACTGTGGGACAAAAACTTTCGGCTAATGTCCAGCAACCCAGCGCCACCGAACCAGTGTCACAACGGCACTACTCTGACTCATCCTCGATAAGCCATTCAGATTTATCGACGGACGCGACCTCACACGGAACCCCACACGAGCCGATGTCGATGCAAGAGCTTGACCGTCTGATGAAGCCCGACCCGACTGAACAAGCCGAAAAGTTGGCACGTTACGAACGCCTGGCCAAACAGCAACGAAGGAGCCGCAAATGAAAGTCGCCGTCATCAACTTCAGTGGAAATCCGGGCAAAACGACGCTGGTCGATAATCTCCTCGCGCCGCGCATGAACGCGCCGAAGTTTGAGGTCGAAACGATTAATGCGGGATCGTCCGGCACTGGCGCAGAGCGCCTCAAGGGCAAGGACTACGGAGGGCTCCAAGAGGATTTGATGACGCTCGATTCGGCCATCGTCGATGTCGGCGCATCAAACGTCGAAGAGTTCATCAAGCAGATGAGCCAGTTCGACGGCTCGCATGAAGAGTTCGACTATTTTGTCGTGCCAGCGGTGAGTGAGAAGAAACAGCAGATCGACACGGTCAACACCATTGAGACACTGGCGGGCCTCGGTGTCCCGGCCAAGAAAATCCGCGTGGTGTTCAACAAGGTCGAGCTTGAAGATGCGAATGATGTGCCGCGCCTGTTCAGCGCGGTTTTTGGCCTTCACGCGGAACGCAGATGCTTTACGCTAAAACCGGAAGCAGCGGTTTTCAGAAACGAAATTTTCGAGCGGCTGCGTGTCCTCAAAAGGACCGTCTCTGATGTCGTCGCGGATAAGACGGACTATCGGGCCATGCTCCGCGAAGCGACCGACGACGACACCAAGGCTCGCGCAGTCAGCATGATCTCGGCGCAACGACTGGCGAAGTCGGCGCACAAGAATCTGGATGACGTGTACAAGGTTCTGTTCAAGTAACGGAGAAGGTCATGAGCGGCAATGTATCCACCGCGCGCGAAGCGCTGATGGCGGAGCTACTGCAAGATGCCGACGCGCTCGTGCGGCGTTTTGAGCAGGTCGACGAAGCGTTATCTGGCAAGATCGAGCGGGCGACCACCGACGCGGCCGGCAAAGCGTTCCTGGCCGCGAAGCTCAATTTCGAGTCAGTCATCGAGCAGAACGGTAACAAGCTGATTGAGGCCGGCCGCTTAGCGGCCGCGCAGATCGGAAATCAGCTCAACGGCGGCGCCGCGCAACTTGTCGCCGCGAATGCCGCGCTTGAACGCAAGGCTCATCGGTTCGTCGTTCTGCTGGCCGTGTTCGCATTCATTGCTGGCATCGTGGGTGGCTTCATCGGCGGTAAGCTCGCGGCCGGCGTGTGAGGGACAGGGACGCTCCGTCTTGTGCCCTCTCTAAATCGCCGCCGGAATTTGCAGGTACTGCCTTGCGTTGAGACCGCGTCCGAGAGTTTATCCGGCGGCGTTGTTCGTCAAGCTCCGGCTGCGTTATCGGTCTATACGCATTGATCGCTGCTCAATCGTTTGGCTGAACCGCAGGCGGCAACATCCTATCGTCATATGTCGAGCGTCCGTTAGGTTCAGTTCTCGCCGTTCGCCGAGGTAATTACGGCTTTCGCGACATGACACGCGGCGCAAAGCCGCTCCACGAGATGTTCGTTCCGGCCGTTCGGGCAGGCCAACGCGCGTACGAGATCGTCGGTGCGCGAAACCATTCTCTGCAGACTTTCGAGCATTGCGGGTGAGGCTTCGCAGAGGAGCCAGGCGGGGCGTCCGCCGTAACGCATAAAAGCCCCGTCGAGGGTGACACCCTCGGCAATGCTCCGGCCGTCATCGTCAGTGATTGAGACGATGCGCGCGCAAGCGGCGCTGCTGCGGTCGCGCTCGGTGCAGATTTCCGCCGGGTCTCGATGCTTAGCTACGGCGATCGCTTCGGCTGCCGTCGGCGCTTCGATCTGGGTCCTGCCGTAGTGCGGAACATTGACGGCATAAACAACGGTGAAGTTGCTCACGAGTCCATCTCCTTATTTAGAGAAAGCGGTCCTCGGCCTGGACCGGTGCGCCCAGGCCTCTCGGCGATGCCCTCACGCTGCTTGTTGTTCGTTCTCGTCTTGCAGGGAGAACAGGAACTCGCAGGCTTTTTGCGCTTGGCTGGCCGCCGTGAAAATCGCCTTTTTGTCGGCCTTTAGGACCTTGAGCCAGTGGTCGAGGTACGCGGCGTGATCTTCACGGACTGCCGGGGTGAGGCCCAGTTGCGCACATAGAAAAGCGGCGCCCATCTCGGCGATCAGTTCTTCGGCGCTGTACGCGTCGTCGCCGAAACGCTTGCCGAGCTGGCGGTCGAGGCGGTTCTTGTGGCTGGTCCAGTGGGTGATCTCGTGCGCCTTGGTGGCGGCGTAGCTTTGCGCCGTGTCGAATGACTCGGGGATGGGCAGTTGCACGATGTCCTGTGCGGGCGCGTAGTAAGCCTTGTCGCCGCCGTGACGGATGACAGCGCCGGTCTTGGCGAAGAAGGCTTCTGCATGTTCGATCAGCTCGAGGGGCTCGCTGTCGGCGGGCACCGGTTCCGTGCGGTATTCCGCGGTCAGGTTCTCGATCTGGTCGACGTTGAACACGGTGTAGCCCTTCATAAAAGGGATCTCGCGTTCGATCTCGTCGCCATTGTCGTCGGTGTCGGTCTTGGTGACTTTGTTGGCGTAGACCACGAGGGTGCCATGCTCGCCTTTACGGACGTTCGCGCCGAGCGCCTGTGCTTGCTTGAACGTCATCCAACGGTTGGATTGGAAGCCTTTCTCGAGCTGCTCGCCCCAGAGAAGCAGAATGTTGATGCCTTGATACGGGAGGCCGTTGTGACGCACGGGAAGCGTGATCCGGCCGCCGGCGTTGCCGCCTTTCCAGGGCTTGACCCATGGCCTGACGCCTTGCTCGAGGTCGGCAATGATCTTGTCCGTCACGCGGCCGTAGACGTCGGGGAGCGGGGTCTTCGTTTGGGCTTTCATGGTCTTTCCTTTAGGTCTCGGGGTGGATGTGCTGGGGTTGCGCACATGCACCCGACGACCGTCGGGCGACGACCGGGGAGGCAAGCTGCAAGGGCTGGACGCGGGGAGGGGGATCACCCGGGATTTTTTCAGCGCGTTACCGAAAAAATTTTGGGGATACCCCGCGGCCAGGGCGAAGCCATCTCCCTTGCAGTGCGCTAGGGGCAGAGCCCCTTAGCGGGTTGTTCTGGATGAGTCTTTTAAGTGGGTGTTGCGAAAGGGATCGTTACCGAATGGCCGGGACTACAGGCCCGGGGAGCGAAGCGAGTAGAGCCCGGTCCGCGTGCGCGGATTCGCCCATTGCCGGGAGGTAAGCGGCCTACGGTGTGATCGGCGCTAGACGGTTAGTTGCGTAATCGGTTTTCATGCCTGTAACTGAAAACGGCGAACTGGCAAACATTCGCATGGGCACGCTGATTTCGGCAGGCACTACGGTGGACATCGTGAACATTACGACGACCTTAAGGTGGTGTCCAATCTCGCCATCAGCAGATCCCTCAACTCTTTGGCTTTAGTTGAACGCGGCGAGCGGCAAGGCCCCGGGACGTGAGGCACTGGACTGCCCCGATCTTGAGAAATCCATGGGTGCCAAAACGCAACTTCAAGCTATCGCAAAGGCTTGATAAGTTACCCGCCAAGATCGAATGGCATGCAGCGGGCTTCAGCCCGTCTAGCGGCGCCTCACCTACCCTTCTTGGGCTTCCGCATGGAAGCCGACCCACAACTTCAACTTCTTTCGAGATATTCCCGCAAAAGCTCCGCAGTTAGGACGCTGCGACGCGTCAGAACCTGCAAAGTTTAACTTGCGTTTACTTTTCACAACGACTAATCTTCGAACGATTCGACCGGTTAGGTCGAAACATTCTGAATCGGTCCACTGGACGCTACAGGTAGAACGATGGACACCATCAAAAAGCTCAAGGCGGGGAAAACGACGGGCGCTGATCTCATGCACCTGGCGAAACTGTCGGACGGCATGCTGCAGAAAATCCGCGATGAGATGCTCGAGCCCTTCCCTCGTAAAGTGCCGCCCATCATCTCGTCTGCTCGACTGCAGGAGATGTGTGGTATCGATAAGCAGCGCATGGGCTACGTGCTCAAGAAAGGCGAGCTTCCCGCAGGCACGCAAGCCAAGCCCGGCTCCCCGCGCCAGTTCACGGTCGAAGAGACGATTGCATGGATCCGCTCTGAGCGCAATCCCCTCCCCCGCAACGGTCCGGCGAAGGTTATCGTTGTGGCGAACTTTAAGGGTGGCGTGACAAAAACCACGACCTCGACCCTTCTCGCCCAAGGTCTTTCGATGCGTCGAGGTCGCCGCGTCTTGCATATCGATCTTGACCCACAGGGAAGCGCAAGCACGCTGTATGGCATCAATCCGCATGCTGAGGTCGATTCATCTCAAACCGTCATGCCCTTGATCGAGGCTTATCTCGAGGGCAGGCCGTTCGACATGACCACCCTCCCCGTCCCGACTTACTGGCCCAACGTAGACATTATCCCGTCCTCTACCGAGCTGTTCAATGCGGAATTTATGTTGCCCGCACGAGCAGCCAGCGACGGAGAGGTTCGCTTTGAACAGGTCTTGCATGACGGATTGGCGCAACTGAAGGATACCTACGACTACATCATCGTCGATACCGCGCCGACCCTTAGCTACCTCACGATCAACGCGATCTTCGCGGCCGACGGAGTTATTGTGCCGGTCGTGCCAGATATGTTGAGCTTTGCCTCGATGGTGCAGTTTTGGCACCTGTTCGGCGATCTGATCAACGGGATGCAAGCGTTCGACGATGGTCGGGCCAAGGAATTTGACTTCGTCGACGTCCTTGTTACCCGCATGACGTCAAAGCCCGCCGCCCAGATCCTCCAAGGCTGGATTACCCAGATCTATGGTTCGCGCGTCGTGCCTATTGAGATTCCTGAATCGGACTTGGCGCGCAATACAAATATGCGCTTCTCGACCTTCTACGATCTCGGGCCAAATGATGTCGGAGCCGAAACGCTTCGCCGAATTCGCACTCCAGTAGATCAGTTGGTCGATCGCGTAGATGACAAGGTGTGCGCCATCTGGGCACAGGAGGAGTAACAATGGCTTCATGGATGAAGGAACAGGCTGCTCGGGCCAAGAACATTCAGGTGACGGACGAGGACAAGGAAAAAGCCTTGGACGTCCAACCCGTACCTGCTCGCACAGCGCCGGGCCAATTGATGCAGTTGCAAGCGACCGCTGAACGGCAACGCAAAGAGATCGCCACTCTCAAGATGCAGTTGGACAAGGGTGCACGAGCTAAGCGCCCTATCTCGAAGCTCCACGAGGTTCCTGGGCGCCGCCGTAAGCTTACCGCCGAGCAATACGCCGAACTTAAAGCAAACTTGGCCAAGCATCCGCTTGTGCACCCCGTAATCTTGGAGGCACGCGAAGACGGCGAATGGAATATCAACGCTGGCAACAACCGCGTTGCGATTTATCGAGACTTGGGTATCGAGGAGATCGACTCAATCGTCTCCGAAATGGAGCCCGATCAGGCCGAACGGCTGGCCTTCTTTTCCAATCTCTTCGCTCCCTCGCTTTCCGACTACGAGAAATACTGGCACTTTCAGCGCCTTCAAGAAGCTGCAGACGCCCTAACCCAGCAGGAGCTGGCCACTGCGGTTGGATTGTCGGAATCCCACGTCAGCAAGATCTTCGCGTTTGACGGATTGCCGGCCGAGGCAAAAGCCGCCCTCGAAGAGCGTCCTGAAAGACTGGGCGCAGACGCCGCCGCCCAGCTTTCGCGCGCGCACTCAGAGGGGCGAACGAGCGAAGTCGTCGAGGCTGTTGAGCGCTTGGTTAAGGAAGAGCGTTACACGCAGAAGGAGGCAGTTTTGAGTGTGCAGGCTAAACCTGCAAAGAGGCCCCCTCCCGCCGAGACGCTAATCGTTAAGCAAGGCAAGAAGAACTACTGTGAGATCACCACCCGCGGCGGCGTGATTGGTGTGCGACTGAAGGTGGAGGCAGAGCGTGCAAACGAATGGGCCAAGGAAATTCAAGCCCTAATCGAGTCGAAATTGAAGTAAATGACTTTCGGCACGAAACTCGTGTGCAATCAGTTACTTAGAGTTTCCGCTATGTTTTTCTAGATGCAACCCAATTTTCTAAGCCTCTGTTTTTATTGACCTTTCGTGACGAAACTAAGACCGATGCAAACCTAAAGCCTGAAAGACAAAGGCCCCCAGCTGGAAACTGAGGGCCTTTGCGTAAGTGGGCTTGGCTGGAAATCCTAGCACCACACTCCCCGGCTGGAAACCGGAAAGGGTACAACGCTCAACCCGGAGTGTAGCGCAACAAGATCGACAGTCAAGCGAAACCCATCCATTCACTGAAATGGACCGCTAGACATGTCTATCGCGCAACGCTTCGTTGCTGGCGAGGGTGAAGCACACCCCGAAGATTCGGCCGCCCTCACCGCTTTTCGCTGCGACTCGACCAACCTGCCCTGGATCATCTTCCGGGCCGCGTTTCGTGCCGCGCACATCGAACAGATTTCCCCTCGCGCTCGCGCCGTCCTTGCTGCCCTCGCGCGGACCGTCGACGCGGCCAAACCGTTCGGTGCCATCTTTGCGCGCCGTGAGCTGCTCACGGGCCGCGCCCTGCAGTCCATGCGCACGTTCTATCGCAGTCTCGACGATCTCGAGGTCGCTGGACTCATCGAGCGTCGCCCGCAGGGCCGCTATGTCGAAGCCGGCTTGTTTGGTCGCGCCTACCTTCACCTCACTGAACATGCCGCGAGCCTCCTCGGCCTCATTGAGCCTTCGCGCACGCACGAGACCAAACCCGCCCAGACGCCCTCATCAGCCGCATCCGCCTCGGCCCAGCCTTCTTTGTCTGTACCGTCTGCCAATGTGGCAGACGGTGGAATATATAAGGATCTAAGCCCGTCTGTTTTTCAAAAGAGACAACCGGGCCAACTGCCTGCGGATCTTCAGCGCCTGCGCACCCTGGGGTTTTTTGATTTCTTGATTTTCAAACTCATGCGCGAGGCGCGTGAGCACGGCAAGCGCCTCTCCGATGTCGTGGAAGCCACCTGGGATCACCTGAAGCTTGCCAAGGCGCCCATCAACTACCTGCGCGCCCTGCTCCGCAATCCGGTGGATTTCGCCCTCCTGGTGCGCCGTCGGACCGCCGACCACCATGCCGAGCAAGCGGGCGCGCAGCAGCGCGCGGACGCCCAGGCCCTTGCCCTCCAGCATGCCGGCCGCACGTTCATCGACGCGGACGATGCACGCCAGTTCGTGATCGGGGCCGGGGGTGACTCGTTGACGATCTTCAGCCTCACGGAGCGCATTGGCCGCCAGGCCGCCGGATGGATGCCGTCGTTTGCGACGGCGCTCGCGTCCGGGAAACTTCGTCCCGCCACTGCACTGGATCTCGAACGCTTCGCCCATGCGCAACGGGAAGCGTTGGGCAAATCCCAGCCTTGCGCCACACCGTTGGCGCACGCGAAGCCTCCGGTGACGGGTGCCGTGCGGGAGCACATCGCCGGCCTGCGTCAGCTCCTGAAAGTGCGGGCAGCGGGCGCGTGAGGTGGCGCATGCGGCCGCCCTCTGAGGGGGTCCGCATGAATCGCCCCGGGGTCGCGCGACAGCAACGAACGCTGGGACGAGCACGACACGTGGACCAAACCGACTCGTTGCCCCAATCGAAATGCAACTACCGATCGTGTCCACAAAACTCCGCACATTGCCGGCATGCGCAGGTGCGACGGGTGCTCGAAAACCCACTCCCAAGATGGCGATCGAGGCGCCGGGACGGAACGATCTGAGCGAGACGTCGGTGTGAGCCGAACGGGGCCCCAACGTCGAGCGCATGCGCAAGAGAGGCGAAGCAAGTCGCCGACGCGGAGCACCAGGTCGGGCGGCGAACGACGCTAAGGACCAGAAGCCGATGCTCATCGATGACCGCTGAGCGAGTACGCATGTTGGTCTCAAGATGTCCGCCGTCCCCGCGCCGATCATTCGCGCCGCGTGCTCATACGCTAGAGTCGGCAGGCGGACGGTGAATTGCCTAGCGTCGCACGAGCGAAATGCCGAGCGAACCCGACGTGGATCCTCGTCCAGGCCAGAGCGACTACGCGAATTTTTCGCGATGTTCACTCCTATGGCGGCGACATGCGCATGACCTCTGCAGCCGTCCCAGCCGACCAACAGCGGTGCAACGCGCCGCACAAGAAGCCACACTGTCGAAGAATCATTACGGCGATCGCGCCATGCAACATCGCCTGCCGCGTGTGCGGAGAATCCGCGCTTCCAGACAAAGCGCGGGCGTGCCGGTGCGGCGATCCGGAAGCCTTGCCGGCCTGAGCCAGAAATCGCGAGACTGGGCCCGGTGGAATGTGCAGTGGGTCCGTCCGCTGATGTCTGCCGGCGGTGCACATCTGCTGAGCTGACGATAAGCGCCCATGCTCGACGGCGTGGCCAGTGACCGATCGGATCACGCGAGCAGCGCGCTCCGTGCTCGGTTCATTCGCGCCGACCGGCGGGGGAGGTCGCCTGCGCCTCGCGGTGGGTCCAAAAGATCCGGGCGCGCATCGAGTGGTCGAGCGAAGACCGCGCACGGCAGCCGTCCATACCTTTTTCGCGCGCCACGGGGCGAAGTAGGGGCGCGCCGAGCGAGTTCGCCAAAGGCGCACGCAAAGGCATTCAGACTGATTGTTCGGAAGGGGTCGCGTCTTGATCTTCCCGGTTGCCTAGTGCGTGGCAGCGCGTCAAGATAGTGTCCGGCGCTCGCGAGGGCGGCGCTGTCTTCAACTTTTTAGGTCAACAAAAATGGCAACTGGTACGGTCAAGTGGTTCAAGGACGACAAGGGTTTTGGCTTCATTACGCCCGACGGCGGGGGTGACGATTTGTTCGCCCATTTCTCGGAAATCCGCACCGAGGGTTTCAAAACGCTCAAGGAAGGGCAGAAGGTGACCTTCGACGAGAAGATGGGTCCGAAGGGCAAGCAGGCAGCGAATATCAAGCCGGCGTAAGCACCGACGGAAATATGGGCAGTCATCGTCCGCCAGGCGCCGACGATGTCCGCCCATCGCGCCGTCTCCGGACCCGCACATCGCGCTCTCGTTCGCGTGCGTTCCTCACCGGTCGAGCCGCGCGGCGAGACAGTATGCCCGATGCAACCAGAAGCTTTACCCCACCGACAGTTCGATGCCCGTGGATCAATCCTACGGAGTCCTGCATTTCTTGCGGCTTCACGCGTTCCTAAGGGGATGACTCGGTGTGAAACATTGCCGCGGAAATGGCGCTCCAACCTAAGCGATTGTTTTAAAATAGATTTGAGGCGAGAACGCGGCGAAATCGCGCGTTGTTTCACGCTGCCACCTGTCGGTACGCACCTCACACCACCATTTTGCGGCCCGTACTGGCTCATTATGCGTGTCGGACGTGAGCGCGTATCAAACAAGACGAATTATGTGCCCATTGATACGTTCGGCAAAAATTGTTCTCCCATCGTGGTAGGCACCGTCCGACGGCCGGTTCAGTGGCCGGCTGCCGCCGCGCGCAGCGGGGAGGCTCGCTGGCTGGTCACGAAACAGTCGAGCCGGTAGCGCGCGCCAAGATGAACATGCCTGGGCGCGTTTGCGAACTGACGATCCGACTCGCGCAGCACTGCCTCGAAAAGCGGGATGTCGTTGGCGTCGAGTGTCCAAGCCCGCGAGCGTTCGGCGCGTTGCAGAACGCGTTCCATGGCCGCCTCGGCGCGCGCGTAGATGATCAAGTCGGCGTCGCCAAAGCCCGCGTCCTGAACATAGTAGGCGAGATAGATCATCCGGATCAGTTCATTGAACAGATACGCAGAGCCGGCGCCACTTCGACACGCGGCAAAGGTCAGATGGTTCACCAGGGAGATTTCTCGCGCCGCGTTCTCCGGCATCGGCAGCAACATGGCTTTGGTGAGGGGCTTGCGCGAGGAAGTACGGGAAGGTTGAGAATGCGGGCGACGAAAAGGCATGCGGCAAAAAATGAGGAGCGTTCGGCGAGATGCGGAGTTCTGCGAATCCTAACAGTGCTTCAAGGCGACGTCTGTGGCTCTCCCCGCGCCGGCAGGCGACGACCTCGGTTTGAAATGGATTCCGTCATTCCTGTTTGGCGAGCCCCAATCCGGGTGTGAACTGTGGCGCTCGGGAGACGGGGCCGCCGGATTCCTATTCGAGATGCAGTCGGGGATCATGGTCGCGGCGCGTGCCCTATTCGATGTGCGTAAAAAGACGGGGCTCGTCTTGGCGCAGCGTTTTCGAGCGCCTTCGACTGTAGCTTGCTGCGAAGTGAAACCCTGAGGACATGATGGTCAGGATTGAGTTGGAACTGGACGATAGCGTGCATGCCGCCCTGCGCTCGGTGGTCGCGCGCTGCAACGCGGCGCAAAAAAGCAGCGGCGGGGCGAACACGCACGGCGAACTGAACGTGAAGAAGCTGCTGACCCTATTGGCGGAAGACGCCGCGATGATGCAGAGTCGACCGGGCTCTTGGGAGGCTTCGACGATGCAGAAAGTGCTCGACGCGCACGGCTATCCGTCCTGCAATGAGTCGTGAGATGCGGCCGGAAGCGGGGAGGGCGCAGGCGGGCCGGCCGTTCGCGGTAGAACCGAGAACGCCAGAAGTCGGGGCGTCGACAACCTTCTTCTCCGTGACCGCGCTCGCTGCTTTATCTTCGCGGAGCGCTTGGAACGCCGGATACCGCACCTCACCCGGAGGTGTCCACTCGAGGAACGAGATCTCGGCCACGATGTCGGGCGCCAGCCAATGGAACACTCGCTTTTCATAGACGCCGGGGAGAAGCGAAGGAACGCCAGACTTCGCGCCGTTGAGGTGCGAGAAGCTGCCGACGAACTCGCGTCGCAAGTTCCACTTGAGCTTTTATCCAATCGTCGATCGCCCTGAGCGGTACGGCGCATTGACCCGCAGGGCACCGTCTTTGGCGTCTGAACCCGCGTGGTTCGTGCATCACGCCAGCGACCCATCTCACCCGCCCGGTCGCGCCGGCCGCGGCGCGTCCTTCTCATGTGCGCCCAGCATGGGCGCACTCCTGCGGGTGGAAGTCCCGCCATAAGCTGGTCACAGCGAATGAAGTGAAGCGCAACTGCGAAAGGGCGACTGATCGTGGGGAGGAAGCGCGGAGCATACATCGTGAGCCGATGAACAAGAACCGCATAGAAGGCGCTGCCGAGCAGGGCGAGCGGGCATGTAACCGCAAAGCTCTCGTGACCAAGGCGAAGCGGCGTAGATGCGGCGGTTGTGCGATGAAGGAGTGCGTTCTTACCTGGGGAGATCTCGCCTCGTGCCTGAAAGGGCGACGGTGCTGAGCCGGAGCGAGAAGTCAGCAGAGGCCGTAGTAGCTGCCGGTTGAGGGCGAAGGGCCGAACGAGTAGGAGGGCCGAAGGCCGTGGTGCTCGGACGTGTAACGCATCAGAAGTTCGCGAGAGCGGAGCGTGACGAAAGCAGGCGAGGTGAAGCCAAGCCGGAAGCGTCACGTGATGAAGCACGAACGGCGCACGACGCAACCGCAAGCCTGGGGCGAGACGGCCTGCTAGCGCAGGTTCTCGCGAAAGCGAATATGGTGATGGCGTGGAAACGCGTCAAAGCCAATCGTGGCAGTGCCGGGGTGGATGGGAAGTCGATTGCCGAGACGGCGGACGAACTCAAAACGCACTGGCCCCGGATACGGGAAGCGTTACTGGAAGGTCGCTACCGGCCTGAGCCGGTAAGGCGCGTCCAGATTCCGAAATCCGGAGGCGGGATGCGTGAACTGGGGATTCCGACGGTGACGGATCGGCTAATCCAGCAAGCCCTGCTGCAAGTCTTGCAGCCCATCATTGATCCGAGCTTCTCCGAACACAGCTACGGCTTCCGGCCTGGACGGCGTGCGCGTGACGCGGTGCTGAGGGCACAGCATTACGTGCAGGACGGCTACCGGGTGGTGGTCGATGTGGACCTGGAGAAGTTCTTCGACCGGGTCAATCACGACATTCTGATGGAAAGGCTATCGAGGCGGATCGCGGACAAGGCCGTACTGCGGCTGGTGCGCCATTACCTTGTGGCCGGAATCATGGATGGCGGGGTGGTCACAGAGCGGTACGAAGGCACGCCGCAAGGCGGCCCGCTGTCGCCGCTGCTGGCCAATGTGCTGCTAGACGAGGTGGATCGGGCGTTAGAGAAACGGGGCCACCGCTTCGTACGCTATGCCGACGACTGCAACGTGTATGTGCGCAGTCGGAGCTCGGGCGAACGGGTGCTGGCAGGCTTGCGAAAGCTCTATGAGCGATTACATCTGAAGGTCAACGAGGCCAAGACGGCGGTCGCGCCGGCGACTGGTCGCAAATTCCTGGGCTACGAACTGTGGCGCAGTCAGGGCGATCGGATCAAATGCGCGGTAGCCAGGAAGGCATTGGCGAGCTTCAAGCAACGTATCCGGAAACTGACGCGCCGTTCGTGCGGGCGCAGTCTACCGGAGGTTGTGGAACGGCTGCGGGTGTATGTACGAGGCTGGAAGGCGTACTTCCAACTGGCGCAGACGCCGAGGGTGTTCCGTGACCTTGACGAGTGGATCAGACACCGGTTGCGCGCGCTGCAGCTAAAGCACTGGCGGCGGGGAACGACCATGTACCGGGAGTTGCGGGCGCTGGGCGCCTCGGAAGCAGACGCGGCAAAGGTGGCGGTGAATAATCGTCGCTGGTGGCGCAATAGCGCCATGCGGCTGAACCGAGCACTGCCCATCGCGTACTTCGACCGACTTGGCGTGCCTCGCCTCTCATAACCTCAACTGCTCGAACCGCCCGGTGCGGACCCGCATGCCGGGTGGTGTGGCAGGGGTACGGTCTTATGACCGTCCCCTATGCCGATCGTCGCCCTGCGAACCTTCGATGGGCGGACGCAGCGGCAGCATGGTGTGGCGTATTCAACCGGTCGATGCCCGCCATCTGGTGTGGAGCGTCGATGCGCTTCAAGGCCGAACTCAAATCCAGCGCACACGGCGGCGAACATTCGTCGTCGCTGAGCACAGTCATGCCGTGGTGAACCGTGAGCGCATACCGCGCCCGCAGCAATGCATCGACGAATTGAGCTTCGTGCTCCGCTTGTTTGAGGAATGCAGCCGTTCTCATGTTGACGCCCTCCGGTCCAGAGCGACGCGAAGGGCGCGCGACCGGAAATAAGACTTGCAAACAACGACTAAGGGTTTATACTAGGCTTTGTCTCCTCCACGTCTCGACCGATGTGGATTCAGCCCGCCTCTATCGCGGGCTTTTTGTTTTGCGCGCCACGACCGGTCGTTGTTCGGTTCTTCGGCGCTCCGTCACCTCGGGGTTTGTCCGGCGAAACGTCGTCTTCCACGTTCTCGGCGGAGTGAGCCGCGGAAGTCGGCCAACCTGGGTCTCGCATTCAGCTGGCAAAGAGCCGTCCGGCCCAGCCATCACGTTGCATTCGGGAACCGCTGCTCAGGTGTGGTGGTCATGTGAGCCCTCCTGTAAAGAGAAGACCTCCTTATGAGCGCGCGCCTATACTGGGCGCTCGGTGCAGAGCACGTCGCCCGTCGTGTTTGACGCGGATGACCTCGTTTTTGAGCGGAGCGGCGCCTTGCCCAACTCGCGGCAGGGCGCGTTGATGTACCCGACATCAGAACGAGCGACTCCGTGTACGCGCTCACTTGCAAATGGAATCCATGGCAAACCTCGAACGGAAGGATAAAGAGGCCACCGCCGTCGCCCGCGTCGCCGACGCCGCTCGAGAAGTACAGGCCGCATCGATGGCCCTTGAGGAGCGCTTCAAAGAGTCAACCCACGCAGCGGCGCCGACGCTACAACTGGCGCGTCTCACCGCGGCAATGAACGAACTGCAAGCGGCTCGCGATGCCCTCGACTCTCTGCTCGGCGAAAGAAGCGCTGTAGAAGAACCTCGTAAGCGCGACGCGTAAGGCGCACGCCGTCAGGCGGCGCTGCCTTACACCTCCTTCTGCAGTCGTTGAGCACCGGCCTACTGTGGGAATGAGTCGTCCGAGACAGCGGTCAACGGTGCTGCTTTTAAGTATTCATTCGTCGCGGTGACAATCTAAACACGGACGCCCTAGTTTTAATTGGCAATCCTGATAATGTCTATTATCGGGATAGCGTTTCAGGGGTAGAATTGGCCAAATTCAATTTACGCGAGAGGGCAGGCGCCCGTGGCACAAGGCAGTCAGGGGGATGACGGGAAGTTCGACGAGCGTGGCGAGCGCGACCGGCGCGACGCCCGGGGTCCCGCTCGTCCTCACCATCACGATCACGACGACTCCCATCGTTGGCCGGCCGAGGCGCCGAGCGTCGAGGTCGCGCGCGTGGTCCTGAAAGTCGACGGGTCGATCACCCTGAAGCGGGCCGAGGCCGCCGCGTGGCTCACCGCGCATCACCACGCCACGCCGGCCTTGCCGCCGCGTTTGCCAATAAGGCCGACGCGCATGGAGCTCGCGGTGGTGATCGCGCTCGCCGAGACCTACGGCGCCGCTCTATATCAAGACGCGCGCTTCGTGCCGGTGCTCGACTTCATCGCCGATGACGGCGCGGTCGCCCTGGTGCAGCGGGTGATGTATGGCGCGCGCGCCGAATCGGACAACCGCGCCGATTTCGACGTCACCGCCCGCACCGCGGAAAACACGCGTCTGGCGGAGGTGCTGCGCGAGGCGCGCGTGGCCTTCGAGTTTCTGTGCGCGACCTGGCCCGAGGTGTTCCTCGCCGAAACGCACGCGCTGCTCGCCGGACTCGGCGTGCAGGTGCGGCCCACGGATCCGGAGCCGACGCCGCCCGCTTCGAACGGTCGAGACGAAGACGACCAACACGGTCGCGATGACGACGAACGCGACGAAGACGAGGAGGGCAGTCATGGCTGAGCGCGGATCCGCTTCAAGCAAGGCCGCCCCATTGTACGCGGGCGAAACGGTCGACATCCCGCGCGGCTTCACGACCAAGGATTTCACGGCGCTGCGCGCCTACGTCCAGCGAATTCAACCGGCGATCATCGCGCGCACCTATTACGACCCGGACGAGGATCCACATGCCGCGACGCCCGGCGCGATGGAGCGGTACCTGACCGGCATGCTCGACACGCTGGTGCAGCTCGCGCTCGCGCATGGCTCGACCGCACTGGCCGAACACCTGCGCGCGTCGATTCGGCAGCATGGGCAGCCGAAGCTGACGGCCGTGACGTTCCGCATGGTCACCGAGGCGGCGCAACTAGCCGCGGCCGTGCCCCACCCGGACCATCCGATCGGTGCGTGGCTGCGTCCGCGCCTCGCGCGTCGGTTGAAAGGGGAGGGGATCGCCACGCTCGGCGAGCTCGTCGCATTCTGCAACCGGCGAGGGCCGAGCTGGTGGCGCTCGATTCCGCGGATTGGTCGTGGACGCGCGCGCGCGATCGTCAGCTGGCTCCGGAAGCGGCAGGCGACGCTTCAGCTCACCGTCGATATCGACGTCGACTCGGATGAGAAAGACGGCGTGCCGCTGGTGGCCGACGAACTCGTCGAAGTCCTCCCCGAGTATTACGCGGATCGAGGGGCACGCGGAACATTGCCGCGCCTGAGGCTCGCGCCGCTGGAACGGTTGTCGGTGCCACAGGCACTGTCCGGCGCCGCCGGCGAAAACCGGTCTACTGCCTTCTGCTACATCCAGGCGACCCACGATCTCGATGCGGTGCGCGCGTATCTGAACCGCTTTCGCGACCAGCCGAAAACTCTCCGCGCCTACACCAAGGAACTCGAGCGGTTTTTACTGTGGGCGGTGGTGTTGCGCGGCAAGGCGTTGAGCGATCTGCGCGTGGACGACTGCGAGGCCTACAAGGATTTCCTGAAAAGCCCGGATCCGCGGTTTGTGGGTGAACGCTTCCCGCGGCACTCGCCGCGCTGGCGACCCTTCGCCTTGTCCAACTCCACTGTGGCCGCCGACGGTCAGGCATCACTGTCTGCGACGCTTTCACCTGAATCGCAGCGTTATACCGTTCGGGCACTGCGTACGGCGTTCGCCTGGTGGGTCGACGTGCGTTATTTGGCCGGCAACCCGTGGAAAGCCGTCAACGATCCGGTCGTCGTCAAGCGCGCGAGCGCGATGAAAGTCGAGCGCGCGTTGCCGGCCGAGTTGTGGCGCAAGCTGCGTGACGAGCTCGATGTCCGTTCGGCACCCGGCGACGCACGGCAGTGGCGGGCTGTGCGCGCCGCGATCTTGTTGATGGGGGACTCGGGGCTCCGTCGCGAAGAAGCCGCGAACGCCTGCCGTGAAAATCTGCGACCGTCGCTCTACGGGACCCTCGATCGCCCTGTTTGGGAATTGACGGTTGTCGGGAAGAGACAATGGGAACGGACCGTTCCGGTCAGCGCGGCGACGCTCGACGCCCTTCGCGCGCATTGGGCAGATCGACGGCAAGCCTTCGATGCGGCCGAGGCCAGTGAAACGCCCAGCGGACCGCTCGTCGCGCCTGTCGTCATTCCGTGGACCGACGCGTCGCGCCGACGGCATCGCGCGGGTGCGAACATCGATACGGCGCGGAGGAACGAGGCCGGGTACACCGCCGATGGATTGAATCGGTTGATCGGGCGGATGCTGACCGAACTGGTTGAAACAGCGGATGCGTTCGATCTGGATGACCGAATGCGACTCGGTCGGGCGAACGCGCACGCCTTTCGGCACACTTTCGGTACTCGTTCAGTTGCGGACGACGTTCCGGTAGATGTCGTGCAGAAGGTCTTGGGCCATGCCTCGCTGCAGACGACGACGATCTATGTCCAGGCTGAGAAACAGCGAGTGCTTGAAGAAGTCGCGAGCTACTACGCGCGACGGGTAGGCGAGGCGAACTAACGGCCTGTATTCATGTGCGAGGGCAGGACAGGCCATGAGACACGGTCCTGCCTGCGGTGCACCCAATAACGAAGAGAGACTGACCCAGTATGGGTAACGAGGAACGCAATGATGGATGATTTGTTGCCGCCTGACACAGCATTGCTCGCCCAACCGGCGAACCAACTGCTCGATGCCTTTGGCGCGGGGCAGGCCTCTCCGGGTTCCGGGAGTGCTGCAGCCATGTATGGGCTTCTCGCGGTCAAGCTCATTCGGACGGTGTGTTTGAAAAGCCTAGAAAAGATAACCGATCGTGAAATCGTCGCCAGCCTTGGTCACATCCTGAAGCAGTTGGAAGCCACTGAGCCCGCCTTGGTTAGCCTCTTCGAAAAGGACGCGCGTGAGTTCCACGACATTGTCCAACTTCGAATGGAGCGCGATGCCGCGAAGAACCCGGACGAGCGCAGTGTCCTTGCGCGTCGTGCGAATGAATTACTGGAGACCGCGACCGACAATACCTTTGAGATCATTGACCTTTGCTTGCCGCTGGTCAATCACGGTGTAACCGTGTTTGAACACGGATGGAAAGCGGTGCGGGGTGACTCCGGCGCGGCAATTAGCGGGGCGATTGCCGCCGTGACCTCCGGGCTATTCATCGTGAATCTCAACATCAAGGGACTCAAAGGTAGAAACTACGCGATCAACAACATTGATCGATGCGCGAAGCAGTCGGCAGACTTACAGCTTAAACACTCCGCCGCGCTCGGATGTCTCGCTTCGCTTAATTTTGAGGCCGTGACGTCGGTTGATGAACAAGCATCGGAGTCAGCCCAACTGCCGCTCTTCCGCACGGAAGGCGGACCCTCTTCCGGCGGCTAGCCGTTCTATATCGAAAGGCAGTCCAACCGATGCTGGCGATCGATTCCTAGACGGACCGGACGCAGGCAAAAGTAATTACCATCGCGTAGTCGGTATGACGCTATGCGGTTGCGTAAGAGACGACGTGGACGCCGTGCGATGTTTCGACGATCAAGACGCGCAGTCGACCACGACGCTTTGGCAGCGACGCAAATACGGATAACGCCGGCCGTTTGATGGCCGCATCACAAACAAAATGCATATCTCAAAACTGACGCTGGTCAACTATCGAAACTTCGCGAGCACAACGCTGAAATTTAAGAAAGGCGTGAACACGATCATCGGCGAGAACGGATCGGGCAAATCTAACCTCTTTCGCGCCATTCGCCTCTTGCTGGACGACAACATGGTTCGGGCGGCCTATCGGCTCGACGAATCCGATTTCCATCGCGGACTCGATCAGTGGCAAGGCCACTGGATCATCATTAGTGTCGAGTTCAGCGATATCGGTGCGGACGAAGCGGTGCAAGCGCTGTTTCTCCACGGTACGGGTGTCGTTCCAGCGGCAGCAGGAGAACCTGCAGAGCCGATCGGTCGTGCAACCTACAACCTAATCTTCAGGCCGAAAAAGGACGTTCGTCTGAAGCTGTCGGCAGTCGGTGCCTTTGATCATGAATCGCTGCGGCTCGTTCGGGATGGCATTTCGCTCGCTGATTACGAAACCGTGTTCACCGGCAGGAGCGATGCGAACTTTGCTGATCCCGCCATCTATAAGAGGATCGTTGGAGACTTCCAGCAAGCGCTCATGCCTGTTGAGGTCGACGATCCCGCGATTGGCGCTCGAATCCCTCAAGTGCTGTCTCTAACCAAAGAGGTGTCGTTCACCTTCATCCAGGCGTTACGCGATGTCGTGGCAGAATTTCACAACAATCGCACGAACCCGTTGCTCACGTTGCTGAAGAACAAGAGTGGAGAGATCGCACCAGCAACCATGGAACCGATTGTCGAAAAAGTCAAAGAGCTTAACGAGTCGATTGAGGCGCTCGAGGACGTTCAGACGGTGCGATCGGATATTCGAAACACCATGAAGGACGCGGCAGGCGAGACGTATTCTCCCGCGGCAATGTCGATCAAGTCGGACCTCCCCGACGAGGCGGAGAAACTATTTCAATCCCTTCGTCTGTTCGTTGGTGAATCCGAAGGCGCCTACGAGGGCCCGATACACGAGCTGAGTCTCGGTGGCGCAAACCTCATCTATCTGACACTCAAGCTGCTTGAGTTTCAGTATCAGTCTGCCCGCGAACCGGTCGCGAACTTCCTCTTGATCGAGGAACCGGAGGCGCACATTCACACCCATATCCAAAAGACGCTTTTCGATCGCATCTCCTACGCCGATACGCAGATCATCTATTCGACACATTCCACGCACATCTCCGAGGTCAGCAAGATCGGCAGCGTCAACATCCTGGGAAAGAATGGCGGGACGTGTGAGGCGTTTCAACCTGCGACAGGTCTGTCACCGACAGAGGTTATCCATGTCCAACGGTAACCTGGATGCTGTTCGTAGCAATCTTCTGTTTGCGAAGAGTGTCGTCCTGGTGGAGGGCGATGCCGAAGAGATCCTGATTCCGGTGATGTTCAAGAAAGTGTTAGGCCTCAGTCTAGATGAGCTTGGCATCAGCTTAATCAATGTTAGAAGCACCGGGTTCAAAAATGTCGCCATGCTCTTTCACAATGAGCGGATTCGGAAGCGTTGCAGCGTCGTGACGGATCTGGACAGGCTCTTTATCGATGCCGCTGTGAATCCCGGCGACGCCGATGAAGTGAAAAGCTACAAGAGGAAATGCCAGGGTTCCCATGACGCGGGGGCGAGGCGCAAGGTCGAGCTCGACGGCTTTGTTGAGGGGAACGATTGGCTATCTGCACACTACGCCACTCATACATTCGAGGTGGATTTCGTGCTCGCCGGGAACGTGGAGCCGGCATGCGCGGTGATTTCCAGCGTGTACGTGGATCCGCCGACAAGAACGTTGGCCGAGCAAGAGCTGCGATCAGGTGACAAAGCGCTCTATGGGAAACGCATGCTCACGATGGCCGCGAAAGATGGCAAGGGTTGGTTCGCGATCATGCTCGCTGATACGCTCAGCCATACGACAGTCATCCCGCGGTACATTCGAGAAGCTGTGCTTTTCGCGCAGCCTCGTCTGTCGACGGAGCTTTGTTTCAACATCTTCAGCTATCGACTCGATATGTTTGCTCGAACCCATGCCGGCGCCGATGCGCAAGTGGAAGCAGGAAAAGCGGTTCTTCAACGCTATCGCGTCGGGGAGCTCGATCTTCCTACCGTAAGCGGCGAGATGAGGACTGCGATGCCGGGTGACGCTATTCACGATTTCTTTCCGGTGCACGCCTGATGTTTGCCTGGACCGAGCGTGAACTCAACGATGAACAGAGTGCGGCTGTTGTCCAGCCGGGCAGTGTTTTCCTGGTTGCGTGCCCGGGAAGCGGAAAGACGCGAACGCTCACGTACAAGATTGCGCGCGAATTGTCGCTGTTGATATCCTCACGGCAATATGTCGTTGCGATTACCTATACGAATCGCGCCGCAGATGAAATCGTTGCGCGCATCGAGGCTCTAGGCGTCGACACACAGCAATTGTGGATAGGAACCATCCACGCGTTCTGCCTTGAATGGATTCTGAAGCCTTATTCAATCTATCATCCTCGCCTAGCAAATGGCTTCACCGTCATCGATCCATACGACAGGGAGCGACTACTGGAGCGTCTTTGCGCTGTGCACGATCGTCCTCGAATCAGCCACTATGACTGTGAATACTTCGTCACGCCCGCTGGAATCCGGCTGTGCTGTCGGGAGGCCGCGAAGCGTGATGGTATTCAGGCAGTGCATCGACAGTACTTCCAGGCACTTCGCGACAATCGGCAGATTGACTTCGAGATGATACTGGGGATCGCCGATCGACTGATGCGCGCGCATCCGGCTATTGCTCGAACGCTATCCCACGTGTTCTCGATGATCCTGGTTGACGAATACCAGGACACCAAGCAAGTTCAGTACGAGATCATCGGCGCGATCTTGAGGGCAGGAAGCGGGCGATGTCGCTTATTCATGGTCGGTGATCCTAACCAGGCAATTTACGGTTCTTTAGGCGGCCATGCCATTGCGATCGAAGAGCTCCGTGCCCTGACAGGGATTCCCATTGCGCAGAGTGAACTTTCAAGAAACTACCGGTCTTCAAGGCGGATCATCGAGTACTTCGAGCATTTCAATCTACATGGCACGCAGATTGAAGCGTTCGGCCGCGATCGGGATTTCGAGAGTCGAATTACGTACAACGCTGAAGTGACTCGGACCGACCTTGTCGTTGAGATTGCTCGATTGATCAGACATGCTGCTCATGATCTTGCGGTGCCCCCGAGTGAAATCTGTGTTCTCGCGCCGCAGTGGGTGCATCTCGCCGCGCTTACGCGGAGACTTGTCACGGAAGTTCCGGAAATCGCATTTGATGGGCCGGGAATGGCCCCCTTCTCAAGAAATATCGAGAATTTCTGGTACCCATTGACGTGCCTCGCGCTGACTGAACCGACCCCTTCAATGTATGTGCGTCGCGTGCGATGGGCAAAGGAATTCCTCTCTGCACTGGACGATGCGGGAGCCGGTCTCAATCAGGTTGATCATAAGGCCGTGCTGAAGCACTGCAATTCGATACGATTGTTGCAGCGAGACGGACTTGATTACCTGCGTGCGTTCTTTGAATTGTTATTCGAGCGGATTGGTGTAGATTTTCACGTCTATTCGCAACTATCGAACGATCATGACGCGTTTTTTTCGAGTTCTCATGCGCAGGTCGAAAAACTTGAAAGGGCAGGCGTCCGCGACAGCCGGGATCTCGCTTTCTTCAAGCGGGTATTTGCGCAAAGATCGGGTATCACTGTTTCGACAATCCATGGGGTGAAAGGTGGAGAGTTTGATGTTGTGATCGCATGTGGACTTCTGGAAGGCATGGTGCCGCATTTCAGTGATCCTGAAGGCGAAAGCGGTGCCCGAAAATTGTTGTACGTCACGGCGTCGCGCGCAAGGCTGCATCTCCATCTGATCTCTGAAGTAGGCAGACGGCGCGGGAATTTTGGCGATTATCGGCCGACCCACGTCTTGGAGCGCTATAGGTTCAACTACGATGGCTAGAAGGTAGCAGCTGATGAACTTCAGTCAATATTCCATATTCGTTGTCTGCCGCGTGGTCGCCGAACAAATTATTTATAACGGCGCTCTGCGTTCGTCTCATCATTCAGCATTGAAGGACCGCGGGTCCATCCAGCGCAGTCTCCCAATCGGCCCGTCCGCACTGCTGACGGAACTCGCAAGACCTTAGTTGACGAAGTCGCCATTTTCCGACAAAATTCCGGTTGACGATTTTGTCATAAAACGAAAATACGCCAATGTCGATGATCCTGCCGTGGAAGTCCAACTCAAACCTCTCTGAGGAGCGGCTGAACCTGCTTGCGAGCCACCTAAAGGAGATCTTCTACGGGGTCGAGTCGATGTTGATAACTGAGGACGACTGCAGCTACGGTCGAGGCTCACTATTCTTCGGTCGTGCCCGTCAGCGCTTTATCCGGCTAGGAATGTCCGATGAGCTGCCTTGGCTGAAGCTCGTGAATTCTGCTATGGACTTCACACTTGAGATAGGTGGCATTCCTTTCCGAGTCTTCCGTGATGAGCACGATAAGCCTGCTAAGAAAGGCTTCTGGCGCCGTAACGACACGGATCGCTTGTTTGCTTCGAATGACATGGAGCCCGTGATTTTCCGGTTCATCGTCGAGCGGCCGGTGAGCGATACCGATGAATTGGAAATCTACTTCATTGGATTCAACGCCCAGCAAGAAGCAGTATGTGAATGGCGCTACGGCGATGTGCGTGTGCTCCGGTCAACCGACGAAGAACTCGCGCCCGAGGTTCATCAAGATGCTGCTCGTGTGGAATTGCCGGCGGGCGAAGCGGACGATGCGGGCGTATCCGACACTGGTACGAAATGACAGCCGGATTTGACGCGGCCAATCTGCGCCTCGTTCGATGTGCCCAAAGTTTATCGCTTGCCGACGTCGGCGTCGCCGTTGGCAAGTCGAAGCAATTTATTCAGCGCATTGAGTCGGGCATGGCCAATCCGACGGATGAACTCGTGGATGCGCTCGCCTTCGCCCTGCGGGTTCATCGTAAGTTTTTCTATCCAGGTGCACCGCAGGCTCTGAACGAGGAGGCGTTTCACTTTCGCGGACTGCTCGGAGCAAAGGCAACGGATAAGGCGACGGTCATCGCCAAAGGGGAGATCTTTCGACGTTTCGTCGCCGTGATCGATGCAAAGTTGAAGCTGCCCAAGCTCGACTTTCCCGAATATCCGATTGATTCGCCTGAGGCGGCTGAGCGTGCTGCGGAGCGTTGTCGCAGCCATTGGGGATTGGGACTAGGTCCGATCGGCAATATGGTGCGGGTGCTGGAGAATGCCGGGGCGGTTGTCACCACGTTTGAGAATACCGCGCGCGAAATCGATGCTCTCTCCATCGCCTCTTCGCGCCCTATCGTCGTCAGCAGCCGGAGTGACACTTCTGCATGCCGTGTCCGATTCGGGCACGCGCATGAACTCGGGCATTTCGTTGGGCATGTCGGGAAAAAAACGGGCGATAAGGCTACCGAGGCAGACGCCAACAGATTCGCTGGTGCCTTCCTCATGCCCCGAAGTTCTTTCGTCAAGGAATTTCCAGCTCTGCGCGGTGGCACGCAAATTAATTGGATCGCGCTATCCGAGCTGAAGTATCGCTGGCGCGTGAGCAAGGCGGCGATGCTCTACCGTGCGCGGCAACTTGGCATTCTCAGCGAGCAACACTACAAGCGAGCGTTGATCGGTCACCTTTATGCAAAAGGTGAGCGGCACACCGAGGTGGAGGACGCATCGATCATGCATGAAAGGCCGGAGTTGCTGACGAATGCGCTGGACGTTCTTCGTGAAAAGCTTGGCTGTAAGGTCAGCGAGATAGCTGCAATCGCGCAGATCACACCCGAGCTTCTAATGGAGATTGCGCCCCTGACCGCACAGGCTCACGCTAGCGCTAACGCGGAATGTGTCGTCTCGCTCGCGCAGTTCCGCTCCGCGCGGGCGAATGTCGCGTCCTAGAACAGAAAGATACCCTAATCGATTTCGCTGCCGAATGTGAGTCCATAGCCTGCGAAAAGGGGCGCAAATTCCTTTGTGTCGCTGAAAACGAAGCCCTTTCTGCGACGGGCGTTTTTCGGCCTATTGACCGTTCCTAAATCCCGCTTAGCTACCAATCGACGCTCCGCTATGTCCTTTCCTGATACGATCAACATTTCCCAGCCGAACGGGGCCTTCCACTTTCTTCCGTGTTCAATCTGCTCCAGCAAAACTCGGCATACCGTACTGACGCAAGTTGCATCGTTGTACTCCGATGACGACGGCGAACACCGTGTGTCCGTTTGGACGCGCCACCAAACTGTTCAATGCGGCGGATGCGGCATCATCAGCTTTCGTAAGGGCGAAAGTTGCTCGGAGGATGTGGATCATGATCGCGCGGGTAACCCATTTCATCCTGAAGTCGAGATGATCTATCCGGAGCGTTCTGCAGCGCGCACCATGCTGCGCGAAAGCGATGAATTGCCCGAGGATGTGATGCAAATCTACGAGGAGGCCCACAAAGCGTTCGGTGCTGGGCTCAACATCCTCGCTGCTCTCGGTATTCGAGCTGTAGTTGAAGCCGTCTGCGCAGAAAAAGAGCTGAGCGGCAAGTTGATTCAACAGATCGACGCACTAAGAGATCATGGCCACGTTACGCAGGATGGCGCCGACATCCTCCATCGCATTCGTCGAATGGGCAACAGTGCCGCACATGAAAGGACGGCTCATACGGAGGCACAATTGATTGCGGGATTCGAGGTGCTCGAGCATATGTTAAAGGGGCTTTATGTTATCCCTGGTCACGCCGCTGCCCTTCCCGCCCATTCCTCTACGCTGTCGATCGTCAAACCCGCGTCGTCGGCGGGTTCAAGCGGCACCTAAGCAAGTGCGGTTGTTAGAGGCTCAAAACTGGAGTGTCCAATACAACGGCGGTGCACCAAACCGGGAATGCGCCGATCGTTGAGCATTTGAGAAGCAGTCCGTATGAGACGCGAAGGCGGCCCCGGCGACACCAGGAGCGGCCTACGGATCGTTTTGATGTCGGAGATGATCTTGTTTGCCGCTTGGCCGATGGCCTCAACGCGGTTTATCATTTTTTACGCGTTTTCGATAATTCTGCCGCGCGCCGACGATACGCACGATTTCGATGATGCCTTTACGCTTGAGTATTCGATACACCAGGATGTAATTCGCCGCCAATACCATCTCACGCGTTCCGCGCATTCGGCCGATGCGGTAGAGTTCGGGGTGTTCGGGCAGAGAGTCGGTCTTCGCTTCGATGTTGTCGTCAAACTCGAGAGCGGCCGTAGGGTTGTCCTCGGCGATGTAGTCAAAGTGCTTGCTGCGATCCTCATGCGCTCGAGCGCGCCACTCGACGATCAAGACTCAGCCCCGCTCGCGGCGAGTCGCTTGCGCAGAGCGGCCTTCTTCTCCGCCATTTCCTGTTGGACCTGGGCATGCGGCACGTTCGGTCGCGGATCGTCCAGCGATTCCTTGACCTGCTCGCGGAACCACTTTTCGTAGGCAGCCGCGTTCGAGTGCGTCTGCTTCATCGCCTCCGCACGGTCGGGTCGGCTTGCTCGCTCGCGTTCAGCCTCGGCGGGGCGCCACCCTTCAAGCGAGAAGCGTCCGTTTTCCACACCGAGATCCCGAATCACTTCGAGTGCCTTGATCGGATTGCGGAAGGCGCGCGGCCGGCGATTGTTGGAGGTGACCAGCACAACCGTGCCGGCGGTGCGAGTTTCCAGCTCAATAAAGAACTGACCGCCGTCGGCTCGCAGGATGGCGTTGAGGACGCCACCGGCCTGGGCGGCGGCGGTGGCCTGTGACACGTCGAGGGTTTTCATCGCGAACTCAATTGATGAGATTTCCACGATTAATAGTAACACGTTCCTCGCGTGACAGTCATGGGTGGCGATATTTTGTCATAACGCCTCCGTGTCGCGCGTCGCATCACCCGTCGGCCCGGTCACGTGGACCTGCAAGGACCGGCACCGGGCCAGGCGCGCGGCGACGCTACCACTCCCTGACCCCCACATTCGTCCCGCTGCGCTAGGTAAAATGCACACCCGCCATCGAGCATCTGGCCCTGCGCACGGGCCACGCGCCACTCACGCACGCGGGCGCTTGAGCAACACCGGCGATAGCATCGCGTAGCGGTCGCGGCGGCCCTTGCCTTGCTCGATACGCAGAGTCATGCGTTCGCTGTCGACGCGTCGGTGATCTTCACTAATCCGGTGTTGAAGATTGGGGGCAGCTGGTCGGCGGCGCGCATCGCGAGTGACAGCGAATCGGCGCGCTGTAGCCGCAAACAGGATTAACGGCGAGCGTCGGCTATGGCCGAAGTGCCGCGTCGGCAGTTTGACATCCGATCTCGAGGTGAAATTCACCGTTTCACCACGGCGCTTGTAGCGAGCCGCGCGGCGGTGGAAACTTCTTTCGGGTGCTTGGATCGCGCCCGCCCTCTCATTTGCCCGCCTGCGATGGCGGGCTTTGTTTTGGTGGCCTCGATGTCTGGCTGCCCGGCATAGGTCATTAAAAGCAGACCGACTTTCCATCTTGTCGCCAAACAGCGCCGGCACGGATCAGTGTCGGGTAGTACCGCTGCATCGGGCGCCTTCCCATACGCCGCTTCCAGTTGCCGATCGACCAGAACGAACCGCTGGCACCCATCAATGTCTCGCTCACTGACGCCCACCTGGCCTAAACGCTTCCGGGGTCGTCGTTAGGCGGCGTCTGAAGGGAAGCGTGGAGCAAAGCCACGCATGGAAGTTTGCAAATCTCGACCGTCCGGAATGCCGTGTTGATCAGGGCTTCACCTTTCGGGTTTGTCCCAGTTTTTCAGACGGTGCAAACCAACCCATAATTTGATCTAAAGGTACGGACATTCGTATAGCCGTACATGCTGTGGTGTTCCGATTTTTTCATTCGCGAAACCAGGGGCACTCCTTCGCACAGGGAAACATATGAAAATTCATGAATACCAGGGTAAAGAAATCCTGCGGAAGTTCGGCGTCGCGGTCCCGCACGGCAAATCCGTGTTCTCGGTGGACGATGCGGTCAAGGCCGCGGAAGAGCTGGGCGGCCCGGTCTGGGTCGTCAAGGCGCAAATTCATGCCGGCGGCCGTGGTAAGGGCGGCGGCGTGAAGGTCGCGAAGTCGATCGAACAGGTTCGCGAGTACGCGAACCAGATCCTCGGCATGCAGCTCGTCACGCACCAGACCGGCCCGGAAGGCCAGAAGGTGAATCGCCTGCTGATCGAAGAAGGCGCGGACATCAAGAAGGAACTGTACGTCGGCCTCGTGCTCGATCGCGTTTCGCAGAAGATCGTCGTGATGGCGTCGAGCGAAGGCGGCATGGACATCGAAGAGGTCGCGGAAAAGACGCCGGAACTGCTGCACAAGTTCGCCGTCGAGCCGTCGACGGGTCTGCAGGACGCGGACGCCGATGACCTCGCACGCAAGATCGGCATTCCGGACGCATCGATCCCGCAAGCGCGCGCGATCCTGCAAGGTCTGTACAAGGCGTTCTTCGAGACCGACGCATCGCTCGCGGAAATCAACCCGCTGATCGTGACCGGCGACGGCAAGGTCATCGCGCTCGACGCCAAGTTCAACTTCGATTCGAACGCGCTCTTCCGTCATCCGGAAATCGTCGCGTATCGCGATCTGGACGAAGAAGATCCGGCTGAAGTGGAAGCCTCGAAGTTCGACCTCGCGTACATCTCGCTCGACGGCAACATCGGCTGTCTCGTGAACGGCGCGGGTCTCGCGATGGCGACGATGGACACCATCAAGCTGTTCGGCGGCGAACCGGCCAACTTCCTCGACGTCGGCGGCGGAGCCACGACCGAGAAGGTCACGGAAGCGTTCAAGCTGATGCTGAAGAATCCGAACCTGAAGGCGATTCTGGTGAACATCTTCGGCGGCATCATGCGCTGCGACGTGATCGCGGAAGGCGTGATCGCGGCGTCGAAGGCGGTGGACCTGAAGGTGCCGCTCGTCGTGCGCATGAAGGGCACGAACGAAGACCTCGGCAAGAAGATGCTGGCGGACTCGGGCCTGCCGATCATCTCGGCGGACAGCATGGAAGAAGCCGCGCAGAAGGTCGTTTCGGCTGCCCAAGGCAAGTAAGCGCGTGCGCTTGTTGCCTTAAGAGAGCGTTCCACCAGATACGAATGGCGCCGCTGTACTCATATAGCGACGCCAAACGAACAGAGGTCACTACATGTCGATTCTGATCAACAAAGACACGAAGGTCATCACGCAGGGCATCACCGGCAAGACCGGCCAGTTTCACACGCGCGCGTGCCGCGAATACGCGAACGGCCGTGAAGCGTACGTCGCGGGCGTGAACCCGAAGAAGGCCGGCGAAGATTTCGAAGGCATCCCCATCTACGCATCCGTGAAGGAAGCGAAGGCTGAAACCGGCGCGACCGTGTCGGTGATCTACGTGCCGCCCGCGGGCGCGGCCGCCGCGATCTGGGAAGCCGTCGAGGCCGATCTCGATCTCGCGATCTGCATCACGGAAGGCATTCCGGTTCGCGACATGCTCGAAATCAAGGACCGCATGCGCCGCGAAAACCGCAAGACGCTGCTGCTCGGACCGAACTGCCCCGGCACGATCACGCCGGACGAGCTGAAGATCGGCATCATGCCGGGCCACATCCACAAGAAGGGCCGCATCGGCGTCGTGTCGCGTTCGGGCACGCTGACGTACGAAGCAGTCGGCCAGTTGACGGCGCTCGGCCTCGGCCAGTCGTCGGCGGCGGGTATCGGCGGCGATCCGATCAACGGTCTCAAGCACATCGACGTGATGAAGATGTTCAACGACGATCCGGAAACGGACGCCGTCATCATGATCGGCGAGATCGGCGGCCCGGACGAAGCGAACGCCGCCTACTGGATCAAGGACAACATGAAGAAGCCGGTCGTCGGCTTCATCGCGGGCGTGACGGCGCCTCCGGGCAAGCGCATGGGCCACGCCGGCGCGCTGATCTCGGGCGGCGCGGACACGGCGGACGCGAAGCTGGAAATCATGGACGCGTGCGGCATCAAGGTCACGAAGAACCCGTCGGAAATGGCGCGTCTGCTGAAGTCGATCGTTTAAAACAGCTTCGAACGTGCCGTCAAACAACACGGTCAGCCTCGTTATTTCCACACCGCGCCAACGGATCCCGCGCGGCCCGCGGGTTGGGAGTCGCTCGGGCGTGCCGCCCATTTAAACGCCGCGGGTATCCCCGATTGAGCAGCTGGGCTACACCGAGGCCGAGTTGAGACAGTACGGCATCACCGTCTGAAAGCGCCCGCCGATGAGCTCCGATCATCAATCAAGCATTGCGTTGTCGTCACCGTGCGCCGAAAATGAGCGAATATACGTTCATATGGCGCGCACCAAGCTCATCGGCCGTCGGTCAGGCTGGTGCCGCGCCTCACAGAAGGACGCCATGGCGATCAATACAGAAACTGCGGCTCAGGAGCGGCTCACGCGCAGTGCAGGCCAACAACCCATGTACGCTGCGCTCGCAGAAATTCTTTCGCGCGAAATCCACGACGGCAAGTACGTCCCGTCGAGCATTCTGCCTTCCGAGAAGGAACTGACAGAGCGCTACGGGGTAAGCCGGCAAACTGTGCGATTCGCGCTGCGAATGTTGCGCGACCAAGGATTAATCTCGTCGCATCCGGGCATCGGAACCATTGTTCGCGGTCCGGCGCAGAAGCAGCAACAATTTAATGCCGTTAATTCCACAGAAGATCTGCTGCAGTTCGTCGGGAATACGGAAATGCACGCGTTGTCGATCCGCGAGGTGGTCGTCGATGCGACGTTGGCCGAGCAAATTGAGTGTAAGCCAGGGCTTCTGATGTCGGAGGCGACATTTTTACGGAAGACGCCAGGTTCCGATGTACCCATGAGCTATGTTCGGGTGTACGTTCATCCCCGTTATGCGGCCGCACAAGTCAAACCGCCAGTTTCGAACACCCCTGTATACCAGAACATCGAGAAGATGTTCAACGTACGGGTACGGGAGATTCGTCAGGACGTCACTGCGACCGTCCTGGACGGGGAGCTCGCCTCCGTACTGCAGGCGACGCCAGGCGAGGCAGCATTGCAGATGACACGGTTCTACTACGATGGAAACCAGTCTTTGATCCAGGTTACCGTGAGCTTTTATCCTCGAAGCCGCTACACGCAGTCGGCTCGCTTTAGAGTAGCGGACGACCAGGCTTAATCGAACGGGATATGAGATGTCGACGTCTTCAAAGATCTGCATGCACACAGCGGCTCTCATCCGCTCGTCAAACCTCGCTTAGCCGAATGAACGTTGGTACCAGCGCCGATCACGCCTGGTCCTCGTTCCTGGCTGCATGTGCTTGAGCGACGCTACATATAGTTAAATGACTCTGTGAAATCCGCAGAGTAGCGCGCTAAATTGTTCGTATTACTTATGATAACGCTGAGAAAATCATTGCGTGTCGGTGGAGCGCGCGGGCTGGCGCGTGAACTCTGGACCTGATGGAAATCAACGTGCGTTCGCGGCGCAGGCGCTGGCGGTGCACAAGCAGATGAGCTGGGATCGGTCGAATATCAGCGTGAACGGCGGCGTCATCGCGATCGTGCATCCAATCGGCGCATCGGACCGATGATGCGCCGCCGGGCATGCCCGGCGAGATCGGCTTGATGGTCGCCTGGCTGGCCTCAGAAGAATCCGGATTCTCGGCCGGCGCGGACATTTCGCTAAACGGCGATTTGCATAAGGGATGACCGCCAAACAGCCTACCAAATCGGCCCGTCGGCCAAGGCGTTTCGCCGCCGAGCTGCTCTTGCTCAAAAATCAGAAGTAAACGGTAAGGTTGGCCGCGGGTTTCCCCGACTTTCAGGGCATCGGTACGCCTGTCAGAATGTACGTACATTGGAACAACCGGACAACTTCCATGACCACTGCTGATTTCACCGTCAAACCCTCCCGCGCCCTCGAAGGCGTGCGCGTGCTCGACATCTCCAATTTCCTCGCCGCGCCGATGTGCGGCATGTTCCTCGCCGATCATGGCGCGGACGTCCTCAAGGTTGAACGTCCCCAAGTGGGTGACGAAATTCGCCGCTGGGGCGAAACGAAAGACGGCGTTGGCCTGTTTTATAAGGTGCTCAACCGTGGCAAGCGGTCGGTGACGTTGGATCTGAAGACGCAGATCGGTGTCGAGGCGGTCAAGCGTCTGGTGAAGGACGTGGACATCGTCATTGAGAACTACCGGACCGGAACGCTGGAGAAGTGGGGTCTCGGCTATGACGTGCTCAAGGAAATCAATCCGGGTCTAATCATGGTGCGTATCACCGGCTTTGGCCAAACCGGACCGTATCGCTTCCGCCCCGGCTTTGGCACGCTCGCCGAAGCCTATGCGGGTTATGCCTTTATCAGCGGCAATCCGGATCAGCCGCCGCTTCTGCCTGGCTTCGCGCTGGGCGACGCCAGCACCGGCATGATGGCGGCCTTCCTGGCGATGGTCGCGCTGAATGAAAAGCGCCGCACGGGACGCGGTCAGGTGGTCGACCTGGCGATCTATGAAACCTTGCTGACGTTGCTCGGACCGCACGTCGTCAACTACGACCAGCTTGGCATGATTCAGGAGCGCAACGGCAGTCGCTTGCCGTTCACCGCGCCCCGCAACACCTACCAGACGGAAGACGGCAAGTGGCTCGCGATTGCGGGTAGCTCTCAGGCAGCGTTCGAGCGCATTTGCGAAATGATTGACCGGACGGACCTGATTGAAGATCCACGCTTCGCCACCAACCGCGCGCGGCTCGATAACGACAAAGCGCTCGATGAGCAGATCCAGCTCTCCATCGGTCGCATGGACCTCGACACGGTCATGCACCGCTCTGAGGAACTGGGTGCGACGGCTGCACCCGTGAACGACGTGTCGATGATCTTCGAAGATGAACAGATCAAGGCACGCGAGAACATCTGCCACATACCCGACGCGGAACTTGGCGCCCCGATCGGGATGCAGAACGTGGTTGGGCGTCTGACGGAAACGCCGGGTCGTATCGAATCGGCGGGACCGGCGCTTGGCGCGCACAACCGCGAAGTCCTGATCGAGCAGCTGGGCTACACCGAGGCCGAGCTGAAACAGTACGGCATCACCGTCTGAAGGCGTCCCCCGATGAGCTCCGATCAACACCCAAACATTGCGTTGTCGCCGTGCGCGAGTGGGCTTCGCCGCGACCGCGCAATGCAAGCGACCCATATTCACTCACGTTTAACCCATTTCGACGTTAGCGTAGGAGAGGCAAGATGACGACGTCTTCAAAGATCCGAGTGCAACGCAGCGGCCGTTACGCGGTGGTGACACTCGATAACCCGCCGATGAACGTTGTCTCGGCGCCCCTCACGCGTGAACTGTACGCGGCGTTGCGCGAACTCGAACGTGACAATGAAGTGCGCGCCATCGTGCTGACCGGCGCGGGTGAGCGTGCCTTCTGCGCGGGCTCCGACATCACCGAAATCAAAGAGATGCTCACGCCGGGCGCCGTGCTCGAGAAAAAGCTCATTTTCCAGAACAAGGTCTTCGAACTGCTACGCAGTTTTCCGAAGCCGACGATCGCCGCACTCAACGGCTACACCTACGGCGGTGGTCTGGAAATCGCCGCGTGTTGCGACATGATTGTCGCGGAAGAGCAGGTGCGGCTGTGCTTGCCGGAGATCAAGCTCGGTCTCTTCCCAAGCAGCGGCGGAACGTATCGCATCGCGCGCAAGATCGGCGAGGCACGCGCCAAGCGGATGGTTCTCACGGGCGAGCCGATCGACGCGCGCACCGCGCTTGACTGGGGCCTCGTCAACGAGGTTGTGCCTAGCGGCGAGGCGTTGCAGCAAGCCGAAGCGCTTGCGGCGACGATTGCGAAGCAGCCGACTCACGCCATGCGCGCCGCGAAACGCCTCATCAATGCCTGCTTCGATGCCCCAGAAGCCGCGCTCGTCGCGCAATCGCTGATGGAAAGCGATCACATCTTCTGCTCGGACGATGCGAGAGAAGGTGTCAGTGCGTTCCTCGACAAACGCACGCCCAACTTCGGATAACGCCATGACTTACCCCTTCATCAACAAGCTGCGCGTGATCGAGAGTTCGGCGTTCATCGCGGCGCCGCTCGCGGGACTCACACTCGCTCAATACGGCGCGGACGTAATTCGCATCGACATGATCGGTGGCGGCATCGACTACGGGCGCATGCCGCGCATGCCGCATCCCGATGGTCGTGGGCGCAGCCTTTACTGGACGTCGCTCAACAAGGGCAAACGGTCAATCGCAATCGATCTGCGCAAGCCCGAGGGCCGCGAGCTCATCCAGGCGCTCGTGACCGCGCCCGGTGAAGATGCCGGCGTGCTCCTCACCAACATCGGTACGCCGTGGCTCGCGCATGAGGTGCTCGAGAAGCGTCGTCAGGATGTCATCACCTGCACGATCCAGGGCAACGGCGATGGCAGCACCGCCGTCGATTACACCGTCAATTGCGCGACTGGTTACCCTGCGGTGACGGGCGGTGGCTCGGTACAGCATCCGGTGAATCACGTGTTGCCGGCATGGGATATTGCGTGCGCCTATCAGGCCTCCTTCGCAGTGCTGGCGGCGCTGAATCATCGACGCGCGACTGGCTCGGGCAGCGAACTGAAGCTCGCGCTTTCCGATGTGGCGTTTAGCGCGCTGTCGCATCTGGGTGTAATGAGCGAAGCTGAATTGTTGCAGCAAGACCGGCCGTCCATTGGCAACCATCTCTACGGCGCGTTCGGCCGCGATTTTGCGACACAGGACGGGCAACGCGTGATGGTGGTAGCGATTTCCGCGGGCCAGTGGAAATCACTTGTCCAATGCTGCGGCATCGCTGACGCAGTATCCGCGCTGCAATCGCGCCTCGGCCTCGACTTCGCCGACGAAGCGCAGCGTTTTGAAGCGCGCGATGAGATCGCGGCCCTGATCGAACCGTGGTTTGCGCAGCGCAAGTTGCATGAAGCGAAGGCCACGCTCGAAGAAAACAAGGTCTGCTGGGGACAATATCAGACGGTGACGGAATTGCTGGCGAATGATCGCCGTGCATCGCTCGCGAACCCTGTGTTTGAACGTGTGAACACACCGGGCATCGGCGAACACCTGAGCGCGGGCGCCACCGTGCGGGCACCAGCATTGCAGCGAGAAGCGATGAAAGCTGCGCCTTACCTCGGCACGCATACGGACGAAGTACTGCACGAATTGCTCGGGCTCGACAGCGGCGCAATCGGACGTCTGCACGACGCGGGCGTTGTCGCCGGGCCCGACCGCGATCCGACGATCGGCTAAACCATTACCACGAGATAAGGCAGGAGACACGCAAATGAATGCGAACCTCGGAATGTCCGTACCAGACACACTGAAGAAGCGCTGGCTAATTATTATGCCCGCGGCCTTCATCATGTACATGATTTCGTTTTTCGACCGCGTCAACGTGGGCATGGCGCTACCGTACATCACTAAGGAAATGCATCTGACGCCCGTGCAAGGCGGGTGGATTGGCGGCGCCTTTGCATGGGGCTACATCATCACGCAGCTGCTGGCCGGCTTGCTCGCTCTGCGGTTCGGGCCGCGTAAGCTGATCGGCGTGTGTCTCGTGCTTTTTGGCGCCATCGCAATGACGACCGGCTTCGCCCGGACCTTCGAAGAGTTGCTCGCTATCCGCTTTGTGCTGGGCCTCGCTGAAGGGCCGATCTACGCGGCTACCTCGATGCTGCTTGCGCAGTGGTTCCTGAAGCCTGAGCGCGGCCGTGCATTTGGCGTGTGGAATCTGAGCGTTGCCGCCGGTGGCTTTCTGGCTGGACCGATCTCTGCGGCCGTGCTCGCGCATTACAACTGGCGCGTGATGATGATTGTCGAAGGTTTGCCTGCCATTCTCTTCTGCGCTGTCTGGTTCTTCGCGATCCCGCGCAATCTCGAAGCCGCGCGCTGGTTGTCTGCGCCTGACCGCGCAACGATTGAGCAGCATCTCGCCGAGGAACAGGCGACGCACAAGGATAAGGACGTCGATTCGTGGCTGACCATCTTCAAAGAGCCTTCGGTGTGGATGCTTTTGGTCGGCTTTGCGTGCAGCCAGATCATTCTTTACGGCTTGACGCTTTGGCTCCCGACCATTTTCAAGTCCGATGACCGCATCAGCGGGATGATGGTCGGGGTGTTGTCGGGCGCACCGTTTGTGATGTCGATGCTCGGCATCTACTACATCACGAACCGCTCCGACAAGCACGGTCAGGAACGTCGCTGGCATGCCGCTGTGCCGATGATCATCTCCGGTGCGTCCTTGTGTGTGCTCGCGGGTGTTTCAACGCATTTGCTCTATCTGCAGATTGCGCTGATTCTCGCGGTGGGTTTCATGCTCAAGATGCCCACGCCGCTCATCTCGTCGTATCTGACAGAAATTCTTCCGCTTCGGAAGGCAGTGCCTGCAGTGGGTGTCGTGATTGGAGGCGGTAGCTTCCTCGGGCAATTCCTTGGACCCCTGCTCGTGGGTTATGCGAAGTCGCTGTCGCCGAGCTTCGGACCTTCCTTCGTCGCGCTGGGGGTTGCGGGCATGTTGGGTGGGGTGCTACTGCTCGCCGCCCGTTCGGGAGCCAAGCAAAAAAAGCACTCGTCGGCCGCCGCTGAATTGGCAGGCGAGAAATGAGCGACGCGCCGACTGAAAACAGACCCGAGAAAGCAATGGATATCGACAACCTCAGTCTCTACCCAGGCTGGACCAGGCGCACGGAAGTGCTTCGAGAACGCATCGATGGACAGCGCGTGCAAGCGCTCGCTGCAGCCCTCGATCTGCCGACGGAATTCACCGACGGCACATCGCTGCCCGCCGGCTGGCAATGGCTGTTCTTCAATCCGGTCGCGCCGCGCGCCCAGCTCGCGGCCGATGGACATCCGCGTCGCGACACGCCGGACAGTTTCCTGCCACCTGTGCCGTTGCCCCGGCGCATGTGGGCGGGCAGTCGAATTCAGTATTTGCGCGATGTGCCCATCGGTGAGGAAGCGTCACGCACGAGCCACATCGCGAAGCTTGCGAACAAGAAAGGGCGCGCGGGCAAGCTCTGCTTCGTGACGGTCGAGCATCGCACCGAAGTCAGCGGTGAAGTTTGCATCATCGAGGAGCAGGACATCGTGTATCGCGAGGCGAGTTCGTCGTCTGCGTCGCCGAGCCCGTCCGCGCCGGATGCGCCCGTCGAATACAGCAAACGGGTAACCGCCGATAGCACCTTGCTGTTTCGCTATTCGGCACTGACCTTCAACGGGCATCGCATTCACTATGACAAGCCTTACGCGTGCGATGTTGAGGGCTATCGCAATCTCGTTGTGCATGGTCCGTTGAATGCCACCTTACTGCAGAACTTCGCTCGCGCGTGCTCGCCCGAGCGGCACTTGATCGAGTTTGAATTCAAAGGCGTAAGTCCGGTCTTCGTCGATGAAACGTTCGAGTTGCAAGCATGGACCGATGCGACCAAAACCCGTTTAAGCATGCGCGTGATCGATGCGCACGGGGCGCTCGCCATGCAGGCGAGCGCCCGTCTGGAAACCCGATGACCGAGACTCGACGAGGAACTACCATGTCGTCACACCGTACTTTTCTGTTTGTACCGGGCAGCAAGCCGGAGCGATTCGACAAAGCACTCACGAGCGGCGCGGATGCCGTGATCATCGATCTGGAAGACGCGGTCGCGCTGGATCATAAGGGTGAGGCGCGTCGCTCAATTGCCGAGTGGGCACGTGCCGACCGCCAAGTGCTGGTTCGCATCAACGCCAGATACACGCCGTGGTTCGAGCAGGACGCGCTGCTTGGCAAATTGCCGGGCGTGGCGGGCATCGTTCTGCCTAAAGCGGAGTGCGCCGAAGATGTGACTGCGCTTGTGGCACTGGTCAAACGGAGAATTCCCGTGTTCCCGTTGATCGAGAGCGCTCAGGGTATGTGGAACGCGTTGCAAATTGCCAAGGCGCCGTTCGTGAAGCAACTCATGTTCGGGACGCTGGATTTCATGGTCGATCTGAACATGGAACTGGACAACGATGACCTGAACATCCACCGTGCGAAGTTGGCCATGGTGTCGCGGGTAGCGGGTATCCGCCCGCCCATCGATGGTGTGACCACCAACATTGAAGACGTTGGCCAACTGGCGCGCGATACCTTGAATGGCAAGCGCTGGGGCTTTTCCGGCAAGCTCTGTATTCATCCGAAGCAAGTGGCAACGGTGAACCAGTCTTACGCACCGTCTGCGCAAGACATCGAGTGGGCGCACCGGGTACTGGAGGCGTCTCGTGAGGCTGTCGGCGCAGCCGTGTCCGTAGACGGCAAAATGGTGGATCGCCCGGTCGTGTTGCGCGCGCAGAGCATTGTCGACGCCGCAAGCGCTAGCGCGTAATCAAACCACGACCCTACTTCTCTGAAGAATTAGGGTAGGTGGTAACGCCGTCCAATCAGGCGGACGTTCTACGCGCAGCGCTGTAGCCCTTGATCGAAAGCGAAAGGCAAGGGGCATATGCAGCAGACGTGTGTCGCTGGCGTCAACGTCAGACAGTTTTGAGCTGGTCATGATGGAGTAGACGACACGGCGCGCGGTGCTTGGCCGTCACCGCGGAAGCCTTAAACGAGAACACTGCGCAAATCTAGGGCGACTGATTTATAGGGCGCACGCTCGATGCGTCGACAAAGAGTGAGGTGGGTCATGCAACTGCACTGCCCGGGTCTTTTTGAACAGGCGGCGTATATCGGCGGCAACTGGGTCGACAGCACATCGCTACCACGCGTGCCGGTGACCAATCCGTCGACGGGGGAGATCATCGGCTCCGTGCCGCAGGTGACGGCGCAACAGGTGAGCGAAGCGATCGACTGCGCTCACGGGGCGCTGTCTGACTGGCGCGGCTGGAGCAGCCGCGAGCGGGCATCGGTGTTACGCGAGTGGGCGCGTCTTGTCGAAAGCCACCGCGAAGACCTCGCCATCCTGCTGTGCAGCGAGCAAGGCAAGCCGCTGCATGAAGCGCGGGGGGAAGTCACCCAGGCGGCGAATTACCTTTAATGGTTTGCCGAGGAAGCACGCCGCATCTACGGCGACAACATCGCCGCTCCACGCCGTAATCAACGTATTCGCGTGCTGCATCAGCCCGTCGGCGTATGCGGCGCGATCACCTCTTGGACTTTCCCTTTGTCGATGGTCGCGCGGCGAGTAGGTGCGGCGCTCGCTGCGGGCTGCACGGTCGTGCACCATGCCGATCCGCAGACGCCTTTCTCTGCGCTCGCGCTCGCCGTGCTTGGCGAAAACGCTGGCTTGCCGCGCGGCGTGCTATCCGTGCTGACTGGCACCGGCGAAACGATCCGATCTGTGATGGTGTCGGACGAGCGCGTGCGAAAGATCGCCTTCACGGGTTCCATCGAGGAAGGCAAGCGGCTGATGGCGCTGTGCTCAGAGACTGTCAAGAAAGTGTCGCTCGAACTGGGTGCGAATTGCCCGTTCATCGTGTTCCAGGACGCGGACATTGATCTGGCCGTGAAGGGCGCGGTCGACGCGCGTTTTCGCCATTCGGGCCAAGCCGCGATGTGCGCGAACCGGTTCTTCGTGCACGAGGACATCTACGATAGCTTCGTCGAAAAGCTTGTATCGACGGTCGCAAGCATGAAAGTGAGCGATGGTATGGCGGAAGGGGCACAGATCGGCCCGCTCATCAACAATGCCGCTGTCGCGCGAATCGAGCAACTCGTCGATGACGCGGTGCGCGCCGGCGCTAACATCGCGACAGGCGGAGCGTGTCTCGCGCCAGGCGCGACCTTCTTCAAACCAACCGTGCTCATCGACGTCGATCCGCACATGAGCGTGTGCGGCGATGAGATTCTTGGTCCCATTGCGAGCGTGTTGCGTTTCAGGCATGAAGACGACGTCGTAGCGCTCGCTAACAACACACGCACCGGACTCGCCGCGTACTTCTACACGAAGGATCTGAATCGCGCCTTCAGAGTCATGGAGTCGCTCGAATGCGGCGTGGTCGGCATAAACGACAGCCTTGTCTTTAATGAAGTTGCGCCGTTCGGAGGCACCAAAGAGTCCGGCATGGGCCGCGAAGGCGCGCATTTCGGCATCGAAGAATATCTGGAGGCAAAGTACGTCTGCTTTGGGAACGTCTGAGCGCGCTGCTCGGAAGCCAAAAGGACCGACGCTTTGCAAAAAAAATCGATAGAAAGTCGTTGTTATGTATGGTGTCTTACACCTAAGTGACGCTTCGACCGAGACTCTCGCTGCGTCATGGTTACGATGTGCTTGTGATTCCGATGTCGCTCAACATTGGGTGTAAGCTCGAAGGACGTAGTTCTCGTAAAAACCCAGGAGACGGTCATGACTGAACAAACAAATCCCTTTGGCGACTTGGCGAAGGTGCTTGAGCAGTTCAAGGTTCCGGGCGTCGATATGTCCGCGTTGGTCGAGTCGCGCAAGAAGGACATCGAGGCGATCGTCGAGGCAAACAAGTCCGCGTATGAGGCAATGCAGGCGTTCGCCCGCAAGCAGACCGAGATGCTGACGCAGGCCATGCAGGACATTCAGGCAGCCGCACAGGTCGGCGCGACGGACCCTGGGAAGCACGCCGAAGTGGCGCGCAATGCGTGTCTGAAGGCGGTCGAGGACATCAAGGATCTGGCCGAAATTGCACGCAAGTCGCAAGTCGAGGCAATGGCAAGTCTCACCAAGCGTGCGAATGAACATGCGGCGGAGATCCAACAGATGCTCCAGCGCAAATAGCGCACACCCCTGCGCCCGTCACGCGAGCAGTCTTGCCCTGACGGGGGCGGTAATCATAATTCTCGGGAGACAGTATGGCCGCGCCCTTCAACATGCCGGACGAGTTTATCCAGGGATTCTTCAAAGCCGGTCAGACGTTACTGCAGGCCTACACCGGCGCGTCTGGCCAGTTCGGCGGAGCGCCTGCGACTTCCGCGAATCTCCCCACGCTCGCGCTGGCGCAGGCACAAGCGCATTACTGGCAACAGCAGATGGCGCTGTACGCTGGCATGATTGCGAATGCAACGGGACAGAAATCGGAGCCGGCGGTCCAGCCCGAGCGCGGTGATCGACGCTTCAACGCCGTGGCCTGGAGCGCGAACCCCTGGTACAGCCTGCTCAAGCAGACGTACCTGCTCAACGCGCGATTGCTCAACGACATGGTCGAGGCGTCTGGCGTCAGCGAGAAGGAAAAGCACAAGCTGCGCTTCTACGCACGCCAGTTCATCGACTCGATGAGCCCTGCCAACTTTGCCGCCACGAATCCCGAGGCGATACAGACGGCCGTCGAAACGCAGGGCGAGAGCATGCGCACGGGCTTTGCAAATCTGCTCGAAGACCTGAAGCGCGGACGCATCTCGATCACCGATGAAAAAGCCTTTGAAGTTGGCCGCAACGTGGCGGTGTCGAAAGGCTCGGTGGTCTTCGAGAACGAGCTGTTTCAGTTGATCCAGTATGCGCCGCTCACGGAAAAGGTCGCCGAGCGGCCGCTCGTGATCGTGCCGCCGTGCATCAACAAGTTCTACATCCTCGATTTGCAACCGGAGAATTCTTTCGTACGCTTTGCGGCCGAGCAGGGCCAGACCGTGTTTCTCGTGTCGTGGCGCAATCCTGACGCCGAACTCGGCCACATCACGTGGGACGACTACGTTGAAAAAGGCGCAATCAAGGCGATCGAAGTTGGCCGGGCGATCAGTGGCGCCGACAAGGTCAACGCGGTGGGCTGGTGTGTCGGCGGAACGATTCTATCGTCGGCGCTCGCCGTGCTGCGCGCGCGTGGCGACGAACCGGTCGCGAGCCTCACGCTTCTGACGACGATGCTCGATTTCAGCGATCCGGGCGACCTCGGCGTCTTCATCGACGAGCGGGGCGTTTCACAGCGCGAGCACACCATCGGGCGCGGCGGCATCTATTCGGGCGGCGAACTCGGTTTCGTGTTCCAGACCTTGCGCGCCAACGATCTGATCTGGCCGTATGTCGTGAACAACTATCTGAAGGGCGGCGCACCGCAAGCGTTCGACTTGCTCTACTGGAACGCCGACGGCACGAATCTGCCCGGCCCGATGTACGCCTGGTATCTGCGCAACATGTATCTGGAGAACAACCTGTGCAAGGCGGGCCGGCTCTCCATCTGCGACACGCCGGTGGATCTCGGCAAGATAGACATGCCGAGCTATATTTTCGGCACGCAGGAAGATCACATCGTGCCGTGGAAGGGCGCCTATCGATCGACCCAGCTCATCGGCGGCGACACGCAGTTCGTGCTCGGTGCGAGCGGTCATATCGCGGGCGTGATCAATCCGGTGTCGAAGAACAAGCGCAGCTACTGGATCGACGGCACGCTGGGCGGCGATGCGCAAGCCTGGCTGGAGTCAGCGAAGTCGCAACCGGGAAGCTGGTGGACGCACTGGATCACCTGGCTCCAATCGCACGCGGGCAAGCCGATATCGGCGCCGAAAAAGCCGGGCAACGCAACCTATAAGCCGATCGAACCGGCGCCTGGGCGCTACGTTGCGAAACATCCGCCCGAGGTCATGGGCGCCTGAGTGGTCGCGACTTGGATCGGCGGGTCGCGAGACTCGGCGTGCAACAGATTCGAAGGGCATCAATTTGCGCAAGAATTTCATCCTTCCCGTGGGACGCTACGCAAGCCGGGGCCTTCCAAACTCATCCACGCTGATGCGGTCGTTGTTGCTCCTGGCGCTTACTCGACGAATTTCCTTTCTGGCCTCGTGGACGACCAACTAATTGTGCGTACGACTATGCAACCGCTCAATACCAATCCTTCTCGAAAGATCAGATCTGTCTTGATCGCCAACCGCTCTGAGATCGCGATCCGTGTGATGCGCGCCGCTTCGGAGATGGACATTCGCACCGTAGCGATTTACTCGCGAGAGGACCGCCTGGCGCTGCACCGATTCAAGTCCGACGAAAGCTACCTGGTCGGCGAAGGCAAGAAGCCGCTACAGGCTTATCTGGATATCGATGACATCTTGCGTATCGCCCGCGCTGCCAAAGTGGATGCCATCCATCCAGGTTATGGATTTCTCTCGGAGAATCCCGACTTCGCGGAGGCCGTGATTGCTGCGGGTATCGAATGGATTGGCCCGCTTCCCGAGGTCATGCGTACCTTAGGCAATAAGGTCGCAGCGCGAAACGCCGCCGTGGCCGCCGGAGTGCCGGTGATGCCGGCTACGCCACCTTTGCCACCGAGCTTGGACGAGTGCAAGAACCTGGCGGCCAGCATCGGCTATCCCTTGATGCTCAAGGCCAGTTGGGGCGGAGGCGGACGTGGCATGCGAATCATCCGTACCGAAGCTGAAATGCCCGAGGCGCTAGCGGCGGCTCGACGCGAGGCGCTGGCGGCCTTTGGTAACGACGAGGTCTATTTCGAGAAGCTGGTCGAGCGAGCGCGCCACGTCGAGGTGCAGATACTCGGCGACCGTCACAACAACGTCGTGCACCTGTTCGAGCGTGACTGCACTGTACAGCGCCGCAACCAGAAGGTAGTAGAGCGAGCGCCCGCGCCTTATCTTGACAATGCCCAGCGCCAGGCTCTGTGCGAGAGCGCCGTGCGCCTGATGCAATCCGTGAACTACACGCACGCGGGCACGGTTGAGTTTCTGATGGACGCCGACAGCGGCCATTTCTACTTCATCGAGGTCAATCCACGAATACAGGTAGAGCACACCGTCACTGAACTGATCACCGGCGTAGACATCGTTAAAGCCCAGCTGCGCATCAGCGAAGGCGGGCATATCGGCGTCACAGAAGATGAGCAACCAAGTGCCCATGCCAGCGGCGTCCCCGCGCAAGAGCGAATCCGCATTAATGGCACGGCCGTGCAATGTCGAATCACCACCGAAGACCCCGAAAACGGCTTTCTGCCCGACTACGGGCGACTGTTGGTTTACCGTAGCGCGTCCGGTTTTGGTGTCCGACTCGATGCAGGGACTGCCTATGGCGGGGCCGTCATCACGCCGTACTACGACTCGTTGCTGGTTAAAGTCACCGTCTGGGCTCCCACGGCGAAGGAGTCGGTGCAGCGCATGACCCGGGCACTTCGCGAGTTCCGCATCCGAGGCGTAGCCTCAAACCTGCTGTTCTTGGAGAACGTGATCAATCATGCGGATTTCGCCGCAGGCACGGTGACCACGCGCTTCATCGACACGACGCCCGAACTGCTCGAATTCGTCAAGCGACGCGACAGGGGCAGCAAGCTGCTGGGCTTCATGGCCGATGTCACGGTGAATGGAAATCCCGAGATGGCGGGCCGCAAGATGCCGGATCTACCGTTTCCCAAGCCCGTGCTGCCACGTGTAGACCTGAGCACCCCGATACCGCGTGGCACGCGCGACAGCCTGAAGGAGCTTGGCCCCAAGAAGTTTGCACAGTGGATGCTGGACAGCAAGCCCGTGCTCATGACCGACACCACCCTGCGTGACGCCCACCAGTCGTTGTTCGCCACCCGCATGCGCACAGCCGACATGCTGCCCATCGCGCCTTTCTACGCACGCGAGCTGTCGGAGCTGTTCTCGTTGGAATGCTGGGGCGGCGCAACGTTCGACGTGGCCATGCGCTTTCTAAAGGAAGACCCTTGGCAACGTCTGGCCCAGCTGCGCGAACGCGTGCCAAACATCCTGTTCCAGATGCTGCTACGAGGCGCCAATGGGGTGGGCTACACCAGCTACCCCGACAACGTGGTGCAGTTCTTCGTCAAGCAGGCGGCGGACACCGGCGTGGACCTGTTCCGAGTGTTTGATGCGTTGAACTGGGTGCGCAATATGCGCGTGTCGATCGACGCCGTCCTGGAGTCGGGCGCGCTGTGCGAGGGCGCCATCTGCTACACCGGCGACCTGTTCGACCCTGCTCGCAGCAAATACGACCTGAAGTATTACGTCGGGATCGCGAAGGAACTGCAGCAAGCCGGCGTACATATTCTGGCGATCAAGGACATGGCAGGCATCTGCCGTCCGCGCGCCGTGGCTGCGCTCGTCAATGCGCTGAAGGAGGAAACTGGCCTGCCGGTGCACTTTCACACGCACGACACTAGCGGCATTGCCGCCGCCTCGGTATTGGCGGCCGTCGAGGCCGGCTGCGATGCGGTGGACGGTGCGCTGGACGCCATGAGCGGTCTCACCGCCCAGCCCAACCTCTCGTCCATGGCCGCAGCATTGACGGCAACCGAGCGCGACCCAGGCCTGTCGCAGCATGCGCTGCATCAAGCGTCGACCTACTTCGAGGGAGTGCGCCGGTTCTATGCACCGTTCGAAAGCGACATACGCTCCGGCACAGCCGACGTCTATCGCCATGAGATGCCCGGTGGTCAGTACACCAACTTGCGTGAGCAGGCACGCGGCCTCGGGTTGGAGCATCGCTGGACCGAAGTCTCGCAGGCCTACTCCGACGTGAATAGGCTGTTCGGCGATATCGTCAAGGTTACGCCTACCTCAAAGGTGGTGGGCGACATGGCCTTAATGATGGTGGCCAACGACCTCACGCCGGCCCAAGTAGCCGATCCGGCGCATGAAGTAGCGTTTCCCGAATCGGTGGTTGCATTGTTCAAGGGTGAACTCGGATTTCCGCCGGACGGCTTTCCCCAAGATCTGTCGCGCAAAGTGCTCAAGGGTGAGCCGCCAGCGGCCTATCGCCCCGGCGACCATCTACCGCCCGTAGACCTCGAAGCAGCTCGCATAACCGCCGCGCAAGCGGGTGGCATCTCCATTGATGAGATGGACGACCAACAGCTGGCGAGCGCGTTGATGTACCCGAAAGTGGCCAGCGAGTTCCACCAGCACCGGCAAAAGCATGGCGATGTCTCCGTCCTGCCCACGCCGACTTTCTTCTATGGCATGAAGTCCGGCGATGAGGTGGCGCTGGAGATTGATGCGGGCAAGACTCTGCTGGTTAGCCTTCAGACCATCCAAGAGGCTGATGGCGTCGCAAAGGTGCAATTCGAGATGAACGGTCAGTCGCGGATGACAAACGTCGCGCGAGCTGGCGTGGCCGCCTCTGCACAGCGCGAGACGGCAGAACCCGGCAACCCGTTGCATGTTGGCGCGCCCATGCCAGGCGCAATCGTCACAGTACCGGTAGTCGCTGGCCAACAAGTGCAGGCGGGGGCGACACTGCTATCGCTGGAGGCCATGAAGATGGAAACCCACATGACGGCTGAACGCGAGGGAGTGATCGAACGCGTGTTGGTCAAGCCTGGAGACCGAGTCCAAGCTAAGGACCTGCTGATCGTATGGCGAGCATGAGGGGCGGCACCATGAACTGAATGCGAGGCGAACACCGGCGCAAGCTCGCAGGACGTGTAATAAATCAATTATTTCCGTATCGCTTTGGAACTATTAATTCAACACAAAACGCACCATTATCCTAATGGTGCGTTTTGTGCGACTTTCATGTGTCACAGTTGCGAACTCAGACGCATGCGAGAAGCCATCAATCTCCAGCACCATTTTACATAGAGGAATATCGCGTACTTGACATAAACTCGTCGTGTCGCTCGGTGCATCACGCTGGGGTTTCTGTTTCGGTTCAGGGACATAGCGCTTAGTCGTGCGCGTTATCTACACGGTTATCCACGTAAGCTGTGGACAAGTACAATCAACCTGTAAGTCCAAGTGGACGCCGCTCCCCAATGTCTTTCATCCGTTCGGGAACTTCCCGAACCGGCCCAGTAAGCGTCATTCGCAGATGAATCTATCCGGCCGACGGAACGTCGGCTTTTCATCGATCATCGGCCGGTCACAGCATATGCGAGGATGACAGAGTCGGCATATCTGTGCCGACGGAAAAGGGTACTGGACTTCGACTGGAGACGTTGCATCACTCAGCACTCCAAATGGACCGTTGGATAAGCGTTGCGCACGTAACCCAGCCTTTCCCTCAGCCTCAGTGCCGCGTGATCAATAAACGCTCGAAGTTTGAGCGGTATCTAGGCTCGCGCTGCTTACATGGTTGGCATCCTCATGAAAGCGACTGTTGACACGCGCGCGTGAACGCTGCAACGGGGAGATGAGCGTTATTGATGTCTGAGGTTGCATAGTCTTTGGCACGCCGCACTCAAGTCGTTTGGGCTGTCACAAATTGATGTATTCGTCGTCGCCCGACTATGGCATCCTCTAGTTGCTTATGCCTACGCAACGGAGGCCAAATGGGGCTTATACGCGAGGATCAATCGGAGTTAACGGCGATCAGTCGGCAGATCAACGATTGCCATAATAAATCGAAGCGCAGTGCGAGCGGCTGGCGAGACAAATGCAGACCGGGCATGAGCCAAAAGAGTCTCGAGCGGTGCTTCTCTGCCTGCATAGGACGCTTGTTGCCTTGAAACGCGCACGAGACGCAATGGAAGGCTAGGCACGGTGCCCGACGCGTTCGTCTGGGCGTAAGTTGGCGGTCGACGACAAGCTGCCATGAATGGACCTTCGCCTGGATCCATGTCGGACAGTGAGACGGCCACTTTGCTTCAGCATTAAAGTTGACGACTGGTATCGAATCGCAAGCCGTTTTCAAGCCGAGCTTAATGAACAGGCGAGGCGACGAGGCGGCTTCTCCCGCTGCGCGGCCCGGCCTGTGCAGCGGGATCGATGAGATTGTTCGCAGCACTTGCGCTCATCCCACACGTGCCCATGAGTCGCGCAACTGCACCTTGCGAGCATTGCCCAAATCGCGATGGCCGGTTCGCGTTCCCAAGAAGACCTCGATGAGCGAATGGCTCGAGCCCGCGTGCGGCTACGATCGTCGCTTCACTTCGCTACCCTCCGGGGTGCAAGACCACCTTGGTCCAGCCGTGCTCCCGTACGTCGAAGTGTTGATAGGCGTCAGGCGCCTCGTCGAGTTTCAATTCATGCGACACGATGAACGATGGCTTCGCCCGGCCGGCGTGTATCAGGTCGCGTAACTGCCGGTTGTATGCCTTGACGTTGCACTGGCCAGTGGCGATGTGCTGGCCTTTGAACCAGCACTTGCCCCAATCGAATGCAATCTTTCCCTCCTTCGCCAGTTCGTCTTGCGCGCCCGGATCCTCCGGAACGAACACGCCGACCACTCCGATCCCGCCAGTGAACTTGACCGACGACACTAGGTTGTTCATCGTGAGGTTTGGGCGCTCGTGGCGTTGCGGAGCCGGATCGTGGCACTGATAGCCGACGCATTCGCATCCTACGTCCGCGCCCATGCCTTGCGTCAGGTCCATAACCCGCTCCACCGGATCTTCCTTCGAATAATCGATCGCAACTGCGCCGATCGACTCAGCAAGCTTGAGCCGGTCGGGATGGCAGTCCACCACCATGACACTGCGGGCTCCCTTGATGATGGCCGAGTGGGCGGCCATCAGACCAACTGGTCCCGAGCCATATATCACCACAGCGTCGCCTGGCCGCATGCCGGCTAGTTCGGTCGCGTGCCAGCCGGTCGGGAAGATGTCGGCGCACATCACGTAGTCGGTCTGCTTCTGCTCTGCGTCCTGCGGCAGTTTCAAGGACATGAAGTCCGCCCAAGGTACCCGAAGATATTCGGCCTGCCCGCCAGGCCAGGGGCCCATGTCCGCAAACCCGAAAGCGCCGCCAGCGATTCCTGGCTGGTTCGCGCTCAGGCAAAATGCGGTGAGGCCGCGCTCGCAGTTCACGCAGTGGCCACAGCTTATATTGAATGGCAGGCACACCCAGTCACCGGGCTTGATCCGCTCCACAGCAAACCCGACCTCCTGAACGACGCCAAGATTTTCGTGACCGAAGATGCGACCTTGCTCGAAGTCCGTTCGACCCTCGTACATATGCAGGTCGGAACCGCAGATGTTGGTACTGGTGATTCTGACGATAGCGTCGGTCGGACGCTCGATCTTGGGATCCGGAACATTCTCGATCGAGACCTGGCGAGGTCCACGATATACAACGGCTTTCATATCTTTCTCCCGAGAGCCAACAGCAAAAAAGCCTGAGCCGCGTCAAACCTTCGGCGGCTGACGGCGTCGATAAACCCGCAGGCACACCTGCGGCACCGGTGATCTCATCGCTGGCGACGCTAATCCTGATCGGCTTTCTTCCCCTCTCATCCAGCCAGGGGCGGTGAAAAAAGGCGAGTGCTATGAACCGCTGGTTCTGAACAGTCTATAGCTATCCTAAACAGTGACCGCCATGTGCTTCGAATTTCGCGTGACGGCACGCGAGAGCGTAGGCAGCTATCCGTGTGCCAGATCCTTATCGATGGAGGCGGCTCACGGATGAGCGTCGTTGACCTGATCACCTCATCGATTCGTGATGGGCGACGGGTGTGGCGCATTCGCTGGAAAAGTTGCACGAAGCTGGATATTTTGCAACAGCGCCTCGAAGCTGAGTGAAGTGCTTGACGCATGCGTCGCCGGCGAAGCTCGTATCGGCACGCATTGCCAGGAACACCTGTCTAGGACACCGAAGCGCAACGATCGACTGGATTGGCGGCGGGCTTGGCGGAGCCGAAAGATGTCTCGCCAACTGCTCAGCTCGCCGGCAATCGAGATAGTGCGTTGACATGGACACCGATGGTGAGCCATCGACTGCCAGTTCATCGTTACAGCGACAATCCATTGGGGAATTGATTACAGCAGAAAAGGAGGCTTGAACGGAACGAGCAATGCTGAGCGCACTTCGGTTGCCGCGTCGCTGAGAAGCGAAGATCACGCGCGATACAACCGCTCAATCACCATGGAGGCTAGCGATGAGAGCGCTTATCTGGCAAGGCAAGAAGGACATCCGGTGCGAGTCGGTTCCGGACCCAGTCATCGAACACCCCCGAGATGCGATCATAAAGGTATCGACCTGCGCCATTTGCGGCTCGGACTTGCACTTATTCGATGGATTCATGCCAGGCATGGAGTCGGGCGACATCATGGGTCACGAATTCATGGGCGAGGTAGTGGAAGTCGGCAATGAAAATAGCGCGCTAAGGATCGGAGATCGGGTTGTCGTTCCCTTCACGATCATCTGCGGCGAATGTGATCAGTGCAAGCGTGGCAACTTCTCGGTCTGTGAACGGAGCAATCGTAACCAGGACGCCGCGAACAAAGTCTTCGGTCACACGACTGCGGGCTTGTTCGGTTACACGCATTTGACAGGCGGGTATCCAGGTGGGCAGGCCGAATATGTGCGCGTGCCATTTGCGGACAGGACGCACGTGAAGATTCCCGACGGCCTCACCGACGAGCAGGTGCTCTTCCTCGGTGACATCTTTCCAACCGGCTGGCAGGCGGCGGTTCAATGCGACATCGAGCCGACAGACACCGTCGCCATCTGGGGGGCAGGCCCCGTAGGCCAGATGGCGATTCGCAGCGCCGTTCTGCTCGGCGCGAAGCAGGTGGTTGCGATCGACCGGGTGCCCGAGCGCCTCGCAATGGCCCGTGCGGGCGGCTCCACCGTTATAAACTTCGACGAAGAGAGTGTCCTGGAGCGCCTGGCCGATCTCACGCAAGGCAAAGGTCCCGAGAAGTGCATAGACGCGGTCGGCATGGAGTCGCATGCGACGCGCTCAGTCGATGCCATGTACGATCGGGCCAAGCAGGCGGTGATGATGGAAACCGACCGGCCCCACGTATTGCGGGAAATGATCTACGTCTGCCGTCCGGCTGGCACGCTGTCCGTGCCGGGCGTGTACGGCGGTCTGATCGACAAGATCCCGTTCGGCGCCTCCATGAACAACGGGTTGACGTGGCGCATGGGGCAAACCCATGTGAATCGCTGGACCGACGACTTGTTGCGACGCATCCAGGATGGGCAGATCGATCCGTCATTTGTGATCACGCACACCGTGCCGCTCGATCGAGGACCCGAGATGTACAAGACATTCCGCGACAAGGAAGATGGCTGCATCAAGGTCGTGCTGAAGCCATAGTGTCAAAGACGGTGGCTCACCTCAATCCGGTTGCGTCGACATAGCACCGCGCGCATCGGCTCGATCGCGCCGACTTTGTGACGCAAGTCATCGACTAAGAGCCGCTGCGGTGAGTCATCCGCGAGCGGCAGTCAACGTTCTGCGGTGCCGTATCCCTGGCGCGGAGGCGTCGGTTCATGTTGCGCCAAGAAACGCCGATTTCATGATGGGAGCGGCGCTGACAGGCTGTCGAAATTGAGCTAACAGGCCGGTGTCCTAGACAAGAAATTGCATCGTTGCGCTTACGCGTAGCGGTCGGCTAGGACGCTATTCAGAATTGGCGAGGAATGCCGTTATTGCGGCAATGGATCCGCCTATGCACAAAGCTCGATGAAACGAAGCGTTGACCATATGGTGCGCAAGAAATCCGGCTTCCGCCCGTTTCAGTCTGCTTCGCTTAGAGGCGAACCCTCAACACTCGCTATCAGGTCGAACACGGCAATACAGCATGACGAAGTACAGCGACAAACAATCCGCGCGGCAGAGGAAGATGACTGGATTCACCGACCAGCCTGTCGACGGGGGCAAAAGCGCGGGAGATTTTCAAGTGCTCGATCACATCACGGACGGAGTGATGTTGCTCGACCGGCAGTGGAAGTTTCGCAATGTGAATCGAACCGCTGCACGATTGCTGCAGCGTTCGTCGACGGAGTTGATTGGTCGCGAAATCTGGACTGAATATCCCGACCTGGTCGGGTCGAGCTACGAAAAAACATATCGGCAGGCGGCGGAGACCGGCTTGCCCTGCACCGTCACCGAGTTCTACGCGCCGCTCGATACGTGGTTCGAGGCGCGGGCATTCCCATGCAAGGGCGGCGTCACCGTGCTGGTCCGCGATGTCAGCGAGGCGCGCACGATGTCGGCGCGTTTGTCAGAGCAAGCGATTCATGATGCGCTCACCGGCCTCATCAACCGGAGGGAACTGCTTACCCGCCTCCACCGCCTCATCGACCAAGGCACCGCCGATTCCGTCGATGTACTCTTCATCGACCTGGACCGTTTCAAAGAGATCAACGATTCCTTTGGCCATGCGGCTGGAGATGAAATCCTGCGTGTGATCGGCCAGCGTCTGTCGGGCTCGCTCGGTGAGCGAGCCTGTGCATCGCGCATCGGCGGTGACGAGTTCGTGGTCTATCTCATTGACGCGCCCGAAAACGAGGCCGCGCGCGTTGCTAACAACATCATAGGTCGCATGCGGGAGCGCATTGAGACGCCGACCGTGCGCGCGTCGGTGAGCGCGAGCATTGGATTGGCGCGATATCCGTTTTCGGCAGCGAGTGCCGACCTGTTGCTGCGCAATGCCGACACTGCCATGTATCAGGCGAAGCGCCTGGGCGGGTCCCTTGTGTGGTCGTTCAGTAATGAGGACGAGCAGCGTCTCTCTCGTCGTCTTCGGCTACGCGCAGACATGGAGAGTGCCAGCGCGGCGTGCCAGTTCGAACTGCATTACCAGCCGCAACTGAACTTGCACACCGGCTGTGTCTATGGTGCAGAGGCGCTTCTGCGATGGAACCATCCCCAGTTAGGTCTACTTGCGCCGGCCACTTTTCTCGATGTCCTGTTCGAATCACCAGCCTACGAATCGACGGCGGAGTGGCTGATTCACCTTGCATTGCGCCAGGCGGCGGAATGGCAGGTTACCGACCGTATGCCGTTCAAGGTTGCCATCAACCTATCGGCTGCGATGATTCAGAACTCCGATCTCGCTGCACTGGTCTCGCAGGCGGCTGAGGCAGCCGGCGTATGCGCTTCAGTGCTGGACATTGAAGTGACGGAGTCGGTCATCGTGAGTGACTTCTCGGCCGCTTCGCGCTCGCTCGCCGCTGTCCGGCAGCTCGGCGCGACCGTATCACTCGACGATTTTGGGACCGGCTACTCAAGCCTCTCGTACCTTACCAAGTTGCCCGTCGACCGCATCAAGATCGATAAGTCGTTCGTGCAGCAGCTCACCGTCGACGAGACTCGTCGGCAGGCTCAAGCGATGATTGAAGCGATGGTGGCGCTCGCTCGCGCGCTGGGTATGCAAACTGTCGCGGAAGGGGTGGAGAATGAGGAGCAACTGGCCTTTGTCAGTAAGCTCGGGTGCGATGCCGCGCAAGGATACGTGATTGGCAGGCCAGTACCGGCTGACGGCGTCGATCCTCACGCAAAGATGCGGTTGGCTGCACGGGGCGTGTCGTCGTCACCTGGATCGGTCGCTGCTCCTCAGAAGCGATAGCCGCCGCCACCTTGTATTGTCATTGAACGTCGGCTTGGCCGGCGAGCGAATGGCCGTTGCACCTCGTCAAGAGACGCTCGGCGTACCGAAGGTCGATCAAAAAAATTGGGTCGGCAGCCCACAGACGACGGACGCTCACCATTGTAATGTGCCGCCGCATTGACTTTACCATCGCCACATCGGGCAGGCTCGTCCTGACGCGTCCGAAGGGTGAGAGCCGCTGATGATCGACAAAACTGTGATCCTGGACGTCTCCAATCCAGTTCACTGCGCGCCGCGGGGCGGAACATGGCTACCCTGTGCGATGATGGATGGTCAACTACTATTTGGCGTTCATATGGGTTTTCTTCAACGAAACAACGTCCATATCTCGGGTGAGGGAGAGCGCACCATAGTTCTCGCTCATGGCTTTGGGTGTGATCAGAACATGTGGCGCCTGCTTGTGGCGGATCTGTCCAGGCAGTACAAAACAGTGCTTTTCGATCTGGTTGGCAGCGGCGGATCTGACCTGTCGCTCTATGACTATATCAAGTACGGGTCACTTCACGGCTACGCCGATGATCTCCTTGAAATCGTCGCCGGGACGGCCAGCTCCCCTGTGATTTACATCGGCCACTCAGTCAGTTCCATGATTGGAATGCTTGCCGCAATCAAGGCTCCCGAGCTTTTCGCTGCCAACGTCATGATTGGGCCATCGCCCTCGTTCATCAACGACGGCAACTATGTTGGCGGTTTTGAGCGAGGCGACATTGAGGACCTGCTGACGACCCTCGACAACAATTACCTGGGGTGGTCAAGCAATATGGCGCCGACCATCATGGGTGCACCGGATCGGCCGGAGCTGGCGGACGAGCTTACGAACAGTTTTTGCAGCACTGATCCCGATATCGCCCGGCATTTCGCGCATATTACCTTTCTGGCGGACCACCGGGCTGACCTTGCCCGCGTCACCACGCCCACCCTTATTATTCAGTCCAATGACGACCTGCTCGCTCCGATTGCAGTCGGCGAATACATGCATGACGCGATCAGCCAAAGCACTCTTGCCATAGTCGATAACGTCGGTCACTGTCCGCATCTGAGTGCGCCCGGCCCATGCCTTGATGCGACCAAGCAGTTCCTGCACAGCCGGGGGCTTTGAATGGATACGTCCCGCCGGGCGCTGCCCCCGATTGAAGACGCTTACGAACAGGCGTCCTGCGGCCTTCTGACGACGGCGACTGACGGGACGATCCTCCGCGTGAACGCGACGTTCTGTCGATGGTCCGGATTTGACGCCGAGGAGCTCCTCGACAGGCGCCGCATTCAGGATCTCCTGACGATGGGGGGCAAGGTCTTTCATCAGACGCACTGGGCGCCGCTGTTGCAGATGCAGCGGTCGGTCGCAGAGGTCAAGCTCGAAATACGGCACCATGACGGGCACAAGGTGCCGATGCTGATCAATGCAGTCCGCAAGGTCTGTGACGGGGCAGAATACGACGACTTTGCCTGCATGCTGGTCCTGGACCGTCACAAGTATGAGCAGGAATTGCTGCGGGTCAGACAGCAGGCGCAGCGGGCGCTCGACGAGAAAAGTATCGTCGAAAATGCTCTGCGCGACGCGGACCGCCGTAAGGACGAGTTCGTCGCTACGATTGCGCACGAGTTGCGTAATCCCCTTGCCCCGATACAGGCGGCGGCACGTTTATTCGGCTTGCAGAGTTTCAGTGATCCGCGGCTTGTGTGGTCCAGCAGGGTGCTGGACCGGCAGGCCCGGCAGTTGGCGAGGCTGGTCGACGATCTGCTCGATATTTCGCGGGTAGCCGAAGGAAAACTCGAGATCAAGTTGGAGCACGTGAATCTGACGCACGTCCTTCGACAGGCGAGCGACGTGTCCCGGGGGGTGCTCCAAACAGCGGGGCACCGGCTGATTGTCGATCTTCCCGATCAAGCTCTTTTCGTAGACGCCGACGCAGGCCGTCTGATCCAGATCGTCGAAAACCTCCTGACCAACGCTGCGAAATACACACCGTCGGGGGGAACAGTTTCTCTTTCTTTACGACGCGACGAGCAGACCGCAACCATCGCCGTCCGGGACTCGGGCATTGGTATCGCCGAGGCGGATCTTCCGTCAATTTTCGGGATTTTCACCCAGCTCCCGTCCGGTGCGTCGCGTTCGCAAGGAGGCTTGGGCATCGGCCTTTCGCTCGTTCGCGCATTGGCTGAACGTCACGGTGGCAAAGTTGGCGTTACCAGCGAGGGCGCGGACAAAGGAAGCAAGTTTACCGTCCAGCTCCCGCTGTCGCCTGTACAGACAGCAAAGGCGGATACGGCAGCAGATTATCCCGGCACACGTCCAAGTCCGCACCGAGTGTTGATTGTTGATGATAATGATGACGCGGCACTGAGTCTCGCCACATTGCTTGATATCGATGGGCACGAAGCGCGCACGGCGCCAAACGGGACAAAGGCCCTCGAAATTATCTCGGATCTCTGGCCCGACGTCGTATTGATCGACATTGGCCTTCCCGATATGTCGGGCTATGACTTGGCAAGGTTGTCGAGGGCAACAGTCGGAAAGGCAAGCTTGCTGCTGATTGCGCTGACCGGGCGTAACCAAGCGGACGATCGGCGCGCTGCCTTCGACGCCGGATTCGAGCATTTCATGACGAAACCCGTGAACTATGAAGCTTTAGTCGGCCTGCTTAAGTCTCGCTAAACACGTGAAAAGCAATCGGCGCAACATACGAACATAAAACCTGATGTCCGCTTTGACCTGCTATCCGTCCTTGAAGTAGCAACAGCTCGACTGGCAGCAACGGGTCGCGGAACGAAACCGCTCGCGCGGTAGGGGGCTACGGCCCGACTTGGCGGGCCTTGAGAGGGGAGCGGCGTGATTCCGTATGTTGATGATCGGGGCAATCCGCCTCGTTCCTCAACGGAGCCGCATCATGACCTCCACTCAACCGGGCGTCAGCCCGCTGCGTCAGCGTATGACCGACGACATGCGCATGCGCCAGCTTTCTCCCGCGACTCAAGCCGGCTATCTGCGCATTGTGCGTGAATTTGCTCGATACCTTAAGCGCTCGCCCGACACGGCGACTGTCGAAGACCTGCGAAACTACCAGTTGTATTTGGTCGATCGCGGAACCTCGCCCGTTTCCCTGAATGCCGCGATCACCGGGTTGAAGTTTTTCTTCGAGATCACGCTTCAGAAACCAGAACTGATGGCTCGAATGCAGCCGGTGCGCGTGCCGCGCGTACTGCCGGTTATCCTCAGCCCCGACGAGGTCCGGCGACTGATTGCGGCAACAGGTAATTTAAAGCATCAGACGGCGTTGTCGCTGGCTTACGGCACTGGGTTGCGTGCCGGCGAAGTGGTCGCGCTCAAGGTGGGCGATATCGATAGCCAGCGCATGACTCTGCGCGTCGAACAGGGCAAGGGCCGTAAGGATCGCTACGCGATGCTCTCACCGGTGCTGCTCGAGCGCTTGCGGGTCTGGTGGCGCGTGGCCCGCTCGCAGGGCAAGATGCCGGATGGCGGCTGGTTATTCCCGGGACTCGATCCTGTCGACCCGCTGACGCCGCGGCAACTGAATCGCGCGATTCGCGCTGCGGCCGAAGCCGCACAAATCGACAAGCCCGTATCGATGCATACGCTACGCCACAGTTTTGCCACGCACCTGCTTGAACAGAAGGTGGATATCCGTGTGATTCAAGTGCTGCTTGGCCACAAGAAGCTTGAAACGACAGCGCTCTACGCACAGGTCGCCACCGATTTGCTGCACGAAGTCGTCAGTCCGCTGGAGCGCCTGCGTACCGAGTAACGGACGCGCGGTCAGACCGATGTTGGAGGTCGCGGACATCTTCCGCGCCTGCGGGGCCACGTGGCGACGCACGGTAGCACTGAGCCTCGGGCAACTGAAGGTGATGTCGGCCATTGAACAGTGCCGTAGCGCGGCGCTGGGTGGACATGTGTTGCGCTGTTCGGGCTGTGCACGAACCGAGATCGCCTATAACTCATGTCGGAATCGCCATTGCCCGAAGTGTCAGGGCAGTGCCGCACGCCGCTGGCTCGAAGCGCGCGAGGCTGATCTGCTGCCGGTCGAGTACTATCACGTCGTCTTCACGCTTCCCGCACCGATCAGCGATCGCCTGGTATAACAAGCGCGTCATCTACGGGCTGCTGTTCGACATCGCAGCCGAGACGCTACGCACCATCGCGGCCGACCCCAAGCATCTGGGCGCCGACATTGGCGCCACGCTCGTGCTGCACACATGGGGCTCAGCGCTCACGCATCATCCGCATGTGCACGGCATTGTCCCTGGCGGCGGCCTGTCAGCCAATGGCGAACGCTGGATCGCCTGTCGGCCTGGCTTCTTCTTGCCCGTGCGTGTGCTCTCGCGCCTGTTTCGCAGGCGCTTCCTCGAAGCGCTCACTGATGCTCATCAGCGTGGACGACTTCAGTTCTTTGGCGAGTACGCGCAGCTCGCTGACCGAGCGGCTTTCGCACAGTGGCTCGCGCCGCTGCGCGCCTCCGAATGGTTCGTGTACGCCAAGCGTCCGTTTGCGGGCCCTGAAGCGGTGCTCGCGTACCTGTCACGCTATACCCATCGCGTCGCGATCTCCAACCAGCGCCTGCTCGCCTTCGACGGACGGCGCGTGAGCTTCCGTTGGAAAGATTACCGACAGAAGGGTCGTACTCGCTATAAAGCCATGACGCTCGAATCCAGCGAGTTCATGCGCCGCTTCCTGCTCCATGTGTTGCCCGCCGGCTTCCATCGAATCCGCCACTATGGGTTACTCGCCAATCCGGTGCGCCGCGCCAACCTGGTGAAGATTCGCACGCTGCTCAGGGTTGCGCGCAAACTCTGCCCGTCCTCGCACGACGCAGTCGTCGTCGATCAACCGATCTTTATCTGTCGCCACTGCGGTGCGCCAATGCTCGTCATCGATATTCTGACGCGCACCGTACCGATTCGCGCGCCACCAAAGGCAGCACAGCGATGAGCACCTCGCTTCGATCTGCACTCTTCAACCGTCGGCTTTGCGTCAGCGCGACCGACAGGGGGACGGTTGTGCCTTCGGTGTCATTCACCCGTTCCACGGCCGTATTCCGAACTCAGAATCGCACGCGACATTGTCTCCATTGCCGCAGCCACGCCTCTTCGGACGCCCGCATCGCCCGCCGTCGACCCGCCAGACGGACCAGTCAGACCGATCAATCGCCATAGTGAAGACGCTGGCCGCATCGGACCAGCCCGCGGTTTCCTTCCTCGAGGTTTATTCAACGCCTGCCCGCACGCGTTGTCGTTCGCTCACGAGTCTATGGTCGGGGGCAGGCGTCGAACAAACCTAAACGAATTTGCCCATTCACATGAAGGGTGGCTGGCGCTCGACGCGGCGGCGTTATGAATGGCCGGTCTTCTGCGTTCAACAGCCGCCCGGGCGTAGATTGATTAGCGTCGCTAAAGGCTGACAACGGGTATATGGACGGAAGTAAGTAGTTTCTCTTTTGATCAAGTGGGCGCAGGAAATCAACGCATGCATCGGCGCAGCTCAGTTTGTTTTTTCCCGTCCGAGATAGGTCCCTCGCGGTGCTCCGCGCGTGGTATGAAGATCTTCCGCTGCAAGCGACGGGGGCACGGCTGCGATGAAACGTGCTGTTGGTATGCGTTGAGCGCGGCAAGATCTCCGGTTACTTCGGCTACTCAGTCGGGTTGGGGGCGCTGGCACTCCGTTTGAAACCAATAGTCGACCAGGCGCTGTGCGGCCTGTATATCGTCTGGATAGTACGGATCGTCGTACCACGGTGACGGATCGTAGCCCGCTTTCTTCAGCGCCGAGAGTTCGCTGTGGTGTTGCGCCATCGTAGGAGGCGCGTTGGTCCGGAGCGCAGCGAGGTCGCGGCATTCCGTCGGGCTCAGATGGGCGCCGCTTTGTGGAACAGCGCTGGCGGCACATCCCTTCAGTAGGAACGCCAAGATCACAAGAGTCGAGCGGCTTTTCGGAAAGTTGTCCATGGCGCATCTCCACGCATTCAATCGCCCCAACGCGAATTGCGGCAAACGCTTCTCTAGCCCACAGAGAGACGGAAGGGCGATCCCGATTGTTGCACCGGAACTCGCGTTCCGCTCGATGTTGTCCAGCGTCCTGCGTGACGCGACCACTCGATCAGGCGAGTAGTGGCGAGGCGGCAAGATTAGCTAGTAGCCCGGCCGGTCCGGGATAGATCGCAATGCAACCGGCGTCGCGCAGCGACTGCTCAGGAAAAGCCCCGGACAGCAGCCCGATCGTGCGTACGCCTGCCTTTCCTGCGGCCTGCGCGTCATAGGGCGAATCGCCGATTACGATGGCGGCGTCGAGCGGCACTTCGAGCTTCTGCAGGGTGACCTCGAACACATCCGGTGCAGGCTTCGACTGCTCGACGTCTTCCGATGAGACCATGACGTCGAAGATCCCTGTGACTCCTGCGATATCGAGGTAGATCTCGAGTTCATCCTTCTTCGCGGATGAGGCAACCGCGAGCTTTAGTCCCTCGTGCCTCAGTCGCTGAAGCAGCTCGGGTACCGCCGCAAATGGGCGCACCATCTGCAGGTAGTTCGATTTGAAATGCGTTCCCCGCCACGCTTCGAGCTGCGTGCCATGTTCCCGAATCTGGTCATCGGAAAGAAACGTCGGCAGCAGATTATCTCCGCCTTTGCCGATCTGACTGCGCGCTTGCTCGAAACTGACGTCATGGCCGAAATGAACAAACGCCTCGTGCCACGCCAGCGCATGAAGATCAACCGAATCGACCAGCGTTCCGTCGATATCAAAGATTGCAGCACGTAGCATAGGACCCTCCGTTTTGCGATTTCGACCTCGCAAGCGGTGTACCTGCGAGGTTGCGAGGCCAAGTAGTTCGGCCTCGCCGCCAAGCACACCCCCGTGGCCTCCTCGATCGGCTTGACGAGGACAAGGAGAGCTACGAGCGGTGTCTCGCAATCAATTGGGACTACGCTGACGCACACCACAACCTGACCGCAATCTAGTTATTCTTCTGGAGAAACGCGGAGGCGGGAGTGGCCTCATTCGAACTTGAACGCGCATCGAAGACCCAGCAGCTTGTCAATGCGCTATCGAAAATGGCGAGTTGAGCGAGCAGTCGCAACCTGCTATGGTCGCGTGGATGCCTTGTCTACGGAGTCAGTATGCAATCGACGTCGAATCCCACGCCGTCCGAGGAGAACATTCGCTATCGCGCCTACCTGCTGTGGGAGGCAGATGGTCGCCAGGATGGCCGCGACGATCACTACTGGTCCGAGGCGCTCGCGCAACTTCAAGGCGAGAGCTGTGCGCCGCTCGAGCATGCACCCGCAAAGGCGCGCAAGGTTGCGCGACCCAAGAAGGTCCTACAAGAAGATAACGGTGTTGCCGCAAAAAGCGCGAAGAAAGTGAAAGCGACGTCCGCTGGAAAAACCGGCGCGGTTGAAGTAGGCAACGCAGTGAAGGCGAAGCAAGGCAAGAAGGCGTCAACGAAGGAGGGCAGCAAAACAACTGAGAAGCCCGAGGTCGTTGCGAAACCGAAATCGGCCAGGAAGACGAAGGCGGTTGAAGTGTCTGGTTCGGCGCCCGAGTCGGCACCCAAGTCGACACCCGACACGGCGCCCACTCGAACGAAGAAGCCTCGGAAGGCTGTGGCTGACGAAAGCCAGTCTGCTTCGCGGTGACCGTTGTGGCACAGACAGGTTGGCGTCAGCAGAAATTGCGGCTGACGGTGGTGAGCCCACCCAGCAGATGTGACAGGTCGACGAGCCGCTGAGCCACAAGGTGGCGGACTTCTCCTTCACATTGCCACGTCCCGTACACCGCGAGCAACGCGGCACCCAACGCTTCGCGGCGCTGCTTTTCCAGCAGCGAAGGCCAGATGATGACGTTGACGTTACCCGTCTCGTCCTCCAGCGTCACAAACATCACGCCTTTCGCCGTGCCGGGCCTTTGCCTCACGGTGACCAGCCCACAGCCGCGTGCGAGCCGGCCGTTTCGATAGGTGCGCAGGGTAGCGGCTGGCATCAGTCGTTGTTCGAGCAGGGTTGGGCGCAAGAGCGAAAGGGGATGTCGCCCCAGTGTGAGCCCTGCCGCGTTGTAGTCGCTCACGATGTCTTCAGCCTCGGATGGCGCACCAAGCGCTGGTGTCTCGTCATCGATCCGGCTGTCGGCCAAGATGTCTCGGTCAGGGATTGCCGCGACCGATTGCCAAAGGGCTTCACGACGATTTCCGGCGAGCGACAGCAACGCATTTGCCGCCGCCAGCACCTGCAAGTCATGCCGATCAAGCTGCGCGCGACGCGCCAAGTCACTGACGCTCGCGAAGGGCTTCACCGCCCGTGCGTTCTCGATGCGCTCCGCTGCACCGTCACGCATTCCTTTGAGCAACGACAGTCCGAGACGAACGACGGGCTTCGCATGATCGATACGACGCTCGAGCACCGAGTCCCAGCCGCTGATCGTGACGTCGATCGGCACCACCTCGACACGATGTCGCTTCGCGTCCTGCACGAGTTGTGACGGCGAGTAGAAGCCCATCGGCTGCGAATTGAGCATCGCGGCAAGGAAAGCCGCCGGTTCGTGGCATTTGAGCCAGCTGCTGGCATAGACCAGCAACGCGAAACTGGCTGCGTGACTCTCGGGAAAGCCGTACTCACCGAAACCCTTGATCTGCTCGAAGATAGCTTCCGCGAAGGACTGGTCGTAGCCGCGCTCCCGCATGCCGTTGACGATGCGGTCATAGTATTTTTCCAGACCGCCTTTGCGCTTCCATGCCGCCATCGCGCGGCGCAGTTGATCCGCCTCACCCGGTGTGAAGCCCGCCGCGAGAATGGCGACCTGCATCACCTGCTCTTGAAATATCGGCACGCCGAGCGTGCGTCCAAGCGCCGTCTCCAGCGCTGCGCTCGGGTACGTGACGGGCTCGATCTTCTGACGCCGTCGAAGATAAGGATGGACAGCGCCGCCCTGAATCGGCCCCGGACGCACGATCGCCACCTCGATGACGAGGTCGTAGAAGGTGCGCGGCTGCATGCGCGGCAACATGCTCATCTGCGCGCGCGATTCGATCTGAAAAACCCCGACCGTATCCGCCTGCGAGATCATCTCGTATGTCTCGGGGTCTTCTGCCGGGATGTCCTGCATTTCAAACCGCTCACCGCGCTGCTCCGAGACGATATCGAGCGTACGGCGAATCGCCGACAACATGCCAAGCGCAAGCACGTCGATCTTCAGAAGTCCTAGTGCCTCGAGATCGTCCTTGTCCCATTGAATTGCGCTGCGGTCCACCATCGCGGCGTTCTCGACAGGAACGAGCCTCGTGAGCTTGCCTCGGCTGATGACGAAGCCACCCGAGTGCTGTGACAGATGCCGCGGAAAATTCAGGATCTCGGCGGCAAGCTTCGCCCACATCGTAATGAGCGGGTTGGCCGGATCGAGCCCTGACTCCTCGAAGCGACGCAACAGGTCCTGCGAGTGATCAAACCACTGGTGACTTTTCGCGACCTTGTCGACGATCTGCGGATCGATGCCGAGCGCCTTGCCGGTTTCGCGCAGCGCGCCACGCGGCCGATACGTCGACACGGCAGCAGCGATCGCGGCTCGATCACGTCCGTACTTGCGATAGATGTATTGGATGACCTCTTCACGCCGTTGATGCTCGAAGTCAACATCGATGTCAGGCGGTTCGCCTCTTTCCTTGCTGATGAACCGTTCGAAGAGCATATTGCCGCGCGAGGGATCGACTTCCGTCACACCGAGGCAGTAGCAAACGGCCGAATTTGCGGCCGATCCACGACCCTGACAGAGAATTTGCTGGCTGCGCGCGAATCGCACGATGTCATAGACCGTCAGGAAGTACGCCTCATAGCGCATCTCGCGGATCAGCTGCAGCTCATGCTCGATCTGCTGCTGAACCTCAAGGGGAATGCCGGCCGGAAAGCGCTTATGCGCGCCGATATACGTCTCCTGACGCAGATATGCCTCGTGCGTGAAGCCATCCGGCACGAGTTCGTCGGGATACTCGTAGCGCAGCTCATCCAACGAGAACGTGCAACGCTCAAGGATGTTCAGCGTCTGTGCGATCGCATGCGCGGGGTAAAGGTTGGCGAGCCGAAGCCGTGAGCGAAGATGCTGTTCTGCATTGGGCGCAAGATGATAGCCGCACTCGGCCACGGGCTTTCCAATGCGGATCGCCGTCATCGTGTCCTGCAGCGGCTTTCGGGAGCGCACGTGCATCACGACGTTGCCGAGTGCGACAACCGGTACACGGTGCTGCTCGGCGATGTATTCGACGCTGCCGCGATGAATGTCATCCATGGCGCGCTGATGCAGGATCAAGCCCACCCATGCGCGAGCAGGAAAAGTCTCGTTGAGCCATTCGACCTGCGCGGAGAGCGCATCTTCTTTCGCGGGAAAGTCGGGCATGAGGATCGCCAGGCAATCAGGCATCCCTCGCAGATGCGCGTGCTCTTTCTCAGGCTTCGAAAGATCGTGAGGCGTGAGCAGGTACTCGCCTTTCGCTGCACGCATGCGACCGAGCGTGATGAGCTCGGACAAGTTGCCGTAACCGTTGCGGTTTTGCGCGAGCAGGATGAGACCGAACGCTGGGCTCTTGTCCGCATGAACAAGCCGGAAGTAGGAGCCGATGATCAGCGGCAGCTTTTCTTCCTTCGCCTGGACGTGCGCGCGCACCACACCCGCCAGCGAGCATTCGTCGGTAACCGCCAGCCCGGAATAGCCGAGCTGGGACGCCCGCAGCACGAGCTCTTCGCCGTGCGAGGCGCCGTGCAGAAAAGAAAAGTTCGTGAACGCGAACAGCTCCGCGTAGTCGGGTAGGGACGACGAAAAAAGATCCACGGCGACACCACCGATTATCCGAAGAGCCCATGGAGAAACCAGCGAACTTCTTCGGTCTTCAGGCTCGGCCGTTCACGGTAGATCCAGTAGCAGCTCTTATCCGCAGCTTCCGCGACATAGTAGTCGCGCGTCACCAGCTCGCCATCGTGCCAGCCGGCTTCAATACGTTCGCCCGTCGAGACGAGCTTGAGCGGCGAGCCGTAGAACGGCCGGTGATTTTTGATCATCAGCCGCACGGGCGTGTCGAGCAACCACGTCGGACGCGGAAGTTCGGCGGGGGGAGGGCACGCCTTGATGGTGTCCTGGACCGGCACCCAGCAATTCGCCTGTTCGGGGCGATGATCCGACGTTGGGGCCGGGCGCAAGACGTTCTCGGCGCCTAGGCGCGCCACCAGCAATTCGAGCAGGCGGTTGTGATCCTGGGCGGAGCCGCCCGGATCGGGGAAAAGCGAATCGCTTGGGGGCTCGGCCGGCTGTACTTTCGAGGCCGTCAAGCGCACCGCGATGACGGCCGCTTCGAGCTCGATGCGCCCGAGCCGCTCCTTGAGCAGTCGGACGAGGTGTTCCTCGTGCCACGTCGGTTCCGCTAGCGCGATGTCAATGATCGTCGGCTCGATCGCCTGGCGGCCGCGCTCGTGCTCCAGCGTGATCGTCGCCTGCGTAAGCGCGAGCTGCTGCGCGCTCAGCCATCCGCACAACTGCACGATCAGGCGTCGCGCGGAAAACAAGATCGCTTCGCTATGCTCGACGCGGTCCGGCAGTTCGGTGCGCGCACTGAAGGAGGGGGGTAACTCCAGCCACTCGTAGAGTTCGGGCGACAGGCCATAGGCGCGGTCAAGAGAATCCAGTAGGTCCACGCCGCACCTCTTTTTGAGACCTGCGCGCGGCAGGCGTCGAATATCGTTGAGCACTCGGCATCCGAGGCCGTTAAACCACTCGGCGAACGATCGAACTTCGGGGACCACCATGAATGGCAGCTCCCCGAGATATCGTTCGAGCGAACTCATCTTGAGCACGCGCCGGCGACCGCGCTTCGCAAGCAGCCACGCGCCTTGACCCGTGGGCGCAACGCTCATGCGAGCAGTCACGCCGATTGCATTGACCGCCTCCCGGATCTGCCGGCACACGTAAGCGATGCCGCCAAAAAGTCGCAAGCTCGCTGTCACGTCAACGACGATGGTTTCCTCCTCACGCACGGCCACCTGAGGAGAGAAGCGCAGCAGCGCGAATGCAACTTCGCGCTGAACGTCGAGTTCGCGGGCCGGGCTGCGGTCATACATCAGCGCGTCAGCCGTCAGCGTCGTGACGCCGCCGCGCTTCATGCCCACCATCACGCCTGCGTCTCTTGCTGCCTGATCGAGGACGATCACCTTGTCGCGCTCGAGCACCACACAGCCGTGTTCAGTCGGAGACGACCATCTCGGACGGAACACCTCCAGCGAAAGCCGGGGCAGGAAGATGGCGACGAACACGGCCATGAGGGCTGAGCAGAATCGGTGACGGTTGGAGGTGGATGGACAGTGGATCGGTTCGGGTTGGGCCTCGTCGCTTGATGACATCGACGGCGAGGCCTCCGTCGGCGGGTCGCACACCGAGCCGCAAGGCCGCTGGCGACGAGTCCTGGGCGGCGGCAAGCGGTCGGACCAGAATCAGCAGGGTTTCGGTCGCTTGGGCCGCCAGATGCAATCGGCGTAATGCTTCAGATCGGACGTGCTGTTGCCAGAAGAGCAGCGCGCCGCAACTTCGGGCGTTCAGCACGCGCTCGGCGCACCACAGCGCGTCGGCAGTCTTCGGTGCGCGCAGCATCATCAACTTGTCGAGCGGCAGGCCCAGATAGGAAAACGCCAGACTGTTCGGCACGTGCGGCGCCTGGAGTAGCGCGACCGGCCGCTTGCTTGCGGCCACGAGTGCGGGCTTGAGCAACCGCATTTCACCAATCCCAGGTTGCTGGACCAGCAGCTCAACCAAGGCGCCGACGGGCCAGCCGCCGCCTGGCAGTTCCGCCGACAGGGCGGCGTAGCCGGTGTCGAGGGTCTTGCCGTAGGTGCGCGCGAGCTGGGACCCCCGCCACAGCGCGGGGTGAATCGCTTCGATGTGTTTAGGCAAAGCGGCCATGGGAAAGGGGCTGGCTAAAATACTGTATGGATGTACAGTAGTCAGTGTAGCGCAGAAATTGAAGCAGTGAATTGCGCCCTTTTAGCTAGCCGCAGAAAAAACTGAACAATATGCTTGCACCCAGACACCCGATGCCCGAGTTCGCTGACTTCGTTGCCAAGCTGCGGGAGGCGTTCGGCGATGCGACCATCGACGAGGCCGTCGCCCGCGGCAAGGCGGGCGAGCCGACATGCTTCGCACAAGAGAATGGCCGAACAGTCGGGTCGAAGTCGGGGGAGGATTTCAATCGCTGGCAGGTTGACGACAGCGTACGCGATCGCCATTACTGCGCAGGGTGAGACGGTTCATGCATCGGGACGGGACTGCGCTGCAGCGACCGGCGGTTGATCCGCCGTTGAAAGTCCCGAGCTCGTCCGCACCTGCAGGTAGTTGGGGATCAGGTGGTGAGTATCATGGGAATAGGAAACGAGATGAACATGCCCGATATTGACGAACTGACAGGCGCGCGAGCCGATCTTTTGTGCTTTCTCGTGGCGACCGTTGCCGCCTCTTACGCGCTGACGCAGGAGTGGCGCGTGGACCATGTCGTCGAGAGCTGCCGAATCTGGCTCAAGCGCAACCTCGTCACGATGGATTGGCTTGAGCGCATCCGGATCGGCCAACTGGCCTTCAAAATCGCTCGCCGCGATCTGAAAGAAGCGGGCATCGCGGTTCGCCAGTCGGACGTGCAGGCGCTCTTCACCGGCGACATGGGGCTGAACCATGCGAGCACAGTGGTCCAGAAGATGATGAGACTGTGCCGCGAGGCAACGGGCACGGCGACATAAACCGATCGAGATCGAAGGGGGCAGCAGTGTGCTATTCGGCGCAGATTCAAGCTGACTATCGACGCTACGTGAGAATGTTCGGCGCGCAGATGGACATTCGTGAGTTCGCGCGTCTGTTCTGGGAGCGCGCCGAAGGCAGCAAGGCGAAGGTCCCGAAGGCGATGGAAGGCGCTTTCCTCGAGCCGCAAGGCGACGACGAGCATCAGATCAAGGAATTCATCGACCGGTTCAACATCGAACAGGCGACCGCGCTCGAACAGGATCTCTTCAAACAGCGCACCCGGCTGGCCGATGCCGAGCGCGCGCTGCAGACGAAAGTGACGAAGGCCGCGACCGAAAGCCGGCGTATTGCGACCGACAAGATCGACTCGAGTCTGCGTCGGGTCGACGACTTGCGGCGCACGACGCCGAAGGACCGTGACTCACGGATCTTTCCGGGACACTACGCGCCGGTCCTCGTCGTCGAGAATGGGCAGTACGTCGTGAAGCCAATGCGTTACCAGTGCCGCATTGCCGGAAAACCTGCGAACTACGACACGCGTTTCCCAGGCACCTACAACGCTCGGCGCGACAATCTGGAAGGCTTCTGGAAGCCGCTCTTCGGTTACTCGCATGGCCTCATGATTGTGAGCCGCTTCTACGAGAACGTGAGCCGTGCGCGCATGGAAGGGCGCACGCTTGCGGAGGGCGAGAAGGATGAGAACGTCGTGCTCGAGTTCACGCCGGACTCCGGCGGCGACATGCTGGTCGCGTGCCTGTGGTCGCGCTGGACGGCCAAGGAGCAGCCCGACCTGCTGTCGTTTGCGGCGATTACGGACGAGCCGCCGCCGGAAGTCTCCGCAGCCGGACACGATCGTTGCATCGTGCCAATCAAGCCTGAGCATGTCGATGCCTGGCTGAACCCGGATGCGTCCAAGCTCGCTGCGCTGCACGCGATTCTGGACGATCGCGATAGACCGTACTACGAGCACAAGCTGGCGGCTTGAGTCGAATCAGACTCGCGCGTCGTCCCTCGACAAAGAGAGAAAGACTTGTTGCACTACCTGTCCGGTGCCTTCCAGCTTTGCCTGCACGTTGCGGAGCTTCAAAGTTGGACCGCACCGACGCCTTCAAACACCCTCGTAGTGACAGCGGCGTAACAGAGGCGTTTGATCGCCACTTCGTGGCTGAACGGTCGCGCGGAAGGTGGCACAAGCCTGCGTTCGTAAACTCCGACGGATTCTCGGCGATGCGCTATAGTATTCGAAGGTACTACCTCTGAATAATAGGTGCCATATGGCAACGAGTATCAAGCTCGACGACGAACTGAAAAACCGTGTTCAGCGACTCGCAGGTCTGCGTGACCGGTCGGCGCACTGGATCATGCGCGAGGCCATTACCCAATACGTTGATCGTGAGGAAAAGCGCGAGGCGTTCAAACAGGACGCAAAACGCGCGTGGGACGAGTATCAAGCGACGGGCCTTCATGTTACGCACGAAGAAGCCGACGCGTGGTTGGCCAAGTTGGAAGCCGGCGAGGACGCGGAGCCACCTAAGTGCCACGAGTGATCTGGACTCCGCCCGCACTCAATAATGTGCAACGCCTGTATCGTTTCCTCAAGCCCCAGAATATCAACGCTGCGCGCCGTGCCGTTGCGGCGATTCGTGCTGGCGTAAAGGTGCTGGCGGACCAGCCGCGAGCAGGCCGCCCCATTGATGATATGGACTCCGAATTCCGAGAATGGCTCATCGACTTCGGAGACAGCGGATACGTCGCGCTCTATCGTCTCGATGGCGAGACACCGGTAATTCTGGCTGTTCGGCATCAAAAGGAACTGGGTTACTGAATACATCGCCCAAGCTGCGTCCCATCCCGTAAGAGCGCTGAAAACTTCCGCGCTGACGGCTTGCTCTCGCGTAACAGGAGTACCCGATTGCCCCTGGCGCAGTTTCCGAAAAAGAAGAGGCCCCAGCCGACGATGCTCGCTGGGGCCAACGGATACCGCCATCTTCGCACTTCAACTTCGACATCAAAACTTGCAGCGGTGCTGCGGTTGTTCATTTATTGATGAAGCCAATACTGCGTTCCTGCACTTACGCTTTTGCGATCTCGATACGTCCTGCTGCCGGTAAGATGGGTAGGTGAGCCGGTGCGCTCAGTCTGTATCGTCTCGCTGTGGCTGCGATTAGCTGCATCACGGAAAGCAGTGTAGCGGTCGGAGATCTTGACCAATTGCCCGAACAGGTAGCCTAATCACCCTGTGTCTGACGCTTGGACTCCTTCTGGCTTCACCGATGAAATACACTCCGACGTCGCTACTGATGAAATGCGCTTCCCGAACCCCGTAGTAGGCCAGTGCCATCTCGGCCTTCCGACACTGTGAGGGTGCTCATTCAGAACCGCGACTGAAGGCCGCCGCGAGAGGTGCATCGCTTTGTGTACTCGGCGCCGCGTTTCATTCATGTGACTTATGCGCATGAGGCATCAAGGGGACGGCCGACGCGGGTGCGCAATCCTAGAGATGCTGGAATAATTCGATGCCCCTTTGGAGCGCGATGATGAATGATTTCCCAGCAGATGCCCGAACACAGTTGAAGCTCTCGCAACCTACTGTCGCCGACGGCGAGATTCATTTCTCCGCGTTCGGACTGGGTTGGGACTTCTGCTCTTATGCCGTTTCGGCTCGCCTCGCAATCCAGGGGCTTGGCGCGAAAGACATGTCGCCGGCGCAACTGCGCCTCGCCTTTGAGCTCAATCGACACCGCATTACCGCTGCAGTAGTAGAAGTCGGCGTGCGCGATCCGCGTAGGCGGGTGACTCTCTCGAAGATCTAGCTGGCTGACACGCCAGGTTAGCGGGGCGCCACGGATCGGTGGAACGGCTGGTCGTACCTTGATGGGTGCGGATGGGCGCGAGTGCACCCAAAAACCCGTGACGACGCCCGTCGAACACCCTCAGTACTCGAAGACGAAAAAAGGCGTCATGGGTTCTCGCAACCCATGACGCCGAATCGCTCTCATGGTCGAGACGGAGCGTGGAGACAAATGAATCATAGGCGATGATCGGCCGACGAGATTCTTCGAATTGGAGGTTGATCGCAGCGCATCTCGGAGCTTTCGGTTTCACACGCTCGCCACGCGCTCCGTTTGCCCGCCCAACCTTCTGGCGCGGCGCGCCTCTTTTTTGCACAGACATTGAAGCAACAATGCGAAAGCGGACGCCGATTGTCCTGATTCTGACTAGCATGTCGTGAAACACATCATGGGAGGAAGGATGGGCGAAGATGCCACACACCACAGCACCGTGGCTTCATGGCCACGGGCGACGCATATGGACCACCCTCCCACGCATCGACGCCAGCACAAGACCGTGCATTCGCACGCACTGGGACCGCTGATCTCGGCAGTTCGGATCCTCCCTGTTGTAGATCCAAATGGCTCGCAAGCTTCCGCGCTTTGAACCCATCGGCATTGTTGAGGGACGTGCGCTCTGGAGGAAGTATCGCGGCAACGCCGACGTCGAGCGCATGCTGCTCGAGATTGCACAGGCGCGCGAAGTGATGCAGGAGATCGGCGACTACTTCGGCTGCCTGCATAAGGTGTGGATTGAGGAGAATCTCGGTCAACTGGTGGCTTTGGAGAAAATCCGTCTATTGCTGAATGAGCAAGCGCTGCGACAGCGAGCGCTTGCAGGCCTGAAGCCAGCGTCCCACAAGTACCAATCCAGCGAACCGAACGAACCAGACGAACCAGAACCAGCGCTCGTCGACTAGCGCGGCTGCGGCGATTCAATGCGTCGCCGCCTGACGCAACGCGGACAGGATCGAAAACCGGCCGACCCTGAACGGCCGACCCCTCGGTTGGAGAACTTCAAAGACCCGTCCAAAGCAGGTCGCCTGGCGGCTCCCGTCACACCCTGAACAGCGGCGCACAGCGCCGGGTGAGCACAAGCACCTGGCGGTCCTTGTGCTGCGGGATTGCTTGCGCGGGAAGCAGGTCGTCGCGCTCCATCCTTCGTCTGCCGTTCAAAGCCCGTTTCATCTGCCCTCCAGAGCCGCCCCGTAATCGACGCATAGCACGAACCGGATTCGGTGCAAGAGTCCGCTTCGCCACGTCCTCACCCGTTCGATGCTCGCCTGCGGCTGCGCTTCGCTGCGGCCTCCGGGCGCGCCCTTGCACCGAATCCGGCCCGTGCAAATCATGCGCCGAGGCGGCTCCGAAGAGCAGATGAAACTGAACGACAGACAAAGGAGGTAGTGATGAGCGCAACGACCACCCGCACAAGCAACCCCACCGACGAAGCGGGCGTTCCTCCCGCACCCTCCGAGGCCCACCAAAGGGCATATGTCGCCGGCGACATCCGCGTGGTGATGATTAACGGATCACGGATCCAGATGAAGTACGACGGATGCCAGTGGTGGAACGTCAGTGTTACGACGCTCTAGTTTTCAATTTTACATTATGGACTCCAAACCACAACTGATGAACATTTCACCTGGGCAGCAACCGCGACGTTGAGGCGATCGCGCTCCTGCCATCGCTTCCCGTTTCGCATCGATCCTGTTTCCACACCCGCCAGCGACCGGCACGGCACTTCTCGTCGCGTGTTGCTCGGTTGCTGGCACATTCTGGGAGTTTGAAAATGGATGAACGCAACGAAACCATCGAAGTTCAGAACGACATTGTTGAGCTTGACGGCGCAGCACCGTCGCCCGCGATCCTAGAAAGCACGTTCGGCGGCGACAGCGCCATCGAGCAAGTCGCGCTGTCACGTCTGAGCCCTTCACCACGGAATGTGCGCCGTAAAGCCGCCACAGGCATCGAAGGTCTTGCCGATAGCATCGCCGCGAAAGGGCTACTGCAAAACCTCGTTGCGCACCCGTTGAAGGGCGCACGCGGCAAGAATCCGAAACTGTGCGTATGTGCGGGTCAGCGCCGACTCGCCGCGCTTCAATTGCTCGCGGAACGTGGCGCGATCAGTGCGGAGGAATTGATCCCGGTTCGGGTGGTCACCGAGGCAGAAGCTGTCGCTGCTTCGCTCATCGAAAATCACGCGCGCGAACCGATGCACGGCGCAGATCAGGCGATGGCTTTTCGAATGCTGATTGAGGAAGGGAAAAGCGCAGACTACATCGCAGCGCTTTTTTCGGTCCCGGTTCTGACGGTACAGCGACGCCTCAAAATCGCCAACGTCTCGCCGCGACTATTGGACGTGTTCCGTGATGACGGCATGAGCATTGAGCAGGTGATCGCACTCGCGTTGACCGACGACCCAGAGTTGCAGGAACGGCTGTGGTTTGATGCTCCGCAGTCGTGGCTGCGCGACCCGCACCAACTTCGCGCCGCGATCACGAAGGAAGAAATCGAAGTTCGGAACAATCCGCTTGTGGGTTTCGTGACGCTTGACGCCTACGAGGCCGCTGGTGGCTTTGTGCGCCGCGACCTGTTCAGCGAGGATGACAACGCGGGATATATCGGCGACGCCGCGCTGTTGCAGAAACTTGCGACGGATCGCTTGATCGAGATCGCGCAGACGATCAGCGCAGAAGGGTGGAAGTGGGTTGAAACCCGCGTCAAACGCGACTTCAGCGAACTGAGCGCGTACGGCCGATTGTCGTCTCACACGCGTGACATGACGAAGAAGGAGGAACGCGAGTTCGCCAACCTTCAGAAAGCGCGAGACACCGCGAGCGGCGCACTCAATGCCTACTATGACGATGAGTCAGGGGAGGAGGACGAAGACAAGCGCGACGCATTGGAGGAGGCTGCGAACGCCGCGAGCGACGCATGTGATGCTTTTATCGAAAGCATGGAAACGTGGTCGCCCGAGCAATTCGCGAGCGGCGGCGCATTTGTGTTCCTGAACTATGCGGGCGAGGTCGTCATTGAACGTGGCTTCTTGAAGCCTGAGGACAAGGCCAATCCCGAACGGGGCACGGCCGATTGTGGCGGTACGGTCGGACCCGCGAAAAAGGAAAAGCCGCTCCACAGCGAAAAGCTGTGCCGACGCCTGACCGCGCATCGTACAGCCGCAGTCCAAGTCGAACTTGCCGCTCAACCGGGCGTTGCACTTGCCGTGCTCATGCACCACATAATTCCGACCATTTTCCGGGAGAAATATGGCTATGGATTCAATGGGAAGACGCTCGAAGCGCAGTTCACCTCGGCGCACGAGAAGCTGCTGCGCGAAGCGGACGACATGGCAGACAGCCCCGCATGGCAGCAGATCGACGCCCAGCGTGCGAAATGGTCTGCGATGTTGCCGACAAGATGTGCTGAGCTTCTGCCTTGGCTACTACAGCAGAGCGATGACGTCACGTCCAATCTCTTCGCATTTTGCGTTGCTGCGACCCTCGATAGCGTAAGCGGGACCGACAGCGCTCATCCGGTCAACGCGCTGCGCGACGTGTTGAATCTCGATATGGGGCAGTACTGGAAGGCCACGCAAGCCAGCTACTTGAGCCATGTTTCGAAGGACCGGATTTCCGAGATCGTCGCTGCCGCAGTATCAGCGGACGCAGCAGCACCGCTCGCATCGAACAAGAAGCAGGAAGCCGCGTCGATGGCTGAATGCTTATTGTCAGCGACTAACTGGCTTCCCGAAGTGCTGGCGAATCGCGATGTACCGAGAGATTTCAACTTTGCCTCTCCCGAGACTGACGAAGAAGATTCGGACGAAGAGGGGAACGGATGCGAAGAAATCGACGCAGAAGAAGATCAGTGACTGGAAGGACGTACTGAGGGACGGGCGGTTGCATGACCGCTCAGTCCGCAGGTTCCTTGATAAGAAACAAAAGGCTCGGAGCGCGGCAACGCTTCGAGCCTTACCGTCCAACACCGCAGGAGTAGAACGGGCATCCAACTGATTCCATTATATCGGCGCGGCTGCGAAACACCAAGCAAAACACCGGCCTTCGCGCCTGGCGGCGCTGCGCCCCCCTCGCGTCCCTCATGGGGCTGGCTGGTTGTGTCGCACGACTTGTCGAGCGTATCTGCTCGTCGGAGTCGGCCAGTCGCTCACGCCCTTGAATCTGCCACACGCCCCGGCTTTCCCGGTCAAGGGACTTTCGCGGCATATCCTCGACCGCTGCGCGGCCTGCGGTATTCCACGTTCCCTTGACCGCGCCGGTTCGCGTAGCAGAACGGGCTTACCGCGACCGACCGACTCCGACGAGCAGAACCAACGGGTGTCCTCGCGTGCTTGACGCCGGGGGAAGTGAGACAGGCGCTGAAGCGCCCGTCTGGATTAAACGATCCGCTCCCTCACTCGTCCTCGGGGCAGCACCTTGAATGCAAACTTACCGAGACCAAGTGGTAAACACATTCGATATTTATATTTACATGTATTGACTTTTATCGAGATTCGTCCTATCATACATACATCGACACGCTAAACAGCACAGCGTCTCGATACCGGGAATCAAGCGGCGGCAACCGCTCCCGGAATTTTCACAACACCGCAATTTAGGAGTACGAATATGCAACTCGCATCCAAGTTCGGTTACAACGCCCCCGTTCTCCGCTCGGAAATCCCCCTGACGGACGACCAAATCCAAAGCATCGCACCGTCGATCTTCGCCGCTGACAAACACGACAGCCGCTCGAAGCGTTACACCTACATTCCAACGATCGACGTGCTCAACGGCTTGCGCCGTGAAGGCTTCCAGCCCTTCATGGTTGCGCAGACGCGCGTGCGCAACGAAGACAAGCGCGATTTCACCAAGCACATGATTCGTCTGCGCCACGCTGATCAGATCAGCGGCAAGGAAGCGAACGAAATCATCCTGTTGAACAGCCACGACGGAACGAGCAGCTACCAGATGCTCGCCGGTATGTTCCGCTTCGTGTGCTGCAACGGCATGGTGTGCGGCACGAACGTGGGCGAGGTGCGCGTCCCGCATAAGGGCGATGTCGTCGGAGAAGTGATCGAAGGCGCATTTCGCGTGCTCGATAACTTCGAGGTTGTGGACGAGCAGCGCGAAGGCATGCAGGGCGTAACGCTCGACACCGGCGCACAGAACGCCTTTGCGCGCGCGGCCCTCGAATTGAAGTACGACACCGAAGAAGCATCCGCGCCTGTTACCGAGACGCAGATTCTCCGCCCGCGCCGCATGGAGGACGGCGGGTCGGACCTGTGGACGACCTTTAACCGTGTTCAGGAAAACATGGTCAAGGGTGGCTTGCGCGGGCGCAGCACCACCGGGCGCACGACGACCACCCGTGCGGTCAGCGGCATCGACCAGAACGTCAAACTGAATCGGGCTTTGTGGGTTCTCGCCGACGAGATGCGCAAGATGATCGGCTAACGCGGATAGGCTACCGGGCGAGCGCAGCCGCCCGGTAGTTCCCTCGGACACATGGAGAGAACACCATGAGCAAGGTCTTTTATATTCCGGGCGAGCCGACCGCGATCGATTATGCGTTGGAACTGACAGACGGCCCAACCGTAACTTACGTCACGAACTGGACACGCGAAACACTCGAACAGCTCGCGCAGCGCCACCCGGGCGTGGTGATCGGCGAAGAAGATTGCTTCATCGAGCAGCAGGCGCGCGCGTTATCGACCAACCCGGAGGAAATCACCGAGGCCGAATATCACGCAGCCATGTCCGGCCCATGGCCGCCGCTCGTCTGGCAATTAGGCGATGGCGTTGAATCGTTCAAAGGTAGCGAGCCCGTCGAGGGGAACATCACCTTCATCTACGCCCGAAAGGGTTCGCGCTACTGGCGATTTAGAGGAGTCGCGACACTGCCTCACCCGCTGATCGCGCAGAAGATTCAGCACCACTGACGCGAGAAGACAGCATGCCGCACGTAGAACGTTGTGCGGCATGCTGTTGAGTAATATTGACTGCTATTGACTCCCGGTTGATAATCTAGCCCCAAAGTCACGCATTCAGATGGGGGCGTAAACATGGCAGGAGAGAGGATGACAGCGAAGGACTTTAAGTCGCTCATGCCCCGTCTTAAACGGATGACTGTCGGCAACGTTGAAGTCGCGCGTCGCGTACTGGTCGATGGTGTCTCACAAACTGAAGCCGCGAATGAAAGCGGATTGACCAAACAACGCGTCGGCGCAGTGATCAAATCCGTGCTGGCTGTGTCGCAAGAGTACCCGGCGAATTGGGTGCAGGTCGAGGTTTGGCTGCCGCCTGAACTCGCTGCGCAAGTTCGGCAGATGGCTGATGAAGCGAAAGCACGCATCAAGCAAACAGCCTAACCGAGAAGTACCCGGCTCCGAGGCGACCCAAAGCGCGTCGCTCCGGTCCACATTTATCTCCTTGTCAGCGTTGCCGCCAAACTGCTGCACCGTTCTAGACGAAATAGCGGACCACCAGGAAAGCGACCGCCGCGCCGAGGGTGGCCCCGATAGTTGCGGTCGCGCCGCAACAGACCACAAGCAGGGGAAGCGACCGTCGCACGCCCGTCGCAACCGCGCTTTGACTGGCTGCAATGGCAGACCGGGTCGCGTCGGCGTTACCGGCCTTTGCATCGCGGAGTGCTTGAGCCAGTTCGCGGTGGGCCGCCACCAATTCGCGCGTCGCCGCCTGGACCGTTGAATCCAGTTCGCCCTTTGCCGTGACAATCCCTTCCCGGACACTTTCAGCGTCGGCCACCGCCAACTTCAGGTCGGCGACGATCTCCTTCGAGTCGCCAAGAAACCAGTCGAGAAGGACCTCCTCTTTGGACGGCGGCCGATCCATCACGACACCAGCGTCGCAAATGCATCGTTGAGGTTGTTCCGCACCGGTATGGCCAGCTTCTTCCAGCGATACATGCGAGCAAAATCCTTGGCCTTGTCCGGGTCAGATTCGGATTTGGCGAGCGTCCGGTAATCCACGCCGTCATCGATCAACTGGTCAAAGCCGATCCGCTTTGCTGCCAGATAACCGTATATGTCGCTTTCGAACAGATACGCGCTCGGATCGATCCACGCCTTCTTGGTTTTCTTGACGTAATTGAACACTGCTGGAATCTCGCTAGCCGGTTCCGACGAAATCCGGTTCGGCAACAGGCGAATTTTCGCCGGTTGAACACCGATATTCGAGAGCGCTTCGACTGTCTTTAAACTCTCCTGCCACGCCTTTTGATCCGGCGTCACCGGAATCACATAAAGGTCGAACTCCTGCTCGGAGTCGGAGAACCGTGACATGGCTTCAAAGAACGGTTCGATATTGGAGGCGCCGACGTCGATAATGGCGTCGTCTTCCAAAACCAAAGCCTCAAGCAACTCACCGAACTTCTTACCTTGCAATTGTGAAACTTGGTCCGCGCCGAGATCGCTCGCAGATTGATTGATGGTCTCAACTGAAAAGAACGCTGCATTGGGCATGCGCGGCTTGAGAAGGTAGTGCGCGGCGACTGTCTTACCCACGCTCCCGCTGTAATTTAAGACGGCAATCTTCAATTTGCACCTCACTTGAATTTATCGTCGAACTCACTGAAGTCCATGCTGTGAACGCTTTCAAAATCTCGCGTTGTCTTAATGCGGTTGCGTTTTGATGCGGCATCTTGAAAATTCTCTGATGTCTCGTGATTCTTCTCACCCGGGAACGATCGTTCAGTCGAGCGAATCATCGAATCCGTGATGCGAGATTCGAATTCCTGTGGTTCCGAGCGATTCAAGGTCGGCCGATCGTGAGACCTTCTGGCCCGCCACAATGCTTTTACAAATCCGTCGAATGTCAGTTTTAGGCCCTGTTCCTCGCAAAGCATCTTCCAGATTGACTCGCGTGAGGCACCTACGCTTAACGCCGTTTCAATTTCTCCAAGCATGTTGCGCACGACCGCCGAATCGCTTTTCGGCTTGAGTTGCGATAGCGGCATTGGCCCTCCCTCCCGGTGGATCGCTTTGTCGTGAGCTTGAAGTCACTCTAATGATCACAGCGACTCGACGCAAGCATGTTGGCTCTTGAAAGTGGCTATTCAGTCTTCCCTGTTGCCTCGGGTGGCAATCGACGTGTCTCCTTAGTGTCCTCTTTCGGTCCATTTGTGCGGTTGCCTTCACGCGATGCGTGAAGGATAGGAAAAAACGTATTTTGGACGCGCAAATGGGCTGTAAACATTCCCGACTTCCCCTTAAATCAGCGGTTCGCCCTAGCCCTTAAAGGCTATACACCATACGCAATGCTTCGCATTGCCTAAGTGATTGATGTTGCGCAATATTTACTTGATGCGATGTTCGGATGTGTAAAACGAGGGTCCTACAAGCACCCTTGAAGATGCTGTCGCATAAGGCTTATCGTGTAGGACACGCGTATTACCGGAGAGCTTGCATGCCGACGATTAGTGTTCGTGTTACCGACGCACAGAAATTCGAGCTTGAAGAGCGCTCCGCGCGCTACAGCGGCAACGTATCGGACTACATCAAGGATGCCCTTTTTGGTTCTCGAAACGAGCAGGCCAACGAGATCTTGTCTCGCCTGGATGAATTGACCGATTACGTGTCGAGACTATCAAACGGATCATTTGGCGGGCGCGAAACCCGAGTGGCGGATCGCTCGTCGACCATGCTCATGGAAGTGCTGATCTTGCTTCGGATGGCCTTGCCGCCCGACAAGATCAGGGGCGCGCGAGCTGAGCTCGATCGTCTTGATATCCCCTCATGGGAACCGAATCAGGAGAGAGCCCATGGATAATATTCAGAGGCGACAAGCAGCAATCGCTGCCTTGGTGTTGGTGCCGGCATTTGTCTGGTTTGTCACGGCAAAGTTCGCCTATGGGTTCACGCCACAAAACGTTCGCGACGTAATGCCGTACTTGATCCGTAACACTTTTCATCTGTTTCCGCTCTGGATCGCGCTACTTGGTGGCGAAATGATGGCGATTCTAGGGATAGTGGCCGCAGTGAACGCGGCGAAAAAGCCATTTAAAGGCGCCGCGTTCTCAAAGTTCTTCCGCGGAACGGAAGTCGTCACTGCTGACGAGTTATCGAGGAAAACGCTGGAGAAAGGTAAAAACCAAATCACGATTGCCGGCGTTCCAGTGCCCACCGAAGCGGAAAATACACATGTTTCGATTGGCGGCTCAACGGGTACTGGAAAATCGACGCTCTTCAAGGAGATGATGGTCGGATGTCTCGCTCGCGGTGATCGGATGGTCGTGCTCGATCCCGATGGAGAGTTTTTGTCGAACTTCTATCGGAAGGGAGACAAAGTATTAAATCCTTATGACGCACGCTCGGAGGGTTGGTCGTTCTTCAATGAGATTCGTGCGGACTATGACTTTAAGCGGTACTCCTCTTCGATTATCCAGCGATCGGGCAGCGCTGATTCGGAGGAATGGAATGACTACGGGCGCCTTCTGTTCTCGGAGGTCGCAAGAAAAGTCTATTCGACGTCCAGGAATCCAACCATGGAAGAGGTTTTCGAGTGGACAAACAGGAAAACCCTTGAAGAACTCGAGGCGTATGTTCAAGGCACGAACGCGCAGGCGCTTTTTACGGGAAACAGTCGAGCGTCCGGAAGCGCCCGTTTTGTGCTCTCCAATAAGTTGCCGCCACACCTCGAAATGCGGCACGGCAGCTTCTCGTTGCGCGACTGGATGGCTGATCCGAACGGAGGGAACCTGTTCATCACCTGGGACGAAAACATGCGTGCCGCGCTCGTGCCGTTGATCTCCTGCTTCGCCGACACGATCTTCAGCAGCGTGCTCGGCATGAGTGCGGACCTCAGCCGGCGCCTCTGGGTCTATCTCGACGAGCTCGAATCCCTCGCGCGCCTGCCGACCTTAGGCGACGCGTTGACCAAAGGCCGCAAAAAGGGGCTGCGAGTCGTATCGGGCTACCAGACCTACACGCAGCTGGTGGACGTCTATGGCGAGAATCTGGCGGAGACCATGCTTGGCAACCATCGCACGATGGTGGCGCTCGGTGTCGGCCGCATGGGTGAAAAAACTGCCGAGAAAATGTCGCGCGCCCTGGGTCAGCACGAAATCATGCGCCAGCGTTCGGGACGCAGTCGCCGCGCGTTCGGCGGCCTCGGGACGAACAGTCAGAACGAGGAGATCAAGCCGGAATCGGTCGTGCTCGCGTCGGAGCTGATGCGCTTGCCGAACCTGGAAGGGTATCTCGCGTTCCCCGGTGACCTGCCGATCGCGAAATTCAAGACCGAATCGGTCACCTACACCCGAAGGAGCCGAGTGCCGGGCATCGTGTCGCCCGATGGCGAAATCCTGGGGGCGTCCTGATGCTGAACATCACGACCATCAAGCGCCAGAACGTCGGCAAGGTGGTGAGCTACTACGCCGACGGCGCGGACGACTACTATGCGAAGGACGGCAGCGCCATGCAGTGGCATGGCCAGGGCGCCGAAGCGCTCGGCCTGGTCGGCGCAGTCGAACAAAGCCGCTTCGCGGCGTTGCTGGACGGCCGGATCGATGCGCACACGCATTTGCGCCGGACGAAGCCGTCGGAAGCGCGCAAGGAGCGGCTCGGCTACGACCTAACGTTTTCAGCGCCCAAGGGGGTCTCCCTGCAAGCGCTCGTACACGGTGACGAGCGGATCATTGCGGCTCACGACCAGGCGGTTGCCGCGGCTCTGCGCGAGGCCGAGCTACTCGCCGCGGCCCGTTACACCGTGAACGGCAAAACGAGCATCGAGCGCACCCATAAACTGGTTGTCGCGACCTTCCGGCATGAAACGTCACGCGAGGTGGATCCGGATCTGCATACCCACGCCTTCGTGCTCAACATGACCCAACGAAAAAGCGGCGAGTGGCGCGCCCTCGTGAACGACGGCATGGTGAATTCGTTGAGTCATCTCGGGAATGTGTATAAAGCCGAGCTGGCGAAGGCGCTCGAGCTTCAGGGTTTCAAGCTCAAGTTCGATCGCAACGGCACGTTTGATTTGGCGCATTTCACCGAGCACCAAATTAATGAGTTCAGCGCGCGACGCAATCAGATCGATGCGAAGCTGGCCGAATGGGGGGTGAGTCGCGACAGTGCGACGCCCGAGCAACGCGACCGGGCCGCGATGCAGACGCGCGAGCGTAAGACGGCTACCGATCGTGACGACGTGCGCGCTGGGTGGCAGGCGCGCGCGAAAGAGCTCGGCATCGATTTTTACAGTCGCGAATGGGCGGGTGTGGGCAACGATGGACCTAAGGAGCCTGCGCACCGCGCGCCGCAGATCGACCAGCCGCTCGAATACCACGCGGACCAGACCGTGCGCTTTGCGATTCAGAGCCTCACTGAACGGCAGGCGATTGTGACCGGCGAGCAGTTGCTGGCGGTCGCTCTGAAGCACGGCTATGGGCGTCTGACGGCCTCGGACATTCGCGCGGCGATCGGCCGCGCGAGGGCGAGTGGACACCTGATCAAGGAGGAGACGCTGTATCGTTCGATGAACCCGGCGAAGGGCGCGCACGGGAAGGCGACACCGGAGGGGCCGGCATACACGCGCGAGCAGTGGATCGGTTCGCTAATGAACGATCGACGCACGCGCGCGCAGGCGAAGGCCCTCGTCGACAACGGGATCGTCAAGGGTCGGTTGGAGAGCCTGGGGCCCCGTTACACGACACACATCGCCCAGCGGCGCGAGCGCGACATTCTGGCGCTGGAGCGGGCCGGTCGCGACACCGTCACGTCGCGCTTGGGTCCGGATCACATTGAGGCGTATCTGGCGACGCGCAAGCAAAGGCCCGACCGGCCGGGGCTGAATGTTGAGCAGGCGCGCGCTGTCGCACGGATCGCCGACACGACGAACCGGTTCATGGCCGTTCCTGGCTTCGCCGGCGTGGGCAAGAGCTATATGACGCGATCGGCGAAAGCGTTGCTCGAAGAGCACGGCTACACCGTCACCGCGCTCGCCCCCTATGGCAGCCAGAAGAAGGCCCTTGAATCGGAGGGGATCGAAGCGCGCACGCTGCAGTCGTTTCTCAAGGCGAAGAACAAGAAGCTCGACAGCAACTCGGTGGTTTTTATTGACGAAGCGGGGGTGATTCCGGCGCGTCAGATGCTCGACACCATGAGAATCGTCGAAGCACATGGCGCCCGGGTCGTCTTCCTGGGCGACACGGCGCAGACCAAGGCGATCGAAGCAGGGAAGCCGTTCGAGCAACTGCTCAACGCCGGGATGCAGTCGACTGAGATTCGAACGATCCAGCGCCAGAAGGATCCATCGCTGTTGAAGGCGGTCGAACTGGCGGCGATCGGCAAGACCGCGGCATCGCTTGCGCACGTGACCCGTGTGCGGGAGGTCAAAGATTCGAGCGCGCGGTACGATCAGGTCGTCAAGGCCTATGCGGGTTTGACGTCCGCGCAGCGCGCGCAAACGCTCGTCATCACGGGCACGAACCAGAGCCGCAAGGCCATCAATGACGGGATTCAGCGAGCATTGGGGCTGAAGGGCAACGGTCGGGAGTACACGCTGCTCGACCGGCTCGACACGACGCAAGCCGAGCGGCGGCACAGCAAATACTACGAGCAGGGCGCGGTCATCATCCCAGAGCGCGATTACAAGATCGGTCTGCTTCGTGGCGAGCAATATACCGTGCTCGATACCGGTCCGGGCAACCGCCTCACGGTGAGGGGGCCGGACGGTGCTGTCTTCACATTCTCGCCGGCGCAAACAACGCAGTTATCCGTCTACAAGCCTGAGCGCATCGAGCTCGCCGTCGGCGACCAGATCAAGATCACGCGCAACGACAAAGACCGGGATCTTGCGAATGGTGACCGTCTGACGGTGAAGGAGATTCGCGAGAAAGAGGTCGTCGTGGAGGCGGGTGGGCGTCGTATCACGCTCGACGCCACACTCGGGATGTATGCAGCACTCGCCTACGCGTCCACCGTGCATAGCGCGCAGGGTCTGACCAGTGACAAGGTGCTGATCAATCTCGATACGCGCTCGCTCACGACGGCCAAAGACGTCTACTACGTGGCCGTGTCTCGCGCGCGCTACGAAGCGGAGATCTTCACCGATGATGAAAAGCGCCTGCCTGCAGCGGTTTTGCGTGAGGCGAAGAAGACCGCCGCGCTTGAACTGAATCAGCTTCAGCGTCATGCCGAGAACAGCTACGGCAAAGATGGGCCGAGGAACGACGGTCAAGGCATGCCCCGGAAGCAAAAGCAGATAGGGGGTCCCGAGATGGGCATCGGCGGTTAGTCATGCTCATGGTTCGGCGACAGAGTATCCAAAGCAACCGGAGAGACAGAGATGACACATGGTGATTACGAGAGCCCCGGCGAGCAGAACACCATCACGCCCGAGAAGATGACCGACGAACTCCTGGCTGGACGATCAGTGAAGGTTCATCAACACTTTGTGATCTATGACAAGCGAGACGGTTTCGTTTGGTACACGAATCCCTATGGCATCGATGGCATCCTCTGTGAGCGACCCTGCGTCGAGACAATGCGTCGCTTTTTGAGTGAGTTAGAGGGTGGGCGAATGTTCGGTCTCTTTCCTTGGCCGGAGTGAGCGGGTAAACCCAAAATCAACTGAAGCGAAGAGTTTTCCACGGTTTTCAACTACATCTTGCCAGCGAACACAAGGTCCATTACGTGTCAGCGGTCCGCATCTTCCTGCCCGACTGATTGTGCCAGTGGGATCTACGCGGAGAACGACGCTAGCACTGGGAGCTCAGTAGCGGCGCAGTTGCGGACTCGCAAGTCGTCGAGATCGTGGTCGGGCATTAGACTTACACCAGCGACCTGAGCACAAACTACGCTCGTGCAGTTTCCGGTGACTTGGTCGGTTCGGATGGCGGTTCCCACGGCGAGAGGTGAGAGTCGCATGTCTTTCCTGCGGTGCGGGCGTCTGACCGACCCTTCATGCGACTGTACTCATCCACGGAAGCCACCCGAAAGCTGTCCGCACGCGAGAGAGGGTGGACGACGGGGATCGGTCGCTAAGCGAGGAGGGCGCTGGCTGACGCGTTGCTCCATTGATCAACTTTTGGCGAGAGCCGAGCGGTAAAAAAAATAGTAGTTATGAGGATATCGATACCGAAGCCGTCATGCTCGCCATCGTCACTCCTGCGCATAACGAAGCCCCGCAGAGAAAACCACCTTCGGTCGCCAATGCGTGCCAATACGACGCTCAAGGGTGGCGCACAGAGGAGTTCGGCGCCAGCCACGCCGCCATCGCCGGGGCGCGAGGCTTCGGCCGAGGCGTGCCCAACCCGCGTGGGCGTTAGCGGTTCATCCGCGACGCCTGAGCGACGGGCGGGGACGACCTGTTCGCTTGGGGGGCGGTGGGCCTTCTTTCGACGCGGCATGTCACTGAGCGGGTGGAAGCCTGCCGATCAACTCCTCTATATCAAGTTCCTGTGGATACGTTTCGAAGCCGCTCTGGATCGCAAGCTTGACGCGAGCCTGGGTGACTGGGTTTGCGACACAAAGATCAGCTTCATGAGCTTCAACCAAGAGCCCTTCGGAGAGTTGCCCGTCGGCGCCCCGGTCCACCGCACGTTTGATATGACCTAGCGTATGAATTGGGAAACCCGCGATCCTGTATGCCAGTTCTTCGACGAACCGCGTGAGTTCATCGTCGGGCAATGCTCGGTTGATATAACCGTATCTTTCCGCGGTTTCAGCTGAGACATCCTGGCAGCCGAGCAGGATCTCAAGTGCGCGACCTCGCCCCATCAGTCGAGGAAGCCGTTGGGTTGATCCACCACCCGGGACCAGACCTATTCCCGCCTCCGGATGACCGAATATCGCTTTATCCCGTGCAGCAAAACACATGTCGCAGGCCAATGCGATCTCGCTACCGCCTCCACGTGCACGCCCCTCGACCTTGGCAATGGTCACTTTGGGCATATTTCGAAAGCGTTCGCCAATGGTCTGCGTCATACGGAAGCTGCGCGTCGACGAGACACTAGTCGACGCTGCGGCGACACGTGCAAGACCAGAGTGCGCAATGAAGAATTCTGGCAGTGAACTCTGAAGGACGATAACCCTGATTTCGTCGTCTGCCTCGAGTTCACGGCCAAGTCGGTCAAACTCGGCGGAGAAAACTCCATCAAGCAGATTGAACGGAGGATAGTTCATACTGACGAAAGCGACGCCGCGATTAAATTCGAACTGGAAGCACTTGTAGTCATCGTAAGCCATTAGCCCTCTCCGGTGAGTTTAATTGACGCTGAATTCAACCTAGAATAACGATGTTCGCATCCGTCAGAAAATCATTTCGCGACATCAACTGTAATCCTGAGTTTTCCTCTTCGTATCGAGTACCCGAGAGCCCCTGCATTGCCTGACGAGCACCGTCTCCACACGAGAACTGGCGTCTTGCGAGAGCATTCCGCGATACGCCCATCCGTGCGGCTTTGGCCGTAGTCGCTTGCTCGAACGACCGCATTGGGCGAGGCTTCCATCTGCGGAAATTGTAGACAGTAGATTCGCCGAGGTAGCGTGCGCGGGGAATTCATCATCCCTCTCGTCGTGCCAATCCCGGCTAGTGAATGGCGTGCCCCGCGGTTGCCGCACGACGCCGTGCTGGCAAGCAACAATTCGTGAACGAATTTCGAACTGACATAGCAGCCGCCTGTGAATAGTGCGGCGGAGGAGCCTAAACGATACGCGGGTATTTTCTATACCGGAAGCCAGTGTAGCCGGAAGCGGGGCAAAGCACTGCCCCCCAAACAGGGGGGCGGTTACTTTATCGAGCCGTAGGTGGACTAATGCCGGCGAATGTTGCGGCGCACGAGGCCGCTCTCGAAAGGGTAGCTTAGGCGCGAAGTGCACGTAACCACGGAGGCGGACGGCGACACCGGTCAGTGGTCGAAGAGGCACCGATGAGTGACACCCTATTCCCCGCAGAAGTTCGCGTCGAGCTCCGCCGGATTGACGCCGCCTAGTACCTGCCGAGATCAGGGGGTAAAGAACCTCAACACCTCAATTGAGCAAAGACCGTCGGATGAGCAAGCGACGCGCGGTTCATACCAGAGGAAGGATTCTTCGTTCTCGCCAGTTAGCATCGGAATTTCGCATGTGATCACAAGAAAGACGACGTATGCTCGAGGATCCACCTACACGTCCGTCTCCGATCGAGTGTGAGAACTCGTAAGATAAGCACTACGATTTTAAAATACCATGATCAAATCTTTACACCGGCCCCCCATGCAGGGGGCTAGTGTGCGGCGCCAAATGCAGGACACTTGATCACTGTGCGCGTGGTTGCGAGCGGAGTACGCAGCAGACGCGACAAGCGGGCGTTCGCCAGACGGCCGAAGCCGTCAATTTGCACGTTTCGCAGCGGACCGGATTTCCGATCGAACGTCCTGTCCAGGGGCAGTGATTGAAGACGAGCCAAATGAAGATACTTGAGAACATCCGGAGTTTGGGATGCGTCGTGCAGGCTGTTGGCTTCACCGCAGTAGCGACGCAGACACGCCTCGCGCGGTCGAAGAGGCTTTATTCTCGAAATAACGTTCGAGAAAGTATGTGTGTCCGATATTCGGGGAATCTCGACTGGCGAGCATGCAATGGCTGAACTCTATCTGGTACGGCACGGGCAGGCGTCGTTCGGAGCGGAGAACTACGACAGACTCTCCGCGGCGGGCGAGCAACAAAGCGTCTGGCTCGGCGAATACTTTTCACAGCAGGACTTCGTTGTCGACTACGTGATCAGCGGCACGCTGCACCGGCACGCGCAGACAGTGGACGCGATACTGCGCGGCATGGGCCGGGAGGGCATTCGTTACGAGCAGCATTCTGGCCTGAACGAATACGACTTCCACGGCCTCTTCGCGGCGGCCGCCCACGACTACCCTGAAATCGCGCGCCTCGCGGCCGGTTCGATGAAAGAGCATTTCCGTGCACTCCGGCAGGTGCTGCACCTGTGGTCGGAAGGCAAGCTGGGCGACTTAGCACCCGAAACCTGGACCGGCTTCCAGCAACGCGTCGCCGACGCGCGCGCCGCAATCCAACGCGCGGGCGGCCAGCACGTGCTGGCAGTGAGCTCCGGCGGCCCGATCGCGGTCACTTTGCAGCAGGTGCTCGCCGCTTCCCCGTCGAGCGCGATCGCGCTGAACCTGCAGATCCGGAACAGCAGCCTGTCTCAGTTCTTCTTCAATGCCAACGCGTTCCACTTGGCGTCGTTCAATGGGATCCCACATCTGGAGGAACCTGAACGACATGCCTTCCGGACCTACGGCTGACCGGAGCCGATGTACACATGTACTCATGCATTCACGAACGAGCGGGACGATGACGAACACCCCCAGCAACTCGACGTTGCCCGCCTCACACGCTATCTGGAAGACCACGTGCCCGGATTTGAAGGCCCGATCGATGCGGAGAAGTTTGCCGGCGCCCAGTCAAATCCGACTTTCCTTTTGCGTGCGCGCAGCGGCCGTTATGTGCTGCGGCGACAACCGCTGGGCGAACTACTGAAGTCTGCGCATGCGGTGGATTGTGAATTCCGCATCTTGACTGCGCTGTTCGCCACGAGGGTGCCGGTCGCACAGCCGTATCAACTGTGCGCGGACCGTAGCGTGATCGGCAGCATGTTTTACGTGATGAGCTAGATCGGCGTATGGACCAGGCAATATCGCGCAGCGGAGACCGGACGGGCCGAGGCGATGGAAACGCCGATCGACTGGCTGCCAAAGACCCGTCCCGCTGCTTCGTGCCGGCCGACGTTCGTGCATGGCGATTTCCGCCTCGACAACGTCATGTCCGAACGCGACGGCCATGGCGTGAAGGCCTTGCTTGACTGGGAACTGTCGACGCTCGGCACTCCGCTGGCGGATCTCGCGTATTTCCGCATGTGCCTGCGGTTGCCTCCAGAGGGCCATATTCGGGGCTCGCGGGCCAGGACCGGTTCGCGCTTGGCGTGCCGGATGAAGGGCGAGTATCGTCGCGCGCTATAGCGCGCTTCGCAGGATCAAACTGATCCGTGATTGGCATTTTTATCTCGCGTTCAGCTTCTTCAGGCTCGCAGCGATCGCGTAAGGCGTGAAGTCGCGCGCGCCGCAATCCAACGCATCGAGCGACGCGGCACTGCGTGTCGGTGAAATGACCGGGCAGCTGGCCGAGGCGGCTGTCCGTATGATCGACGCGCATCGCTGAGAAGCGGGACGAATTAAGCACTATGGAGAAGCGAAGTATGGCAACGGATCTGTTCGACCTGTCTGGGAAAAGTGTGCTGGTTACGGGCTCGAGCCGGGGAATCGGCGAGGAAATCGCGAAATTGCCCGCAAACCAGGGCACTTATGTGGTCGTGTCGAGCCGCAAGCTCGTCGACTGTCTGGCAGTCGCCGACAGGATCGTTGCAGTTGGCGGCGGCGCCGAGGCACACGCACGCCATGTAGGCCGGATGGAAGCCATCGCTACCACGTTCGAGCACATCCGCGGCAAGCATGGCCGGCTCGACATTCTCGCTAACAATGCGGCCGCGAATCTGTACTTCGGCCATATCCTCGATACGGACCTCGCCGCCTACCAGAAAGCCGTCGACGTGAACATGCGAGGCTCCTTCTTCATGTCAGTCGAGGCCGGAAAGCTGATCAAGGCGCAGTGGCGCGATCGTCAACACCGCGTCCGTGAACGCGTTGCAGTCCGGCGACAGGCAAGGCATCTACTCGACTACGAAGGCCGCCGTCGTCAACATGACGCGGGTGTTCCCGAAGCAATGCGGGCCGTTCGGCATTCGTGTGAACGCGCTTCTGCCGGGCCTCACGAAAACAAGATTTGCGCATGCGCTGTTCGAGGATCCGACGGTCTACGAAGACTGGAGTCGAGGATTCGGCGGCGCCGCCACGCGGAGCCGCGCGAGATGGCGGGCACTACGCTCTATCTCGTGTCGGACGCGTCGAGCTATACGAATGGCGAGTGTATTGTCGTTGACGGTGGCCTCACGATCTGAGGGACGCGATGAAGATTGACAGCTATGCAGGGCAGGTCGTGATGATCACGGGCGCCGCGAGCGGATTCGGTGCGCTCCTGGCGAGCGAGCTTGCGGCAATGGGCGCGCGGCTTGTTGTTGGTGACCTGAACACGGATGGGCTCGAACGCGTTGTTGCGCCGTTGCGCGAGGCCGGCGCCGATGTGATCGCGCGTCGTTGCGACGTTCGCTTGGAAGCCGATGTGGCCTCGATGGTGCGGGCGGCTGCCGAGCGCTTCGGGCGCCTCGACGTCGGTGTCAACAATGCCGGCATTGCATTGCCGATGAGGGCGTTGATCGACACCGAAGAAGCCGATCTGGACCTGAGCCTCTCAGTCAATGTGAAGGGAGTGTTCTTCGGTATGAAGCATCAGATCCGCCAGATGCTTGCGCGGGGGAGCGGCGTTATCCTGAATGTCGCTTCCGTGGCCGGAATTGGCGGCGCACCGAAACTCGCTGCCTACGCGGCAGCCAAGCATGCGGTCGTCGGGCTTACGAAAACTGCGGCTGTGGAGTATGCGCGCCGCGGGATCCGCGTGAACGCTATATGCCCGTTCTACAGCGTAACGCCGATGGTGACCGAGAGCGATATGGGCGGCCGGAAGGAATTCCTCGCACAAGGCTCGCCAATGAAACGCCTCGGCCTGCCCGAGGAGGTTGTCGCGACGATGCTGATGATGTGCGCGAAGGAAAATTCTTATCTGACCGGGCAGATCGTCGCTGTCGACGGCGGTGTCTCGGCCTTCTGATCGAACAGAATCAAGGAAACGCTAATGGCCTTTGGCTATATTCGGAAAGTGGAGACTCTCCGCGGCCGCGTGCGCGCATTCATGGACGAGCTGATCGTCCCGCGCATCCGGCAATTGCACGACCAGGTCCATGCAGGCCGCTATTCGGTGTCGTTATGGAGGACCTAAAGGGGCGTGCGAGTGAGGAGGGCTTGTGGAACCTGTTCGTGCCGCACCTGCAGGACAACGAGCCCGGCACGCGCCTCACGAACCGGGAGTCCGCGCCGCGCGAGATTATGGGCCGCGTCGCGTGCGCATCGGAGTGAGGGCGCAATTTCTGACGTGATCCGTCATGTTTATCGATCTCCAATGTGATCGCGCTTTTCACTATCGCACCGATCTTAGACTAGGTCCCGATCCGAATTAAATACCGTAGCAGTACTAGGTATGTGCGCGGCCGTTCGAGTGTCGTAAAAACAGTACATTTGCTTCGAGAATTCCGTTTTCATAGCTGTCATTCACCATTAAGCTCGTGTTGCGAAATGTATGCAGCAAATTTATAGGAGACGATAAGTGGAATCGAAAAACGTTCCGGAGATGGCGGAGTTGCTGCGTGACTCGCCGAAGAACTGGGGCAAGTGGGGGCCCGAGGATGAGGTCGGCTCGCTTAACTATCTGACCCGGGAGGAGGTGCTGCGTGGCGTGGCCGCCGTGCGATCTGGCAAGACGTTCACGCTGCAGATCCAGATGGGCAACCCGAAGGGCGATCCAGTCTGGCCGGGACGCTCCCAGGCCTGCCGCATGAACGTGATGGACAAGGGTCACTACATGTGCGGAAAGGGGCCGCTGTTTCCGGGGCTTCTCGAATATGCGGATGACATGATGATCATGTATCTGCAAGGGTCTACGCAGTACGATGCACTCGGCCACGTTTGGTACGGCGACCAGATCTGGAACGGCTACGATGCGAAATCGACGATTGGCGGGCTGTCGAAGGCGAGCGTGCTGCCGATTGCGGAACGAGGTGTAGTCGGGCGGGGTGTCCTGATCGATATGGCGCGCCATCGCGGCAAGGATGTTCTCGATCCGGGCGAAACTTTCACGCACCGAGATCTACTCGAAGCCGCCGAATCGCAGGGCGTGCGCATAGAAAAGCGCGACGTCCTCGTGATCCGCACGGGCTGGATCGGCTCATTTTACGAGCGTGACAAGGCCGAGTTTTACAGTAATTTTATCGAGCCGGGCTTGACCCACAGTCCCGAGCTAATCGAATGGTTTCAGAAGATGGAGATTCCGAATCTGGTGACCGACACAATCGCGAACGAGGTAACGATTGACCCCGAATCGGGCGTCGCGCTGCCGCTGCACAATGCGCTTATGCGCAACTTGGGGGTGACGCTCACAGAGATCGCGCAGCTCGATCCGCTCGCCGCCGATTGCGACGGCGACGGCCAGTGGTCGTTCCTCTATACGGCCGCGCCGCTCAAGGTCGTCAACGGCAGCGGCGCGCCGGTCAATCCAGTGGTCATCAAATAGGTTGTTTTCGCTTCGCAGTCCCACTGCGTCCGGCGTCCGCCAGCGGCCGGGCGCGTCGAGCGAATTCGGCGAGTCGTGCGAGCGATGCCTCGCCGCCCCCTTTTCTGGAGCACCCATGACGCCATATGACAGCAAGCCTTGGCTCGCGATGTACGCAGCCGACTATCCGGCGGCGATCTCGCCGATCTTCACAGACGCCCTGAGCATGTTTCGAGCGGCCGTCGCGCGGGCGCCGCAACGAGCGGCCGTACTCTATTTCGACGGCGTACTGACCTTCGCGGAACTAGACGCGCAATCGGATGCGCTCGCTTGCGCATGGAGCGAGCGAGGGTGTGTGCGCGGCGACCGGGTCGGAATTCATCTGCAGAACATACCGCAATTTGTGATCGCGTTGCTTTCTGCATGGAAGCTCGGGATGATTGCTGTGTCGGTGAATCCGATGAATCGCGAGCGCGAGCTGCGTCTGCTGTTGGCCGACTCCGGCGCGCGAATGCTCGTCTGCCATGAGTCGCTCTTCGCCGACGTTGTGCGCCCACTTCTCGCGCGCGAAGGCGAGACATCGGCGCGCGGCGAGCCGGCGGTACAGCCGGCCGTGATGACGACATCCGAGTTCGAATACCAGCGCCGCAACGACGCGCGGCTTTTTGCCAATATGGAGCGCCAGAGCGCGGAGGGAGCGGTGGATTTGTCGGCGGTGATTGCCGCGTATCGCGGCCACCGGCCGCCGGAGCTTCGGCTCGATCCGGCCGACGTGGCGATGCTCGTCTACACCTCAGGCACGACCGGCGTGCCGAAAGGTGCGATGAACACGCACCGAAACATTGCGTTTAACGCGCAGGTCTATCGAGACTGGATGGGGTTGCGCGAAGGTGGCCCGATCCTAGGTATTGCGCCGCTGTTCCACATCACTGGACTAGTCGGCCATATCGGTGCGGCTTTTATCAGTGCGGCGCCGCTGATCCTCGCATGCCGTTTCGAACCCGGCGTGGTCCTCGACGCGATCCACGAGCATCGCGCCGAATTCACGATTGGCTCAATCACCGCGTTCAATGCACTGATGTCTCATCCCGAGGCCACGCGCGAACATCTGGCGTCGATGCGACGGGTCTACTCGGGCGGCGCGCCGATTCCGCCGAGCATCATCGAAGCATTTCGCACGCGCTTTGGCCTGTACATTCACAACGGTTACGGGCTAACAGAGACGAGCTCGCCTACGCACTGCGTGCCGGCTGGGTGCGAGGCGCCCGTCGATCCTTCGTCGGGGACCCTTGCGGTGGGCCTGCCGGTGTTCAACGTTGAGTCGTACATCGGTGATGAAGACGGGCGAGCCCTGCCAGCGGGTGAGGTCGGCGAGATCATCTCGCGAGGACCTATGGTCGTGCCAGGCTACTGGAACAAGCCTGCGGAGACCGCGAAGGCAATCGTCGACGGTTATTTCCGCACCGGCGATGTTGGCTTCATGGATGAGGAGGGCTGGTTCTATCTCGTCGACCGCAAGAAGGACATGATCAATGCAGGCGGATACAAGGTCTGGCCGCGCGAAGTGGAAGACGTGCTATACACGCATCCCGCGGTCCGCGAGGCGGCAGTAGTGGGTGTACCCGACAGCTACCGCGGCGAGACGGTGAAAGCCGTCGTGAGCCTGAGGCCCGGCGCGCAGACGACGCCCGACGCGTTGACTACGCACTGCAAGGAACGGATGGCGGCCTACAAGTATCCACGTATCGTGGAGATCATGGATGATCTGCCGAAGACGCCGACCGGGAAGATCCTGAGGCGCGAGCTAAGAGGGTGACCTGTGGCTTGCTCGGCGTCGGCGGCCGTGCGGTCCGTCGGCGGCGCAGTGGCGCCTGGTGCATGCGCTAGCGCGTCGCCGAGGCGCTCCCGGAACCAGACATTGGTTGGATCTGCATTCGTGTTTGTGTGCCAGTACAGATCGACGTCGAGTGACGTATCGAACGGGGGCACCAGTCTCCGGGCGCCAGACAGGTCATTGAGCAATCGGGCATAGCGCTTGGGCATCGTGATCAGGAGATCTGTCTCCGCGACAACACGGCATGCGACGAAGTAGTGGCTGCTTTGCAGCCGCACGCGCCGCTTGACGCAAAGCTCGGCGAGTGCAGCATCCTCGACTCCATTGCCGCGCCGGCGGCTCGAGACGAGTATGTGCTCCTCCCCCTGGAAAGGTTCGAGGTCGAGGTTCCGTCCAATGCGAGCTTGATCGTGGCGAGTCAGCTCTCGTCTAGGACAGTGGGCCACCACGCGCTCGCCGTGATCCCACCACTGGTCAGCCGAAACGATCCAGGTAATCGTCGAGGCGGTCGAAGCGGACGCGCCAGCATATCGCACGGTCAAGCCCGCAGCCGCGGAGCAGCTAGTGCGCGACGAACAGGCCGCTGCATGGCAGCGGGTCGTCGGAGGCAACGGAGACCAATAAGCCGCGTGTGCCTAGCCTCTAAACGAAACGCAGCAGATAGATGGTGATCGTCAGGGTCACCGCGGACGAGATGCTCGATGCGACCAGTGTCGAACCCGCGGTCGTATCGTCGATGTCGTAAGCAAGCCCGAAAAGGATGCCGAACGAGCCACATGGTATCGCAGCCAGCAGCACGAGCTGACCGGCGATGGGTGCGGGCACGGAGAAAACCAGCACGCATAGCCACGCGAGCAGCGGTTGAGCGACATGCCCGAGCAACAGCGAGACGAACACTTCCGTGTTCAGGCGGATCGGGAGAGCGGCGAGGATTAGGCCGGTGGAGAAAAGCGCGAGACCGGCCGTCGTGCCCCCAATGATGCCCAGCGACTGGGCGATCAGGTCAGGCATCCGGATTCCGACCAGCGAGAAGGTGATACCCGCAAGCGGTGCGAGGACAACAGGCTTCAGGAAGGTGTTGAGCAGCGCCGCAGCGAGCAGCTGTGTTTGTGGCTGGCGGGGAGGCTTGGCGCCGCGGGCTCGCTCGAGCAGGATCAGACAGGCCGGCGACATCACGACAGAGGCGATTGTAATCGCGAACGCTACGGTCAATGTGCTCGATTCGCCATATATGGCGACGAGTAGCGGCAGGCCGACTGCCGCAAAATTCGGCATGCCAATCGTTACCGCTCGCACGGCAGCGCGGCTCGGGTCTACGTGAAAGACATACTTCGACAACGCAAGCGAAGCGAAGTACGGCGCCAGCATGAAGATCACAATGACTGCAACAGGCATCAAGTGGCTGTCGAGCTGTGCGCGTGGTATCCGTGCGGTATAGACGAAGAGGGCAAACGGGAGCGCGTAGTCGACCAGCATCTTGTTGATTGACGCGATCGGCATGTTGTTCCCATTGCGCTTTCCCGCGAAGTAACCTGCCAAGATTGAAAAGAAGAATGGAATTAGGGCATGGGATATCTCGGCAATCATGGCAGTTCCTGAGTGTGGCCCGGCAATGGTGGCGGCTTTCGGGCGACGCAGCGCAAAAATGCGAGATTGCTCCCGGCAAGATAGTCGCCCTCGCCAACATGACAACATGGCGGTCCTTTTTCACCCCCCCGGGAGAGGGGGTAGAGCAGTCCGCGGATTGGCGCTATGGTTGATTTGACTACGCCGAAGGTCGGCGTTCGAGAAACCACGACGCTCGCGACGAGCGCAGCTGAATCGCGGCACATGTTTCGTTTCGGGAGAGTGGCAATGCTGCGCGAGGCGGCCCGAGCGTCGGGCAATCAGACGGGTGTTCGCGACGTGGGTCAACTCGACAGCTATGCAGGATGCGCGTCGCTCGGCCCGCCTCATCCGCTTTGTGAGTGTCGCTGGACCGGGCCGGATCTGCCTCGAACCCAAAACCTCAATAGCGGCGCGACCATCGAGGAAGCTGGAGTAACCAACCATGATTCTCGAGATTGCCGAGATCGACATCCTGGAAAACGACGAGCCGGGGTTCAAGCGAGCGGTCGCCGAGGCGAAGCCTCTGATCGAGCGCGCGCCCGGTTGCCAGGGCGCGCATTTGTACCGCGGCATCGAGCAACCGGCGCACTACCGTTTGATGGTGCAATGGGAAAGTGTCGAACGCCATGATGCATTTCGTGCAACGGCCGATTACCAGCGCTGGCGCGAACTAGCCGGGCCTTTCTTCGCCGGTCCGCCGTCGGTCGAGCACATGCGCGAAGTCTGACACCCCGCGCGCAGGAAATTGTCCATCTTCGCTCGCGCTTGGCGCACTCGTCGGGCGTTGCTCGTATATCGTTTGCGAGGAGATGGAGCAGTGGAGCTTCCCGATCTCAGCACGCGACCTCATCGGCGAGATGGTCGAACGGCCGGTTCGTTGCCGACGATCTCCTGGCGGTCGAAATATCGCTTCCACCGTTGCTGCTGGGGCGGTTCGTGTACACGACAGGTATATTTCGTCCGCTCCGTAGATGAGGGTGAATGGACAATAGGCCGTCGTATATCGAACCTTTCAACTTTATAAAATGATGATCGGTCCCGCGGTCGGCCGGGTGATTGGCTGCGCGCTAAATGTGTTCTCGCTCGGCGACCTCGTAGCGCGCTGCTACGGTAGAGTTCACCGCGTCCCGCATGCGCGTCTGTCCAGGAACCATATCCGACAGCACGGTTTTGAGAGCGCGACATGCTTGACTCGAGTTCACGATTGGATGAGGTGGCAAGGGCGGAATTCTTTCGTCAGTTTGCGCACGTTCAGGTGACGGTGCTGGAATGCGTCGGAAGCGCGTTGATGGTTCGCTGGGTCGAACCCGGTGTCCGGCATTTCGGCGAGCAATACTGGCGACGCGGGATCGCTAGTCGCTGCGGCATCTGCGTGCTTTCGCGCAAGCAGATAAAACGTGGCGACGAAGTGTTTCGTCCGGCAGGACGCCCGCGGCCGGCCAATTTCGGCGCGATGATTCTGGCCAGTGAGGTGCTGTGTTGACCGCCTGCTTGAGAAATCTTCTCAAAGGCACTGCGGTGGGGGCGAGCCCGCGCTGGGCCGAACCGCGCCGCCCCTAACGTCTGGATTCGAATCACGACGCGTCAACGACATTCCTGAGGATGCCAATTTGCTCGATCTCTACCTCGCAGACATCGCCTGGACGCATCCAGAGTTGCGGCTGGCGCGCCATGCCGATGCCTGCGGGCGTGCCGGTCGCGATTACATCGCCGGGCTCGAGCGTCATCACTTCGCTGATGGTGACAATCAGCGTCGCGACATCGAAGATCATATCCTTCGTATTGCTCTCCTGAACGACGGCGCCGTTGAGGCGGGTTTGAATCTTGAGACCGGCTGCACCAGGGGGCAGTTCGTCTGCGCTTACTAGTTCGGGGCCTAGTGCGCCAGTTTCGTCGAAGTTCTTTCCGACCGTCCATTGCGGCGTCTTGAATTGATAGTCCCGCAAGGTCGCGTCGTTGAAGACCGTATATCCAGCCACGTGGTTCAATGCGTCGTCTCGCCCTATGCGCCGCCCTTGCTTGACAATCACGACGGCCAGCTCCCCTTCATAGTCGAGTTGATCGGATTCGGGAGGCTTGCGGATCGCTGCGCCGTGCGCGATCAGGCTGCTGCGAAATCGTGCGAACAGTGTCGGATAAGAAGGTACTTCGTAGCCGGCCTCCTGCGAGTGCTCAGCATAGTTGAGACCGACGCATATTATTTTCTCCGGCCGCGTGACGGGCGGAAGGAGTGTGCAGTCGGATAGATGCAGTGGTTTACCGCTCGAAAGCAGCTGCTGGCCGGCTTGCATCAACGCCGCCGAGCCGCTGGCAAGGAGTGTATCGAGATCGCCGGGATAATCCGAGTCGAGACATGTCGAGCTCAGATATTGCCCATCCACGGCGCGGATGGCAAGACCGCGCGAGCCCTCGCGTACGAAGCTGATGAATCGCATGATGACCGTCCGATGGTTGAGGAAGGGTGAACCGAAAGACATAAGTTCGCACCGAACCGCTCTTCGGCCGCGTGTAGGGTTCGTGGTCCTGCGTACCCTGGGAAGGCACCTTATGTTATCGCCCGACTGGGTCGCGGGCTTCGTCGCCGACCTCATTCGCGACGCCCGCGCGAATGAGGTTGAATTGGGCGGGGTCGATCTGGTGCCGTACGGATGTGACGTCCGCAGCGCTCACGTGGCCAGCGCTATTCCCCCAACTGCCGCGAATGAATGTCGCGAGTTCGGCAACCTGTGCGTCGGTAAGGCGCCAGCCGAATGCAGGCATCGCAAGTGGCGTGGGATCCGACGCCGTCCCCGGCATACGCGAGCCCGTCAGGATCACATGAATGACCGACGATGGATCGTCGGTGACGACGACAGCATTACCGGCGAGGGCGGGAAATGCCTTCATCGCGCCACCTCCGTCTGACCGGTGGCACGCATTGCAGTTGTTGAGGTACAACAGCGCGCCGTTTGTTTGTGCGGCACCCGATCGCAGCGCGATGATTGCGCTGCCCGGCGCGCGCGGCCCACTCGAATGAACGGGTTGTGCTTGCATCGAATGCGAGTCACGTGAAAGCGCGAGGCTGTTTAGATAGTCTGCAATGGCATACAGATCGGCCGCAGAAAGGTATTGCGTACTGTTCTCCACGACTTCGGACATACCGCCGAACGCGGCGCTGCCATGAGTTCGCCCGGTTCGTAGAAATTGAACCATGTCCTCTTGAGACAATTTCCCGGACCTCAGGCTTGGCGCGTGCCAGCCACTGAGCGTGTATCCACTGAGGTATAGGTCTTGACCTCGCTCGTCGAAGGCTTTCTCCTGACCCGTTAGGCCGTGAGGCGTATGGCAGGCGCCGCAGTGTGCGAGTCCTTGCACGAGGTAGGCGCCGCGGTTCCACTCGGCGCCGCGTGTGGGGTCCGGACTATATATTCCGTCAGGGCGAAACAGCAGGTTCCATCCCATGAGGAGTGCGCGGAAATTGAACGGAAAGCGCAGTTGCGTTTTGGTATTCGCGCGATCGACCGGGCGCACGCCGTGCATGAAATAGGCGTAGAGGGCATGGATATCGTCGTCGCTCACCTTGGAGAACGAGGGGTAAGGCATTGCGGGATAGAGCGGGTGTCGATCTTTCGCGATGCCTTCGCGCATCGCCGCCGCGAAATCGTCGTACGTGTACTTGCCGATTCCGTGGGTTGGATCCGGTGTGATGTTCGTCGAATAGATTGTGCCGAACGGTGTGGCCATTGGCAGTCCGCCAGCGAACGGCTGGTCGCGCTGCGACGTATGGCAAGCGACGCAGTCGCCAACGCGGGCGAGATACGCTCCGCGTGTCACAAGCTCGGCATCCCCCGCGCTCCTACCGGATTGTGGCGAGGTGTTTGTCATGAATAGCGCAAGCAGCAGCCCGCATGACATTCCAGCAAGCTTCGTACGTGGCGCACGCATGGCGTTTCCTATGTCGGAAGCAACGGACCCGGGCTCTTCAGATAGTTTTCGCGGATCGCGCGCGCCGCGAAGTACGCCTGCGCGCCGACCATGCCGGTCGGGTTGTAGGCCCAGTTTTGCGGAAAGGCACAGGCACCTGTCACGAACACGTTGTGCACGTCCCACGATTGCAGATATTTGTTCACGACGCTCGTCTCGGGATCGTTGCCACAGACCGCCCCGCCGGTTGTATGTGTCGTCTGGTAAGGCCGCGTGTCGAAGTGGTCGCCGACCTTGCCGACATGGACCGACATTGATTTCGGCTTCATCGCATGCGCGACTAGCGCGGCTTTATCGGTCACAAAACGGGTCATGCGCATTTCGTTGTCGTGCCAGTCGAAGGTCATGCGCAGCAGTGGCAGGCCGTACGCGTCGCGGTACGTCGGATCGAGATCCAGGTAATTGGTACGATACGACATAACCGAGCCTGCCGTGCCGATCGAGAACGAATGGAGGTAGCTATCCTTGAGGACCTTCTTCCACCGCGTTCCCCAGTTCGGCGTGCCTTCGGGCAGCAGCGTCTGCCCAATCGGGCGGCCGCCAGTGACCATGGCGCTGATATACGCGCCGCCTACGAAACCCGCTGCGGCATGGTCGAAGTGATCTGCGTTGAAGTCATCGAATGCTTGGCCGCCCGAGCCGGCCCCGATGAATGGATCGATGTGGACATCCTTGTCGAAGAACAGCGATATTGCGCTGTTCTTCTGATACGCAAAATTTCTGCCGACCGTCCCTTTTCCGTTCACCGGATCGTACGGCGTCCCGATACGCGAGAGCAGCAGCAGGCGCACGTTGTGCATCTGGAATGCGCAGAGCACGACTATGCGCGCGGGCTGAAAGACCTCGCGGCCCTGAGCGTCCAGATAAGTTACGCCCGTGGCGCGTCTGCTGGACGAATCGAGTTGGACGTGCGTCACATGGGAGCGATCGCGCAACTCAAAATTTGGCTTCACCAACAGGGCGGGCAGGATGCAGGTTTGCGGAGACGCCTTTGCATACATGTAGCAGCCGAATCCCTCGCAGTAACCGCAAAAGTTGCACGGACCAAGTTGCATTCCATACGGATTCTGATACGCAATCGATGCATTGGACGCAGGAATCGGGAACGGATGGAAGCCGACCTGACTTGCCGCCCGCCTGAACAGGGTTGCAGGATAGTTGTCGGCGAGTGGGGGACAGGGGTAGTCACGTTGACGTATCGCTTCGAACGGATTGCCGCCGCCAACGATCTTGCCGCGCAGGTTACCGGCCTTGCCAGAAGTACCCATGAGGGCCTCGACGCGCTCGAAGTACGGCTCGAGTTCCTCCGACGTGTAGGGCCAGTCCTGGATCGTCATGTCGTCCGGAATGAACCGTGAGCCGTAGCGCTGCGTGTAAAGGGAGCGAATCTTCAGGTCGGCCGCATTCGCGCGCCAGGTCGTGCCGTTCCAGTGAACGCCGGCGCCGCCTACGCCCGTGCCGAGCAGGAACGCTCCGGGCTGTCGGTAGGGCAGCGCTTCGTCGTTTGGCGAGTGCCGGATCGTGACCGTTTCGCGCGCGAGATTCTGCATCAGCTTGTGTCGCTGAATATAGGTGAGCTCGTCGGCAATGGCCGGGTACGCGAATGTTGGACTCGTGTCGCGGCTTTCGCCGCGCTCGAGGCCTACGACCGTGAGGCCGGCCTCGGCCAATTCGATACCCATGATAGCGCCGGTCCAACCCATGCCTACGAGGACCGCGTCCACTTCGGGCTTCGTTATCTGGGGCATTCGCACCTCAATCCGGTCGACCGTCGATGTCGATCGGGCCATACGGATAGCGCGTGCCTGTACCGACCCAGTCGAGAAAGTCCGCTCGAGCTCCTGGGAAGCCGATCATTTTCCAACTGCCCATCTCCTTGTTGCCTCCATGTATCGGATCTGACAGGTAGCCCTCCTTCGTGTTAGCAAGCAGAAATGCGAAGAAGTCGCTCGACGAAATTTCTTCGAAGGCCATTACGCCGGATTCCAGGCGTTCGAGCACGTCGGTCTGTTGTGATCGCGAGAGATCGGCAAACCGCTTGCCGGCGAATTCGCGTCTGCATCTTTCGTCCGTCGCACGAATGCCGGCCTTATACAGCTCGCGTGGCGTGAGCCTAAATTGATAGCCGAAGAGCGGTGATGCGGCGCGAAAGGGGCCGTGCATGTACCAATGACTGGCATAACCGAAGCCCGTCTCAAGTTGCATATCGATGAACATGGGCACATTCAGGTCGATTGCTCCCGGTCCCTCTTCGTCGTATGGAATCAGCCGGTCCACAGCGGCGAGCACGAAGGGCCACTCGTCATGCGAAAAAAACTTCGGACGATAGTCCTCAAGTGAGATTGCCTGAGTCGTCGACTGCAATGCGGCATCGTCACCAGGGTGACAGGAGCCGAGCGCCACGGAGGCGGGCACGATCGCTATCCGCCGGAGAAACTCACGTCTGCCGGGCTGCGGTGGCGTGTCAGAGGGGGACTGGGGGTCGCACATCGATGGATCTCCCGCAGTTGCTCGGTATCGTCGCGCGCATAACCCTCAGTATCGCGGCCAGCTGGGGCGATGCGCCCCTCGACGGGCATAAGCCCAAGATTTTTCCTTCCAGCCTTTGCGCGTCGCGACAACCGTTGACGATATACGGCAGGCTAGCTGTCGCGTAACGAAATGGCAGCCCCCTGTTCGGGGAGGGGTGTCTGAACCTTAAATGCGCTTGCATTCGCCCGGGTGGTTCCCACGGGCGAATGCCACCGCAGCTTGCACACATTCATGTGCTGTCGCGGGAAGCGGATCCCACAGCGGCGGAAGGCAGGCAGGACGGTCCGTGGCACAACGTGACGATGGACTCAAGATCCATCTCCCACTCAAGCACCTGCTTGACCTCCTTGCAGTGGGGAGTGCCCGCGAGCTCATCATGCCCGCCCAGCACGAACACTGCGAGCTTGAGCGGTTGTTTGGACTTGGGCAGGTACTTGTGATACGTGCTCTGCACTGCATCGTCCTCTTGCGGCATCGCCCAGAGCTCGAGCTTGACTGGGTTTCCCCCAGGGCGCTGCGATTTCGATTTCGAAGTTGGCCTGATCCGTGTGGTACTTGGGCAGCAGCATCTCTACCGGGTGCTTGCCGGTCGAGAACATCCTGCCGTGGGTCATGAGAATCTAGTGCCCATCGGACGCGATCATCAGGACCTTCCATTTAGGGATTCCGATAGTACGTGCCGGCTATCGTTAGCGTGTCAGAATGAGGCGCGCAGAAGGCTATTCTCGCGCCACGCGAACGACGACCTTGCCGAAGTTCTTGCCTGCGAGCAAGCCGAGGAATGCTTGCGGCGCGTGCTCCAGTCCTTCGACGAAATCCTCATGCACCTTGACCTTGCCCTGGGCGACCCATGCGCTCATGTCGCGCAAGAATTCGTCGTAGTCGCTCGCATAGTGGTCGCCGATAATGAAGCCCTGGATGTGGATGCGCTTGAAAAGGAGCATCTCGAGGAAGCCAGGCAAATGGTCGAGCCCCTTTGGCGCTTCACTTGAGTTGTATTGCGAGATCAGGCCACACAGCGGAATGCGCGCGCCCACATTGAGCAGCGGCCGGACCGCTTCGAGAATGGCGCCACCCACGTTCTCAAAGTAGACGTCGATGCCCTGCGGACAGGCCGTGGCCAGTTGTGCAGCGAAATCCGGCGCGTGGCGGTCAAGGCAGACATCGAAGCCAAGCTGCTCCGCTACGTAGCGGCATTTTTCGGCGTCACCGGCAATACCCACGACGCGCGCGCCCTTAAGTTTTGCAATCTGGCCGACCACGGCGCCCACCGCGCCGCTCGCCGACGCCACGACCACGGTTTCGCCCGGCTTTGGCTCGCCGATCTTCAGCAAGCCCCAATACGCGGTAAAGCCCGTCATGCCGAGCACGCTCAGTGCGTGCGAGGGATGCTCGATGCCGTCGATACGCGCAAGACCGTCGCCGTCCGATAGCGTGTAGTCCTGCCAGCCGGCATGGGCGAGCACAATGTCGCCCACCTCGTATTGCGCATGCTTCGAGGCGACGACGCGGCTCACAGTCGCCCCCACCATAGGTTCGCCAAGCGCGACGGGCGGCGCGTAGGAAGCCGTATCGTTCATGCGCGTGCGCATATAGGGGTCCAGTGACAGATAGAGCGTTCGAAGCAGCACTTCGCCATCAGCGGGCGGGAGTACGGCCGCTTCGTCGAGGCGGAAATTGTCGTGAGAAGGGGTGCCGTGGGGCCTCGAATGAAGCACGACGCGGCGATTGACGATCGGGTCTCGTGACATGCGTGAATCCTCAATGGGTTGCGTCGCCGGTGCGCGAGTCGGATGTCGAAGCGGACAGGATGCGCAAGCCGGTGATTGTCAGTGCATTCGGATTATAGGTCGGTGGCCAGCGTCGAATGCGGCGCAAGCGGAGAATCATCGTTGCTCGCGACGTGTGAATCGCACCGTTAGCGCTTTCCGCACTTGTTCAAGTCGCTGAACGGCGCGGCCAGGATTCACGTCGACGCAGTTGACGCAATCTTTCTGCCTCCTTTCGCGATATGATCGGACTCGTACCGCACCTCGAACTGAATGTCGTGACCGGTTTCCTCGGCGGTCGACACGACGTTGTTGCTGAAGCGCTATCTGCGGCGGCAGCTTTGTGGGTTCCACGCTCGTCACCATCGACGAATTCGGCTGCGCTCTATCGACGACTGGCTCATGCCTCATCTGAAAAGTCCGAGATCGCCAACGGATGTCTATGCTGCACGGCGCAGGAAGAGCTGCAGCAGGCGCTTGAGCTGCATGTTCCGATGCGAAGCGCGTGGGAGTTGCCTGAACTGCAATGCAGCATCGTTTACACCAGCGGAAGGGCCGATCCCACGCCTATCCTCGGCAGAGAATCTCGACGAATACATCACCGTCGACCCGTGCGTGACGGCATTCGACGCGCTCGAAGGCTTGCAGGACGCTTGCCCAGTTCACCGAAGCCATTTCGCCGCTCGCTGCCCCAGATCGCGTGACGGGACCAACGCAAACGTCGCCGATAGCAGGGCCTCGACGCGCTGACGACGGCGACCTCGCAGTCGATCCCTCATGCGGACATCATGCTGAAACAAATTGCCGGATGTGATATTCGCGCCGTCGAAAGCGGATTCATCGATAGCCCGCTTCGCGCGGTGAACACCGCCGCGCATCTGCACACCGGCACGGTACGTAGCTTTTCTACCGTGCTCGCACGCTCGGTCGATTGGGTGCCGCTATGATCGTCTCCGCTGAGCATGGCGTGTGTTTCATCGCTAACTTCCAAAAGTATTTGATAGCGTCGCGCCGATAGGTCGACCTACCCTCGGCCTATCCCACGCCCAACAAAATGCCCGGATCATCCAACGCGCTCGGGCCGAGCCGGGCAACTTTCAGGACTTTAGAGCCAGAAGGGCCCCAGCGATGGTGCCGCAGCGCGCCCCTGACGGTAGCCCTCTCTCGCGCTCTTGGCCGCCGCCGCTGGATCAAGGAACTCGGACATGGCGGCGGATGCAACCGGATCCGGTCGTATTAGATGGACGACCGACCTATCCTCCAACGTCCGGACGTCTGCCGTTGCCCCTAAATCCATGGGCTGCAGGACCAGCACACGAGCGAATCCATTGGCTAAGTCAATATTCGTAGCGGACCGGAACGAGCCATCAATATACCGCAGCCCGTCGATCGACACTGCCGGCCAGACAACAGGAATGGCGCAACTCGCGGCGACAGCATCGACCAGGCTGACACCGGAGTTCCTATCAAAAACGCGAAGCTTGCCGGTCAAGGCGTCGGCCGCCGTAAGCCACAATTCCGGACCCCACTCCGGCCACGCGTGGGACGGGAGACGGTTCCCGATGATGCGACGCCGTTCGTCTTCGGGCACTCGATCCTGAGCGAGTGCAAGCGCACCGATTCTTGCTCTTGCGCGCTCACCATCCGGCTCGGAACTCATAATCTCCGAGAACCGGGCTATCAGTTGGCGCACGTCGAGGTCGAGGACTGGCTCCGCTGCAACGCTCCCATCAATCTGCCGGCGGAAGAGGGCAGATACCGATGTGGACGACGAGATCTGGGCGGCGACGGTGGCCCCTGCAGATGTTCCGATCAGGACATCCGCGGCTGCGACAACATCGATGCCAGAACGGGCGAGACCTGCGATCACCCCGATCTCCCAAGCGATGCCGGTGACGCCGCCGCCACCGAGGACAACCGCCCGCTCCTTGCAGACGGGCTCCACTAGGCGGCCTCCACACTGGTTGAGCGGACGTTGAAGTCTGAGAAGGCGACGTCGCGCATCGTCTCTTCCAGTTGCGTCATTGTGAGCGGATTGACGAGAGGGACGCCACTTGCGTCGAGATACCAGCTTGTACAGCCGCCCGTGTACCAGATGGTCTGCTTCGCGCGGTCGCGGGCGTCGTCGATGAACTTTTCTGCGCTATCCAGACGCGGCGCGATCTCGACATCGTCGCTGATCACTTTTTCGATCAACTGAGCCACATAATTCACATGGTTCTCAATGATCTCGATGATCGAGATACTGCCACCCGGCGAGAACGGACCGTTGACCATGAAAAAGTTCGGCATATACGGCAAGGCAACGGATTTGTAGTTCAGGAAAACCTTTCCCCAAATATCATCGAGCGTCATTCCGTTCTCACCCGTCACTTGCATAGGACGGAGATAGCTGTCCGCGTGGAAGCCGGTCGCGAGCACGAGTATGTCCAACGGGCGCAAGGAGCCGTCCGCCAACCGGATTCCGTCCCGTTCCACCCGCGTGATACTCTCGGTGACGACGGATGCGTTCGGACGCTGGATAGCGTCATAGAATGTGCCGGAAACGACCAGACGTTTGCACCCGATGGCATAGTTGGGCGTCAATTTGGCCCTGAGGACCGGATCCTTGACCGCATTCAGCGCATCCAAACATGCTTTGTCGCGCGCGGAGGCGTTGGCCTCCGTGACGATGCCCTCGAACAGATCTTGGAAACGTTCGCGCGCCTTGCCATATGCGCGAGCCGCTTCGGTCTCGGACGACCGGGCACGCTCCAGTTCATGTGGATCGATTGGCTCGTTGCGCCAGGGATATACCCACTGGGCCGTCCGTTGGAAGAGATCCACGTGCGCAGCTGCATCGACGGTCGCGCTCACGATCTGCACTGCGGACGAGCCGGTCCCGATGATCCCGATGCGTTTGCCGTTCAGGGAAAGCTCAGGATCCCATTGAGCCGAGTGGACGACGGGGCCAGCGAAGTCGTCCAGTCCTTCGATGACGGGGAAGCGTGGGACGCGCAACCGGCCGACCGCGCCAACAACGATATCTGCCCGAATGGTTTCGCCATTGGCAGTATTGAGCAGCCACTCCCCTTCGTTCCATTCCGCGGCGATGACGTCAACGCCGAACCGAATGTGATTGTCGATCTCAAACCGTGTCGCGACGTCTCGGAAGTAGTCCCACAGTTGAGCACCTGTCGCGAACGTGCTCGTCACAGCGGTGTTAGGAGCGAAGGGGTAGCAATAATATTGCGCCGGCACGTCGCACGCCACGCCGGGATATCGGTTATCACGCCAGGTTCCGCCGACGGACTCCCCTTTTTCCAAAATCTGGAACGACGAAATGCCCATTTCTCGCAGCCGGATGCCCATTCGGATCCCGGCTGCTCCTGCGCCAATGATGATGATTCGCTTGCTACCCATCTGTTCAATTCTCCTTCAAGGTTGATGCTAGTGAACATTCCGAACCTGTCGCTGAGTTGACGGCGAGCGTCGACGCGACCAGATGCGCGCGAAGCCAGTACAAGGCGCTGACTACACGCAGCACGTTCGATATGTTTCGGCGGTTGCGCGACGAAAGCCCGGAACGGGCGTTGGGGTTGGCGCGAAGCGAGGCGTGTCAAAGGCGCTCACGGTGCGGACCGACCGGGTGATGTGCCTGTTGGAGGACGTCGTCAACGAACGCGCGTTTTCCACTGCCAATATGATGCCGTGGCTCGAGCCGTCGAATACAACCCGAGTAGGCAAATCATATTTCCTAGAGGTGCATAAGTATCAACCGCCCCCCGAGAGGGGGGCTGGATGCATCTCACCGATTGGATACTCTTTCAATGCAGGTTCATCCTGCCCGAGGTTCAATCAAGCGCCTCGTGCCGCGCAAATGCTTGACTGAATGTGGCGCCATATCAGCTGGACGGAATATATGAACGACTCTCTGTTTGACATCTCGGGCAAAACCATACTTGTGACTGGTGCATTCGGAGGGCTTGGCCTCCACTTTGCCAACATGCTTGCTAGAAGAGGCGCGCGTGTAGCCATGGCGGGGCGGCGGATTGAAGTGGGAAGGACTGAGGCTGAGGCTCTGGTTGAGCAAGGCCTCGACGTCGCGCCTTTCGAACTTGACATCACACGCGAAGAGCAGGTCGAAGGCGTACTCACCAAGGTCGTGGAGCGTTTTGGATCTATCGATGTTCTCGTCAACAACGCGGGTGTGACAAAAACGAGACCGCTTCTCGATATGACGCCGGTCGACTGGACTTCAGTGATTGACGTTAATCTGAATGGGGCGTGGTACGTCGCGCAAGCGGTCGCTCGAAAGATGACCGAACAGGACGACGGCGGGAGCATCATCAATATTGCTTCGATCTTAGGCCGCCGCGTTGCGCAGCAGGTGCCTGCCTATATCGCTAGCAAGGCAGCCCTGTTACGCCTCACCGAGGCCATGGCACTTGAGTTGGCACGCCATAATATCCGCGTAAACGCTATCGAGCCCGGCTACATCGAAACGGACATGAACCGTGGCTTTCTTCAGTCGGAAGCGGGCGTTGCGTTACGCAAACGTATCCCGCAGCGACGGTTTGGGCACCCCGACAGTCTTGATGGCGCGTTATTGCTGCTTGCTTCGGATGCGTCCTCATTCATAACGGGGACTTCAATTGCGGTCGATGGTGGCCACAGTATCAATTCCCTGTGAGAGCCTAGGTTAGCTATGAGCACCCCTCCCAACGAGCAGCACGATTTTGATGTTGCACGACTCAATGACTTTCTCCAATCCGCGATCGGACATTTCTCTGGGCCGGTCGAGGTGCAACGCTTCGAGGGAGGACAGTCGAATCCGACCTACAAAATTAAGGCCGACGGTCATCGCTACGTGCTGCGCAAAAAGCCCGGAGGCGTGTTACTCCCCTCCGCGCACGCGATTGAACGGGAGTATCGAGTAATAGAAGCATTGAGTCACGTCGATTTTCCCGTCCCTCGACCGATCGCGTTCTGCGCGGAGAGTCATGTGATTGGAACTCCGTTTTATCTCATGGAGATGGTCGACGGACGCATCTTCTGGGACCCCTCGTTATCGGATTTGCCGAAGCGAGAGCGGAGTGCGATCTATGATGAAATGAACTCTGTGCTCGCCGCTCTGCATGGCTTGGACCCTGCGCGGATCGGACTTGCCGATTACGGGCGAAGCGGGAACTACTTCGAGCGTCAGGTCAACCGCTGGTCGGTGCAGTATCGAGCTTCCGAGACACACGAAATCGCTGCCATGGAAAGGCTGATGGAGTGGCTCCCGCAGCATATTCCCAAAGGTGAGGAGACGCGCCTCGTCCACGGGGATTTCCGTTTGGACAACCTTATCTTTCACCCCACGGAGCCCCGTGCGCTAGCGCTGCTTGATTGGGAGCTGTCGACACTGGGCCATCCTTTGGCGGACCTGGCATACAACTGCATGGCGTGGCACATCCCGCCCGAACTGTTTCGTGGCATTTCGGGATTGAACTTGCCCGGGCTTGGCATTCCGTCGGAAGAGGAGTATGTGCGCGCTTACTGTCGACGCACTCAGCGGCCAGAAATAGAAAAGTGGAATTTCTATCTCGCATGCAGCATGTTTCGGCTTGCGTCAATCCTCCAAGGTGTCTACAGGCGAGCATTGGATGGGAATGCGTCTGCACGCAACGCTGCCGAAACGGGTCGAAAAGCCGAAGCGCTTGCTGAGCTTGCATGGAGCATTGCGACGCAAGGGCGCTAAGATTCACTTAATGCCGTGCACCGTCACGGCCATGCTTTGAGAATGGAGGCAGTCGGACATGAATCTTGAATATTCCACGCAAACACAGGCGTTAAGCCAGCAGCTTGTCGGCTTCATGGACGAGTATATTTACCCGAACGAAGGTCGCCACAGCGCTGAAGTCCAAGAAGGAGACCGTTGGAAGCCGCTCGCGCTTGTGGAAGAGTTGAAAGAGAAGGCGAAAGCAGCAGGCTTGTGGAATCTCTGGCAACCGAAATCACATGGTGGGACGCTGAGCAACCTTGATTACGCGCCGCTTTGCGAGATCATGGGCCGGGTACTCTGGGCTGCAGAAATCTTCAACTGCTCTGCGCCTGATACCGGAAATATGGAGACCTTGCTGCGGTACGGGAGTCCCGAGCAGAAGGAGAAATGGCTCGCCCCGCTCTTGCGCGGTGAGATTCGCTCGTGCTTCGCGATGACAGAACCTGACGTCGCTTCCAGTGACGCTACCAACATCGAAAGCCGAATCGTCCGTGAGGGCGACCATTACGTGATAAGCGGACGAAAATGGTGGGCGTCTGGGGCGCCCGATCCGCGTTGCCAAGTCTTCATATTCATGGGAAAAACCGATCTCAATGCGAGCGCACATCAGCAACAGTCGATGGTGCTGATTCCGCGTGATACGGCCGGGGTGAACGTCAAACGCCCGCTCAACATTTTTGGCTACGACGACGCGCCCCACGGTCACGCCGAAGTCATCTTCGAGAACGTGCGGGTCCCTGTCGAGAACATTCTTCTAGGCGAAGGCCGGGGGTTTGAGATTGCACAAGGGCGCTTAGGGCCGGGTCGCATTCATCACTGCATGCGTCTTATTGGCCAGGCTGAGCGTGCCCTCGAACTGATGTGCCGTCGCGTTTCGAAACGGGTTGCGTTTGGCAAATCCATCGGTGAGCAGACCGTCACCCAAGAGCGAATTGCCGAGGCCCGCATCATGATTGATTCGGCGCGCCTGTTGACGCTTAAGGCCGCAGACACCATGGATCGTCTCGGCAACAAAGCCGCTCGCGGCGAAATCGCAATGATCAAGGTGCTTGCACCTAACGTTGCATGCCGTGTCATCGACTGGGCAATTCAAGCACACGGGGGAGGAGGTGTGTCGGACGACTTTCCGCTCGCATTCATGTATGCATTCAACCGTACGCTGCGTCTGGCCGACGGTCCCGACGAAGTGCACCGTAACGCGGTAGCGAAATTGGAGCTGGCTCGCTATGCAGACGCCTAAATGGCGCGAGACATACGGCCAGAAGCCCGCTTGAAACCCAAGAGGATCTCATGACGATCGAGTCTTGTGAATCCGACGACGTCGGCGACATGCAGTGCCAGCAGGATGAGTCGGCGTACACTTATCCTCTGTTGATCAAGCAACTCCTACATACGACCCTCTCGACTTGTCCCGAACAGCAGATTGTGTACGGCGACGAAATGCGTTACTGCTATTGGGATTTTCGTCATCGCCTCGGGCAGCTCGCGAGTGGTCTTTCCGAGGCCGGCGTAGCTCCGGGCGATACGGTAGCAGTGATGGATTGGGACAGCCATCGGTACTTGGAATGCTATTTTGCCGTACCGATGATGGGGGCGACGCTGATGACCGTGAATGTGCGATTGTCTGCGGATCAAATCCTATACACGCTGAACCATGCGGCGGCAAAAATTTTACTCGTGCATCGCGATTTTCTGCCCCTGCTGGAAGGCATTCGCGACCGACTACAGACGGTCCGCAAGTTCCTACTCATTGCCGACGGCCACGAGGTATCGGGCGATATCGCTCACTTCATGAGCGAGTACGAAGAGTTGGTGAAAGCCAGCTCTCCCGACTTTGTGTTCGCCGACTTTGACGAGAACACGCGCGCCACGACTTTCTACACGACGGGTACCACTGGACTTCCCAAGGGCGTTTCGTTTAGCCATCGTCAATTGGTACTGCATACACTAGCCGGTATGGCCGCTCTCGGTACGGCGCCGCAGCAAGGCCGCGTGCATCGCGAGGACGTGTATATGCCGATCACGCCAATGTTCCATGTACATGCTTGGGGTATGCCTTACATTGCAACCGCGATGGGACTCAAGCAAGTGTACCCGGGGCGTTACGTTGCGGAGACGTTGCTACAACTGATTGAGCGGGAATCTGTCACCTTCTCGCACTGCGTGCCCACTCTGCTCAACATGATTCTGGGATCTCCAGAAGGCATGTCAGTGGATCTCTCACGCTGGAAAGTGATTGTAGGGGGATCACCGCTATCGGAAGGTTTAACCTCCGCGGCACTCGCGCGTGGGATTGACGTTTTCACGGGATATGGCATGTCTGAGACCTGTCCACTCCTAACTCTTGCCCAAGCACGTGGATCCGCTGGCCAGAACGTGAACACGGTTCGCACGCGAGCCGGTTTGCCACTACCGCTAGTAGATCTTCGCATTGTCGACGAGCATATGCGGGATGTGCCTCGTGACGGCAGATCATCCGGTGAAGTGGTCGTGCGGGCGCCGTGGGCGACGCTAGGTTACCTCGGGGACGCGTCGGCTTCGGCCGCACTTTGGGCGGGCGGCTATCTCCACACCAACGATATCGGAGTGATCGACGCCGACGGATATCTGCAGATTACCGACCGGATAAAAGACGTCATCAAAACCGGCGGGGAGTGGGTCTCGTCTCTGGAGTTGGAAAACATTCTCTCGAGGCATCCGGCGGTGCGAGAGGCGGCTGTCATCGGAGTCAAAGATGCGAAATGGGGTGAACGGCCGCTCGCGTTAGTTGTCCTCGAAAAAGGGCACGAGGGAAAGGTAACGCCTGCGGAACTCCAAGCGCACGTCAAGCTCGTGGCGGACCGTGGCCTGATTTCCCGCTACGCAGTCCCACAACGCCTTTTGATCGTCGAGTCCCTTGATCGCACGAGCGTGGGCAAGATCAATAAACGAAGTCTGCGTGAGCGTTACCAAGCTGAATCCGGCATATAAGGTGTCAGGACGTTGGTTTCCAGTTGAAACGGCCAGAAGGCGGATGCCCATGGCCGTGCACGCCGGTCGGTTGACAGCGAGCGTCATCGAACTTAGCGCAGGGTCCAGACGAGATTCCGAAAAGCCTGGATGAGGGATTCCAAAATTGCGCGTCCGTGAATGGCTGCGGCGCCAGTCATGCTCTGCGGAACATAGTCAAATTGGGCGTGAGGCGCACATAACCCGAGCATTTCATCCACATTTCAGACACAATAACGTTCGAAGAAATGCGTGACGGTTTCGCGAATTTTCACGGTGACCTTCCGAATGAATAGACGCTTTAGCGCCCGTTCAAGTCAGGGTGAAATGGTCCGTCGCATGACACAAAGCCCCTCTCGGGGGGGCTCTGGTCGCGACTCGGGTAGTTCAATATTCCAACGGACATGGCGCTAGCGACGTCAGTGTGTCCAAGTTTTTCATATTGCAGGCCAAGATGGACATGCTCGAAAATATGCGTACGTTTGTGCGCGTCGTGGAGGCAGGAAGCTTTACGGCCGTCGCGAAACGCATGGATACTTCAGCGAGCATGATTTCTCGTGCCATCGCCCAGCTCGAAGATTATCTGGAAACGCGCCTGTTGCAGCGCACGACACGGCGTCTCGCACTGACCGAGAGTGGGCGGCGGTACTTCGAACGTGTGCGGCCCATTTTAAGTAACGTGGACGAAGCCAACGCCGAGGCGCGAAACGCGTCTGTCAATCCGCACGGAAAGTTGCGTGTGCATTCAATGCCTGGTATTGCGCAGCGCCACGTGATGAACTCGATCATCACATATCGGAACGCCTTTCCCCAGGTCGCCGTCGAGTTGACGCTTTCGCAACGACTACCCGATCTCCTTGAGGACGGCTTCGATGTGTCCGTTCTAACGGCAACGTCGTTGCCGGATTCCGGGTACGTTGCACAGCCGATCGGCACCAGCTACAGCGTACTTGTCGCTTCCCCAACCTACCTAGAAGAGCATGACCTGCCACGCACTCCCGCTGACCTGTCCCATCATGCCTGCCTTGCCCTGGACACGCCAGCAGCTCCGGCGGACGAATGGCGCTTGCAAGGAGTGGATCGCGAATTTGTGCATCTCCTGCAAACGCCGCCTCTTCGGGTTAATGAGCCTGAGGCGCTAGCTGTCGCCTTGCGTGCCGGAAGCGGCATCGGTTCACTCGCCATATACTCAATCATAGATGATCTGATTGCAGGTACACTGGTACGGGTATTGCCCGAGTACCGGCTGCAGACTTTGCGAGTCTATGCTGTATCCGTGTCAAGAGTCCACGTGGATGCGCGTATCCGAACATTCGTCGATCATCTGCGCGAGGAACTTGAGACAGCGCTAGGTACGGAAGAACAGGAGGTCGAACGGCTCGCTCGCTCACACGGAGCGACTGGACGCATTGCTATGTAAGAGAGGAGCGGGCAGCGTAAATGAAATCCAGTCTTGAGGGCTGCAGACAGGACGGGGCGCAGGCAGGTTCCGCAGCTACCCTGATTCACACAAAGTTCGCGCCGGCGCGGACGCGCCAACACGTGGGGCGCGTCACACCGCTAGAACGTCTGCGCGCGGGGCTTGATCGCAAGCTGACAGTGGTATGCGCGCCGGCGGGTTACGGTAAGTCGACACTGCTCGCCGAGTGGCGTAAGGCATTGCTTTCTCAGGGGGCGCATGCGGCATGGGTTAGTTTTGACCACGAAGATGACAGTTCCTCGACGTTCGCGTCCTATGTTATTGCGTCGATTGTTGAAGCGACAGGCGGGGTGGGAAAACGCGCGCAGCAGCAGCTGCGAGATCGGGCCTTGTTACCCATCGACGTGGCTTTCGCCGAACTGCTGAACGAATTGGGCGCAAGCGGCACACCGTTGTATCTGTTCTTGGACGACGTCGACAGGCTGGAAACGCCGGCGATTCATGAGGCCTTGTTCAGCGTATTGCGGTATGCGCCGGACAACCTTCATCTGGTGCTTGCCTGCCGCTCGACGCCTCGGCTGCCACTTAGCTACTTCGAGTCTCGCGATCAATTGGTTTGGCTTGACGCGGAGGTGCTCCGATTCAATCGAAGCGAGGCGTCTGAATTCATCAGGCGTGTAGCCGGTAAGGAACTGTCGACGACAGTCCTCGAGGCCCTCGTCGGCGCGACCGAAGGGTGGGTGTCGGGGCTTCAGCTCGCTGCTCTAGCGGTACGGGACGATGTCGAACCGGAACTGGTAGTTCGGCGAATAGGGCAGGCACGGGGCGGCATTGCTTCATACCTCAATGAAAACGTCATGAGCTTCCTCCCTGATTCTGTCCGGGATTTTCTGCTTGTGACCTCGGTCGTCGAACGCATGACGCCGTCCCTGTGTAACGCACTCACTGGAAGGGAGGATGCGCTTGACACACTCGAATGGCTTAGCGCACAAAATCTGTTCGTCAAGACGTTAGGTGGCGAGCGCACCTGGTTTCGATATCATGCGCTGCTGTTGCAATACCTGCGCGATGAACTACAGTCGCGTAAGCCCGATGCTGTTGTGGGGCTTCATCGTTCAGCGGCGAAATGGTTTGGCGCGGCGAACCTATGGTCCGAGGCCGTCAAGCATTCGTTGGCGGCTGGCGAAGTCGTATTGGCAGCGGATTGGGTCGAAGCTTGCGCGATGGAATTGATTGCTGCAAGTGATGTACGTACCGTCTTGAATTGGATTTCCCGACTGCCGGAATCTGCCTTGGAGAAGCGCGTTCGGTTGCGACTCGCGCACGCTTGGGCTCTAGCGCTTTCTCTGCAGATTGTGGCAGCGCGACAAGCTATTCAAACTATCGAAAAAGACATTCAGTCTGGTGTGCTCTCGGTGAACGACGTGGTTGCGTTAGAAGTGCTCGCCGTTCGCTCGCTCATCGCCGGGCTCGCTGACGAAAGCGTGGAGTCGTTGCGGCTCGGCCGTCAAGTGCTGGACGGACAACCGGCCCGCGGCTCATGGGTGGAGCAGATAGGGCAAACTACGCTTATGTTCGGTTTGAGTTATGCGGGCGGCTTAGACGAAGTTTTAAAGTTACGGGCGAACGACGCCGCAGTCACCGGAAGCAGGCCGCTATATTCAAACACCTATCAGCGAAGCATGTCCGGTCTCAGCGAGTTCGTCGCGGGTCGCCTGCAGGACGCATCGCGAACCTTTGAGAACGCGTTGCATATGGCCGAAGAACGGGCCGGTCGGTTATGCGCGGCGGCCGCGCTGCCTGCGGGTTATCTTGGCGCGATTTATTACGAATGGGGCGACATTAAAAGGGCGCGAGAGTTGCAGAGCGAAAGACTGCCGATCGCCTTGCAGGCTTGCTCTTTAGGGCCGTTGTTGCGGTTTACGATGACGGCCGCAATGATCAGTGCGCTTTCTGAGAACTTTGAAGCCGCATACCTTGTGCTTAACGACGTCGAAAAGGTAGCCGTCGAAAGACAATGGCTCCGTCTGCAGGTCGCCTGCATCGGTACTCGTATCCGTCTGAGCCTTATGGAAGGGAAACTCACGCAGGCCCATCGGTACGGCGAAGCACTTCGGCCGTTGGCCTCGGCCGTAGTTCCGCTTCCGGATTCCAGCGGTGTCGAGACTTGGGGATTCTACGAAGTTGCGCGCAGTCGTCTCCTTCTGAGTGACGGCCGTACTAAAGAGGCCGCGAACGCTCTGCTCGCTTTACAGCGCGCGCTGGCGAAGCGCGGGATGCCGTGGTTTGCCGCACAGGCAGCGGTTCTTGCTGCACTTGCTCACGATGCCTGCGGAGAGGGGGACACCGCTCTAAAAATTTTGGCTGATGCACTCGCTTACGGCCAACGTAACGGCCTCGTGCGGACGTTTGTTGATGAAGGTTCGGGCCTCGAGGTACTCTTGGCGAAGCTCCGTGCGGGGAATGCCAGCTTTCCAGACGTGAACGTCTGGTATCTCGACGAACTAAACGTCGCGTTTGCGGCGCATCCCGAGTCCGATGCGGACAGGGTGTTCTCCAGACCAGCTCCAGGCCTCGCTGCAAGTAATCTCAGCGCACGTGAGGTGGAAATCCTTGACTACGTCGCACGCGGCTTGTCGAATAAAGAGATCGCACGCGCACTGCGCGTTGCTCCTGAAACAATCAAATGGCATCTGAAGAACATATTTGAGAAGCTCAACGTCAATTCGCGCATCCAGGCCGTGCGCAGTGGGCTGGCGTTCGATTTGCCTATAAGTCGGCGCGGAGGGGGCGCCGCCGGGCAGGGCAGAACTTCAAAATAGTTCTTTCTACTCCGAGTTTAGATTTTCGCGACATCTGGAAGTCTGGCGGCTCAAACAGAGCTCAGGATCTTTCCACGCCCTCCTCCTACGCGGTTAGTCTACTTGTCTTGTGAAGCGGTCTTTAGCCTCCACTGCTTCGAATATCGGGTGTCAACGGTTCCTTTTCAAGCACAGATCTGCCTGCACTCGCGCGCTTGCTAGAAGAGTCTGGGAAATTGCGCATGAAGCGGCGTACGCGCCTACTGGCCCGGGGATTGATGCGTCGGTTCGTTGCCTTCGGCAAATCTGACGGCAACGCCACCGTATTCCTGCTTCGTTAGAATAATTCTTTCCCGAGATTGTCAGTTAATCTTCAAGTCTTACTTGGATAAGCTATGAACTGGTGGTGGATAGTCCGCTACCTAAGTAACCAAGGAAGGTGGTTGCCGTGAAGAATTTTTTCCCTATCGTTATTGTTGCTGCGCTTGCCTCACCCGCTGTCGCCTCTGCGCAATCGAGTTCCTCGATCACCCGCGCGCAGGTGAAAGCTGAGTTGGTCCAACTCAATCAAGTGGGTTACTCGAGCGCTAATTCTGACAACGCCCATTATCCTGACAGTATTCAGTCTGCCGAGGCGAGGGTAGCGGCTATGAATGGTTCCAATAACTCTAGAGGCTCTCAGTCCGCACCGGCAGATTCGGGTCGTCCGACATTGACGAGGTCCGATTGGGATTCGATGTATGGCCGACCGTAAGGCATGGCTGAGCACCATAATTGCAGCGTTGTCGCGAACGGCCCATTTAGCCTGCGGCTTGACCCGGTCGCGGAAAGCCGAGTCTCTTAGTTAGATTGGCGGTATGCACTTTGACCCTTCGGAATTAAATATCTCTGCGTGTATTGATGCTCTGAAAAGCAGGTCCAAACGCGCGCTCGCAGGCTTCTAAACCTATCGAGGCGCTCAGAGGGGGACAGACTCAACTTCACATGAGGAAGAAAGGAATTAGGGAGATGCGTTGACAATCGGCGCAGTGAAGTATGCATCACCGACGAGGCTGGAGCGTGCACGCTGCTGTTGCGGCCGTCATTGCCCGTCGCGAGCGGAAGTTGAATGGGTGCCCGCCGCGCGTAGAGAAGGTCCTAGCTCCGGCGCGAGGCGGTCATCACGCCCTCCATCCACGCGCGAGGAAAAGCGGGAATCCTCGCGTGGTCCCCGAAGTTGCGTTACAGTGTGTACAGAGGATGATGCGCGATCATTGGCTGGCAAGCCGACTCGGCAATCAGATTGGGAGTACAAAAGGAATGACTGGTATCGGCGTACACGAGCTAGCCTTCCTCCTGAGTATCAGCCTCGGTCCCGCAAATCCCCTGCGCGCGTTGTGACTGAAGTATTCCCCCACGCTGGCGACGGTTCAGTTGCCTGGCTCTCTCACTCTCAACTGGTTGTTGACCGAAGAAACCCCAGGGACCGCCCCTGCAGTTGCGCCTGCGATATCAATCTGCCCAGCTTCTGGTACGGAGCCAGCGAGCGCGACTGCGCCTCCTTTGGCCAAGACGTTGATATGGGAGGTGTCAATTTCTTTCTTTCGTGTGAGTGCGCGGCGCACATCTTTAGCAAGCTGGTGATTCTGAGCGCGTGCGGTTGCCTTGGTATTGGTAGCCGGACCGACCGAGGATGCAGATCCAGCGTCAGATTGCGCGCGCGCGCTCAGCGTGCACGCCGTTGCTGCAATCAGTACTCCAAGCTTGATATAGCCGGGCAGCTTCATGAGGAACTCCTTATCGATCGATTAGTGAATATACAGAAAGTTGTCAAAGGCTGTTAAAAATCGCCGAAGTAATGGCGCAGTCCCGGTTCGCCTCTCGTTTGGCGTGGTATGCAATAAGAATTTCACATATCTTACTTCTCAAGACACCCGCGGAGGCGTCGGCTACAGTCGTGTTCGGCTAGATGAGGATGAAACGTTCCTGGGTTCGAGAGAAGCCCCCCAAGCGGGGGGCATCGGATCTAGCTGTGCTGCTGGGCAAGGTCCTCGGGCTCAGTAAACATGGCCGTACGCGATCTGGTGTAAATTGGCTTGATGTCTTCGGTGACAGGGCTGGAGATCCTTTCGAGGACACGGATGCGTTTTAGGCACGGGCCCAAGGCATGTGCACGGCATTGGCGGAAGACGTTGAAGCCGTATGCCCGGGCAGCTGCGCCAATCAGTTCGGCCACTTGTCGAAGCGGCTTTGGAAGATACAGGCGTGGTTAATCGAGGGGCGCGCTGCTCCAGCAATACGACGGGACAGTGCAGGTGAGCCTCGACAACTACTTTGCAATGGTCAACGGGCAGTCGTCGACATTCGCTATGGTCAACGACTACATGGTGTACGCGGACGCCTTCGAGGCGAACCTCACTGCGAAGTTTCTGCAGACTCAGTTGTGTGCATGACGCGCGCCGTCAGCCCGAGGCCGCTCTGCACAGCCTCGATGCGAGACCCCACATTAAGTTTTTCAAAGATATTTTTGAGATGCCATTTGACGGTCTCTGGCGCGATGCGCAGCGCTCGACCAATCTCCTTGTTTGACAAACCACGGGCGATATGGTGGAGGATTTCGATCTCTCGGGCACTAAGAAGCGCCGACGCAACCGGTTTAGCCGCCGCCTGTGCGTGCTGTAGCGGTGTCCTGCGGTCATCGAAAGCCGCAAGCAGGTGCGCGATGTACGTTGCGTCAACCTGTTTGCCAGCAGCGGCGCGTTGCCAGCGCCGAATCAGGGCCTGCAGCGGGTCGCCTTCGTCCACGAAGCTGCTGATCATCCCGGTCGTCTGAGCGAAGCGCAACGCCTGCTCAAGTGACGTGAGGGCAGTCGCAGCAGCGCCGTTCTGCTCAAGCGCGAGTGCCGCCAACAAAGCGGTGCGGGCGCTCAGGTATCTCATTCCCGCGGCTTCGAGCTGGTCGTGCAGGCCGCAGAGCAGCGAGACCGCATCGGCTGGCTGTCCGGTTGCAAGATCGAGACGTGCCCTCGCCGTGCAGTAACTGGCCCAGGTCTCGAGAAAGCTCCCCATTTGTGGTGGTGGCTGTGAAGGCATGAGAAGGCGCAGTGATTCGATGGTCCGGCGCGCCTGTGCCAACCGGCCATCGCACAGGTACAGGCGCACCGCCTCCGCATCGCACGCGGCTCGAAGCCGCAGCCAATGTCGCGCGGCTGCGGCCTGCCTGGCATCCTCAATGATAGCCAGTGCGGAGCCGAGGTCGCCGTTTCGGGCGTGCAGACTAGCTGTCGCACACGTGTATCGCAGCAGCGAGCCCAGGGGACACGCCGTCATTGCAAGGGTGGTCCGATCCGCCATGACCTGCTGCGCGCGAATAGGATCGTTGCGCTCATAGTAGAGTGCAGCCAGATAGCCTGCCGGGAGTACAGCGGCGGCCGAGTCGCGGCCCAAGGCATGTTCGGCCAGACCTAGCGCGCCTTCGTAGATCTGCGCGGCCTCGTCGAGCCGGCCTTCCACGAGTGAGGCGAGTCCAAACATGCTCTCTCGGTAGACACTGGCATAGATTGGCTCTTCTCGGTCGCTGCGATGAGTCTTTGCTACTGATCTCATGCGTCGAACTTCGTCGAATTCGCCCTCATACAGCAGGCCGAAGACTTGAGCCGTTTCAGCAAACCGGCGGGCCCACGATGGTACCGGCAAGGGCGAAATCGATGCCACGCGGCCTAACTTGAGCGAGAGTGGACTATCATCGTCGAAGCCTGCTATTAAGGCCCTAACGGCGTTGATTTCGGCCTCGAACGTTGAATTGTCGATGTCGCCATCGTCTGCACCGTCGGAGGTCATTTCACTGATGAGCGCCTGTACGACCCGCGTTGCCTCGGCCGCACGCATCGACAGGGCGAGTGCCCACGCGTTGGCGAGCCGCAGCCGTGGTCGCCGGTTCACGAGCTCGGACGGCAGTCGAGATATCCAGCCGAGCAGAGTGCGCACATCACTGCGATCCACCATTACCCGCGCGCAGTTTTCGGCCCATTCGGCAGCCTCGGGAACGTCGCCGGCTGCCAGCGCATGGCGTACCGCCTCGGGCCATAGGCGCTCTCCGGCAAACCAGCGACTGGCGCGCCGGTGCAGCAGGGGTACCTCCTTCGGGAGCTGACGAGCCAGCCGTCGCCGCAGTGCGTCAGACAGCAACCCGTGGTATCGAAACCAGTGACGATCGTCGTCCAGAGCCCGGATGAAGACGTTGTGCTGCTCCAGCCAGTCGAGCTTTTCCCAACTGCGCGCACCGGCACCCATCACGGCGTCGCACGCGCCTGCGCTGAGCCGTTCGAGGACGGACGTACGCAGCAGGAACTGCAATACCGCTGGCGGTAACTGTCCCAGTACCGTGCTGTCGAGATAGGCATCCACGCCGGAGCGCGCTCCGGCAAGACTGGACGCCACCTGGGCTGCGTCGCCCGACTCGCGTAGAGTGAGTGAAGCGAGTTGGAGGCCTGCAACCCAGCCTTCGGTCGCATCGTTCAGCAGGTCGACGCTAGAACAATCCAGTGTGATACCCGTGGCCTGCGTGAAGAAAGCCCTCGCCTCATTATCGGAAAAGCGCAGGTCGGTCGCATCGATGTGCACGAGTTCCTCACGCGTGCAGAATTCGCTAAGAGCCAGGCAGGGTTCGCTGCGCGCACCAACTAACATATGAAAGTTCTCGGGCGCGTAGCGCAGCAGACGAGAGACTAAAGCACGGACCGATTTCGACATGACGCGATCGAAATCATCGAGAAAAAGAAAGACATGCCGGCCACAGGCCCCGATTTCGTTGAGAAGGACTGAAACGATCGTCCTGACGGGCGTCAGTGGGTCATCGCGCAGCAGTTGCTGCGCATATGTACAGAGTCCTTCCGAAGCCTTGTATAGCGCTGCCACGAGATAGGCGCCGAACTGCGGCAGATCGTCATCATCCTCATCCAGGCTCAGCCAGCCAACGAACTGCTGGTCGGCGCGAAGCATCTCGCTCCATTGAGCGAGCAGCGTTGTCTTGCCGAAGCCTGCTGGGGCGATGACCGCCGTCAACTTGCGATCCCGGCCAGCGTCAAGTCGAGTCAGCAGCTTGGACCGCGCAACGGGACCTCGCGGCGGTCGCGGCGGAGTCATTTTGGTCTGGATCAGCGATACGCTCCATCTCTGCCTGGCAGTATCGGACAAGGCTCGCATGTCAGCGTCGTTCAGTAGGTGGACGATAGCTGCATTCTGGTCAGCGTCTGCACGGCGACAATTCGTGTTTTCCCGTGAAACCGCAGCGACCGCTCGCGCCCCCCTGACGCCCCCCCCGATGCGGCAAGACGCGCCTCCCCGGCGGAGGGGCTGTTTCACGGCTTCCACATATCTAGTCTGATTGCACTCAGACCATCATGGCGGCGGCCTACACCGAACTGCCCAACTTCCCAGCATCATGAGCGAATATATTGCCCCGTTGCGCGACATGAGCTTTGCTCTTACCGATCTCGCCGGACTTGAGGAGGTCGCAAGCCTCCCCGGCTTTGAGGAGGCAAGTTCCGACACGGTCGCCGCCATTCTCGACGAAGCATCGAAGTTTTCCGGCGAGGTGCTCGCGCCGATCAATCGGGACGGCGATCTCAACGGCTGCACACTTAGCGAAGGCGAAGTGAAAACTCCACCGGGGGTTAGACAGGCCTACGAGCAATTCGTCAACGCGGGCTGGAATGGCCTGTCCTTTCCACACGAATATGGTGGACAGGCCCTGCCAAAACTGGTTGCCAGTCCGGTCTTCGAGATGGTCGCTGCGGCCAACATGGGCTTTTCTCTGTGTCCGATGCTCACCTCAGGTGCCATCGAGGCCCTCCTGTTGTGCGGCTCGCCAGAGCAGAAACAGGCGTGGCTGAAACCACTCGTGCATGGACGTTGGACCGGCACAATGAATTTGACCGAGCCGCAGGCCGGGTCCGACCTGGGTGCCGTGCGAACACGTGCGGTTCCAGAGGGCGAACATTTTCGCCTCTACGGGCAGAAAATTTTCATCACCCACGGCGAACACGACCTCGCCGAAAACATCCTGCACTTGGTGCTCGCTCGGCTGCCGGATGCGCCGGACGGAGTCAAGGGTATCTCGCTGTTTCTGGTGCCCAAGTACCTCGTTAATCCGGACGGTTCACTCGGTGCGCGAAACGACGTCCGCTGCGTATCGCTCGAGCACAAGCTCGGCATTCATGCCAGCCCGACGGCCGTACTCGCATACGGCGACGCCGACGGTGCGATTGGCTATCTCGTCGGACAAGCGAATCACGGCCTCGAATACATGTTCATCATGATGAACGAAGCCCGTTACGCAGTCGGATTGCAGGGCGTCGGTATCGCCGAGCGCGCCTATCAGCAGGCTGCACGCTATGCGAAGGAGCGCGTCCAGAGCAAAGATCTCGGCGACCCGAAAGGCGCCGCAGTGACGATTGTGCATCACCCGGATGTGCGGCGCATGCTGATGACGATGAAAGCGATGACGGAAGCAATGCGCGCGGTCGCCTATGTCGTGGCGGCGGCGATTGACCGTTCGCACGCGGCGAACTCGGAAGACGAAAGGGAAAGGGCTCGCGAGTTCGTTGAGTTCATGGTGCCGATCCACAAAGGCTGGGCAACCGAAACAGCCATCGATGTGACGAACCTCGCGATCCAGGTGCACGGGGGCATGGGTTTTGTCGAAGAAACCGGCGTCGCACAGCATCTGCGTGATGCGCGCATCCTGACAATTTACGAAGGCACCACTGGTATCCAGGCGAACGATCTTGTCGGGCGCAAGACTGCGCGTGACGACGGCATAGTCGCGAAAAGGGTGATTGCCATGATGAGGGAGGACCTGGCAGAACTAGCAGAGTCGAGTGACCCAGACGACAAATTGCTGCACACGCGACTGGACGTAGCTATCACAGCCTTTGAAACTTGCGTCGACTGGATCGTCAGCACCTACTCGACGGACGCGAGAACGGTCCATGCGGGTGCAGTGCCATTCCTGAAGCTAGCCGGTGTGCTGTGTGGCGGATGGCAGATGGCGCGGGCGTCGCTGATTGCGCAGCGCAGGCTGGACGCAGGCGAAGGTGATGCCGCCTTTATGCGCGGCAAGCGGGTGACGGCGAGGTTCTATGCAGAACACCTGCTAAGTCAGATTCCGGGACTTCAGCACGCCGTGATGCACGGCGCCAGTGTCGTGCTCGCATTGCCGGCAGACGAATTCTGAGCATTTTCGCCTCCCAGTTTCAAGGAAAATCACTATGTCTTCTTCGCTGCTCATTGAGCGCACCCCATCGGCCTACGACTACCCGCTTCTCATCAAGCAGCTCCTGCACATGCCGCTAGCGACGTGTCCGGAACGGCAGATCGTCTATCGCGATCAAGCGCGTCAAGACTACTGGATGCTACGTCACCGAATTGGCCTGCTCGCGGATGGCTTGAAGTCACTGGGCACGGTACCGGGCGATACTGTCGCGGTAATGGACTGGGACAGCCATCGCTACCTTGAGAGCTACTTCGCTGTGCCGATGATGGGCGCCGTGTTACTGACTGTGAACGTGCGTCTTTCACCCGAGCAGATCGCGTATACGCTGAATCACTCGGAAGCCAAGGTGTTGCTGGTCAACGCCGATTTCCTGCCGGTGCTTGAGTCCATCCGCGAACAACTGGAGAGCATCGACCGTTTCGTGCTAATTGATGACACGAGCGATGACGCTGGTGGCGCTGCACTGCCGTTTGGTTTCGCAGATGAATATGAGGCAATGCTTGCCTCTGCCTCGCCCGACTATGTCTTCCCGGATTTCGACGAAAACACCCGGGCAACCACTTTTTATACTACGGGAACCACCGGTGCGCCCAAAGGCGTGTACTTCAGTCACCGCCAGATTGTCCTTCATACGCTAGCCACCATGGCTGCGTTGACAAGCAACCCACAGCAAGGACGCATCCACCGCGACGACGTCTATATGCCGATGACGCCGATGTTCCATGTGCATGCGTGGGGCATGCCCTATGTTGCCACTGCACTTGGTCTCAAGCAGGTCTACCCGGGCAGGTATGCGCCGCAATCCTTGATCGAGCTCATTGAACGTGAAAGCGTGACATTCTCGCATGGCGTGCCGACACTACTCCATATGGTGCTGTCAGATCCGAAAGCGGCTGCGGCTGACCTGCGGGGCTGGAAGGTGATTATTGGCGGTTCGGCCTTGTCCCGAGGGCTCGCGCAGTCAGCACTCGATCGCGGCATCGACGTTTTTACGGGATACGGAATGTCGGAATCGTGTCCGATCATGGCGCTGGCTCAGGTTAAGACATCAATGCTCGGCGACCTTGAAAGCGAGCTAGACGTCCGAACGAAGACCGGCCTCCCAATTCCACTTGTGGAGCTGCGGATCGTTGACGAAGAAATGCGCGACGTCCCGCACGACGGCAATGCAACGGGGGAAATTGTCGTACGGGCACCGTGGCTGACTCAAGGTTACTTCAAAAATCCGGGCGCCTCCGAGAGCTTATGGATGGGTGGATTTCTGCATACCAACGACATCGGGGTGATCGACAGCGATGGCTATCTGCAAGTGACCGACCGGATGAAAGATGTGATCAAGACGGGAGGCGAGTGGGTATCGTCACTGGAGATCGAAGATTTGATTTCTCGCCACCCCGCAGTGAGTGAGGTGGCAGTAATCGGCGTGCAGGACGCGAAGTGGGGCGAGAGGCCGCTCGCACTGATCGTTCTCAAGGCCGGCGAACATGCCGATCAGGCCGCAATACAAGAACACCTGAACGGATTCTCGTCCAGCGGAGCGATCTCGAGGTTCGCAGTTCCCGAGCGAGTGGTATTCGTCGATGCCATCGACAAGACCAGTGTCGGCAAGATTGATAAGAAACGACTACGAGAACGATACACGTCGCGCGATGTGCTTTAAGCCACCTCCGGCGTCGCGCGAGCCAGAGGAATCAACCTAAGGAGACAATCAATGTCAGATGTCAACACGGTAGAACGCATACGGCAGCACGCGCTGTTCCGTGATCTAGTCAGGCAGCGCTCGCGCCTTTCCTGGTCACTACTGGCTATGGCGCTGCTAGCCTATTTCAGCCTTACGGCACTGGTGGCATTTTGGCCTGAACTGCTTCGTAGGCCTGTCGCCTCGGGCGCGGTGACGACCGTGGGCGTGGTCATTGCAGTCGCTGTGTTGGTGCTCGGATGGGCTCTGACTGGCATATATGTGCGGCGGGCCAATGGCCAGTTCGACACGCTTACCGTCCAACTGCTGAGTGAGGTCGCAGAATGAGTCGTAGCAACAGATCAACGGAGATTGCACTGCTGTTCATGAGCGCTCCTGGAGGCCTCGTGTGGGCCGGACCGGCCGTCGAAGCCGGACAGAAGCAGCCGCTTAATGTTACCGCCATTGCGATGTTCCTCGTATTCGTCGGGGTTACGTTGGGCATCACCTGGTGGGCGGCGACTCGTACTAAAACGGCCGGCGACTTCTTTACCGCAGGTGGTGGTATCAGTGGTCTTCAGAATGGACTGGCGGTGGCCGGCGACTACATGTCTGCGGCAACCCTTCTTGGTGTCGTGAGCCTCGTATATGCAAGAGGCTACGACGGGTTGCTCTATGTCGTAGGCTTCTTCGTGGGTTGGCCGGTCATGCTGTTTCTCATGGCGGAGCGACTACGCAATCTAGGAAAGTTCACATTTGTGGACATCGTTGCGTATCGTCTCGATCCGGTGAGCACTCGCTGGATGGCAGCCACTAGTTCTCTCATCGTGGTGTTCTTCTACCTTATCGTGCAGATGGTGGGCGCGGGCGAACTGGTTCAGTTGCTTTTCGGGGTCGACTACAACTATGCAGTGGTCGGTGTCGGTGTCCTGATGATCGTCTATGTGACCTTCGGCGGCATGTTAGCGACAACATGGGTGCAGATTATCAAGGCGGTGCTGCTAATGTTCGGTGGAACACTCCTGATGGTCTTGTCGCTCGCGCATTTTGGCTTCAGTTTCGAGTCGCTCGCTGCGAAGGCGGTGTCCGTGCATCGAAGCGGGACTGACCTGATGGGACCCGGGCATTTGTTTGCTGACCCTGTGTCAGCGCTTTCGCTATCGCTCGCTACCGTGTTCGGCCTCTGCGGGTTGCCGCACATCCTGATGCGTTTTTTCACGGTGCCCAATGCGCGGGAAGCCCGCAAGAGCGTGTTTGTTGCCACAACCTGCATCGGCTACATGTTCGGAGCAATGTTTGTGATCGGCTTGGCGAGCATCGTGATCGTCGGCACAGACGCGCAGTTTTTCGAAGGTGGTATTCCGGGCGGTAAGCTTCTCGGCGGCGGGAACATGGTCGCGATGCATTTGGCCAAGGCGACGGGAGGCAACCTGTTCCTGGGTTTTCTCGCTGCGGTGACCTTCGCCACGATCCTCGCGGTAGTGTCGGGTCTCGCGCTCGCCGGAGCCTCTGCGGTCTCACATGACATCTACGCCAACGTGTTGTGTCGTGGCAAGACAACCGAAGCCTCCGAGGTGCGTGTCACGAAGCGAGCGACGCTCGTCATCGGCTTGGTGGCCGTCGTCCTCGGCATCCTTTTCCGAGGTCAGAACCTCGCCTTCCTGGTGGCGCTCGCGTTCAATGTTGCGGCGTCCGCTAATTTTCCGCCTCTCGTGCTATCAATGTACTGGAAAGGTTTGACCAGTAAGGGAGCAGTCTGGGGCGGTTTCATTGGACTTGTTTCGTCAGTCGGACTGGTGATCCTGTCTCCCGCAGTTTGGAAGTCGGTCCTAGGACATCCTGCAGGCATCTTCCCGTACGATCATCCAGCGCTCTTCTCGATGCCACTCGCATTCCTCGTGATCTACGTGGTTTCGAAACTAGACCGGAGCAAGAAGGCAAAGGCCGAGCAGAGCGCGTTCGATGCGGAGTTCGTGCGTGCACAGACGGGTTTCGGCGCAGCAGCAGCCAGCAAACACTAGAGGACAAACGATGATGCCGCGTCGACTAAGTCTTGCAACCCTTCCGCAGTTCGTTGGCAGGGAGATTGGGGTCTCTCGCTGGATACGAATTGACCAGCCTCGCATCGGCGCCTTCGCAGATTGCACTGGCGACCGTCAATGGATCCACCTGGACGTTGACAGAGCCGAACGAGAGAGCCCCTTTGGCGCTACGGTCGCACATGGCTACCTACTTCTCGCCGTACTCGCGCCCACATGGTTCGAGGTGCTGGTCGAGCCGGCAGGCATCCCTACTATTCTCAACTATGGATTGGACAGGGTGCGATTTATGGCGCCTGTGAAGGCCGACTCATGCGTCAGAAATCGCATCACACTGGTAAACGTGACACACAAGGGCGATGGACGTACGCTAATCACCACCGAGAACACGTTGGAGATCGAGGGTGAGTCGAAACCTGCGCTGATTGCGCAGGCGCTCACTCTGGCGTTGGACTGAGCAGACCAACGTTCGGAGGGCAATGAAGGGCCGCGAAGATAACGCCGGTGCACAGCATAGTGCGACTTCCGACGGCATCGCGGGCCGAGCAGTGGCAGGCCTGCCACGCCCAAATCCTTTCAGCGGTCTGCGGGTGGATGATGCGTTCGCGAGCGCGCTGGAGATGGCAGATGCAGTGTATAGGAGCGGTAAGCGCAGGCGCCAACCATCCTTAAGATTGCAGCCTGAGAAGCGCGGTCCGCGTTAAAGCAACCTGGTTTTGGAGCACGCCTGCATCTTTGAATTGGCCTACTGTGCACCGAAGATCGACTCCTGTGCTGTGGTGCGTGCCCCTTTGAGACAGACTGAAACCGGAACCCTTCTGTGCATATGGACGAAACGATAGATCCGAAGGCTCGAGCCATCCCGACCGAGATTCTTAACGTCGACATCGACGGCCAGGTTCTACGCGTTGGAGTGCGTCCCGGTGAGCTTGAGGGGCCGCCACTGCTGCTCTTCAACGGCATCGGCGCGAACCTTGAACTCATGGAGCCACTTACCGCGGCGCTGCAGGGCGTTGAGACTGTGATTTTCGATGTGCCCGGCGTCGGCGGGTCTCCAGCGCCACTGTTGCCTTATCGACTTGACAGCCTTGCACAGTTGGCGAACCGATTGATGACGCGTCTTGGCTATGACGGGCAAATTGATGTGATGGGCGTTTCGTGGGGCGGGGCCCTGGCACAGCAATTCGCTCACCGGTATTCTCAACGCTGTCGACGCCTGATTCTCGCCGCAACATCGCCTGGTTTCCTGATGGTACCCGGCAGGCTTTCTGTGCTTTCGAAAATGCTGAGCCCACGTCGTTACGCAGACTCCGAATTTCTGAATAAGGTAGGCCCGGAACTGTATGGTGGAGTCTTCCGCAGAGAGCCGGACCTGCTCCGAGCCCATGCAGAGCACATTCGGCCGCCGCGCGGTAGAGGCTACTTGTATCAGATCCTTGCTACTTCGGGATGGAGTAGCCTGCTCTGGCTTTGGCTTGTAGAGCAGCAGACTTTGGTCCTAGCAGGCAACGATGACCCAATCGTCCCGATTTTGAATGCACAGATACTCACATCGTTGATCCCTAACGCCCGACTGCAGATCGTTGACGATGGTCACTTGTTCGTCCTTAATCGTCCAACCGAAATAGCTTCGTTAGTCAAATCGTTTCTGACAGAAGAGGTTCACGCGCCGGGAAACGAGGTGTCTGCTTAGGTGCCCGAGCGACACGTGCATACAGACTTCGAGGACAGTGCGAGCTCGTCGAGCAAACCGTGCAAGAGCAGGGAGCACGGCCGTCTCACTGCCATCTATCACGACGCGGGCGACAACCATCCGTGCGGCTGCATCGCTGATTATCGAGACGGGGCTTCCAAGGTTGTAATGACTCGACGGCCCAGAAGCGAGGCGATCTTGTCGCTATCGCGATTCGCATCAGCGTCACAGAAACTTCAGTGCCGTCGGTGCGTTTGTCGTTTGCCTAAAATAGGCGAATCGCCACGCATGGGGGAAATCCCGTATTGTTTAGCCTTGTTGGATGCGTGACCTTAAACGTAAGAGGAATCGATCACGGGCCCTCCTCCTAAGCGAGATGCCGCAACCTGACGAGGCCGAGTTCAATACTTTCTTCCGTCTCCGTTTTCCTTCGATCAGTTTACCATCCGACGAGCAACCTTGAGGGAGCCGGCTACCACCCTCAGTCATATCGTGGCACAGGCAGGATGCTGGTCACTGACACGAAGAGAGGTTGAAAGGAGGCAACATGGTCAACTCGAATCTCGCGCCGGACGCCGTCAACGATTTCATCATTGTGGGGTCGGGCGCAGGCGGTGGGCCGTTGGCGGCCAATCTAGCTGAAGCGGGTTTCTCGGTGCTGCTAATCGAGGCGGGGAGCGACCATCGGTGCCCCTACTACGACGTTCCGATCATGCAGGCGCGCGCCAGCGAGGACGCCGAGATGCGGTGGGATTTCTTCGTCCGTCACTATGATAACGACATGCAGCAGCGCCGCGACGTGAAGTTTGTGTCCGAACGCGACGGTGTGCTCTACCCGCGCGGCAGCACGTTAGGGGGTTCTACCGCGATAAGCGCGCTCGTCACGGTCTACCCGCATAATTCCGACTGGGACGGATTGGCCGAGTTGACCGGCGACGCCGATTGGTCGGCAGACGCGATGCGCGCGCGCTTCCAGCGGATTGAGGCGTGGCGCGGGCGCGATCCTGATCCACATAACCCCGCGCGGCCCGGCGATGCATCACGCCACGGTTTCGATGGCTGGCTGAAGACGACCCGAGCTGCGCCGAATCTGGCTGGTCGCGAACCTTGGTTTCTGGATATCATCGAGGCAGTCGAGGCGGAAAGCCGGGCCACCTACGATACGCCCGTGGAGGCCGTGCTGCCCAACGATCCGAACGATTGGCGCTTCGTATCGGAGCGTCGCGAGGGAATGTCGTTCATCCCGGTCGCGATCGACAATGGCCGTCGTAACGGGGCGCGGGAGCGAATCCTGGTCGTGCAGGCCGCGCACCCCGAGCGGTTGACAGTCCGATACAACACGCTTGTATCCAAAGTGCTGTTTGACGGCGATCGCGCGGTCGGCGTCGAGTGTCTTGATGGCGAGCATCTCTACGGCGCCGACCCGGCTACCGAACGCGCACACGGGCCGGGCGAGCCGATCAGCTTTCGCGCGCGATGCGAGGTGATCCTCGCCGGCGGCGCGTTCAACACGCCCCAGCTCCTCAAGCTGTCCGGAATCGGCCCGCGCGAAGAACTGGAAAAGTACGGGATCGATGTGCGACTGGACCGTCCCGGCGTCGGTGCCAACCTTCAGGATCGGTACGAGGTCGGCATCGTGCACCGGTTGATCCACGACTACTCACTGTTCCAGGATGCGACCCTTGACGTGCCCGGTCGCGATGGAAAAGGCGACCGGCATTATGAGGAATGGGCGACGGAACGCGATGGACCATACAGTACGAATGGCTCGCTTGCGGCTTTCGTCGCGCGGTCGAGCGTCGCAGGCGAGGAGCCCGATCTCTTCGTCTTTGCGCTACCGGTTGATTTTCACGGCTATTACCCGGGCTATGCCGCCGAGAGCGCGGGCAAGCACGACTGCTTCACCATGGTCGTCCTAAAAGGACATACCCGCAACACGGCAGGCATGGTGCGGCTTGCCTCGACCGATCCACGTCATCCCCCGAGGATCGACTTCGCCTATTTCGAGGAAGGCAGTGATCCTGAGGCCCACGACTTGCGCGGCGTGATGGACGGAATTGCCATCGCGCGCCGCATCGCCGCGCGGCTGCCGGAGATCGTTGCGGAGGAGGTCATTCCCGGCGAGGGTGTGAGCGGCGACGAAGCGCTGAAGCAATGGGTGCGCGATACCGCCTGGGGCCATCATGCCTCCTGCACCTGCCCGATCGGGCGCGTCGATGACCCTATGGCCGTGCTGGACGGCGATTTCCGGGTTCGCGGCGTCGAAGGGCTACGCGTGGTTGACGCCAGTGTGTTCCCGCGCATCCCGGGCCTGTTCATCGCCAGCGCGGTCTACATGGTGAGCGAGAGGGCGAGCGACGTCATCATCGCTGCATATGCGGATGAAACCAAAGTGGAGAAGGCCTGAGATGCGTGACGGTATAGATCGGAGCGTCCCGCCGAGTGGAGCGGGCTGTCAAGAATGTCTGGAAACGGGTGGCTGGTGGGTGCATTTGCGCCGTTGCGCGCAATGCGGTCACGTAGGTTGTTGCGACACATCTCCTTCGCAACACGCGACCCATCATTTTCATGCGACAGGTCATCCCATTATTCAGAGCTTCGAGCCGGGCGAAGAATGGTTCTACGACTATCGCACCGGTAACGCTTTTCCAGGACCCGTGCTTGCCCCCCCTCAGGCACATCCGATCGATCAGCCGGTACCAGGACCGGAGGGTGTCGTCCCGGCGGATTGGAGGGACCTTGTGAACGAGTGAGTCGACCGCCCGGCAATTTCTCTTCGCATTTCTGGTGAGCCATAAGAGCCGAAATTCGTTGCACGCTACGGAACGACCACCACCGCGGGAACTTCATAAGGCAATGTCTCGACGGAATTCCTTCAAAGTCGTGTTGAGCGTATCACCCACTTAACATCGGCCAATTTGTCCGTAATCTGTAACAGGATTTTTTGCCCGCGACGAACGTCAGGAGCGCGCCATTTTTACCGTTCAAATTTCCACCTACCCATTCAGGGGGCTTTTGTGTCGGAGGTACTGGGCCCTAAGATTGGTATGTGGAACCTGCGGTAAGCGCCCTTATCTCTGCGGGCGAGCCTTAGGAGGTCGTGCGTCATTAGGTCTGGTCACTTGCGCGACATCCGCGTCATTGTTTATCGGAAGGTCTGCCAGCCCGCGCAAGGAGATGACATGGCTTCTGGAACCCAGGGGGCTCGACAAAATGCGCTCGCTTGATCCTGCGCAGAACAATGCCCTGGTTCCCCTCGCCGTAGTCGTGGGTACCGCTGCAACGAGACTTTGCGCAAATATGGAGGGAAACCCTCTCAGTACTACACTTGTCGATGCCGCTAGGCTCAGCAACCTGTTAATTCGCTGGATGGAGAAAGCCATGACCGATGCAAGCGCCGAAAATCGTACTCCTGCGAAGGATCCCGCAGAAGATAACGCTTTCTTTCCTTCGCCCTATTCACTGACGAAATATGTCGCCTCCAAGACCGATTTCGACGGCACGACCTACGCCAACCCGTACACGGGCGGAAAATGGAAGGTGTTGATGATCGCGACTCAGGAACGCTACCTGATGACGCGCGACGGCAAGTTCTTCTCGACCGGTAATCATCCGGTCGAGATGCTTCTGCCGATCTATCATCTGGATGCCGCAGGCTTCGAGGTCGACGTCGTCACGCCGTCCGGCGATCCGGTAAAGCTTGAGATGTGGGCCTTCCCGAATGAGGACGACACAGTGAAGGCGACCTATGAGAAATACAAAGGCAAGCTGAAGAATCCCGGGAAGCTTTCCGATGTCGTCAAGGATCTGGGCAAAGACACCGGCTATATCGGCGTCTTCATCCCGGGTGGCCACGGCGTGCTGAATGACATTCCCGACAGCGAGGATGTCAAGAGGGCATTGTTCTGGGCGCGCGATAACGACCGCTACGTAATCTCGTTGTGTCACGGCCCCGCCGGACTCTTGGCAGCTTCGATCGGAGAAAAGCCAGAGGATTTCATGTTCCGGGGCTACGAAATCTGCGTCTTCCCCGATAGTCTCGACACGGGTGCCAATATCGAGATCGGCTACATCCCGGGCCCGTTGCGGTGGCTGGTCGGCGAGCGCCTCAAAGCTCTCGGTGTCAAGATTCTCAACTCTGACATCACCGGCAAGGTCCACAGGGACCGTAAGCTGCTGACGGGCGATAGCCCGCTTGCGTCTAACAACCTCGGCAAGCTGGCGGCGAAGACGCTGCTCGAGGAAGTTGGACAAGGCTGATTTCGAGTCAAGTCGTTCGGCGTCGGCTAGGGCCGACGTCGGGAGCATTCGCAAAAGTGACGGCACAACATCGGCGGAGATGAGGCATGGCGCTGGCCGAGACAACCAAACAGTTTTTTGATCGATATCGCCGGCAGGACGTGGACGGGATGCTGGCCTTGTTCGCGCCGCAGGGTACGATCCATTACTATCCCGCGGAGGTAGCCGGTCCGGTGCTCGAGGCTGGCAGGGGCATTTGGTCGGGTTTGATTGACGTCTTCCCTGATCTGTCGAACACGATCACGGGACTCTACCCCTCCGCGGACGGACGCACGGTAACGGCTGAAGTGATGATCAGCGGAACACAGGCCAAGGACGGATTTGGTATCCCGAACCGTTCCCTGCGCTATGAGCTCCCGCATGTCTTCATTGTGCACGGCAATGAGACAGGGGAAATCCAAGACATGAAAGCCTATTGGGACAATGCCGCCTGGTTGCGCATGCTCGGTAAAACGAGTCTAGCCTAAGGGTCAGCCTTATCCAAAACTGACCACAGGGAGGAGCGAGGCGCAGTCTTCGCCCCGCATGGTCTATACGGTCAGGAGTGCTGACATGAATGAGGCAATACATGCGACAGGACGAGCATCGCTGTCGACGGCGGGGCTTGGACTCGTCGAGGTCACGCGCGCGACCTTCAACGCGCCCGGAAAGCGCGTCCGTGAGCTGCCCACACGGAAAAGATCATCGCCGCGGAGAGCAGCTCCGCTCAGCTCACGGCCGGCAGCGGCGACATTCCTTCGGAGATTCTGCCGGATCGGAGGCGTCTGTGAAACTGTCAGTGCTGGAACAAGCGACGCTCCCGGAAGGGGCATCCGCCGCGGAAGCAATCACCCAGACCATCGCAGTCGCCAAAGCGGTCGACCAGTTCGGGTACGAACGAATCTGGCTCTCCGAGCATCACAACATGAGCATCCTGCAAGGCTCGGCGCCTGAGGTCCTGCTGTCCTCGATCGGCGCGCAGACGTTGCGTATCCGCATCGGTTCTGGCGGCGTGATGCTGCCGAACCACAGCGCCTATCGCATAGCCGAAAACTTCAGGATGCTGGAGGCACTCTACCCGGGGCGGGTGGATTGCGGGCTCGGACGCGCAAGCGGCGGAGACGCTTATTCACGCTCGCTGCTAAACCCCAATCCCGCCGGCCCGGATGCCTTTGCGGAGCAGATCGATCAGCTCGAAAGTTTCTTCCATGACGAGTGCAAGCGCGCGATAGCGATGCCGAACGTATCGTCGGCTCCGCCCATGTGGCTCTTGTCGGCGGGAGGCGGCCCGATGAGCGGTCTGCTGGCGGCCGAGAAGGGGATGGGGCTCGCCGTCGCCTTGTTCATCAATCCCGATGCGGATGTCGAGGCGATCCGTAACTACCGGGCGCGGTTTGCGCCTTCCGCGGAATGTCCGGAGCCGCGGGTCATCATCGCAGTGAACGCCGTTATCGCCGCTACGCCGGAGAAGGTCGCTGAATTGAAACGAGCCTCGGACTTCTTCAGGCTGATGAGGGATTCTGGCCGGTACCCGCAAGCCGTCCCGACGGCGGCCACGATCCGATCCGTCTCGTTCGGGTCGGAGGGCGAAGCCCATTTGCGCCGGATCGCCAATCGCGAGGTCTCCGGGCTGCCGCAGGAGGTGAAAAGACAGATCGAGGAGCGGGCGGCCGCCTATGATGCCGACGAAGTGATGCTTACAGCCATGACGCATGCCCCACGGGATCGGATCGAAGGCTATCGCCTGCTGGCCGAGGCCTTCTCGCAAGGTTGAGAGAATGATGCGGGAGAAACCATGAGCCACGTCCTGAAGCGAATGTCGGTCCTCGACATCGGTCCCGTACGCAGTAGTCAGAGCGCAAGCGACGTATTCGCCTCAATGATCGCTCTCGCTCAGCGCGCGGAAACACTGGGTTACCATCGTTACTGGCTCGCAGAGCATCACAACGTAGCCGGGGTCGCCGCGAGCCAGACCGCGGTGTTGTCGGCGGTCATCGGATCCGCGACGGCGCGCATTCGGATCGGTGGTTGCGTGCTGCTGCCGCACTATACCCCCCTTCTCGTGGCCGAGCAGACTGCAATGCTGGAGGCGTGTTTCCCTGGGCGGGTCGATGTCGGCTTCGGACGGTCGCGCGGGGCTGACTGGGTCGCAAGTGCGCTCCTGCGAGGGGGGCGCCGCAATGATGAGGCAGGCAGCTCTCAACCGACGGCCATCGCCGAAACCATCGCGCTGATGCAGCCAGAAGGCCTGCGGGTCGATACCGGCTCCGGGGTTCGGCAGGTTTTTGCCGCACCGGGCATCACGACCTCACCGGAGATCTGGGTGCTCGGCACGTCGCTGTATTCTGCGCAACTCGCGGCGGAGATGGGCCTGCCGTACGCGTTTGGCTATCACATCACTGGCGAAGGCATCGCCGAAGCGCTCGACCACTATCGCTCCCACTTCAAGCCGAGCCCGTTTTGCACTGCGCCGCGCATCCTGCTATCGGCCATCGTGGTCGTCGGTCGTACGAGGGAGGAAGCAGAGCGCCTTGCCAAGCCCCAACTCCACTTCATGTCGATGTTTCGCTCCGGTGAAACCGTGGCTCCGCAGATGCTAGTCGAGGCCGCAGACGAACGCGTGATTCCGGAGCGGTATTCCGGCCTCGTCGACATGTTTCGCAAAACCTGGATCATCGACGATTCGACCGGCGCAGTAGAACGAGTCGCCAGTCTGTGCGCTTCGCTCGGCGTCGACGAGTTCATGGTCAATCCCGTCGCCGCCGGTTTCTCGATGGACGACCAGCGCCGCGCTTCGAACCGGGAATATACGCTCGAAGCCCTGGCGGACTTGATCCCGGGGGGCATCTGAATCGAGGAGTTCAATTGCTCCTCATCGCGACGATCATCTTAGCCATATTGAATGATGTCGCCGGCTTCTCGAAAACGGTACTGGAACATTCCCCCCAAGTAGGGGGGCGATCTAACGTATCCAAGTAAAGCACAATGGCAACAAGAATGCAGTTGTGTGGGTTGACTAGGATGTTCCGGATCTCCGCCGCCAGCGTCGTAAGGAATGGCGAAAGCGGTTCGCATTTACGACTCATCCTTTACACCCCTTTATCGCTTAGCTCTCGCGAACGGGACTGACGTGGCTGAATGCAATCGTTAGTATCGCCATGGAAGAATCTGCAGAGCGAGCAAAGGTCATTGCTGTCGCAAGAGTGACTCGATGTCGGGACGTCAGATCGATCAGGCGTTTCGTTTTATGTTCGCGAAGAATACGATGGACATGCTCGATAATATGCGTACGTTCGTACGCGTGGTAGAAGCCGGTAGCTTCACCGCTGCCGCGAAACAGACAGACACGTCGACAGGCATGATATCGCGGGCGATCTCAACTCTGGAAGGACACCTGCAGACACGTTTGCTACATCGTACCACCCGTCGCCTTGCGTTGACCGAAAGCGGTCGGCGCTATTTTGAGCGCTTGCGAGTGATCCTGAACGAGGTGGACGAGGCGAATGCGGAGGCAAGAGAAGCGCTGGTCAGACCATACGGTCGGCTTCGTATTCATTCGATGCCAGGACTTGGGCAGAGCCATGTGACGGCAGCCATTGTTGCCTACCAGACAGACTATCCGGATGTATCTGTGGAGCTTGCGCTTTCGCAGCGCGTGCCGAATCTCGTCGAAGATGGCTACGACTTATCGGTACTGACCGCGCCTAGCCTGCCCGACTCAGGGTACGTTGCTCAGACTTTTGGCGAGAGCCACAGCATTCTGGTTGCCTCGCCAGCGTATGTGGCAAAGATGGGAATGCCAAAAAGTCCGGATGAGCTTGATGAGCACGTGTGCCTCGGTTTAGACACACCCGCGGCGCCAGCGACTGAATGGCTTTTACAGGGACCCGACGGCGAAGTTTCGCATTCACTGCTTTCGACACCCTTCCAGGTGAACCTTCCCGAGGCGATGGCAGTCGCGCTTCGCGCAGGCCGTGGAATCGGATCGCTTGCGATCTACTCCGTCATCGACGATATACGACGTGGGAAACTGGTTCGGGTCTTGCCCGACTACCGATTACAGACACTCAACGTCTACGCTGTTTACGCGTCTCGCTTTTATGTCGATGCCAAGATCAGGACGTTTCTCGAACATCTGCGCACGACCTTGACGCCTGCGCTCGCCGCGGAAGAACGCGAACTCCAGCGACTCGCTGTTGAGCTTTAGCCGCAGTGTTCGATGTGATCTTATGGACAGGAGACGATACAACGCTTCGATAGCAGACCAACAATGAATCGAAAGCGCCGATTTTGTTCGGAAGGTTTTGCTTCCAATTGTATGTCAGTGAACACAGGCCGCACTTCGCAACGATGCAATGACGCCGACTGTCCGCAGCAGGCAACGCAGCTGAAGCTGGTCACGTTTCACTTCGAGAAGTCTACGTTGGGGAGACGAAGTCTCTTCCGTAAATCCGGAAAATCATCCGGTGCGTAGGGCTACCGCTAAATCAGCTAAATCGTTTGATACTGGAGCGAAAATGAACGTAACGAAAATCGTCAGATTGGCAGGTGTCGCATTGATTGTTGTCGCATCCGTCAACGCCTGGTCACAAAGCAGCGATGCCGCTGGCACATCGATCCAAACACAAAGCCCTTCCAAGTCTACTGTCAGGAAGGCGAATCGAGCACTTAGCAAGAAAGTTTTGCTGGCGCTTTCAAAGGGGGGAGTCGATACCGCAGGCATCAATGTACTCGCCAAAAGTGGTGCTGTGACGCTGGCCGGAGGTGTCCCTGATCCGTCCCAGATCGAGAAGGCTGGCTCGATAGCAAAAGGCGTTTCTGGCGTTACTTCTGTGAAGAATGTGCTGACGATCCACGAAGGAGGGCAATGATACCGCCCATACGGTCAGCGTACGGCGAGTCGGTGCAAAGTCCATGCGTACGGGAACGCCCGCCCGGTTGCGTCCAACGGCACAGGTTGCCCTCGGATGGAATGGGCGGTCACGGTGGGGGTGCCGGTCAATGTCACATTGACCGGCACTCCGTTGGCGTCTACGAGGATGTGGTGCTGCAAACCTGGTCGTGGATGATTCTTTTGTGTTATCGGGCTGGCCAACTAAGAGAGTTAGCCCGATAGGATGGGTGCGATCGATCGTCCGCCACCCTAACGCTGTTGAACGCACCCACCCTTCGGCAGCCGCCTTACCACCCGGCGGAGGGGCTGAAGTGCGTCGTGACGCAATGTAATCTCGCTTCATGATGATCGGCCGAACGAGAGGGTGACGAATCGGTCTTCGCCGCTGCCGGAGCGTGCCAGTCATCACGCGGTGCGCGATGCTCTCAAGCTGAGTTCGGGCCAGAGGCGATGAGCGGCTACCAGCAACTGAAAGCGATCTACGTCAGCACATGACCTCGAGAATCGTTAAGGGAAGGGAGCGTCCAGCGAGATCGAATAGACGCACCGCATCGACGGTAATAAGGGAACACGACGACAGATAAGGAAAAGTGCCGGAGCTCTATCTCGGCCGAAGGAGACATGTGACCATGACTGACCCGCTCGGCAACACCCGGCGCGACATGCTGTGGGTCGCGGAAAATGAGTGTGGCGATGGCGGCGCGCTGAGGAGGCCGCGATGACCATTCGCAAGGGCAAGACCGCGCCATTGGCCGATGCGCCGCCTGAACCGATCGCCGCTCGCGCCGCCGAGGGGATTCTAGGCCCGAATCCGTTCATCGGCCTGCGGGGAGAGGACATGCTCGCGAGCGTGAAGGACATCGCCGGGCAGGCCATCATGCAACCGATGCTGCTGCTGGAGCAGGAGGCGGCGCTGGCTCGCGACATGATTTCCGTGATGGCGGGCAACTTGGATCTCGCGCCCGACCCCGCCGACAAGCGCTTCCAAGACGCGGCGTGGAACTCTAACCCCTTCTATCGCACGCTGCTCCAGGGACACCTTGCGTGGCGCAACGCGCTCGCCGGCCTGGTGGAGCGTTCCAGCCTGGAAAGTGCAAACAAGGAGCGTGCAAGCTTCGTCGTTCAGTTGCTCACCGATGCCTTCGCACCGACCAACACGTTGCTCGGCAATCCCGGCGCAGTGAAGAAGTACATTGAAACTGGCGGCATGAGCGCGGTTAAGGGACTGCAGAACCTGCTGCAGGACCTTGCCTCGAATCAAGGCATGCCGGCGCAGGTCGACACCAGTGCGTTCGAACTCGGCAGGAACTTGGCGGTGACGCCCGGAGCGGTAGTGTTTCGCAACAACGTGCTCGAGTTGATCCAGTACGCGCCGCAGACCGAGACGGTGCATACGCGGCCGCAGTTGCTCGTGCCGCCGCAGGTCAACAAGTTCTATGTGTTCGACATGTCGCCGGGCAAGAGCATCATCGAATACTTGGTCAAGAGCGGCTTGCAGACCTTTACGATCAGTTGGCGCAACCCGACGTCGGCGCAGCGCAACTGGAACATGGACACCTACGTCGAGGCGCTGCTCGAGGCGATCGGCGCGGTGCGCTCGATTACTGGCTCCGACGACGTGAACTTGCACGGCGCCTGCTCGGGCGCGATGACGATGTCCGCGCTGCTGGGCTATCTGGCGGCGAAGGGTGATCGCCTGGTCAACGCCGCCACGCTGATGGTCGCGGTGCTCGACAATCGGGCCGATTCGCAACTTGGAACCTTCGTCACGCCCGACACCATCGCGATGGCGAAGAAGAGGTCCGGCTCCGAAGGCGTGCTCGAAGGCAAGGAGATGGGCCGCGTGTTCGCGTGGATGCGCCCCAACGACCTCATCTGGAACTACTGGGTCAACAACTACCTGATGGGCAATCCCCCTCCGGTCTTCGACATCTTGTACTGGAACAACGATTCGACGCGGCTAGCAGCCAACTTCCACGCTCAGTTGCTCGACATCTTCGCGGACAACCTGCTGGTCAAGCCAGGCGCAATGAGCGTGCTCGGAACCCCCATCGATCTCACGAAGGTGGATTGCGACAAATACATCCTTGCCGGCTTGACCGACCACATCACGCCGTGGAAGGGGGTGTTCAACACTTCCAAGGCATTCGGCGGCGCCAACACATTCGTCGTTAGTTCGAGCGGCCATATCCAGAGCCTGATCAACCCGCCGGGCAATCCGAAGTCGAAGTTTTTGATTAATCCGGGTTCGGCTGCCGACGCCGACGAATGGCTAGCCGGTGCCAAGGTCATGTCGGATACCTGGTGGACGGACTGGCGTGGGTGGCTCAAGGCGCGCTCCGGCGAACTGCGTAGCGCTCCGACGGCACTCGGTAACGACCACTATCCGCCGCGTGAGGCAGCGCCCGGCACATACGTGCGCAAGGTGTAGCGCCACAACCGCTTCCAAACGAAGCAATCCCTTAAAGGAGACATCTGATGGACAGCCCCACCAAACTCTTCGACGACATCGCCAAACTCGCGCAACAGTATCAGTTTCCGGGCTTCGACATGGACGCCGTGTTCAAGGGCCGACGCAAGGATGTCGAAGCCCTGCTTGAGGTCGGCCGCATCGCGCAGGGCGGTGCTGGAGATTTAGCACAAAAGTAGGCCGACATGCTGCGCGCATCGGTGGAAGACCTGCGCAATGTGCTGAGTTCGCAGCCGAATGCGACCGGCAAGCAGGTCGAGGCCGTACGGCAAGCCGCGGGCAATGCGATCACCAACGTCGCAGAGTTGGCGCAGATCGTGCTCCAGTCGCAATCCGCCGCGTTCGAAGCGGTCTGGCAGCGAGCCCAGGCGAATATCGACGAATTGAAGTCGCTCGCTACCAAGACGAAGTGAAGCGGCCACTGGTTCCCGATCAGTCATGCGCGAGATGGCCAAAGTGATCCGCGAGTTCACTGTGGGAAGGCGCAACCGGTGCTGCACCCACGCCCAACAAAAGGACACGATATGACGCAGCGTGAGGTGTTTGTCGTCGGTGCCGTTCGCACTGCGATTGGAACATACGGCGGGTCGCTGAAGGACGTCGCGGCAACGGCGCTGGGCGCGACGGCGATCCGCGAGGCAGTCGTGCGCGCCAAGGTGCTCCCGGAGGAGGTCGGTCATGTCGTCGTCGGCAGCGTGATTCCTGGAGAGACCCGCGATATGTACATTTCCCGCGTCGCAGCGGTCGAAGGCGGCCTGCCGGTTGGCACACCTTGCCTCACTGTCAACCGCCTGTGCGGCAGCGGGCTGCAGGCCGTCGTCTCGGCCGCGCAGCACATCTTGCTCGGCGACACCGATTGCGTGATCGGCGGCGGCGCCGAGTCGATGAGCCGCGCCACTTACTTTGTGCCGACAGCGCGCTGGGGCCAGCGCATGGGCGACGCGAGCGTTGTCGACGCCGCGCTCGGCGCGCTGCACGATCCGTTCGGGAACGGCCACATGGGCATCACTGCCGAGAATGTTGCAGCGCAGTACGGTTTCACGCGAGAGCAGCAAGATGAGTTCGCGCTCGAAAGCCAGCGGCGCGCGGCGAATGCGCTAGACAACGGCCATTTCTCAAGCCAGGTTGTGCCGATCGAGCTGAAGACGAAGAAGGGCCCGGTGGCATTCACCACCGATGAGCATGTGCGCGCGGATGCCTCGATGTCCGAATTGCAGAAGCTGCGGCCGGTGTTCAAGAAAAACGGGACCGTCACCGCCGGCAATGCCTCGGGTTTGAACGATGCCGCGGCGGCGATCGTGATGGTTGAAGGCAGCGTCGTGAAGCGGCGCGGCATGCAGCCGATGGCCCGGCTGGTCGGCTATGCCCACGCCGGTGTCGAGCCTCAGGTGATGGGTTTGGGTCCGATACCCGCGGTACGGCGGTTGTTCGAGAAGACCGGCCTGAAGGCATCCGACATGGATATCATCGAGTCGAACGAGGCGTTCGCCGCGCAGGCGATGGCCGTGACTCGCGACCTCGATCTTGACCCCGCGAAGGTCAATCCGAACGGCGGCGCGATCGCCTTGGGCCACCCGATCGGCGCGACGGGCTGCCTGTTGACGGTGAAGGCGCTCTACGAGCTCGAACGCACGGGCAAGCGCTACGCGTTGGTGACGATGTGCATCGGTGGCGGGCAGGGCGTCGCCGCCATCTTCGAGCGCGTCTGAACGCACGCGTAACTCAGCATTCATGGAGCAGATGATGGGAATCAAGAAAATCGGCGTTATCGGTGCCGGCACCATGGGAAACGGCATCGCCCAGGTCTGTGCACAGACCGGATTGGAGATCGTGATGATCGACGTGTCGGACGCTGCAGTCGAGCGCGGTGTCGCGACAATCGCGGCGAACCTTGACCGCCTCGTCGTAAAAGACAAGCTTACGTCGGTGGGCAAGGAGGAAGTGCTCGCCCGAATACAGGGCACGAGCGACTATGCCGCATTGAAAGGCTCCGACATCGTGATTGAGGCGGCCTCCGAGAATCCGGACCTCAAGCTGAAGATCTTGAAGCAGGTTGATGGCATGGTCGCCTCCGACGCGATCATCTCGACCAATACATCGTCGATCTCGATCAGCCAGCTTGCGCCTGCGGTCTCCAACCCGGAGCGCGTCGTCGGCCTGCACTTCTTCAACCCGGTGCCAGTGATGGCGCTGATAGAGGTGATCGGTGGGCTACAGACCTCGGCCGATACAGTGCAGCGCACGCTTGCCTTTGCCAAGGCTTTGGGCAAGACACCGATTCAGGTTCGTAACAGCCCGGGCTTCGTCGTCAATCGAATCTTGGTCCCAATGATCAACGAGGCTATCCTGGTGCTGCAGGAGGGCATTGCCAGCGCCGAGGACATCGACACCGGAATGAAGCTCGGCACCAACCAGCCGATCGGCCCGCTCGCGCTCGCTGACCTCATCGGACTGGACACCGTGCTGGCGGTGATGCAGGTGTTCAGCAACGGCTTCGGCGACCCGAAGTACCGCGCCGCGCCGCTGCTCCGGGAAATGGTGGCCGCTGGCCAACTCGGTCGGAAGACCGGCAAGGGCTTCTACAGGTATCCGTGAGGGCCGCACCGCGCAGCACCGCCCAGGAGACAGACGATGAGAGACAAGTTCGTGTCCGTGAAGGAAGCCGTCGAGCTCGTGCGTGATCACGACACCTTGTGCGTGAGCGGCTTCGCCTCTCACGGCGTGCCGGAAGCGTTGCTGAGTGGCCTCGGCCATCGCTTTGCCGAGACCGCTAGCCCCAAGGGGCTCACGCTGTTTTTCGGCGTGGCAACCGGAGACTTCAGTGATCGCTATGGTTTAAACCACCTGGCGCACGATGGGATGCTCAAGCGTGTCATCGGTGCGCACTTCAACGCGGCCCCGAAGCTCGCGCGAATCCTAGTCGAGAAGCAGATCGAGGCGTACAACATGCCGCTCGGCGTGGTCGCGCATTTGTGTCGCGACATGGCTGCCGGTCTTCCCGGCCGTGCGACGTCCGTGGGCCTTGGGACGTTTGTCGATCCGAGGGTCGAGGGCGGCAAGCTCAACCCGCACACAAAAGAAGATATCGTCTCGGTAATCGAGATGGCCGGCCGCGAGTTGTTGTTCTATCACGCGGTACCCATCCAGATCGCATTCATCCGCGGCACGGCGGCCGACCCCGAAGGCAACATCATCATGGAACGCGAGTCGCTGACGCTCGACACGCTAGCGATCGCGATGGCGGCGAAGAACAACGGCGGCTTCGTGATCGCGCAGGTGGAGTACGCCGCCGAAGCCGGCACGCTCAATGCACGCCGGGTCAAGGTGCCGGGGACGCTGGTGGACTGCGTCGTTGTCGCGCCGCCCGGTGAGCACCCGCAGTCGCTGGCAGGACCGTACAACTTCGCCTATTCGGCCGAGGCACGCGTGCCGCTCGGCAGCACGGAACCGATGCCGATGGACGAGCGCAAGATAATCGCGCGCCGCGCGGCTTTCGAGTTGCCGGTGAACGCCGTCGTGAACCTCGGCGTCGGCATGCCCGAAGGCGTCGGGGCGGTCGCCAACGAGGAGAAGATCGTCAAGTACATGACATTGACGACGGAGCCTGGCGCCATCGGCGGCGTGCCGGTGGGCGGCAAGGCGTTCGGGACGGCGCTCAATGCCGATGTCGTAATCGACATGGACCGCCAGTTCGATTACTACGACGGCGGCGGGCTCGACGCCACCTTCCTCGGCCTCGCGCAGGCCGACGAGCGCGGCAACATCAATGTCAGCCGCTTCGGGCCGAAGCTCGCCGGTGCCGGCGGCTTCATCAACATCTCGCAAGGGGCACGAAAGGTCGTTTTCCTCGGCACCTTCACCGCGGGTGGTCTCGAGGTGGCGGTCGAGAACGGCAAGCTGAAGATCGTCAAGGAAGGCAATGCGAAGAAGTTCCTGAAGCGAGTCGAGCAGGTTACGTTCAGCGCCGAGCAGGCAGTAAAGCGGAACAAGCCGGTGCTCTACATCACCGAACGCTGCGTGTTCCAGCTGACGCCGGAAGGACTCGAACTCACCGAGGTGGCACCGGGGATCGACATCGAGCGCGACATCCTCGCCCACATGGAGTTCAAGCCGATCATCAAGGATCCGCACGAAATGGATCAGCTGATCTTCGGCGAAGGCCCGATGGGACTGAAGGATATCCTGCTGTCGATCAAGCTGTCGGACCGGTTCACCTACGACCCGAGCCGCGAAACCTTTTTCATGAACTTCGAAGGTTTGAAGATTCGCACGCGGAAGGACATCGACGCGGTCGAGAAGGTGATCGACGAGCGGTTGTCCGCGCTCGGCAAGAAAGTCAGCGTGGTGGCCAACTACGACTCGTTCGATCTCCACGAGGACTTGGTCGACGTGTGGGCCGACGCAGTCAAGAAGCTGCAGGAGAAGTTCTACCGCAACGTTAGCCGCTACACGACCAGCGCATTCATGCGCATGAAACTCGGCGATGCGCTGACCGAGCGTACGGTCAACGCGCACCTGTTCGAGACGCAGCGAGAAGCGGTGGACTTTGCAAAGAAGTGGCAGACGACGGAAGCCTGATCCTTTGTAGAGCCATTGGGGGTGGCGATGGAGCAGTCCGGTTACGTCGATATTGCGGAAACCCTGTCGGCACAGGACGCTTCGACTCACCGCGTGCTGATCGTCGGCGGTGGCGCGGAGGGCTCGCGCCGGCAACCCGGTTCGGCGACACGCTGTGCCGCCGCAAGAGGGGTAGCCTTGATTTTGATGCAAATTTCCGGTTAGAAGCACTCAAGCGCAATAAGGGTTCGCGTCCTGCCCCCAATATTAAAACTCGTATAATCAACAACTTCCTGTCTGCCACTTTCTCCGACTCGCTACCGATGGCGTAGTACGCGATCCGAAAATGATTGTGGGGTGGGGACGCGGTCGCCGTAACTAAACCGCTCACTGGCTATCGGGACGCTGGCACGCGCGGAGTTTCAAAACGAGGAATGGCTCGGCAGCCCCTAGTGGGGCACATGATCGTAGAGTGGGATTTGCGACGGAATCCATCTGCTCGCCGGACTGCGTCAGCGAACACTATTACTGCGGGTCGTTTCCCGCGATGGTGCGTCAAAAACGGCGCGTTGGGCGTCGCAAACAGATGGTCGACGATTCGCACAGTGTCGAAGTGCGTGCCACGCGAGTGCCCAGTCGCGAATTGACGCGATTGTAAGGTATAGTCACGTTTACCAAACGAACCGTCAGCATGATCTCATCCGTTCAAGATGAGACTCGCTGCAACCGAGGCGGAACGATGACCGTGCCAAACCCGCAGCGCAGTACCCGTAAGGGGCGCACATCGAGTGCAGTTTCTTCGGCAACGCCGCCCGACGGCCTGCGAGCCCAAGGCATACGGACGCGCAACGCCATCGTCCGAGTTGCACGAAAGCTCCTGCTCGAAAATGGCCCGATGGAATTTTCGCAGCGCGCCGTCGCTCTCAGCGCGGGAATCAGTGTCAGCAATCTCCAGTACTACTTCCCCACGAGGCCAGCGATCCTGCGCGCGGTTATGGCTCCGGTCATCGAAGGCTATTTCGATGCACTGAAACGTGCGCTTAAGGACAATGAATCGCCTCGCGGAACGATCGAGGCCATCCTAGAGATGTCCCTTGAGGACGCGAAGGATTCGAAGAACATCCCGTTATGGTGGCATTTCTTTTCGCTCGCCGCCACGGATCCCGAGTGCGCCCAAATGCGCGACGAGTGGTACGACACTATGACGAAAGAGTTCACCGAGCTCATTCGTGCTGTGAATCCAAAGCGCGGGGCCACCGAGAGCGCGCACATCGCCGTATTGCTCATATCGATGGTCGACGGCATGACGCTTCACCTCGGAACCGCGCGCAACAAGCGCGCCTATATGCGAGGATTCGAATCAACTTTCCTTTCGGTCGCTCGTAGTCTCGTCTGGGGAGAGTCCTTGGACGTTGAGGCTGCCTAGCGGCCTGGCAACGTGCAGGCGTGACGATGAAGACAGGGAAATTCCCTGTTTTTTTTGATGAAGTTAGTTGGTACAGTTGCCTATGTATTGTACTGTTATCTACAACATCGAGCGGTTTTTCGCTGAGGCGGACTGGTCGGCTAGCGCAACAGTGGGCGGGTTCGCGGAGCGGCGTCCCGTCAGATCTAGCCCCTTCGTGATGCCGCGTGCATGCCCGGCAATCCCCAAGGGGTGGTGATCGCACCGTGTTATGGACTTCCGATCACGACGGCGCAGCGCGCGCTGAAGGAGTTGACCGGACAGCCCGTCGAAAAGGCATCGATGTGTGGTATGCAATTCATCACGGTTGCGCGGCGCATGCCAGGCGTGAAGGCGCGCATGATTATTATGACAAGCGGTCGACGGCGGTCGACTACGCCGTTTCGACAACGAACTGTTCAATATGGATAAGACGATGATGTTGTTCGGGAACGGGAACAAAATCGTCCGACACACGAAGAACGCGGCACAGCATGAGCACGCCTCGCACTCGCACTAGAGGTTCTGCCCATGAAACCGAAGCGCCTAACACGAGAGCAAAGAAGGAATCAGACGCGCGATAGTCTGCTGTTTGCAGCGCGCGACATCTTTTCAACGAAGGGTTTCACTGCGGCGAGTGTCGAGGATATCGCAGCCGCGGCTGGATATACGCGCGGTGCGTTCTATTCAAACTTCGAAGGCAAATCGGACCTGCTGCTCGAATTGCTTCAGCGGGATCACGAGGAGGTCCAAGCGGAATCGCAGCGCAACTTCGACCTGCTTACCGCCCGCGAAGGCGGGTTGGTGGAGTCCTTTGACTGTGCTCGACTTTTGGGCAATCGGCCCGCGTCGTTCTTCCTGTGGATCGAAGCGAAGATGTACGCCGCCCGCGACGCGCGTTTCCGTGCGCAGCTCTGCACATTGCTACGCAAGAAGCGAGCGCATACGGCGACTTGCATCTCGTCAATTATTGCACGCAACGGCACACAGTTTTCGCTGTCGGCTGACACACTCGCGCTTGCGCTGCTGGCTCTGGGCGAAGGCTTGCAGTCATGGCGCGTTGCTGACCCTTACGAAGTGCCTGGTGAGCAACTCGATGCATTGGTGTGCGGTTTTCTAGCCTTCATAGGATCTGGCGCGGCCGATCGACACACGAGCAGCGTTTTTTGTGAGGCCGCTGTGCCGCCACGCAGCCGATAAGAAGGGCTCATGGCACGGAGCCATGCCCCCGTGACGCCAACGAATCAGTTGACTTTGCCGCTCATCAGTTCGACCATTTTGCTTCGAAACCACAGGCTCGCCTGATCCTGCTCGCTGCTTCGATGCCAATACAAGTGCCATTCGAGGCTAGGTATGGGAAACGGCAGTTCAACCATCCGCGCATCGTGACGCTTGAGCAATTGCGTGGGCGCGGTCAGCGCGAGATCGGTTCGCAAGGCAACGAGCGGCGCGACCATGTAATGCTGCACACGTATTTGTATCCGCCGTTGCTTGCCGAGCCGTTTCAGTTCGGCGTCGACGATGCCGCTTCCTTGGCGGCGACTCGACACCTGGATATGGTCGAGCTCAAGGTAGTCGTCCATCGTGAGCGCCTCGCCGGCAAACGGGTGATCGTGGCGCAGCATGCAGGCGTACCGGTCGCAGCCGAGGCGCGCCTGCTGCAACTGCGGATCATCGATCAAGGGCGCGTCGATCGCGAAGTCGATCTTGCCAGTCGCAAGCGCGTTGCTGAGTTCACTGCGCGGCGTGAAATAGGATTCGATGCGCATCCCCGGCGCTTGCTGCTGCAACACTTCGCCGAGCGCGGGCAGGAGGATCGCTTCGGTTAGATCCGGCATGCTTAGACGGAAGGTACGCTCGGACGTTGCCGGGACAAACACGTCGCCTTCCGTCGCGCTCGCCTCCAGCAGTTGCAATCCTTCACGCACGCGCCCGATGATGTTCTCCGTGAACGGCGTAGGCACCATTCCAGACGATGTGCTGACAAACAGTGGATCATCGAACGCCTTGCGCATGCGTGCGAGGGCATTGCTGACCGCGGGCTGGGTGATGAAGAGCGCCTCGGCCGCGCGGGTCAGGTTGCGCTTCTCGTAGATCGACTCCAGCACGACGAACAGATTCAGATCCAGCTTCGGCGAACGCATCTCACAGTCTCCGTTTGCCCATCATGATAAACGGGAGCTGTGAGGATGCGTACGTTTGCTTCGATTTCGCCAGACTCAGTCGCGCGGTGGCGTGTTCAGATAGGCCGCCGTTGCGCCGATCCGTTCCTTGCCTTGCGCCAGTTCCATTTTCGCGATCGCCTGGAGATGCACTTCGTCGGGACCGTCGGCGTAACGCAATGCGCGTCCCCACGTCCAGTGATCGGCGAGTGGTGTATCGGGGCTCACGCCCATCGCGCCGAATACCTGCATCGCGCGATCGCACACCGCCGTATGCACCTGCGGAATCAGCGCCTTGATCATCGAGATCTCCTTGCGCGCCGCTTTCGCGCCGACCTCATCGAGAAGCCACGCCGTCTTCAGTACAAGCAGGCGTGCCTGATCGATCTCGATGCGCGACTTGGCGATCCATTCGCCGATCGTGCCATGCTGATGCAGATACTTGCCGAACGTCTTGCGCTCCTGAGCGCGCTCGATCATTAGTTCGAGCGCGAGTTCGGCCGCTCCGATCGAGCGCATGCAGTGGTGAATGCGCCCCGGTCCGAGCCGCGCTTGCGCGAGCGCAAATCCGCTGCCTTCTTCGCCGAGCAGGCTCGATGCGGGCACGCGCACGTTCGTGAAGATCATCTCGCAGTGACCTTCCGGCGAGATGTGATTCATGACCGGAATATTGCGCACGACCGTCACACCGGGCGTGCCCGCCGGTACGAGGATCATGCTCTGCTGACGATGGCTTTCTGCATCCGGATCGGTCTTGCCCATCACGATGAACAGCTTGCAGTTCGGATGTGCCGCGTTCGTGATGAACCATTTTCGGCCATTGATCACGTAGTCGTTGCCATCGCGGCGAATCGAGGTCGTGATGTTGGTGGCGTCGGAGGAGGGCACGTCCGGCTCGGTCATCGCGAATGCGGAACGGATTTGGCCATCGAGCAGCGGCGCGAGCCATGTCTCGCGCTGCGAGGGCGTCGCGAACATGTGAAGCAGTTCCATGTTGCCGGTATCGGGCGCGTTGCAGTTGAAGACCTCGGATGCCCACGAAACGCGGCCCATGATTTCCGCGAGCGGCGCATATTCGAGGTTCGTGAGACGCGTGCCCGGCTCGCCTTCCTTCAGATGCGGCAGGAAGAGATTCCACAGGCCCTCGGCCTTGGCCATGGCTTTGAGATCTTCCATGAATGAGACGGGAAAGTGCCCCGCGTGGACCTCGTCGTGCCATTGACGTTGCCGCGGCACGATATGCTCGTCCATGAACATGCGCACGCGGCGCATCAGGTCTTCAACCTTCGGGCTATGAGCAAAAAACATGATGGGTTCCTTTCGCGCGGTTCGCTAGATCGTCAAGCCGCCATCGACGACGATACATTCGCCGTTCGTATAGCTCGCTGCATCGGATACGAGGTAGAGCACTGTGCCGGCCATTTCGTCGGGTTCGCCGTGACGGCGCAGCGGAATCGAATTGATCCAGCGCTCGTAGATGGTCTTGTCGTCGAAAAGTGCGCCGGCGAATTTCGTTTTGGTGAGGCCCGGCAGGAGGGCATTCACGCGGATGCCCAACGGACCGCACTCTTTCGCGAACGCCTTGGTCATGTTGACGACGCCCGCCTTGGTGATCGAGTAGATACCCTGTTGATCGCCCGGCTGGAGCGCGTTGACCGAAGCCGTGTTGACGATCGCGCCGCGGCCCTGTTCCTTCATCATCTTGCCGGCTTCGACCGACATGAAGAAGTATCCGCGCAGGTTCACGTCGACGGTCTTGTTGTAGGCGGCAAGGTCCGTATCGAGGATATGGCCGAAGTATGGATTCGCTGCGGCGTTGTTGACGAGGATGTCGAGCCGGCCGTGCTTCTCGCGGATGTGGTTGAACATGACCGCGATATCTTCCAGGCGCCCGACGTGGCACGCGAATGCTTCAGCACTCGCGCCCGACGCGCGAATGCGCGCGGCGACTGATTCGCAATCTTCCAGCTTGCGGCTCGATACGATGACGTGTGCGCCCTGTGCGGCCAGCAACACGGCGATGGCCTCGCCGATGCCGCGGCTCGCGCCTGTCACGAGAGCGATGCGTCCCGAAAGGTCAAAGAGTTTCGTAGTCGTGTCGTTCCTTTTGACAGATTGAGAAAGTGTGCCGTCTACGCGAGCAGTTCTTCGGCGAGCCGTGCTAGCGGTTCGACCATGCGGCCCACCTCGTGTGCATCCGCGCTTGACGCGTTGCCTTGCAACGCGCGCGCTTTGACGCCCTGCGCGATCGATGCAAGACGGAAGAAGCTGAACGCGAGGCAGAAGTTCCAGTTGCCAACATCGCTGAGCCCACGCAACGCGCAGTACTGCGCGAGGATGTCCTCCTCCTCGGGGATGCCGAGCGCATCGCGATCCTGGCCGCGCAGCCCGGTGATATGCCCTTTCGATGGCAGCCGCAGGCACATGCAGAAGTAGGCGAGGTCGGCGAGCGGATTGCCGAGGGTCGAGAGCTCCCAATCGAGTACGGCACGCACGCGCGGCGCATCGTCGGCGAAGATGAGGTTGTCGATGCGGAAATCGCCGTGCACGAGCGCCGGGCGTGGAGAATGGGTCGGGCAATGGGCCGGCAGCCAGTCTATGAGCGCCTCCATCGGCGCTATCCGCTCGGTTTCGGCGGCGCGGTACTGCTTCGTCCAGAGTTCGACCTGTCGCTGAAAGTAGTTGCCCGCTCGGCCATAGTCGCCAAGGCCGACGCTTTCCGGATCGACTTCATGGAGTGCCGCGAGCGTCGAGACGATTGATGCGTAATAGTCGCGCCGCGCATCGCGATCGACTTCGGGCAGGGCGGGGTTCCAGAAGATGCGTCCCGGCTCGTAGCTCATGACATAGAACAGGCTACCGATGATCTCGCGGTCTTGACACAGATGCCAGGCGCGCGCGATGGGAACCGGGGTTTGTGCAAGCGCACTCAGCACGCGGAATTCGCGATCGACTGCGTGAGCGGATTTGAGCAATGTCCCGGGCGGCTGGCGGCGCAGGACATAGCGGCTGCCTTGTGCGTCGAGCAGCCAGGTCGGGTTGGACTGGCCGCCCGCGAACTTCGTCGCGTGCACCGGCCCGCGAAAGCCCGGGAGATGCTGCTCCAGATAAGGCGTGAGCCGGTCAATGTCGAGAGACTGGCTAGATCGTTCGCTGGTCATATCGTTCGATGCTTGACGGGTAGATTAACCGTAGGTTTGAAACGCGTGACGTTGTGGATCGTCGAGATGGGCGATGCCGTTGAAGCTCGATAGATGAATCGTTTCGTGGTTGAAGAAGCAATGCGTGACGCTGCTGTTGCGGATCTGCATGTTGAGCTCGATTGCCATCGCAGTAGGCGCTTGCAGGATCTGCTGCATGAACGCGCCGATCACGCCACCGGAAGTGACCACCAGAACGCGTCGTGCGTCGCTCTGCTGAATGGCAGTGCGCGCAACCGCTACGCGCTGCTGAAACGCTCGCCACGTCTCGGGCACACGATCATCCAGTGCACCTTCGCACCAGAGGTGCAGGACCGCCCGCAATGCCTTGAAGAACTCGCGCGGACTGCGTTTCGCGGATTCGACGAGCCTGAGATCTTCATCGCGCAGAGCGCGAAAGAGCGCGTGAAAATCGTATTCATCGAGTCCGGAATGAATCTCGCATTCGACATTTATACCCGGTGTGGCCAGGCGAATCGCATCGAGCGTCTGAGCGTGACGCAGCAGCGAGCCTGTCACCACCCGGTCGAATTTGAGACCATTGAGCGCGAAGTGCTCGCCGAGCCAGATGCTCTGCCGCTTGCCGGTGTCCGAAAGACAATCGTAGTTTTGGCTGCCCAGTGACGCCTGCCCGTGCCGTACCAAAAAGAGTTCTGCCATTGCTTCTTCCGCGATCCGAGTCGGTCAAGCAAGCTTATGGGCGACACTGGTATTGACGAACTTTATTTCTTGAATGAGGGGGTATTCGTAGCGGTGATGGCGATTGCGAATACCAGGACAACCTCCCTCGAGGCGAAGCGGGGAATCGCTTCAATGAAGCGTAAATGAAGGGGCGTCTCTGAGGGCGTCGTCCCGAGCCGGGGTGGCACACGACTTGAGACGAGTGGTCTGTCGAGGGGGATTTATCGGCACGAAGATACCTGGCAGCAGGCCGGTTGTTGATGCGCGATGCCATACTGCCCTTTAAACGTGCTCGAAGACGGCTGATTGAGATACTTGACACGCTGCTGCAGCCTGCGCTCGCGCATGGCTCGACAGCGTTGAACCACGACTTCGCGTCTCGATCTGCCCTCCCGGCTTACCGGACGCCTTGCGAGTTTCGCGCTCGATTCAGTGTATGCCACGACCAAGTCATGAAGCGATTTTCTGCCACGGTTCCGATATCTGTCGTCAACGGTTTCCTCTCTGGTGCCAACCGGGCCGCGGTTGCGCGGCTCGCCGAGCGTTCCGGCATTCCGCACGACCTGCTCGGCATGCCCGCCGCGCGCGTCACGCAGGAGCAGTTTTCGACGCTCTACCGCCTGCTCGCCATGGAACTCGATGACGAGATGCCGGGGATCTTCGCGCGTCCGCTGCGCAACGGCACGCTCAAGTTCCTGTGCCTGAGCCTTCTCGATGCGCCGCGTCTCGAAGTGGCGCTGCATCGTTTCGGCCAGTTCTTTCATCTGGTCCTCGATGAATTCCAGCTCGTGTCGCGGCGGGAGGGCGCCTACGCGATCGTCGAATTCGTCGCGAATCCGCAGGGCCCGAAGGCAAGCGCGCTTGCGCGGGAGCTCGTGCTGAAGCTCGTGCATGGCGTCGCTTCCTGGCTCATACGCCAGAAGATTCCGCTCGCCGAAGCGGCGTTCGAGTTTCTGCGGCCGGCGCAGTCCGGCGACCTGCTGTATCTGTTTCCGGGACCGGTGCGTTTCGGGTGCGATCGCACGCTGATCGCGTTTGATGCCGCCTATCTCGATCGTCCCATCCGGCAGCGAAAGTCGGATCTCGACGCATTCCTTCAGCGCGCGCCGGAGGACTGGATTTTCGTGTCGTTCACCGACGAGATGGTGTGTCATCAGGTGCGCCAATGCATCGCCGCCGCCCTGCCGAAGACACCGACCGTCGACGCCGTCGCGCAGCAGCTGCACTACTCGGTGCGGACGCTGTGCAGGCGTCTCGGCGTGGAGGGAACGTCCTTCCAGGCGATCAAGGACGAAGTGCGCCGCGACATCGCCATTCAGCGCCTCACCCGTTCGGACGATGCGATCGCGGCGATCGCCTTCGATGTCGGGTTCGACAATCCGACCGCGTTCCATCGCGCTTTCCGTCACTGGACCGGCAGCACGCCGGCCGCCTACAGACAGAAGAAAGCCGGCTGAGCGCGGCCGTGGATCGGCTGGCGTCGATTTTCTGTTTGGCAGATTTTGTCAATAAAAGGGCAGTTTCAGATAACGGGGAAATGCAGACCCGTTGATACCATGCGCGGCAACATCCGTATTTGTTGCCATTTGGCCTGCCAGTTGACGGGCCATGCACCTGGAGTCGGCGATGACTTATGCAGCCCCCGTCAAGGACATGATGTTCGTACTCGAAGAGCTGGCAGATATTGCAAGCGTCCGTCAGCTCAGCGGTCTCGGCGATTCGAATGCCGATACCGCGCAAGCCGTTCTCGACGAAGGGGCGAAGCTTGCCGCCGAAGTCATCGCGCCACTGAACGCGCAGGGCGACCAGCGCCCGAGCACGTGGCATGACGGCGAGGTCGCGGCGACGGCCGGTTTCGGCGATGCCTACCGCCAATACACCGAGGGCGGCTGGCAAGGCATCAGCCATCCGGTGGAATTCGGCGGTCAGGGGCTCGCTAAGCTGGTCGCGTCGCCGTGCATCGAGATGCTCAACGCGTCCAACCTTTCCTTCGCGCTGTGCCCGCTGCTCACCGACGGCGCCATCGAGGCATTGCTGACCGCGGGCTCGGCGGAGTTGAAGGCGCGCTTTCTGCCGAAGCTGGTCGAGGGCGCGTGGACCGGCACGATGAATCTGACCGAGCCGCAGGCGGGCTCCGATCTGTCGCTCGTGCGTTCGCGCGCCGTACCGCAGGGCGATGGCACCTACAAGGTGTCCGGCACCAAGATCTTCATCACCTGGGGCGAGCACGACATGGTCGAGAACATCGTCCATCTCGTGCTTGCCCGCACGCCGGATGCGCCAGAAGGCGTAAAGGGCATCTCGCTGTTCCTCGTGCCCAAATTCCTGCTGAACGACGACGGCAGCCTCGGCGCGCGCAATGACGTCCACTGCGTGTCCATCGAGCACAAGCTCGGGATCAAGGCGAGTCCGACGGCCGTGCTCCAGTACGGCGACAAGGGCGGCGCAACCGGCTATCTCGTTGGCGAGGAGAATCGCGGTCTCGAGTACATGTTCATCATGATGAACGCGGCGCGCTTCGGCGTCGGTCTGCAGGGCATCGCGCTGTCCGACGCGGCTTATCAGAAGGCCGCCGCGTATGCGAAGGAGCGGATTCAGAGCCGCCCCGTCGACGGTTCGGACGCGGGCTCCGTCGCGATCATCCGCCACCCCGACGTGCGCCGGATGCTCGGCACCATGCGCGCGCTGACCGAAGGCGCGCGTGCGCTTGCCTATGTCGCGGCCGCGCACGCGGATTTCGCGCATCACGACGAGGACGCGGCGAGCCGCGCAAGGCATCAGGCGATCAACGAATATCTCGTGCCGATCGTGAAGGGCTGGAGCACCGAAATGGCCATCGACGTGACGAGCCTTGGCGTTCAGGTGCATGGCGGGATGGGCTTCATCGAGGAGACGGGCGCCGCCCAGTTCTATCGCGATGCGCGCATCCTGTCGATCTATGAAGGCACGACGGCGATTCAGGCCAACGATCTCGTCGGCCGCAAGACGCTTCGCGACGGCGGCGCGGCGGCGCATGCGCTGCTCGAGGAAATCGACGCGACGCTCGAAGCGTTGCAATCGACCGATGCCGGCGATGCCGCGCGCGTATTCGAGGCGATGCACCGGCGTCTCGCCGATGGACGCGAGGCGCTCGCGAACGTCGTCGCCTACGTGCTCGAATCGTGCAAGCGCGACCCGAACGCGGTGTTCGCCGGCAGCGTGCCGTATCTGAAGCTCGCGGGCATCGTGCTGTCGGGCTGGCAGATGGCGCGTGCGCTGCTCGCGGCGCAACGCAAGCGGGCCGAAGACCCGCAGTTCTACGGCGCGAAGATCGCGACCGCGCACTGCTTCTCCGAATACGTGCTGACGCAGGCCCGCGGACTCGAAACCGCCATCGTCTGCGCGCACGGCGACGATCCGCTGTTCGCATTGAACGAAGCGCAATTCTGACGCGTACGCGTGTCCTGAGCCTGAGAGAAGGAGGCGGTATGACGTTGGACAACGCCCGCACGGAGGTGTCGACGAACTGGATCGAGCAATACGGTCCGCGTGAATCGATGGAGTACGACGTGGTGATCGTCGGCGGCGGCCCCGCCGGACTGTCCGCCGCGATTCGCCTGAAGCAGCGCGCGGCGGGGCAGGGCGCCGACATTAGCGTGTGCGTGCTCGAAAAGGGCTCGGAAATCGGTGCGCATATTCTGTCGGGCGCAGTCATGGACCCGCGTGGGCTCGACGAGCTCATTCCCGACTGGAAAGCGCAAGGCGCGCCGCTCGATGTCTCGGTGACCGAGGACCGCTTTCTGTTCCTGTCGGAAGCAGGCGCGCGGGCCGTGCCGAACTGGGCGCTGCCGGAGAACTTCAGGAATCACGGCAACTACGTGATCAGCCTCGCGAACCTGACGCGCTGGCTGGGTCAGCAGGCCGAAGCGCTGGGCGTCGAGATCTTCGCGGGCTTCGCCGCCGCCGAAGTGCTCTATCACGATGACGGCTCGGTCAAGGGCGTGGCGACGGGCAACATGGGCGTCGGCCGCGACGGACAGCCGACCGAGGCGTTTCAGCTCGGCATGGACCTTTACGCGAAGTACACGCTGTTCTGCGAAGGCGCGCGCGGTCATCTCGCGCGGCAGCTGTCGGCGCGCTTCGGCCTGCGCGAGGGCGTCGATCCGCAGGTGTACGGCATCGGCATCAAGGAGCTGTGGGAGATCGATCCGGCGCAGCACAAGCCCGGGCTCGTCATTCACACGGCCGGCTGGCCGCTCCAGACCGACACTTACGGCGGCTCGTTCCTCTATCACCTCGACAATCATCAGGTGATGGTCGGCTTCGTCGTCGGCCTCGGATATACGAACCCGTATCTCTCGCCATTCGAGGAATTTCAGCGCTACAAGACGCACCCGGCGATCCGCCCGTTCCTCGAAGGCGGCAAGCGCGTGTCGTACGGCGCGCGCGCGATCGCGGCGGGCGGGTTGATGTCCTTGCCGAAGCTGGTGTTTCCGGGTGGCGCGCTCGTCGGCGACGATGCGGGCTTTCTCAACGCGTCGCGCATCAAGGGCTCGCACGCGGCGCTCAAGACCGGCATGCTCGCCGCCGATGCCGCATTCGACGCCTTGCAGGCCGGGCGGGAATCGGACGAGCTGGAGGCCTATCCGGAGTCGTTCCGGCGCTCCTGGCTGCACACGGAACTGCACCGCGCGCGCAACTTCAAGCAATGGATGGGCAAGGGCCTCTACCTCGGCACGCTGATGGTGGGGATCGAGCAGAAGCTGCTGGGCGGCAAGGTGCCGTGGACGCTGCATCACCGGCACGCGGATCACGAGACGCTCAAGCCTGCCGCGCAGTGCACGCCGATCGTCTATCCGAAGCCGGACGGCAAGCTGACGTTCGACCGGCTGTCGTCCGTATTCGTTTCGAACACCAATCACGAAGAGAACCAGCCCGCGCATCTGACGCTGAAGGACAGGAACGTGCCCATCGACGTCAATCTGCGCACCTACGCGGGCCCGGAAGCGCACTTCTGTCCGGCGGGCGTGTACGAGTTCGTCAAGACCGATGCGGACGAAGACCGCCTTCAGATCAATGCGCAGAATTGCGTGCACTGCAAGACCTGCGACATCAAGGACCCGACGCAGAACATCGTATGGGTGACGCCGGAAGGCGGCGGCGGCCCGAACTATCCGAACATGTAATCGCGCGACGCGCACGCGCAAACGAACCGGAGCGAATCAATGAGCGAAGCAAAACGTGAAGTAGTCGTGGTGAGCGGCGTGCGGACCGCCATCGGCGATTTCGGCGGCAGTCTGAAGGATTTCGCGCCGACCGAACTGGGTGCGATGACCGTGCGCGAAGTGCTCGGGCGCGGGAACGTCACAGGCGACGAAGTCGGCCACGTCGTGTTCGGCCACGTGGTGCATACGGAGCCGAAGGACATGTATCTCGCGCGCGTCGCGGCGATCAACGGCGGCGTCGCGCAGCACGTGCCGGCGCTGACGGTGAACCGGCTGTGCGGCTCGGGCCTGCAGGCGATCGTCTCGGCCGCGCAGACCATTCTGCTGGGCGATGCGGACATCGCCATCGGCGGCGGCGCCGAATCCATGAGCCGCGCGCTGTACGCGTTGCCGGGCGCGCGCTTCGGCCAGCGCATGGGCGACGGGAAGCTCGTCGACATGATGCTCGGCGCGCTGCACGACCCGTTCCAGACGATTCATATGGGCGTGACGGCGGAGAACGTCGCGCGCAAGTACGGCATTGCCCGCGATGCGCAGGACGCGCTCGCACTCGAATCGCATCGCCGTGCCGAGCGTGCGATCGCGGAAGGACGGTTCCGCGACCAGATCCTGCCGGTCACGCTGCGCACGAAAAAGGGCGAAGCGGTCTTCGACACCGACGAGCACGTGCGCCTCGATGCGAGCGCCAGGGACTTCGAAACCCTGAAGCCGGTGTTCGTCAAGGAGAACGGCACGGTGACAGCCGGCAACGCCTCGGGCATCAACGACGCGGCGGCGGCCGTGCTCCTGATGGAGCGCGGCGAAGCCGAGCGGCGCGGCGCGCGGCCGCTCGCACGGCTCGTGTCCTACGCGCATGCGGGTGTCGATCCGGCCTATATGGGCATCGGCCCCGTGCCGGCGACGCGCAAGGCGCTCGAACGCGCGGGTCTCGACGTGGCGCAGCTCGATGTGATCGAAGCCAACGAGGCCTTCGCCGCACAGGCCTGCGCGGTCACGCAGGAGCTGGGACTGGATCCGAGCAAGGTCAATCCGAACGGCTCGGGCATTTCGCTGGGGCATCCGGTCGGCGCGACGGGCGCGCTCATCACCGTCAAGGCGCTGTATGAACTGAAGCGCACCGGTGGCCGGTACGCGCTCGTCACGATGTGCATCGGCGGCGGTCAGGGGATCGCGGCGATTTTCGAAAATCTTCAGTGATCGAATCGAGGGACATTCCATGAATATCGAAACGATCGGCGTCGTGGGCGCGGGTACGATGGGCAGCGGCATCGCGCAGGCGGCGGCCGTCGCGGGGCTCGACGTCGTGATGATCGACGTCAGCGAAGCGGCACTCGGCAAGGGCATTGCGGCAGTCCGGGCGAGCCTCGCGCGGCTCGTCTCCAAGGGCAAGCTCGACGCGGCGGCGCAGGAGGCCGCGCTCGGGCGCATCGCCACGTCGACCGACTATGCGCGCCTTGCTTCGGCCGATATCGTCATCGAAGCGGCGACCGAGAACGTCGAACTGAAGGGGCGCATTCTCGGGCAGATCGAAGCGGCGGCGCGGACGGATGCGATCATCGCGACGAATACATCGTCTATCTCGATCACCGCGCTTGCGGCGCCGCTCGCCGCCCCGTCGCGCTTTGTCGGCATGCACTTCTTCAATCCCGTGCCGATGATGCCGCTCGTCGAGATCATTCGCGGCCTGCAGACGAGCGACCGGACGGCGGCGGACGTGCGCACGCTCACCGAGCGCATCGACAAGTCGCCGATCGGCGTGCGCAATTCGCCGGGCTTCGTCGTCAATCGCATTCTCGTGCCGATGATCAACGAGGCGTTCTTCGTGCTGCACGAGGGTGTGGCGAGCGCGGCGGAAATCGACGAGGGCATGAAGCTCGGCGCGAATCATCCGATCGGTCCGCTCGCGCTCGCCGATCTCATCGGGCTCGATGTGTGCCTGTCCGTGATGGACGTCTTCGTGAAGGACTTCGGCGATCCGAAGTACCGCGCGTGCAGCTTGTTGCGCGAACTCGTCGCGGCCGGACGCCTCGGGCGCAAGTCAGGACGTGGGGTGTATGACTACACTGTGTAATGGCTTGTCGGGAAAGCTCCCTCGTCGATGCGATCTGCCATAGTTCGCTTCGGCCATAAAACACGATCGGCGTCCGGCAGTTGGTTGGGAATACCGCCGTGGATTGGATTTCGCCGAAAAGCGCGACATGGCTCGGCATTCAGGCTAAGTAAGTCCCACTCGTAAACAACTGAGCGGAAGGCGCATGCTGCGGGCCTCGTGCAGGCAGATGAGCGACCGAGCGAGCAGGCCATGGCCCGCTCGCTCAAATCGTGCTGCTTCGCGCTCCCGAAAGTGACGCGTCCGTTAGGCCGCAACTGCTACTGATTTCTCGCAGTCAAGTGCCCACATTTAGCATATCCCGGCGTCGCACTTCAAAGTTCATCGCCCCATGTCGCGTTCTGGCCGCGCAAGGCTCTCGCCTCACGTCACTCCCTTTTTGCCGACATTCCCATACGCCACGCGAATTGTCATGGCGCTCATCAGTTCAAAAACCCGATTGATATCTGGCGCCTGTTTCTGTGTTCCGAACATTAACATCGCCGCGCCTTCCATCTGAGCGGCGATCAGCGTCGCGCGGGCCAGGCAGTCGCGCGCGGTTGCGGAGGCGTCCATCTCGCGTACTAGTCCGACATAGATCGCTCGATAGGCAGAGTAAAGACTTCTCACGAGTTCACGCGTACCGTCCGAGTGCTGAGCCAGAGCAAATATTTCAAACGAAAACCGGGCTACCCTTGGGTCAACGGCTTCCTCAAATGCATCTTCTACAATTTCACACAGACGTTCGAGCGCAGGTTTGCCGCTCGGCTTCCCCATTTCCGTATAGCGTTCCAGATAAACCCTCAGTAACGCGTCGATTGTCGAGCTGAGCAGTTCGTCATGCGTGGGGAAGTAATTTTGAAGCGCGGACGGCAGGATGCCGAGTTCCCTCGCCACTCGCGCCTGCGTAAACTGTGCGTATCCTTCCGTCGCCAGTAGGTTGGCCGCGCAAGATATGATCTCGTTAATCTTCAACTCTCGACGCTTTCCTTGGACCGTCGGCCGGTAATAGAGACTGTCTGGTCGTGCTTGTCCAACGCTCAGATCGAATAGTCTCCCTTGAACCTGCGCACCGAGTTCGGCACTTTGCTTGATCCCCCGTTGGCGGCCGCGTACACCGTCATCAGAAACATCGCCCTTCAAGGCCTCTGGGGGCAACTCGACAAGCGATTTGACGGAGCGCTTTGTCAAGCGTACGAATTCCGCATAGTCCTTCTCCCCATCGCCCACATAGCGATTGAAGATCATCATGCCAGTCGTCTGTGCAAGGAGGACTGTTGCACGAACCAGGCAGTCTTCCTCAGCGAGCGCAGGCTGGATCTCCGAAAACAACCTCGCGAAGACGTCCCGGCACTGCGCATGAAATTCATCGGCGAGCTCTGCAGCATAGATCGCGTGCTGGGAGAATGCGAACATCTCAAACAGGAACTGAGGGAGGTCGGTCTCGTGGATATCCAGAATCATCCGCTCGACCAACGCGGAACAACGCTGCGCCGCGTCGATACCTTGCCGGTGCGCGATCTTCATGTAGTCGTCAAGTTTCCGCTGTACATAAGCTTGCAGCGCTGTGCGTAACAGCTCCTCTTTCGCCGGAAAGTAGTACTGAAGATTTCCCAGGGTGATTCCCACGCGGCCCGCCACCCCGCGTGTCGCAAACCCGGCGTACCCATCCTCCCGAAACGTCTGCTGCGCGGCGAGGATGATTTGCGCGATGCGTAGTTCACGGTTTCGTCCTGTGGCCGATCCCGACCCATTGCTCGGCCCTCCGGGATCAACGAAAGTTTTTTTTGCCTTCTCTTGCACGCTGCGGCTCCCTAAAAACTGCCTTGGTCGTTCCCGATTATAGGTCAGATCAAGGCAAGATAACATAATCGTAAGGTCGTGGCAGCACCCCTTCCGGATGAACGGTCCCCGCTTGGTCGGCATACCGATAAACGCTGAGAAAGCGAAGGCTCCGTGTCAAATGACACGTAGGTTCCGCCTGCAGATGCGGCTCACGAGAGGTGAACCCATCCCGAATCAGTGTTTTCCCTCGCCATCGCCAGACTTGATTGTAGGTCAATCAACATCTATTCTTAGGTCACAAATACGTAAATCATAGGTCGTTAAACCGTATTAACATTTAATCGGCAGTTGTTTGAGGCTGACGAGAAGGAGCAGGCAATGAGCAACGACGTGGTTTCCTTGCGCGACATGATCGAGAAGTGGCTGGCCCCGACCACAGCCTCACCGATCCGGTTGACCCGGCTTTCGTGCGCTTCACGCAGGCCCATTCGGTGCGTGCGCGCGGAGTCATTTCTGTCGTCAGGCCCTCTGGCGATTCTTTTCTTCCAGCACGGTGATGGATCATGGCGAGTGTTCCCTCCGGGTCCCCATCGACCTACGTTGGGTGTTTCGCTGTCGGCAGACTAGGGACTGCGGGTTTTTCTTCGTTTCGGAGGGGAAACGTGATGGATATCGAAAGGCTTGCGAATGATTCGGGCATGCTGGTCGTGCTCGATGGCCGGATCGGCCGCGTGGAGTACAAGAGCGTGTACGGGTCTTTCCAGGCCCTTCAGCGCTTTGCCGACAACTTGCTCCAGTCGATCTCGAGCGAAACTTCCGACGACCGCGCTGATCGTCCGCTTCATCGTGATTATTGACGGTCAGCGTTAAACGCGGGTCCGTCGTGGTCGTCGTCGGACGGCCCAATTCTCGACTTTTTCGAAAGCAAATCAGATGCACGACAGGGAATACCCTGTCTTTTGATTTCAATCTTTCTTTGTCATGATGACCTATCATTACCACAGTTTTCTAGTACAGACATCATCCGACGCGCGCTCGCGCTTGGACCGTCGACTGAAGAGCCGGGAGAACGTAGATGGATGAATTCAGGCGTAGGGCTTTCGCCGAAGATGGCGCGGTCCTGATCAAAGGCCTTCTCGACAGTGAGCAACTGGCCCTCTGTCGGCAAGTCTTCGATTGGGGTATCGAGAATCCGGGACCAATGGCCACGACGCTGTTCGATGGCACCGCGCAGAAATCGCACAACGACAACGCCAATCCCTACGCGAAGGCGCGCCTGGATGATTTGGTCGGCACGCTATCGCTTGGCGAACTGTTTGCCGATCTCTGGGGATCGAAGCACGTGTGGTATTTCGCCGAAGAGTTATTTCTCAAGGCTGGTGGCACGAGCGGACGCTCGCCTTGGCATCAGGACACTTCCTACCTGCCATGGGAGGGCAAGCATTTTGGCAATGCCTGGATCAGCTTCGAGGCTGTTCCCCGGCAGAATGCGCTCGAGATCGTGAAGGGCTCGCATCGCGGCACGCGTCATGACGGCACCACTTTTCAGAATGCGTACGATCCCACTGACCCTTTGCATGGCGGGGATGTCTGGCCGCGCCTGCCAAATATCGAAGCGGAGCGCCGCAGCAACCCGGCTGCGTACGACATCATTTCGTGGGAGACGGAGCCCGGCGATGTTCTGCTCCTACATCCGGGCGTGCTCCATGGTGGCGGAGCGGTGGACGCGGCATTTCCGACTCGCCACACACTTGTGCTGCGCTTCTTCGGCGACGACGCGGTTTTCAGTCCGCTGCCGCAACCGAGCGTGTCGGGGTTCACGTCGGCCGGAGTTCTATTCCTCGAAGAACTTGCCGCGTTGAAAGACGGCGATCCGTTTCGCGCACCCTGTTTCCGTCAACTCGTCTGACCAAACCGACCATCACCACCATGACAAAGTCCAGTTCGCGGCAATCGATCATCCCGCCGCCGTTTCAGGCGTTCTACGACACTTTTCATTTTTCACCCGCAACCCGAGTCGGCGACACCATCTGGGTTTCTGGTCAGGTCGGCATCGGCCCGGATATGCAAGCCGGCGAGGGCATGCAGGCGCAGGCACGCATCGCCTTCGAGTCCCTGAAGGTCGTGCTTGAAACGGCGGGGGCGAGTCTGGCCGACGTCGTGGAGCTGACCACCTTTCACACGGACCTGCGAGGGGAAATGGAGGCCTTTTCGACGGTCAAGGACGCGTACTTCCCGACACGCTATCCCTCGTGGACGGCCGTTGGCGTGACCCAACTGGCGCTGCCGGAGTTGTGCATCGAGATCAGAGCGGTAGCAGTGGCAAGCTGCGGCGAGAGTTGAGTGCTTTGCTGTACAGCGCCAGCTCTGATGTTTTTTACAATATGTACTACTAATCATGGTGAGATCAGAAGGAGAATCGCGGTGAGAAAGCACACTATTGGAACATTGTCGGCCATCGCCGCGGCGCTCTTGCTTGCGGGCGGAGCGGCCGTTGCTGAGGAACTTACGCCGGTAGGCGCCGAACGCGCGGCCAGCAAGGACGGATTGGTGCCGGCGTTTGCCGGGAGGCAAGCCACGCCGGCAGGTTGGGAGTGGGGCAAGATGCGCGGCGACTTCTGGAAACATCGGGACGAGAAGCCGCTCTATTCGATCGACGCGGCAAACGTCGACAAGTACGCGGACAAGCTCTCCCCGGGCGAGATCCAGCTGATCAAACAGCAGAAGGGTTATCGGATGGACGTCTATCCGTCCCACCGCGAATGTCAGTTGCCGGAATTCGCCGAGCAAAATTCCACGACGAATCTCACCACCGCGAAACTGGCTTCGAATGGCGAGACAGTACAAGCGGCGACCCTCCCCGGAGTGGCATTTCCGCAGCCAAAGAGTGGCGCCGAAGCGATCCTCAACTATGAGACACGGTACCGCGGCGAGGGGGTCGAGTGGTCCCCGGTTGTCACGGCGATTTCCCCGCGTCCCGGCAGCAGTGACTGGATCGACGCAGTGGGTCCCCAAACCTTTTATTTTCCAGCGGGCAAGGAAGGCAAGACGTCGCCGCAGGACGTCGATCAGTTCAATCTGGGTGCCTATTTCTCCGTCAACTCACCCGCGGCACTAGCTGGACAGGCCTTCGTACAGCGCCAGTTCTTCGATAAGGATTCCGAGACGTACTACTATTTTCCGGGTCAGCGCCGTGTGAGACGCATGCCCGCTTATACGCACGATGCGCCGTTGATCGGCTTCGAAAACCAGTACCTAATCGATGAATCGAACATGTTCAACGGGTCTATCGACCGTTTCAACTGGAAGCTGGTGGGCAAGCGCGAAATGATCGTCCCGTACAACGACTTCGGCATGTACAGCTTCAAGACGAAGCTGCACGACGTTGCGACTCCCGAAGGGATCGCAGCTGATCACCGTCGCTATGAGGTCCACCGTGTCTGGGTCGTCGAGGCCACGCTCAAGCCTACGGCACGCCACGTCGCATCGAAGAAAGTCTTCTATCTGGATGAAGACAGCTGGCTCGCGCTGGTCGGCGAAGACTACGACGCGCAGGGCAAGCTCTGGAAGGTACGCGAAAGCTACCCCATCCCAGTGTGGGAGTTGGGCGGGGCCTGCGACAACGAGCCCTTCGTGCAATACGACCTGATCAACGGACGCTACGTGCTGGATGCATCGTCCATCGGGCAGGGCAAGGACATTCGCTGGTACGAGCATGTCGACAATCCGCGCTTCAAGGTGGACTTCTACACCGCGGAATCGTTGCGTTCGGCGAGCGAGCGCTGACATCCGACGTCGGCACAAAGGACCCGGCGCACGTCACACGCGTGCGCCGGCAGGGAGGAGGACGGTGGGGCAGACCATGACAACGAAGATAATCGGCAGGTATGTTGCGGTATCGCTGGCCATATTCGGAACGGCAGCATCAAGTGCGTACGGTTACGACTTCACGACCGGGATCAACGATCTCACCGGCTCTTGGGTCACCAATCTGACGGCGGGAGCGGGGATCCGGACCAAGAACCCAAGTTGCTCGCTGACTGGCGACCCTAATTCCGCAGGTTGCGGGGCGGCGGCGAACACAAATCAATGGGGTTTCGGCGATAACGGCGACCTGAATTACCGCAAAGGGCAGGCATACAGCGCCTACGCCAGTGCGACGAGCGAACTCTTGTTGAAGATGCCAAGCGAAGGGCTTAAGTTCATGATCCGCGGCACCGGTATGTACGACTTCCTTGCGAAAGATACGGCAAGAACGCCATTGTCGAGCACCGCGTCGGCGCAGGTCGTCTACGATGCGCAACTGCTTGATCTATGGGCCCAAAAGGATTTCACGATTGCCGGAAATTCTGCGCACGTGCGACTCGGCAACCAGGTGATTAACTGGGGCGAGAGCATGTACGCAATGGGCGGGATCAACGCGACGAATTCGCTCGACATCCAGAAGCTGCTCGTGCCGGGTTCGCAGCTCAAGCAGGCGCTCCTTCCTGCACCGATGGTGAGCTTCGCCGCCGATCTTTCGCATGGTTTCAGCACTGAGGAATACTACCAGTTTCAGTGGAACGGAAACCGCTATCCGCCAGTCGGATCGTACTGGTCGACAACGAACAGCCTCGGGCGTGGCACGCAGCCGCTCACCATCAGCACGAACAACTTGAATGTAGCCGGTCCAAGTGCGGGCACGATCGCCGGACCGAACAGTGGCAACCAGAATGTCCTCGACGGAATCAACACGGGCCTCGTGAACGGCACGTATGCTGGCCCCCCTTTCAACGATATCGGGCTCCCGGTTTCATGGCAGTCGCCATCGAAGTACAAACCACAGTTCGGTTTCAAGCTTAACTTTTCACCGCGCTCCTTCGGTGCGAATTTCGCGTTTTACTACGTCAACTACACGGACAAGTCGCCGGTGCTTTCATCGTTGGCCAATGGGACCGAGCAGTGGTCGTATCTTCAGAACCGCCAGCTCTTCGGCTTGAGCGCGAATTTCGGGCTGGGCGACTGGGCTATTGGCACCGAGCTGTCATATCGGCCACATGATGCCGTGGCGCTGTCGAGCTGCTACGGCGCGGGCGGCCCGCCCGACCTGAACACGAACGGCGTGGCGGGCGTCAATTGTCAGCAGTGGGCCGACATGAAGCGGTTCCAGTTCGACATCAACGGCATCCTGGCCCTGACGCGCAGCGAGTATCCGTTTCTCAAGTTGATCGGTGCGGATTCCGCGACGTTGACTGCAGAGCTGACCTGGGTCTACTACCCGGGTCTTAGCTCGCAGGGCGTCACCCGTACGGTCGACGGACAAGTGGTTACGCAGGTGCCGCAGGCGGGCTATTTTCCCTGGCTGAACAACACCTCGAATTTTGGCTATCCGATCGGGATGGCGCAGGGCACATCGAGCTCAGTAGGCGCGACCATCGACTTCAACTGGACCTACGACGGCACGCTGATCCGCGGCTGGCAGGTGACGCCAGGCGTCACGTTCGCCACCGGACTCTACGGCTATACGCCGACGCTCAGCGCGAACTACCTGCAGGGCGCGAAGTCGCTGAACCTTTATGTGCTTTTCAACCAGAACCCGGCCACGTGGCAGGCGGGCATCAACTACACGTTGTTCTGGGGCGGACACAACACCGGGGGTCAGCCGTATGCAGACCGCAACTTTGTAGGGATGTTCGTGACACGGAACTTCTGATGGCTCGATGCCGTGGGTCGTCGAATCAACTTAGGGATCAAAGCTGTGCTAAATCGCCTGGTTAAAACGTTGGAAAGATTGTGTTTCGGACACCGAGCAGCGGTGCTTGTGACGGTCGGGGTATTTACGGTCGCCATGGCCGTGTTCGCCGTGCAACTGCGCATGGACGCGGGGTTCGAGAAGCAGATGCCGATCGGTCACGAGTACATTCGGACGTTCCAGAAATATCGCTCCGACCTGCTCGGTGCGAACCGGATAACCTTCGTCGTACGAGCTCGCCACGGCTCCATCTGGACGAAGGAAGGGCTCACCCGTCTGTATAGAGTGACTCAGGCAGTGACGTATCTGCCGAACGTGGATCGGATCGGCGTGCAGTCGCTCTGGACGCCGAACGCATACGTGAACGAGATCACTGATGAAGGTTTTCGCGCCGAGCCGATCATCTCAGGCACCATCACGCCTGAGCAACTGACGCCCGAGCTTGTCACCGCGATTCGGCATGCGACGACCCAAGGCGGCTACGTCGGAACGCTTGTTTCGCATAACGAAGACAGCGCCATGATCACGGCCGAGCTCAACGAGCGCGACCGTAACGGCAAGGTGCTCGACTATGTCAAGTTCAATCACTTGCTCGAGGCGCAGATCCGCAAGCCGTTCGAGGACGCAGGCTATGAGATCCAGATCATCGGCTTCGCGAAACAAATTGGCGATATCGCCGATGGCGCCACGGCTGTGCTCGGTTTCTGCGGCATCGCACTACTGTTGACTGCGCTCGCGGTCTACTGGTACTGCCATTCGATTCGCTTCACGGTGCTGCTGATCGCCTGTTCCCTCACGTCACTGGTCTGGCAGTTCGGGACGCTTAAGCTGCTGGGATTCGGCCTCGATCCGCTCGCCGTGCTGGTGCCTTTCCTGGTTTTCGCGATTGGCGTGTCGCACGGCGTGCAGCAGGTCAACTTCATCGTGCGTGAGATCGCGCATGGCAACAGTTCGTTTGATGCGGCGCGCCATAGCTTCAGCGGTTTGCTGATTCCGGGTGTGCTGGCCCTCGTCACCGCATTCGTGTCTTTCATCACGCTGCTGTTGATTCCGATTCCCATGGTGCGCGAGCTGGCTATTACTGCGTCGCTCGGCGTCGGCTACAAAATCGTGACGAACCTCGTATTGCTGCCCGTCGCCGCTTCGTGCTTTCACTTCACAAAGAGCTATGCGGACAGCGCACTCAAACGCAGCGAGCGGCGCTCGTCATGGTTGCGTGGACTCGCGCGCATCGCGCAGCCGCGCTATGCAGGCTTGACCGTGGCGCTGACGCTCGTGGTTTTCGCTCTCGCTGCCTGGCAAAGCCGCGACCGCGTGATCGGTACGCTTCAGCCGGGTGCGCCCGAACTGCGTGCGGATGCGCGCTTCAACCAAGATGCGACGTCGATCGCGGCGAACTACGACATTGGCCTCGATTGGCTCACGCTCGCAATCGAGTCGGGAGGCAAGGCATGCGACAACCCTGCTGTCGGACTCTACGAAGACGATCTGACGAGCACGCTGCGTGACGAGCCCGGCGTGGTGTCAGTGCAGTCATACGCCGGGATGCTGCGCCGCTACAACCAGGGCTATAACGAAGACTATCCGAAGATGAATGTTGTGCCGATCGACCCCGAAAACTACGCAGCGGTTTCGGTGGATGCCGGCCGAGTGAAGGGCTTCATGAAGGCCAATTGTGGCATGACAGCGGTCCATCTTTTTCTCACCGATCACAAGGCCACGACGATTAGCCGAATTCTCGACGACGTGAAGCAATACCGCGCATCGCACGTATTTCCGGGTATCAATGTACGGCTTGCGGCGGGAAACGCGGGCGTGCTAGCGGCCATCAACGAAGAGGTGGAGAAGAGCGAGTTGCCGATGATGCTCTATGTCTACGCTGCCATCCTGATTTTGGTGTTCCTCGCCTACCGTGACTGGCGTGCAATGCTCGCGTGCTGCTTGCCGCTCACGGTCGCAACTTTCATTGGTTATTGGTTCATGAAGGAGTTGCAAATCGGGCTGACGGTGGCGACCCTTCCGGTCATGGTACTGGCCGTAGGTATTGGCGTGGACTATGCGTTCTATATCTACAACCGCTTGCAGGTACATCTAGCGGGTGGCCAGAACATTGTGAAGGCGGTGCAGCACGCGATGCTCGAGGTCGGCGTAGCGACGATCTTCACGGCGATCACATTGGCCATCGGTGTGGCGACGTGGAGCTTCTCAGCACTGAAATTTCAGGCGGACATGGGCAAGCTGCTGGCGTTCATGTTCCTTGTGAACCTGCTGATGGCGATGACCGCGCTGCCGGCGTTGGCGTCGGTCCTGGAGCGCTGGTTTCCGCGGCGCAAGCCGGCGCGCGCGCCGGGGCTTTTCAGCCACTGACTGGAGACCAATCATGATCAAGATGTTTGTTGCCGGCGCATCCTTGTGTGCGAGCGTCGCGGCCTTCGCTCAAGCACAGGGAGCGGTCGCGGACTGGGCGGCCAAACCCGCGCATGCCTGGACAGCACCGAGACACATGATGTTGATGGACGCGGCGCGCGCCGGTTCGCGCATCGTTGCCGTAGGGGAGCACGGCGTAGTCGTGATGTCAGATGACGAGGGAAAAACGTGGCGTCAGTCAAACCATGTTCCGGTGTCGGCAACCCTTTCTGCGGTCACTTTTGCCGACGCGCAGCACGGCTGGACGGTCGGACAGTGGGGCGTGATTCTCGCGACGAGCGACGGCGGCGAAACATGGCAAAAGCAGCGGATAGACCTCTCAGTTGACCAGCCGTTGTTCTCCGTGCTCTTTACTACTGCTCGGGACGGAATCGCGGTGGGCCTATGGTCACTCATGCTCGTCACCCATGATGGTGGCAAGTCGTGGACGAAAGTGAGTGTGCCGAAACCACCGGGTAGTGGTCGTGCCGACCGCAACCTTTACCACGTCTTTTCTGATCGTCACGGTGTGCTTTACATCGACTCTGAGCAGGGAATGGTGCTGAAGTCCACGGATGGCGGGGCGAACTGGAACTATCAGGCGACGGGCGGCAGAGGGACGCTGTGGACGGGCGTGGCGCTGCCCGACGGCCGGATCATCGTAGGCGGTTTGCTGGGCGGCCTGTACCAGAGCAGCGACGATGGGGCGACATGGACGGCGCTGAACGCGGGCACGAAGAGTTCGATCACCGATCTTTTGACGACCGGGAATGGACTGATGGGCGTCGGGCTCGATGGCCTTGTTTTCCGGCAACGCGAGGGCAGTACTTCGTTCGAGGTTCAACAGCGCGCGGATCGTGCGTCCCTCACAGCCGCAGTGATCGATCGCACCGGAAAGCCGTTGCTGTTTTCGCAGGACGGTGTGCTGGTGGGGCCTTGAGCATGCTGCATTTCCTGCCGCATGTGTATATCGCAGTACTGCATATAATTGAAACAGGAGTGGCAACATGGAAGTCGAGACGGAACCGAAAATGATTCGCAGGCCGCCCGCGCGGAGCCGGCGCCGGTTCCTCCACCTTGCCGCAGCAGGTGCTGCGACGCTGGCTGCCGATGGAGTGTCACTCGCGCAAAGTGCGGTTACGAAGCCCCCGAGAGACCGTGAGGTATTGGACGTCGCGATCATCGGTGCGGGTCTCGCAGGATTGACGGCGGGCCGCGACCTCCAGCTGGCTGGATGCGATTCGTTTGTCGTGCTCGAGGCACGCAATCGCGTCGGTGGCCGAACCTATAACCATGACCTTGGCCGCGGCGTCGTTTCTGAAGCCGGAGGGCAGTGGATCGGTCCCGGTCAGACCGCGATCTTCGATCTGGCACGTCAACTCGAGATCGACACGTTTCCGAGCTGGTACGCAGGGAAGACCGTCGTGATGGCGCAGGGCGCTATTGTGGCCCAAGATTTTCATGGCGGCACCGGGGGTGACGACACGATTGGCAACCGGCTTGCCGAACTGTCGCGGGGCGTGCCATCCGGCGCGCCATGGAAGGCACCGAATCTGGCGGAATTGGATAGGCTATCTTACGGCGAGTGGCTTTTGCAGCAGGGCGTGAAATACGAGGACGGCTACTTTCTCGCGCTAGCCGCGAAGCTGACGACGGGCGGTGCGCCGGCCCAGTTGGGTCTGCTGCACTACTTGTCGATGATCAACAGCGCAAGCTGCAACTATACGCAACTCGAGGCATTCAAAGGCGGGGCACAGGAAACGCGCATCGTCGGCGGCTCGCAGCGTCTGAGCATCAAGATGGCCGAGCAGCTCGGCGACAAGGTCAGGCTTTCCTCGCCGGTGCGCAAGATCACTGGCTGGGATCGCGAAGTCGTCGAGCTGCACACGGATCAAGGCTTGATTAAGGCCGGTCGCGTCATCGTTGCGATGAATCCGGCGCTTTGCAATCAGGTGGTTTTCGATCCACCGTTGCCCAGCGGGCGGGCGCAACTCCAGCAGCATTGGCCCACGAGCGCCCCAATGCGAAAGACTGTCCACGTCTATGACAAGCCGTTCTGGCGCGACGCCGGGTACTGCGGAACGATCTTCCAGGTCGGCGGTCCCGTTTTCATGACGTACGACAATTCGCCTCCCGACGCATCACTCGGCGTGATCGCCGCATTCGTGGCGCCAGGGATGTTGCCTGATGATCCCGCGACGGCCGAGAAGACGCTGTCGGCCACATTTGCGAAGGCATTCGGAGACCGCGCGCTGCATCCGACGCAATTCCATGACTACGACTGGGGCCGGGTCGATCCGTGGACCCTGCATTGCATCAACCCCATGCCGCCAGGCTTCTGGACGAAGTGGGGAAAGTATCTGCACCCCGAAGTGGGGCGCCTGATCTGGTCGGGCACCGAAACTGCCGACATCTGGGCGGGTGCGATGGACGGTGCCGTGCGTTCGGGCCATCGTGCTGCTTTGCAGGCGCTGGCTGGTTTCACTCGACGCGGCGAGGTGGCCTGAATGAGACGGGCATGGATCGTAAGTGGAGTCGTCGGGCTCGCCGCTGTGGTGGGCGTGGGAGCGCTTTACGGACGCGAGTACCTGGACGGTATGCATTTCGAAAAAGCGATGAACGAGATCGACAGGTTGCAAGTGGCCAACGGTGGCTCCTGGCCGCAACCGCAAGAGACCTGCTATTTCTGCCACGGTGCGCACGGGCAGTCCGCGAACGCCTGGTATCCGTCGCTGGCAGGACAGCCACAGGCTTATCTCATCGCCCAATTGCGCGCCTTCGCTGACGGGCAACGGCCCAACGCTTATATGGGGCCGATTTCAAGGGATCTGACCGACGAACAGATCAAATCAATGGGTGCCTATTTTGCGCGGCAGACTCCGGCCCGAAGCGAGCCGGCGCGCACTCAAGCCGGGCTAGAGAAGCGCGGTATGGAACTCGTGGCAGAAAAAAGTTGCCAAGCGTGCCACGGAGCGGCGTTCATGGGGGAAGACCATGTTCCGCGTCTGGCGGGACAGGGAGAGACCTATCTCGCGAGGCAGCTTGCTGCATTCAAGACCGGCGAGCGTCATGACCCGAGCGGCGCAATGAATGGGTTGGCGGCCACTCTGTCGGGCGAAGACGTCAAGGCTGTGGCCAGCTATCTTGCCAGTCTGACGCCGGTCGGCAGCAACGCAGGCGCTGAATAACAACCATCGCGTAACCGAAAAGAGGTCTAAGGGACAGGAAATACCTGTCTTTTTAAACTAAATATGTTTGTATACTGTGACTATGTTAGGTACGATATTCTATAAAATGAACATGCATTATCGCTGCATTCTCTGATAGCGGAGCGTGTCACCGCCGCCGGCATCCTCCGCATTTGAAAGACGCACCGTTGAACCCAATCACCTTTTAGGAGACAGGCATGGCAAAGCATCCCGTCGTTGTATATGGCGCAAGTGGTTATACCGGCATGTTGATCATGGACTGGCTGATCGACCAGAACATTCCGTTTACCGCTGTGGCGCGCAACGCAAGGCGCACGCAGGAAATGATGGCGCAGCGGGTCGTGCGCCTCGAATCTGCGAGCTACGAAATCATCGAGGCCGAACACAACGTCGATTCGCTTGCGAATGCCTTTCGCGGCGCGAAGGTCGTGTGCGCCACCGTCGGGCCGTTCTTCGATTTCGGCCTGGTCGCGGTGGAGGCGGCACTCAAGGCCGGTTGTCACTACCTCGACACCACCGGCGAGCAACACTTCATCCGCCAGGCGCGCGAGCAGTTTGGCGAGCTCTACCGTCAGGGCGGTCTGCTGCTGTCGCCTTCGAACGCATACATGTACACATTCGCGGAGATTGCCGCCGAGCTGGCACTCGAGACGCCAGGTGTCGATGCGCTGGAGACGGCGACCTTGACGCGCGGCCCGCGCGGTGCCGGCGCCGGTGTGAGCGTGGGCTCTACGGCGACCATCTTCGGAGGCTATCGCCAGGAATCTTGCTATCTATGGGAGAAGAAGCTGGTGCCGCATGACAAGCACGCTTCGTTCAATGTTGCCTCCCCCGATTTTCTGCAACCAGTATTCGCGTTGCCGTGGGGCGGCACCTCGCTGCCGGTGTATTTCGAGCAGGATCCCCGCGTGCGCAGCTGTATCTCGTGCGTTGGCTTCTACGACAACAACGCAATGCAGATGGTGCATGGGCTCAGTCAGAAGTGGGACGCGGAATACGCGCACCTGCCACGTGAGCAGCAGGATGCGGTGCTCAAACAGCTTGTCGATTCCGTGACACCGTCGATGCCGCCGCGCGAGCGCACGTCGCTTCATCGCACTGTCGACTTTGCGATCGGCCGCGGTCAGCTTGCGGCAGTTCGGGCGACTGTGCACGGCATCACGCCGTATATCGCCACCGGAGCCATTCATGCCGCCGGTATTGCCAAGCTTCTCGACGGCGACACCGCGAAGGTTGGCTTTGCATCCGGTTCGAAGGCATTCGGCCATCGCTACCTGCTCGGGTTCCTCGAGCAGCGCGGGCTCGCGCGCGCGACCGTCGCCCAACTGTAACGGCCGCGAGAACAGAGATTCGAAACAGATCCAGGGACACATGGGACATGGCAATCATTGACTTTTTCGATCGCGGTTGGCGTATCAATCCCAACGGCATCGCCTACATTCAGGACGAGCGAAGCTATTCGTTCAGTGAAGTTCACGCGCTGTCGTGCCGTATCGCTAACGGACTGCTCGAGGCAGGCTTCGAAAAAGAAGCGAAGGCGGCGGTCTGGGCCGATAACGACGTCACGGCTTGGACCTGCACGCTGGGGCTGTGGCGCGCAGGGGTGGTGTGGATCCCGGTCAACGGGCGCAACGCGCCGCAGGAGAACCAGTACCTCCTCGACGCGTTCGATTGCGAAGCGCTGTTCTTTCACCAGGCATTCGCACCGGCAATCGAGGCGCTGCGTCCCAGCCTGCCCAAAGTGAGGCTCTGGGTCTGTATTGATGCCGATCTGCCGTGGGCGCCATCGCTCAAGACATGGAGCGCGGCGCAACCTGCGACCGGGCCGATCGTCGAGTACGACATGGACGACATCGTGACGCTTTCTGCCACGGGCGGAACGACGGGTTTGCCGAAGGGGGTGATGAACACGCATCGCGCGTTTCAAACCTATTTCGCGCAGTTCATGATTGCGTTTCCATATGGCGTGGAGCGTCCGGTGAATCTTGCGGCGGCGCCTATGACCCATACCGCGGGAATGCTCTCGCTGCCGTGCACCGCCCGCGGCGGCACGGTGGTCGTACTGCCCAAGCCGGAGCCGGCGCCGCTGCTCGCGGCGATCGCGAAACATCGGGTGACGGAGTTCTTCCTGCCGCCGACGGTGATCTACCGCCTGCTCGATATCCCCGGTATCGAGAACCAGGATTTCTCCTCGCTCAAATGCTTTCTGTATGGAGCGGCACCCATGTCGGTGGAGAAGCTCAAGCGCGCGATCGAGGTGTTCGGTCCGGTCATGGCGGGCGGATACGGTCAGACGGAAGCCCCGGCGTCGATCTCCTATCTCACGCCGGCCGAGCACTTCGTGGATGGCGCGCTTGCTCCTGAAAGCCGGCTTTCGTCGGTGGGCAGACCCAATCCGCTGATTCGCGTCGAAATCATGAGCGATCGTGGCGAGCTCCTACCTCGGGGCGAAACCGGCGAAATCTGCGTACGTGGCGACCTCGTGATGAAGGGCTACTTCAAGGCGCCCGACAAAACCGCCGAAACGATCGTGAACGGCTGGTTGCGCACGGGCGACGTCGGTCATCTGGATGACGAAGGATATCTGTACATCACCGACCGCAAGAAGGACATGATCATCAGCGGTGGCTTCAATGTCTACCCGAGCGAAGTCGAACAGGTGATCTGGGCGCACCCGGCAGTACAGGATTGCGCGGTGATCGGGGTCCCCGACGACAAGTGGGGTGAGGCGGTGAAGGCGGTGGTGGAGCTCAACGCCGGTCAGAGCGTCAGTGCAGAAGAACTCGTAGCGTTATGCAAGGAGAAACTCGGCTCGGTGAAGTCACCGAAGAGCGTGGACTTCATTGCGGCACTGCCGCGTAGCACCGCCGGCAAGGTGCTGAAAAAAGATCTGCGCGAGCAGTACTGGCAGGGTCAAGGCCGACGGATCTGAGTCAGTCAATTTGAGAAAAACACCATGAGCGACATTTACATCGCGGGCATTGCGATGACCGTGTTTGGCCGTCACTTCGGGCGCAGCATCGACGATCTCGCGGGCGAAGCGCTACGCGGCGCATTGAAGGATGCGGGTTGCGATGCCGCAGCGATCGGCGCGGCTTTCTATGCTGGCATCACCAACGGGCCGCTGCAGGGCCAACTGTCCATTCCGGGGCAGATCGTGTTCAGCAAGATCGGGATTGAAGGCATCCCGGTCTACAACGTCGAAAACGCCTGCGCATCCGGGAGCACCGCGGTGCATCTCGCGGCCCAGGCGCTTCGGTCGGGTGCCTGCGATGTAGTTCTCGCGCTCGGCGCAGAGAAGATGAACGTCCCGGACAAGGCGAAGTCATTCGCCTTGTTCGAGGCGGGCTGGGATGTGTCGCGCGTCGACGAGAACTTCGCCAGTCTGATGAGGCTCGGCGAAGGCATCGAGCCGCCACCCGGGTCGGAGTCCGACCGGCCGTATAGCCGCTTCATGTCGGTCTATGCCGCGCTGTGCAGGTATCACATGAAGACTTACGGAACCACGCAACGGCAGATCGCTGCGGTTTCGGCGAAAAATCACCTGCATTCGGTGCACAACCCGTATTCGCAGTTCCGACAGCCATTCACCATCGACGAAGTGCTCGCCGCACCGCCGATCACGTATCCGATCACGCTGCCCATGTGTGCGCCGGTTTCGGACGGCGCGGCGGCGGCGATCGTGTGTACCGAGGAGGGCTTGCGACGCATCGGCGCCGACCGTCGCCGGTGCGTCAGGATTGCGGCGAGCGTGATCCGCAGCTTCACGCATCGACGCATCGACGAGCCAGAGAAGAACATCGGCCGCCTCGCGGCACTTCAGGCATACGACCAGGCGGGACTCGGTCCAGAGGACGTGGACGTGGCGGAGGTGCACGACGCCTCAGCGATGGGCGAAATCATCCAGGCCGAAAATCTCGGGCTCGTACCGTTCGGCGAAGGCGGACCCGCTGCCGAGCGCGGCGAGTTCTCGCTCGGCGGCCGCATTCCCATCAACACGTCCGGCGGCCTCGAATCGAAAGGCCACCCGTTGGGTGCGACGGGAATCGGTCAGCTCTATGAACTGGTTACTCAACTGCGTGGAGAAGCGGGCCCGCGGCAGGTACCCGGAGCGCGTCACGCGATTCAGGAAAACGGCGGCGGTTTTCAGGGTGTCGAGGAAGCCGCGCTCGCGGTCCACATTCTAAGCAAGACTTGATGGAGCAGTTATGAGTGAGACGACGGAAACACAGGCAGAACAGCAAGCTGACTCTCGTTCTGGAGTGAACCGCCGCACGTTCCTCAAGGGTGCGGCGGTGGCAGCCGTAGTGGCGCCGGCAGTGGCGGCTACACAATGCTCGAGCAATGAATCAGGTAGTCCAGTGGAAGAAGCCAGAATGGCCGCTGACATGGAGAAATATCGCGCGCTTGGAGTCTGGGTGGAACGGCCAGACGACTTGCAACCAGAACTCGTGAGCGACGTGAGTGCGGATGTGGTCATCATCGGCGCGGGCTTTGCCGGGCTATCGGCGGCGCTGGAACTCGTCAAGCACGGCGCGAACGTGGTCGTGCTCGAGCGCGAGTTTGCGGGCTTTGGTGCAAGCGGACGCAACGCGGGTTATTTGGCCGGCGCACTCGGGCTCGAATATGATCTTTTTCTCAAGAACATAGGCAACGAGAAAGGGAAAGAGATCGTTCGCTATTACGAGGACGCGGTCCCCTTCGTGGAGGGCAAGCTGAAAGAGTACGAGATCGACTGCGACTACAATCAGACGGGCATTATCCGTGCGGGCATCGATCCCTCGCAGGAAGATAAGGTGCGCGAAGGCATGCGAATCGGCACCGAATTGGGCTGTCAGTCGGAATTTCTCGATCAGGCTGAGATGCGTGCACGTGGCATTCCGCCCGCGTTTCTGTTTGGCAACTACGTGTCGCGCGGCGGCACGCTTCACCCCGGCAAGTATGTGATGGGGCTCAGGCGCGCAGCGCTTCGGGCAGGCGTGAGGATTTTCGAGAATACGCCGCTGCTGTCCTACACGGAAGGGCCTGTCATCAAGGTACAAACACCGCGCGGAAGTGCAAGCGCACCGGCTATGATGCTGGCCACCAACGCCTATACGCCGCAACTCGGCCTGCTTGCAGACAAAGTCGTACCGTTGCGGGTCTCGGCGATCGAGACTGAGCCGCTCTCCGAGCCTCAGCGCAAGGCCTTAGGCTGGCCACGACGCGAAGGGATCGTGACGGCACACTGGACCATGGAAAGCCATCGCTTGACCGTGAACAACACGCTCGTGGTCACGACGAAGCGAATCCATTATCCGTACGGCTCCAAAACACCGAACGTGCCCGACTACGAGTCATATCGCGAGCTGCGCACGGCCCTGCATGACCGCTTTCCCTCACTCAAGGGCGTCGCGCTGCGGGCATGCTGGAGCGGCTATATCAGCCTGGCTAATGATGCGCTACCCGTTGTCGGGACCATTGGGTCGCATCAGAACATCTTCTACAGCGCCGGATGCTCCGGCCACGGCGTGGCCTCGCAATCGATGGTCGGAAGCATGATTGCAGGGCGGATTCGCGGCACCGACAATCCGCTACTTTCGGCGCTGGATCACAAGACGCCATCGATGCTGCCTGAGCCCCTGCGATGGTGCGTCATGACCGGGGCGCTGGGTGTGGTGAACGCGCTCGACGAGCGTGTGAACAGCAAGGTGCGCGCTGCGCAGGCGCGAATGTCGTAACCGGCGTTGCGTGACGAGACGCTTGCAGTGGATACGTATCGACCACGTTTCGAATCTGTCTTGTTGGACGCACAGGGCGAGCGGCGCGATGACCGGAAAAACGAACCGAGGTCAGGAGGAGTGCGATCGGACGTTGCGGCGCACGCACTATGCGGACGGAGGTACGTCCCGATGTACTCGAAGCCATGTGTACCTTGGGCGCAATCGTGACTGCATTACGGCCCCGGCGGGGGCGTCTACCTCACTCGGGGGGAAAGCGATGACAGTGCGAAAAGAGCCCAGTCCCCGTGAGCGGCGCGCATCGGGCGCAGCATCTTCCATGGGACATCCCGCTGATGGCCTGCGCGCCCAAGGCTTACGTACGCGCAATGCCATCATCCGTGCGGCAAGGAAGCTTTTGCTCGAGAGTGGGCCCATGGCGTTCTCGCTGCGCGCCGTTGCTTTGCGTGCGGGAATCAGTGTCAGCAACCTCCAGTATTACTTCCCAACACGCTCTGCCGTCCTGCGGGCGGTCATGCTGCCCGCGATCGACACATATTTCGATGCGTTGAAGCGGGCGCTCCAAAGCAATGCTTCGCCGCGTGCGACGATCGACGCCATTCTCCATCAGTCGGTGCAGGACGCCAAGGACTCAGAGTACATCTCGCTGTGGTGGCATTTCTTTTCGTTTGCATCTACTGACCCCGAGTGCGCGCAAATGCGCAACGACTGGTACGACACCTTGACAAGTCAAGTTGCTGATCTCATTCATGCCGCAAATCCGGCACGTGGAGCCGCCGAGAGCGCGCACATCGCAGTGCTGCTCATTTCGATGCTCGACGGCGTGACCTTCCATCTGGGCACCGGGCGCAGTAGCCGGGCGTACATGCGAAAGTTCGAGGCGAAGTTGTTCGAGATCGCGCATACCTTGGTTGGGGAAACGCGATAGACGCGGAGATTGTTTAGGGCCGGCTGGAAGCGTGAACAGGTCATAGAAGAAACATTTGGTCGCGATCCGATAAGAAGGACAGGGAATACCCGTCTTTTTTTTCCAGGTCGTAATTTGTATAGTGACCTATGTTTGGTATTTATATCTACAATTGAGGTGACCAGACTGCCAGGCAGTCTGGTCGAGTCGCATCCTGGACAGGAGGAATATCGGAATGATTCGACTACACAAGTCCGTAGGATTGCCGCTGACTGGATTGACCGGCTTCGAAACCCCGATGGGCGAGGAAGAACGTGCGATCCAGGACACGGTTCACCGTTTCGCACGCGATGTGTTGAAGCCCGTCGGCCGCGAACTCGATCGAATGACGCCGGAGGAAGTGATCGCACCCGGCTCGCCTTACTGGACCGCCATGATGGAGAGCGCGAAGCTTGGCCTTGATCCGCAGTTGCTCGCGCAGCTTCCGCCGGACATGGCGGTGCGCATCGAATCGCTGATTGGCGAAGAGCTCGGTTGGGGTGATGCAGGGCTTGCTGTTTCGATCGGCGTGGCGCCAGCCCCGCTGATGATGGCGCAATCGGTCGGCAACCAGGAGCTGATCGATATGTGCGCCGGCAAGATTGGTTGTTGGATGAATACCCAGCCTGACCGCGGCACCGATGCCGCGATTCTCTATCGCGACGAGATCAGCGCGATCGGCAAGCAGCCGTTGGGTAACCTTACCGCGAAGGTAGTCGCGGATGAAATCGTCATCAACGGTCAAAGTTCCGCATGGATCTCCAACGGCTCGGTCGCTCAGGTGGCGCTCGCGTACATGGCGGCGGATTATGGCGATGGCTTCTATGGAAGCGGGGAACGAAGTGCGTTCACGAATGGAATCGGCATGATTCTTCCGCTTGATTTGCCAGGTGTCTCCCGAGGCAAACCGCTCGACAAGATTGGCCAGCGCTCACTGCCGCAGGGCGAAATCTACTTCGACAACGTGAAGGTGCCCAAGCGCTTCGCGATTGCGCTGCAGGACGATTACCTCGGCAACCTGGCCTCAACATGGTCGTTCGCCGGCACGCACATGTGCCAGGTGTTCGTAGGCGTGGCCCGCGCCGCGTTCGAACTCGCGCTGGGATATTGCCACGAACGCAAGCAAGGCGGAGCGCTGTTGATCGACCATCAGATGACGCAATTGCGCGTGGGCGAGATGCTGCGTCGGCTGGAAATGGCGCGTGCGATCGCGCGACGCAGCCTCGCATTCTCACGTCTGTCTCCGAAGAGCCATCCGTACGCAACTGCCCAGGCCAAGGTCAGCGTGACGGAGGAAGCCATGAAGATTACGACTGAGGCGTTCCAGCTCTTCGGCGGTAATGGCACCACACGCGAGTTCCCGATCGAGAAGCTGTTCCGTGATGTCCGGTCCGCACTGATCGAGGACGGCGAGAATTACCACCTCACGTTGCGTCTTGGCGTGCTCGCAGGAAAGCTTTATCAGAACGGTTGGACGAAAGAGTGAACAACCCGTCGGCGCAAGTTGGCTTCGCGTCGGCTCCAGGGCACCCCCGGTCCAGGTATCAGAACGTGGCTGATGAGAGGGCAGTGCAGCTCGCTGCTGTGCTAACGACTGTCGCCGCTTCGGCTCAGGTGCCCGCGACGAGCGCACGCAGCGCAAGTGGATTAAACGAGGAACAGCAATGAAAGTGTTGGTTGCGGTGAAGCGGGTCGTGGACGCGAATGTGAAGGTCGGCGTGAAGTCCGACGGAACAGGTATCGATATCGCCAATGTGAAGATGTCGATAAACCCATTCGACGAAATTGCCGTGGAAGAGGCGGTGCGTCTTAAGGAAGCCGGCTTGGCCACGGAGATCATCGCGGTGTCCGCGGGGGTGATGCAGGTGCAGGAGACTCTGCGGACGGCACTCGCGATAGGCGCGGATCGCGCGATCCTCATCGAGTCGAATGAGATCCTGCAACCGCTCGCCGTGGCAAAGCTGCTCAAGGCACTCGTCGACAAGGAGCAACCGCAGCTCGTGATCCTCGGTAAGCAGTCCATCGACGACGATTCGAACCAGACCGGCCAGATGCTCGCCGCGATGGCGAACTTGCCGCAAGCGACCTTCGCTTCGAAGATCACCATCGCTGATGGCGAGGCCACGGTCGTACGTGAAGTCGATGGCGGTGCGGAAACGCTGTCGCTCAAACTGCCCGCAGTGGTGACTACCGACCTTCGTTTGAACGAGCCGCGCTACGTCACGCTGCCTAACATCATGAAGGCGAAGAAGAAGCCGCTGGAGACGGTTAAGCCCGACGACTTTGGTGTGGACGTCACGCCGCGTCTGCGAACCCTGAAGGTCGCTGAGCCGCCCGCGCGCTCGGCTGGTGTGAAGGTTGCCGACGTGAAGGCACTCGTCGAGAAGCTGAAGACTGAAGCCAAGGTTATCTGAAGGTTAGGGAGCGAGAGAGATGACGAACCTGGTTATTGCTGAACACGATAACGTGTCGGTTAAAGCTGCAACGCTGAACACGGTCGCCGCTGCACAGAAGATCGGGGGCGACGTGCACGTGCTGATTTTAGGTCACAACGCAAAGGCCGCGGCCGATGCAGCGGCGAAGATCGCGGGCGTTTCGAAGGTGCTGCTAGCCGATGCCCCGCACCTCGAAGTAGGCCTCGCAGAGAACGTTGAAGCGACGGTGCTTTCGATTGCGAGGAACTATTCACACATTCTCGCGCCGGCCACGGCAGCGGGCAAAAACGTTACGCCGCGGGTTGCTGCAAAGCTTGACGTCGCGCAAATCTCGGAAATCACGGCAGTGAACTCGCCGGACACGTTCGAGCGTCCAGTCTATGCGGGCAATGCGATCGTAACTGTTCAGTCAGTGGATCCGATCAAGGTCATCACGGTGCGGCCCACGGCATTTGATGCAGATTCCGCACACGGTGGCAATGCCGTCGTGGAAAGGCTCGACGCGTCAGCAGACAGCGGCCTCTCGCAATTCGTTGGCCGTGAAGTCACGAAACTCGACCGTCCGGAGCTGACTAGCGCAAAGATCGTCGTTTCGGGTGGCCGCGGCCTGGGCAGCAGCGAGAGTTTTGCGTCGATTCTGGAGCCGCTCGCCGACAAGCTCAACGCAGCACTCGGCGCCTCGCGTGCGGCAGTGGATGCGGGATATGTGTCAAACGACTACCAAGTCGGCCAGACCGGCAAGATCGTCGCACCGCACCTGTACGTTGCCGTGGGCATCTCGGGTGCGATCCAGCACCTGGCTGGCATGAAGGACTCAAAGGTGATTGTCGCAATCAACAAGGATGAAGAAGCGCCAATTTTCAGCGTGGCCGACTACGGTCTCGTGGGCGATCTTTTCCAGATCGTGCCGGAGCTGGTGTCGTCAATGTGAGCGCTAGTCCGGACATGCGCCAGTGATGTTCGGACGGATGCGGGCCGATCCTGCTTACCAGCCCGGATCAAGATCTTTCTATGGCGCTGCACTTTGGTACTTAGCGAGACGTCCGACAGCGAAAAGTTGCGAGTCGCGCTGCATCTCTTCGCCTTCATGATTGGTATAGCGACCTATATTTGCCATGTTGGACTATATGTACGGCACTGGAACGGCAGATCCGCAGTCTCGCATAAAGCTTATCAATTGTTCTGAAGGGGCTTTTGAGGATATGCGCAGGACGTTATTTCGACCCGGATATGGAGCCTGGAGCCTGAACGGGGCAGTTTCGGGGAAACGCAACAGCGGGACCTCATCACGCAGACAGAGGCACTATGGCAGAAAAATTCTTCCCTGAAGGCGCCGAAAGCCTGGGGCGCAGGCAATGGCTTAAGTATGCCGGTGCCTCAGCGGCCGTCGGCACGCTCGCCGTCGGTGCCCGACAGTCTTTTGCGACCGTCCCCAAGAGCGCGCCAAGCGCGGACGACGTTCTCGACGTCGCCATCATAGGAGCGGGGCTGGCTGGACTGACCGCCGCGCGAGATCTGCATCAAGCAGGCTGCGAGTCCATTCTGGTGCTGGAAGCCCGTGATCGTGTGGGGGGGCGAACGCTCAACTACAACATTCCCGGCGGGTACGTTTCGGAAGTCGGCGGCCAATGGATCGGTCCTGGTCAGACAGCCGTCGCAGATCTTGCGCGCGAATTGGGTGTCGGTACCTTCCCAACTTATTACGATGGCAATACAGTTGTTCTCGGCGGCGACGGTCGCGTGACAGTCGATCTAAAAGGCACTTTCGGCACCGACGAGGCGATCGGGGCAAAGCTCAGCAGACTCGCGCGCGATGTGCCTTGCGGCACGCCCTGGACGTCTCCGATGGCCGGCGAACTGGACAAGCTGTCTGTCGGCGACTGGCTGCAAAAACAGAATATCAAGCCAGAAGACCAAGTGGCATGGAATGGCAGCATCACCCTCTCGGGCGGCACGGCCCCGGCGAAGATGGGATTGCTGCACTTCCTTTCGATGATCAATTCCGCAGATTGCGATTACTCGCAGCTTGACAGCATCAAGCATAGCGCCCAGGAAACACGTTTCATTGGCGGCTCGCAGATCCTCAGCATTAAGATGGCTCAGCAACTGAGCAGCAAGGTGCGCCTGTCAACTCCGGTGCGCCGGATTGCTGGATGGGATGGCGACGTCGTCACCCTGCATACCGACCATGGCGAAGTGCGTGCGCGAACCGTCGTCATGGCCATACATCCGGCATTGTGTCATCAGATCCAGTTCGATCCTCCGCTGCCAGAAAAGCGCGCGGCTCTGCAGCGCGCCTGGCCCGCGCATTCTCCCGCGAGGAAAACGGCCATGGTGTATCGCCGTCCATTCTGGCGCGACAAGGGAATGAACGGGAGCATTTTTCAGTTTAATGGCCCGATCATCTGGGCCTATGACAACTCTCCGCCCACCGGAGAGATCGGCGTCATCAATGCATTCGTCGAGAACGCCAAGGTGCCATCGGATCGGGACGCGGCGATCGCTATGCATAAGCAGTTCTACGCCCAGGCATGGGGCGACGAAGCGCTGTCTCCCGTTGCCTACCACGATCAAGACTGGGGCCAGGCGGATCGCTGGACCTTAACCTGCGTTTCCGCCATTCCTCCGGGATTTTGGAGTGCACACGGCGAGGCTCTGCGCCCGTCGTGCGGCAGGCTGATCTGGTCGGGGACGGAGACTGCGAATATTTGGGCCGGCTACATGGATGGCGCCGTGCGCTCAGGACATCAGGGCGCGCTTCAGGCCCTGAACGCCCTGCGTCGGGCGTAAGAGGGCGATGATGAAAAAAATCCTATTGATTTGCGTTCCTTTGGCCGTCGTACTGTTGCTGGCCATTTTCGGTTCCGATCTGCTGGGTCTTTATCGGCTTCAGAGCTATATCGCGAACTCGACGACCGCTTACCTGGCCGACGGTGGCGCTTGGCCACATGTAACCGATGTCTGCATGGGCTGCCACGGCGTCAAGGGCAATTCACTCCACCAAGGGTATCCGAGCCTGGCGGGGCAACCAGCACCTTACCTAGAGGCTCAACTCCACGACTTCTCAAGTCAGGCGCGGCGAAATCCGAATATGACGCCTCTCGCGTTGACGATGAGCGATGCGCAGATCAAGTCGCTGGCGGCATATTTCGCGGGTGTGCCCCCTGTCGCGAATCGTTACTTCAAGCCGGATGCGCAACTGCGCGAGAAAGGGCTGCATCTGGTAGCCGCTGCCAACTGTGCCGCATGTCATGGCGCTCGATTGATGGGCCACGATCAGTTTCCGCGTCTGGCTGGCCAGGGGTACGACTATCTGCTTGCGCAGTTCGATCACTTCGCTTCGGGCACCCGCAGCGAACCCACAGGCGTGATGAAAAACCTTGCAATGGGTTTTTCGCCTGAAGATCGCAAAGCCGTTGCCACCTATCTGGCAAGCCTTGACCCGAAGAAAGATTGACCAATCAGATACAACCGGAATTGGGAGTAAGCGATGGACCTCAGATCTTTAGTTCTTATGCTCTCTAGTGCTTTGCTGGCGGTGAGCTCATTCTTTTATGGCTGGAAGTTCGTCAAGAAAAAAAACTATCTTCTCGGTCTGGAGATGTGGATCGTCGGCACCTCGGCGACGAACGCTATCCTATTCTTTGCCACAGGTAACGCAGTTTCCTATGAGATAGCGCACTTCTTCGACGCGTTCTCTCGAGGGTTCGGCATGCCCATCATCGCCGTCGCCGGCTTATTGGCGATTACGCACGGCTACAAGCCGTCAATTCGGCAGGACGTCGCGGTGTTTGCCGCTTCGTTTGTGCTCACATTCGTTTTAGTCGGAGCAGATTTTATTTCCGGGTTTTTGCCTTACTACTATCTTGCGATGTGGATCTGCCTGTCGATCTATCTCGCTTATTTCGTCAAACGGTTGCTAAACGTGGGCGCCATGCTTGAGGCGCTGGGCGTCGTTGTGTCGCTAGTGGCCTCGCTCGCGATTGCAGGTATCTACGATTTCTACAAAATCCCCGGCGAGGAAACCAACGTCGTGCTCAATTTTTTCACGTTGGCGCTGTGTACATGGGCCTATTTCATGCCGGCCATCTACTACGGCTATTGCGCCCTGGAGCGTGCTCAAAGCGGGAGCCTGATGGCGGAGAGTCTCGCCCCTTACCGCAATTAAGCGAAGACGACGCTGTTGCTAAGTTCCGGGCGACTGGAAGTCTATGTGCGCAGCGCTAAACGTTTCTCCTGGAGATTATGATGAATCAGACCTCGCGCAAGGTAATGCGCTTCACGGCTTGGAGCGCGATCATCGGTGGCGTTCTGGCGTACGCGAATGTCGGATTGTCTTTTGCAGTAACAGGTCCGGATGCGGATATGGTGCTGCACGGCGCATCGATGCTTGCCTTGCCACCGGATACTCGCGAGCTGTTTCGCTGGTGCATGGTTGCCGACGCACTCGGGTTCTATCTGCCCTTCGTCGTCATTGGCGGCTACTTTGTGCACGCATTTCGCGAAGAACTGGGCTCGCTAGGCAGTATGGTGGCGATGGCTGTCGCGTTGTATGTCATGGTGGGCGTGACCGGTGCCGTCATGCAGTTTGCAACCCTTCACCCACTCGCCCATCTTTACGCGGGCGGCGACGACGCTACGAGAAGCGCCGCGGCGGCAGTATGGACGGCAATAGCTAATGCGACACAGAACGGCCTCTGGTGGATTGAGGGTCCGCTCGTTCTCTTCTGGACGCTGATCGCCGCCGACGTGCTCAGAAAGGCCGGCTGGAAGGGATCGATTCTGCTGAAGATCGTCGGCTGGGCCTTCGTGGTCTTCTTCTTGTTCGGCTTTTTTCCAGACCTCGAGGCGCTGTCGAACTCCAGCGAGATGGTGGTCGTGCTCGTTCTGCCGCTGTGGATGTTGTTGTTTGGCGGTCAGTTGCTGCGCCGTGCACGGACGATGCCAAATCGCTTTCAAGGCGCTGGCGCGGCTAATAAGGCGACTCTCTCACATCTCTCAACAAAGGATCCAATATGACTACCCTGATGGTGACCTACCTGAACGCAGAAGGTGCGACGTTCGACCGCGAATATTACCTTTCGACCCATGCTCCGCTTGTCCGCTCGGCGTGGAGTGAGTTCGGTCTTCAATCGGCCGAGGTCCTGTTTCCGTCATCCGATCCACAACCCTTCGCATGCGTGGCAATACTGCGCTTCAGCGATCAGGCCAGCATCAATATGGCTCTTTCCTCCGCCAAAGCCGCCGAGGTGATTGGCGACGTGAAGAACTTCACCAATATCGCCCCGTCGATTTTCTGCGCGGACGATTGATCATCGCGCCGCTGGCCTGACTTCGCCATTACCGCCGCGCCTGCATCGCACCTCCTCGCAATATTCGTTGGAGATCCACGCGCGCAACCCCATCCAGCAAGGAGAAGTTTCAGTGAGACAGAGGTTCAAGCTCCTTGCGATGATCGATACCAATGTGAACAATCAACTTTCCCTATGACATTACTGATTGGCATTCCTTCGGAAGTAACCACTGGCGAACGGCGCGTCGCGACCGTACCGGAGGTAGTCGAGAAATTGCTCAAGCTGGGGTTTCGGGTGGCTGTGCAAAGCGGTGCCGGCGCCGCCGCAAATTTTGACGATGACGCCTACCGTGCGGCCGGTGCCGAGGTCGTGGCTTCGGCCGCCGAACTGTGGGCTCGCAGCGATATCGTTTTCAAGGTGCGCGCCCCGAGCAGCGAGGAAGTGGCGCTGATGCGCGACGGCGGCATCTTGATCGGTTTCGTCTGGCCGGCACAAAACCCCGAGCTGATGCAGCAGCTGGCCGCCAAGCAGGCCACGGTGCTGGCGATCGATTCGCTGCCGCGCACGCTGTCACGCGCGCAGAAGATGGACGCGCTCACCTCGATGGCTGGCATCAGCGGCTACCGTGCGGTGATCGAGGCAGCACATGCTTTCGGCCGCTTCCTGAACGGTCAGGTCACCGCCGCCGGCAAGGTCCCGCCTGCCAAGGTCTTCATCGCTGGCGCTGGCGTAGCAGGCCTGGCTGCAATCGGCACCGCAGCCAGTCTTGGTGCGATCGTGCGCGCCAACGACACGCGCGCCGAGGTGGCCGACCAGGTCAAGTCCCTGGGTGGCGAATTCGTCAAGGTGGACTACGACGAGGAAGGCTCGGGCGGCGGCGGCTACGCGAAGGTCATGAGCGAGGGCTTCCAGCAGGCGCAGCGCGCGATGTACGCGGAGCAGGCCAGGGACGCAGACATCATCATCACGACCGCGCTGATTCCCGGCAGGCCGGCTCCGAAGCTCATCACGGCCGAGATGGTGCAGTCGATGAAGCCGGGCAGCGTGATCGTGGACATGGCAGCGGAGCAAGGCGGCAACTGCGAACTCACCGTGCCCGGCGAGGCAGTGGTGCGTCACGGCGTGACCATCGTTGGTTATACGGATCTCGCATCGCGTCTGGCGCGGCAGTCGTCCACTCTGTATGGCAACAACCTGCTGCGCGTGGTCGAGGAACTGTGCAAGACCAAGGACGGCACGATCAACGTCGATTTCGACGACGATGCCATCCGCGGCCTTACGGTCATCAAGGAAGGCAACATCACTTGGCCGCCGCCGCCGATCAAGCAGCCGGCCGTCGCCCCCCAGGCTCAGTCGGCCGCGCCCGCGACGGCCGCGCCAAAAAAGAGCAACGGCCACGGCCAGAGCGAGCCGATGTCGGCGAGGTCGCTGGCGGTCGTGTTCGGCATCGGTGCACTGGCGTTCTTGCTGGTGGGCCTGTTTGCGCCGGCCACGTTCCTGTCGCACTTCACGGTGTTCGTACTGGCCTGCTTCATCGGCTACATGGTGATCTGGAATGTCACGCCGTCGCTGCACACGCCGCTGA
>NZ_JBXOWH010000007.1:0-146771 GCF_056930355.1 Caballeronia sp. 11_S32
TTGGATCATGAAAATCACCAATGAGATAGCGGCGACACGCAGTAATGGCGTGTAGATATCGACAAACGGGATGAACGCCTCGCCTACCCAAAGGCATCTGAAGATTTGTTGTTTCGCGAAGCCATTTCACCCAGGCTCGCCGTTTGCCTCGACGACGAACCCGGTGATTGGAATGGGTCACGTCGGCCACCGCGGCATGTGGGGGATCGTCGCGCTCGCGAAGAAGTATCCCGCGTGGCCTGCGATCACGCCCTGCGTCACGACCTCTATCGATACGGGCAGGTACGTGCCGTCCGATTGAACGGGCGCTCGCTGTCGGGCAGTTCGAGGGAACCGGGTTGCAAGTGGCGTGGATGGGTACGCAGCATACGCACGCGAGCCTCCGGTGGGCGCAGGCCGCGTCGCACGTCCGCGAGGCACTCGCGTCAGCGCGAAAGATGCGGCAATTATGGCGCTTTATTGGGCGACAGTCGCCGCGATTTCATCGTGTTCTGCGACGCGGCCAAACTGCATTAACACTGCCTTGAGTTCAAAAGCGCGTAGCCGCCACCTTGCCCCACAGCCGCGCCCACCGCCCTGCCTGCGCCTTTTCGGACGATGTTGAAGCAAGGATCAAACGTCCTACCGCCGCTGTTACGCGGCGCTGCGCATAGGCTTGGCGCTGATATTTACGTTTCATGGCAAAGTCCCCCATGACAGGTACAGGGCTTTCAAGGTGGTCTTTCGGCTAGGCATGGTCGACCGCCTTCCTCAGAAAACTCAGACAGTCGTATCTCACCCAGCACGTTCTTCAAGGCTCAGGCACGGGCGTCCACGATGCGTCGGGATCAAACTCGGTCAGCGGTTTGGCGGATGCGCCGCGATTCTTTTGATACACGACGCCGTTGTTGTTGACAATGAACGTCATCACGCCGCTCGCGCCATATTGCGCTGGGTATGCGGCCATCGCGAAGCCCGCCAGCATGCGCCCGTTGATGATGTAATTGAATGGTCCGCCCGGCGCGTGCTTGCCCTGCTTCGTAAGAATGCGGAAGTAGTACCCGTGATACGCGGCGCCGGGGTTCCGATCCTTGAAATAGTTCGCGCTCTCGGCGATCAATGGGCCGAACGGGCTCGGCTCCTCGCCCTTCGACTCGTTCGCGGGCCAATAGAGGCCGTCGCGCTTGCCCGGCGAACTGCCGAGCTTGCGCGCGTATTGCAGCACGCCGTCGCCCATGCGGTCGTGCGTCGCGTATTCGCGTTGCGCATCGAGATACGCGCGCAGCACCTTGCTCGCTTCGCGCTCGTTCGCGCCAATGCGCCTGTCCAGCACTTCCTGCTCGCCTTCTTCGGTGGCGAAGCGCCAAACTCCGTGCTCGCGCACGAGAGGAATCGGCATGGGCCACGCTTCGTCGCCGATACGCAGGATGCGGCGGTCCGGCGACATGTCCTCCAACGTGTGGTACGCGTTGAACTCAGCGAGCGCGTTGGCGCGTAGCTGGCGGTTCTCGGCTTCATCCGGTGTCACAACGAGTTGCTTATGCGCATTGCCGAAGATCGCGATGAGCGCGGCATCGTCGTTCGACCGCAGCGCCTGTTCGAGCGCAGTCACCGCTTCGTCGGGCGTGGCGAAGGTCTGCTGCTGATCGGTGGCAGCCACGCGCAGTGGGACGACTAGCATCGCGATGACGAGGCAAGTAACGAGTCGACGAGACCCTATGTTCATGACGTGTCTCCTATCGACGGCCCACGCGGCCGCCGCCTCCGCCAAATCCACCGCGCCCGCCGCCGGAAAAGCCGCCTCCCTGGAAATTGCGACCGCCCTGCCCGCCGGACATCGACTGACGGCTGGCGGCGCCGCGCGCGCCATCCGCTCGCGCGCCCTGGGCGGACCCATAGCCGCTGAACGCGTCGCCGCCGCCTCCCTGGAAGTTGCCGGCACCTTGCCCGCGTGGCGTTTGCGCGGCGCGCGCGGCGGCTCGATTGCCACCGCCGGCTTCGCCGAAGTTGCCGGCGCCGGCGCGCGACGGCGGATCACCGACACGCTGTGACGAGGCGCGCGTGCTAGTGCCCGACACCTGCCCGGGCTTCTTCTCTGAGCGCCACTGCGTCGAGCGCTGCGAGCCAGACGTCCCGTTCGCCGGACGGTTCGCCGCGCGATTGTTCAGCTCGTTCCTGATCTCGGTGCGGTTAACGTTGCTTTCGCGATTGATGTTGATCGTGTTATTGCCGCCCTCATAGTGCGACACGTAGTGTCCGCCATTCCACGCCGCTGTGATCGCAGCCCCCCAGATGAGGCCGGTCGCGAACGCCGCGCCCGGTGCATACGGATAGTAGTAGACGGGATAAGGCGCGGGCCAGTAGCTATAGACCGGCGTCGGGCTGCTGACGACGACCGTCGTCGGGTTGTACTGCGGCACGTAGATGACTTCGGGATTCGACGGCACGATCTTGATGACTTCCTTTTCGACCACCACCGTTTGCTTGTCATCCGTTTTGAGATTCCCGGCCGATTGCGTCTGACGTCGGAAACGCTGCACGGCCTGCAACACCGCACTCTGGTCCGCGACCACCGCTTCACCGAGCGCCACTGCCCAGTCGAGGTCGGTGCTCATTTTCTTCACGACTTCGGGGTAATTCAGCAGCGCCTTGATCGGATCCTGCCACGCTTCATTAACCGGCAGGTTCTTCTCGGTTTTTCTGCGCTCGAGAAATCGGTCCGCCTGCACGATTTCGACCGGATAAGTCGACGCCGGAAGAATGATCGCGACGAGATCATCAGGATAGAGCGCGATCGGACCGACGAGCCGATCAAGCGAAGCCGGATCCATTGCGAAGGTTTGCGCACCGCCTAGCGCCGGCGTCTGCTGAGCTGCGCTTTGCGCACCGCTTGTCGGCGGCGCCGCCACGACGGTTTGTCCGCCGATTTCCGGCGGCGCCGGAGCGACCGCGCACCCGCCTGCACAGAAGGCAGACGCGACGATAAGCCCGCTAAGGCACTCACGCATGTCTGGCACCACCAACTGGCATTTCCACATGTTCTGGACTCGATGGCACGTCGAACTTCAAGCGCCATGACGGGACCGCCTCCGTCGGCAACCGTCAAACCACCTCCGGCCTGAGCGCGAAAGCCGTCACTGTCCGCTCGTCCCATTGTGTGCCGCTGCAATCGCGGCATCGCGCTCCTTGGCGGCCTCCGCCTTCTTATGCTCGAAGACCTTCTTGGCCGCCGCAACTTTCTGGTTATATTTCTTATTGGCTGCAGCAACCTCCATTCTCATTTTGACGATCTCGTCGCTATGGGCGGGCTGGGCCGCTTGGTCGGTCTGCGTAGCAGTCTGCGCCCAGGCATTCGCCGCGAGCACGATCGACAACAGTCCTACAGTCGCTTTCAGACGATTCATGATAGCCCTCACTTTTCTTGTTTCAAAGCTTCAGAAGATGTCGCCAAGTGCGATTCAAGCTTTCTACGTCAACTGCACCTGGCTACTCTTTCGGCTAGGCACATCCATGGTTTGCAACTCCTCGGCATGACTGGTTATCCAGACGCATGCACATGGGCTACAAGCAATGAGCAACTCTTCATTCCTACCGTGAACGAGTCATAGTCTTGGACGGTACAATTGACGGGACAACGCCTGCAGGCCAAACATCTTGGCTACGAGTTTTTTAATTCCGCACATTCGCCGCGTGCATGAAAACCCGCTCCCGTTCAGCCGCTGCCAACACCCGCTTCTTGACAACAGACCGGCCCATGGACGCATATCCCATAACCGCCTCGAATTCACGCGGACGATGACGCTTAAATCTGTGAAAGAAGTCGTCCCCAGGCAGTCCGTTATCCAACGTCATCAGGCAACCATAGTCAAGCTCAGCGCAGTCGCTGAGCAGCGAAATGGCATCCTCGAGCACTCGATAACGCGTTGCCAGCGGCTCTTCGTCAACGAAAAGCGTGTGAAGTTTTTGATAGGGCACGAACCGCTGTTTTCTTGCAGCGCGCTGCAGAAGAACAGCGATGGCGTTGATTCGTTCGTTCTCGCGCATGCGACACCCCGAGAAGTCCACATCACTTGACAAATATTGGCAGCGAGGCGGCGACACCTCAAAGGAAGTGAAATACCTGCCGAATCGCTGCATTCTTTTCTAATATACCAGGCGCTTAACCATCGTCAAGATAAGGGCGCGGTGAACGAACGTGGAGCCCGGCTTTGGCGTGAAGCCGAGGACGGCAAACCGCGCTGCGCGAATAGCACCGGTGCGTGCCCATAAAGCATCGCGCTCAGCTCAATGCGCACGCGCGGGCAGCCAGATCGTCGTGTTGATGACCCAGCCTGTAGGCGGAATTCTCCCACATGAGCGGCCCCCCTCCCGACGCGAGAGGGTCCCGCCGACTCGAACGAATTTAGAACGGACCGCGCCAAAAAATCCCTGCTTTGATTCGGCCGAATGGCTGCTTGCGATTCCTTTGGGCTTACGACCTTTTCTTACGCGTCGCGCGTCTTTAGGTCAGTTGAAGTGCGTTGACGCTTCGGACAAACGTACCAACGTCAATCGATTGCCACCTCTCAGAGGAAATACATGCAATGCAAGCTTCAGATCAGTCTGGCAAGGTCATGAACATCCAGACCGTCGACCTCAGCGGTCAGCTTATTCGCGTCGGCATCAAACGAGGTACCTCCGCTTCGCCACCGCTTCTCATTTTCAACGGGATTGGGGCAAATCTTGAACTGCTAGAACCGTTTGTCGAGGCGCTCGGCGACGTTGAAGCCGTCATATTCGACATTCCGGGTGTAGGAGGCTCGCCAGCGCCGCGTCGTCCATATCGCTTTACGACGCTGTCGGTGTTGACCGACAAGTTGCTGACATCGCTTGGTTATGCTGGGCCGGTCGACGTTCTCGGGGTTTCCTGGGGAGGAGCGCTCGCGCAACAGTTCGCCTATCGCTTCCCATTGCGCTGCCGACGGCTGGTGCTGGCCGCCACTACGCCAGGCGTCGTTATGTTTCCAGCGCGACTGTCCGTGATGCTGAAGATGATGGGGCCCCGTCGGTATCGTGACCCTGCCTTCCTACTTAAGGCAGGAGCAGACCTGTATGGTGGAGCGTACCGAAAAAATCCTGAACTGCTCAAGGAGCATGCGCGCCACATTCGGGCTCCGCGCGGCCGTGGCTACGTGTACCAGTTGTTGGCGTTGTGGGGTTGGAGCAGCTTGCTATGGCTCAAACGCCTGCGTCAGCCCACACTGGTCATTCACGGGGACGACGATCCGATCGTCCCTCTGGCCAACGCAAAAATACTTGCTGGCCGCATTCGGTGCTCTACGCTTCATGTCATCGACGACGGGCATCTGTTCCTCGTCACGCAAACCGACAAGGTGGCGCGCCTGGTGCGCGACTTCCTGCGGCGCGAGCCGAACTGCTGAGCCTGATCCGTGCCGGACCGGATAGGGGAAGCCCAGCTCATCGCCACCAGTTCACGTCGGATTGGGACCGCGCGTATGCTTTAACCTGCAACAGCCAATGCTTTAGGCGGCTCGACACGCGAACCGACAGGTTCCAGGCCCGACGTCCGGACGCCATCCAGATGGCTAGCCAGGCTCGCTAAGTCCGCGCTCAGTTGAGGGAGCGCATAGTCAATGAACACACGCGTCTTGCGAGTGAGACACTGGCGCGCGGGAAAGACCATCGATAGGCTCTGACGTTCGTCGATCGAATAGTCCCGCAACAGGCGAACCAACGTGCCTTCATCGATGTCTGCCTGCACTATGCTTTGAGGCAACATTGAAAAGCCAATGCTGCTCAAGGTCGCTAGCCGGACCAACGATATGTCGTTGACTGAATAAACCGGCGAAAGATCGATTCGTTCGGTACTTCCAGCGTGGTGACGAAAATTCCACGCGTGGCGGTGATTTTCCTCTGGTAGCGCGACCAGCGGCAAGCTCTGCAAATTGATCGGCGCGAACGGCGAACCGTGTCGCCTGATGAAGGCAGGGGAAGCCACAGGGACGAGCGCGATCGCCCCAACGGTCCGCTCTATGAGCGTCGGGTGATTCCTTATGACCGTCACGATGCCCACATCGTAACCGTTCTCAACCAAATCGATATGGCAGTCAGTAAGCGCCAGACGCACGGTGACGTTCGGACATAGTTTGCGGTAGCCGTCGACAAGCCGAGTGAGAATGGCCGGCGATAGCGCGTTTGATGCTAGAACGCGCAGCGTCCCGCTCGGCTCCGTCTCAGTGTGCGTCACGGTCGACTCGAGATGATCGAGTTCCTCGAGAAGAGTACGGCATCCCTCGAGGTATTTCTTCCCGACTTCGGTGAGAGAGACGCTGCGCGTGGTGCGATTGATCAAGCGGGCTTTCAAATGCGCCTCGAGCAACACGACGGCGCGAGTAACGAGCGCATTCGATACATGAAGTTGTCGAGCCGCGCCTCGGAAGCTGGCCGTATCCGCTACGTGCACGAACACTCGCATTGCCTGGATCTGGTTCATCGTGTTGCTCCGATGCGACGTCGTCCGGTCCACCCTGCTTATGCAAGGTGTCGGCGGTCCCGTGCGAACCGAGCGCCGAGAAGAGACGTTCGTGTTCGCTTATTAATCAATAATCTCCACAAGACGATTTGTCATCCGGTTTTGTACCCAATTCGCCGATGCATGAAACAAGCATGCAGGTTTTACCTATGGCCGGTCTGCTTGCCACTAAAGATCGGACCGCCTGCATGCCGCGTGGGCACTGAGGATGACGAGGGGGTCGGCTAATAACCTTCAGCAACACTTTTACGACGCCGCGCGATAGTTGTTTATCCGCCGTTAGCGAGTTCGACGCATCCGATGGACCGGAGCGAATCCACGCCGCCGAGTAGAAAGAGCCAGACAGACGGGGATGATCGCGCCAGCACGGTCCGTGGAACGGTTTGTATCATCGATACGTTCAGAATGCGATCCGTGTAAAAGAGGCCCGCCAGTAGAGTCAATTCCAATGCGCTTGGCGTCCGACGATCGGTAGGCTACATTCGTCGGATCGAGGGGCGGCGAAGCGGCCAAGTTCCACGGTTGCCTCATCAGCCGTTCAACGTTCAATCAGGCTCCGTGCATGCGAAATCCGATATTCTCCTTCAGCGGGTCGAACATCGGCGCAGCGCTCATGCTTCTCCTGCTGATGGCGCCTGGCATTGCGCACGCGCAGGCGTCGCCGGACCGCGCCGTCGTCGGCGCGAACGTGAAGAGTTACGCGAACGCGGTGCTGGCGATCATGTCTTACACGGCGGTGCCGGACGTTACCACGAGTTCGCTCTCGATCCATAGCGGCGCAACGGGCAATCCGGGCTTCGGCCAGACCCAATTGGGCGGCGGCTTTACGCTCAGCAGGAAATTTCCACTCTATCTCGAAGGCACGGTTGCCTATAGCCGCTACGATCCAACCTTCATCGCCAGCGATGGGGGGCAGGAACGCCCGGTGCCCGCGAAATGGAACACGGCGAGCACGACCATCGGTGTCGGTTGGGATTTCCGCATCACCGATGAATTGGCTCTCAGGCCGATTTTCAACGCCATGATCGGCCGCGTCGCAAGCGATCTGCGCGTCGCGCAAACGGTTTTCAATCACCTCGCCAACGCCAATCTTCGGTTTCTCGAAGATGGCGCGCTCAATGCCTACGGTCTCGGCGGTTCGCTGATGCTCGATTGGGAGCACTATCGCGAACACTACGAGATCGATCTGGAAGTGCGCGCAACCGATATCTATTTGCGCAGCTTCGGTAGCTCGTCTGATGCGGTGCAGGGATCGGCGACCGCGCAGCAGTTCAGTTTGTGGGCGCGCTGGCGTGCGCCGACGGGCCTCTCCGCGCTCGACCGCCCCGTGCGGTACGTGCTCGAAACCGCGTACTCGCATTACTTCGGCGACAGCGCTGGCGTGCTCGGTTTCAACGATCTGACATCACTGGGCGTCGGTCTCGAACTCGACAGCAGCCGGTATCCGGTCATCATCACGCGCACGCGCGCGATGGTGCGCTACGTGTTCGGCCACAACGTGCACGGCGTGTCGTTCGGCTTCGCGGTGAGCTTCTAGCGAATCGCGGATGACGCGGATGACGTGCCATGCGTCAATCGAAACGCGAGCGGACCTGCTGGAAGGCTGTTGCCACCGACTCCGGTATGTTCGGATGCCGAGATTCGCATGAACCGGCTTGTTTTCGGCATCAACCCACAATGCATGTCGGGAGCTCAGCAATGAGACGGTCCTCGCGCTGAAGAAAACTTTCTGCTTCTTGCTCGAGAGGGTGCAAACGCTCTCCAGGCAATTGGGCCATTCAGCAACGGCTGGCTCCGCTGTCTCAAGCGTTGTCCCATGCTTCGCGTTTCCACCTGAAGCAAGGCAGTAAGCATGAGACGTTCGGGCGTCCTTGAGCAAGCTTATACACAGGGCTTTCCACATTTTCTGTGGACAAGTTCCGGCCTTCGACTACCGGTCCCAGACCGCGATTCACATGAGCGATGAACGTGTTGGTAGGAAGTGCCGGACCGTACATCACCTGGCCTCCTCGTCATCGGTGTAGTACCGCGCTGCGGCCTGAGCAACGCCGTCGCTCCGCGCGCAGGTAGGCGCTGGATTGAGGTGGTCTGCAACGACGTGTTGCCGGGGACTGGCTTGACGACGTCCGTCGGCATCTCCCCGTCACAGCCCGCCTGCTGAACCTACGCCGAACAGCATGCGCAGGCGTGTTCGCCAACTGCACCGGATTGTCGGTGCTGAAGTCGGGCAGCGCGGCCGTTTGCGTGGTCAAACGTTGCACGGCCATGGCATCAGCATCGCGCGCATCGACGGTGTACGGGGCGTCCTCGGCTTCGTCCCCGCTTGTCGTGCGAGCGAGCGTCGTGCCGCTTCAGCGCCGTGCGCGAGGCCCGCGGCGCCGACACCATCACCGTGCGCGAGACGCTCTCGCCTGCTCAATGGGCAGCGACACAAACTGTGCGCCGAATTTTTCATGTATGGGTCACGCAAATCCTTTCGCACGCCCGTACTTATCAAGTACAGGGCGCGGCGCGTACGAAGAAATGCTGTCCGCCTGGAAGATTTTCCCTTTCGATTATCATCTTGATAAATAAATTTAGACACGCTGCTCTAAATGTCATCTGCTGCTGCTATTCTCGATGACCACCACATTTTCGTAGGGGACTAGTATGGCAACGGGCACAGTTAAGTGGTTCAACGACGCGAAGGGATATGGCTTCATCACCTCTGATGACGGCGACGGCGACGTGTTTGCTCACTTCTCCGAGATTCGGGGGGAGGGTTATAAGTCGCTGGCCGATAATCAACGGGTGAACTTCGAAATCAAGCAAGGCCCCAAAGGCAAGCAGGCGGCAAACATCCAGCCGCTTTGAGCCAGCCGTGAAGCCGCTTGCTGCGACTACAGTAGATCGGCTTCCGGAGACTGAGCAGCGGTGCACGGGGCGTAGTTCGGGGCCCGTCGCAAAGGTGAACCTGAGAGATAATAAAAACATGACCCTACTTATGGGAAAAGTAACAAGCTTCACACCGAGGAGCCTTGACCTTGAGATCGAGCACCTTGAGCGCATTCTCGCCGGAGACGCGGCCCATTCCTTGTTCGGTCGAACCTATTGGCGCGCTCGTGTGGTGAAGGCTATTGCGACGCCGGGGCTCGTACCCTCACAGCGCGCGCGTCTCGAGCGGCTGCTATTCCGTTTGGGTGACCAAGAACGCGGCGTCGACTAAATGAACTGCGGCACGGGCATGCTTGCGTCGGTCCGCGGTTGACTTGGCTACGCCACCATTGACCTAAGCATGTCCGCGGGCACCGGGTGTGCCAAGGTCTTAACTCGGATTCAGATCGCAGTACCACGCCATCGCTCGCGGCCAGAGCCGATGTGCCCCGGCAGGAAATGCCGAATGTAAGGCACCCGAGGCCGAATAATCGCAGACTTCGATGGGAGCGCGTGAAGGGGAATGGGTTGGCACATCACGACATCCGAATGCTTTGCCAACACTCGAGCGTGCTACACCGAGAACACAGCGGGCTCGACGTCTTCAGCGACGGGTGGCCAAGGGCGGACCACTCGGATCGTCTTCTTTGATCGCGCCGTCGAAGTCTTGAGTCCAATCGCCGAATACGAACAACGCGCTCAAGCTCGCGGCACTGAGTACACCATGCGCTCGCGCCGGCCAACCGACGACAGTGAGTTCCTATATGTGGGCGCAGAGCTTTGCGCCGCGCGCTGGATGCCTTTTCGCACCGCAGGCCCGGAGTCGCCTCCGGTGCATCGTAATTTCCGGGGCGAGGTGTCAAAATTGTCTCGTCCTCCCCTCCGAGAACAACCGTGAAACTCCGCCGCCCCATTATCCTGCGGATTTACCGTGCCCCGAGCGGCCAGTGGGCTGGGACGCTGACCGCCGCCGATGGAAAGGAGGTTGGAAGAGTCAATGGATGCGCCAGTCCTTCAGAGGTCGAGCAAGCTGTAATGGCGGAGGGTTTCTTTCCTGACCATATCGAGATTGGAGATCCATGAACTTTCCCAGTCGTTAGCGACAGGGTAGCCGCAGAGAAGGCCACCGCTGCTAACGCCAGGGGTTCCACCGCGAATCCCCTTGCACGTCGGGCTGTTGGCGGACGGTCCGAACACCTACTGTTGGTCCGCGCCAGTGAGTAACGGTATAGACCGCACGGGATTGCTTTTTCATCGGCATTTCAAATGGACGGCTGCCGGACCTTCGTTTAGCCACCAGGGTCTCACGCTTAAGCGGCTTGCTGCGGAAGACTATTGGCCGAGTCAGCCGTTCCGATGCCTGAAGGGATCGGTATACAAAGAGATGATGATCATGCGAAACGACGAACTGTCTTTCGAGCGTGTGCGTAGGTTGTCAGATCAAGCGGAGAGCGTGCGCACCAAGTTTGTGGCAGTTCCCATTAAGGATCTGCGGACCATCCTCCAAATTTGCCAATCGGCTAAGGTGCAGCGAGTATGCTGTGACAGCGGCCTAGCTTACGGTCCTCGCTCAGCACAAAAAGACGGCCGAGCAGTAGGAACTATTGAAATGTCCGAGGCACCGAACGCCGCATCGGGCGCCGTGACACCGGCGTAGCAAGGGCGCGGCGTTACGCTCGGCTGCCATTTGAAGTAGAGATGTGCGCCTTCTCCACCGAAACTTCTTCGGTCAAGGAACCGTCCATCGCGCGTTTCAACTGTGCGTAAATTGAATTGAAGTAAGTTCAGACGCACGAAGAATTTTGGCTGTAGTTGAGACACTGAAAAAGCCGAGCCCGGCTTTATGATGCATCCCATCCCGTCCGAAGCCACGCTCATGGTAAGCCTGCGACAACAGCCCCAAATCAAATGGCTTCGTGTCTTCGGCACTTAAGAGTGAACGATGTTCCCACTCGGGACGACGTCTGGCTCCGGTTCTTCACGAGTGTAGACGAGTTCTTGGCGAGGAGCCTCCCGGAATATTTTGCTTAGCTACTCCATCGCCCCAACATTTTTTAAGTTTCTCACGCATCTGCATCTGTGAAGACCAGCCTACAATTTATTAAGAGCGGCAAGTACTGGGGAATTGCTATGCCTGCCACCGCTGAGGACGTATTAGAGCGACTGTCTTCTCGGAAGATTGATTTGCTCGATCTATATGTCGGATGGAATCGCCGGCACAAGATGAGATGCCGATTATGTAGCGGCGTCTTCCATGCGTCGCCAGCGACCATATTGCTCGAAAATCGAGATCGTCTCGGATGCAGACATTGCGCCGGGCGTGTCGATCGTCGCGTCACGCAAGGCTCCTCCAAAGCAGATGCCCGTGCGCCGCAAGACCGGCAAGCTGGAAATTACCGCAGAGTTGAGCAACTTCTCGAACGACGGCGAGTCGCGCGACTCAGCAACGACCCCGATTAGGAGACACGTCCGCCGCCTGAAGATCGCTGCCATCTCTCCTAGCTGGACTCGCCTACCGCACCCTGCGCTCGAGAACTTGGTCGCGCTACTGATGAATCGTGCGCAGGTTTCATTTGAAATCGTACGCCTCGTGGCGCGCAGTCATCGTCGATGTACGCGTCCGTTCGCCGGCCCGTGTCTCAGGAGCTCCCATAGGGCGGGACGGGTATTGAACTACCAGTGCGCGCTGCGGGAGGTGGCTAGGTGCATGGCAAAGCTGAGACATTAGGCCTTCGCGGATCGGCGGGCCTTCTTCTGGCCGACGTTAGGCAAGTTGATTGTCAACATCCCACCGCGTCCCTTGCCGGACGTGATGTTGCGTTGGTACAACCACGAGCATAAACACAGCGGCCTGAAATTCGTCACGCCGGCGCAGCGTCATAGCGGCGTCGCCGCTGCAGTGCTGGCACAAGTCTTGTACGCTCAAGCCAAGGCAAGCAATCCGCAGCGTTGGTCCCGCTCGACACGCAATTGGGAATTGAAGGATGAAGTCTGGCTCAATCCGGAGCGGATGCCGCCGGTCGAATTAAAGCAGTGCGCGTGAAGTGACACGACAACTATGTTGACAAACACCGGCATGGTCGTTCTTATTTTCTTACGTTCTGCTGCAAGTGCGCGTCTCAAATGACCGCGTTGAGGCAAGGCGCTCACTTTATCGGAGATTTTGACGATTTCGATCAGCTCTTGAAATCCTTACACCGACATGGCCGGCTGCAGGGTAACGGGCGTGCCTAGCGTGAGGACCCGCGAAGGGAACTGCGCCCCCGCGACGTCGCCGGACGGGCGCTCGTCTGATTACCCTCGATCACGTGCGACTCGCACACGGTCGACACAGCGGATTTGAAAACCGTTTGCAGGCCGTTGGGCGACTGCAGCGCCAGGACGTATTTATCGAAAGCCACTAATTGACCTGTCAGTTTAATGCCGCTGACGAGAAACACCCAGACGACCTTCCGATCGTGCACGAAGGCTTTCAGGAAATCAGTTTGAATGTCGTGCTCATGGGTGAACATGATGGCGCATCCCTATTTTTCTTCGAAATGCATCTCTACGGTCCGTTCGCGGAAGACGATACGACTTATTTCTCGTCCTCGGCATAGTAGCGCGCCGCAGCCTCAAGCATGCGCCGACGCTCTGCCCGCACGTAAATGGACGTTGTCTGCAACGACGCGTGACCCAAAATCGCCTGCACGACATCCGTCGGCATGTCCCGCGCCACTGCTCGCGTGCCGAAGGTGTGCCGAAAAGCATGCGCTGACGTATTCGCCAACTGCACGAGGTCTCCCGTGCTGAAGTTCGCCAGCGGCGCACTGTCCTTCGCCAGACGTTGCACCGCCATGCGCACAAGCCGTCCCAACGCATCGACGGTGTAAGGGGCCTCGTTAGCCTCGGCATCGTGACGTTCGAGCGCGGCGCGCGTTGCCGGAATCCACTGTGGCGCAATCAGCGGCCCGTGCGCTTGGGGAGCGTCGAAGTCGTGTCCGCGGTCTTGCCAATGCACGCGCAATGCGGCGACCGTCGCGCCGCTCACCGGCACCGTACGCTGCTTGCGGCGCTTGCCAATGATGCTTAAGGTCCACACGGCCGACTTGGTTCGGCCGGGATCAGCCGGGCTCGGTGGCGGCGTTCGCGGCGGCGTTTGCGTTGTCAATGCGGACGACGCAGTACGCGACGCTCGGCTTGACGCTCGGCGATCCTCGGGCACCTCGGCAATGCGCAGATCTTCGCGACGCGCGAGCGCCGCTTCTGCCCGCCGCAGCCCGGAATCGCCCATCAGCAAAATTGCCGCGCGTGCGGCGCGCCACTGCCGGCGCTCGTCGTCGGCTTCCAGATCGGTCGCACCGAATCTGTCGCAATGCGCGTCAAGTGCGTGGCGCACCTGCACCCATAGTTCAGCCGGTAATGCACGATGCACCTGAACGGACAATTCGCGCGTCACCGTCGCCGGTTCGTGAACGGCGCTCCACGGGTTGGCCGCCAGATAGCGCACCTCGACCAGCCACGCGAAGGCGGCCCGCAGCACGCGCACCGCGTACGCCTGACTGTCGGCCGACAGTCCTTCGGGCGCGAACGGTCGCCAGCGGCCACTGGTGCGCGATCGCTTCGGTCCGGTGAACGACGCCAGCGGCGCCTGCAAAAAATCCTTGTACGCCTCGCAGTCCTCGACCGTGAGCGAAGATAGCGCTTTGTCTCGGATCACCACGCTCCAGAGGATCAGTCGCTCGAGCTCGCGGGTGTAGGCGCGCAAGGTCGTCGGCCTGTCCCGGTAGCGGTGCAGGTACGCGTGGACGGCGGCGAGATCATGCTCAGCGCGAATGAACGCAAAGGCCGATGCACGGTTGAGCCCGCGGTAGTTTCCATTTCCGCCGGACAATTCCGCTGGCACGGCGAGGTGCTCAAAGGGCGCCAGCCTCGGTTCGCCCGGGTCGCCGCCGATCACGAGCACGCGGTCACGCATCTCTCCTTTGTGCTCTCCGGCTTCCGCAGGCACCAAGGAAGCCGTGTCGACGTCGGCGGCAACGCCCACGCCGAGCGTCGCTTCATGCCGGCGCAGCCACGCCACGATCGTTCGCGCACGCAAGGCGCCGATGCGCGGCACTGCGCGCCACCAGCTGCCGCCGCGCGCATTGCAATAGTCGATCAATGCGCCGAGCGTGCCGATGCCCTCCCCGTTCAGCCGTTGCGCGATCAACGGCCGGAACCACAAATGCACCGGATGCGTCACGAGCGGGACGGCCGCCGCCAGCGTCGACGCCTGCTCGACCATACGCAAGGTCATGGCGGTGAGCTTCGCGCTGCCGTGCTGTTTGATCGACGCCTTCAGGTGATCCGCCAGGACCGACGAGCCATGCAGCAACGCGAGATGCACGAGGTCATCACGCATCGTGCCCAAATACCGCTCCATCGCATCGGCACTGGCCGCATGCGGCGAACGCTCGGGATCGTAATAGAGCCGCGCGATGGTGGCCGCCGGCAGGCGCTGCACGAAGGCGCGCAAGGCGGTGAAGTCGGTGCGCGTGTAGGTGCGCGGCGGCGGCAGGGTCAGCTGTTGCGGTTGGTTGGCCATCGCGATGCGCTCTCGTCTTTAGTCAAGGGAAGCGAGTGACTTCCAACACTGTCCGATACGGTGAGGCTTTTCAGGGGACGACGGTGAGCTTATTCGGGCGACGGGCCCGATCCAGTCACGAACAACCGTTGATCCCACACGACCGGTTGCGGCGCCGACACCACCAGGCGCGCCGCATCCGGATGGGCCGGATTGACCACGGCATTGCATTCCGCCCGCGCGACCACCGACGGCACAATCAGGATGGCCGTCCTTGCCTCCTCAATCCACCGGTCGCCGAAGCGCCGCGCGGGCTGCGCATCCGGTGCATCCCAGCCTACTGGCAAGTCCTCGAGGTTCGCGCGCTCGATCGCCACGTCTTCCGGCACCTGCGCTTCAACCCACACGTGATGCTTCGGCACCTTGCCGATCCGCGCGTGGACCAGCACCTCAAGCATGGCGCCGGCGAAATTGAGCGCCCCGTAGATGACCGGGCGGCCGGGACTGTTGAAGCGCCCCCCGACCAGCATCGCGCCGGTGCCGCTCCACACCGGATGGCGCCGGTCCGCAATTCGAAAGATCCGCATCAGACCCGCAACCCAACTTCATCCGCACCCTCAACCCCATCTATATAGAGCGTCATGCCGGCAGCCCATAAAACAGTTTCCACAAGAGCTCTTCGACGCGCCGCGCGCCGAGTTCGGTGAGCGCAACTTCAACTGGCGTGCGCCCTTCGAGCAGCGGATGCGCGGTGTTCAGAAATTCCCGGGCATCGCTCTCGTCGTCCCACACATAACGGGCGGTCGCGACGATCCGCGCGAGCCGCTCGGTCTTCTCCGACTCGTCGGGACTCAGCTTGTCGCGGCGCCGTTTAAAAGTCGCCTCCGGCACGATGCGCGCGAGCAGCGCGCGGCGTTCTTCGGCGCTGCGCGTCGCGTGCTCGACGCCTTCCTTCAATGCCGACTTCGGCAAGCCCTCGCGCACTTGCGCGTCGAGCTCGGCGACCGAATGCGGGATGCGCGTGAGCGCCATCACCGCGGCGATCTGTTGGGGCGACACCAGCAGCATGAGACACCTCTGGGATAGGTTAGGGATTAATTCTGGCTCATTTTGAACCTTCATGATAGACCAAATGATACCCATACCCTATCCGGGAGAGAGGTAACGCAAAGTAGGAGCCATTTTAGCTATTAAATCATTCACTGCTAATAAGAATTAGCAGACAAGGCGGCTTTCGCTACTCGCGTTGTTCTGGCCTTCGGCGGGCGACTTTTCGGGCCTCTACCCTTCCCTTCGCCCGAGCCACCAGCTGATAAGACATCATTATCAGGCTTGAAATGCGCGCGCATCTGCATCTGTTTGCTCTCAAATCCGCGGCGCATCTACACTGAAACGACGATTCTGTATGGGGCAGGAAGCGGCCAAACTTGCGAGGACGCCTTTTCCCAAGCGCGAGCGGACAAATGTGATGAGCGAACTCTTTCCCGATCGGCGCGACCGTCTGTTTGGCCGCATGGCGGACATTCACCACCTCACCGACCGCGCCCGCCAACCCGGCCTTACGGCGGTCGTTGCCCGACCGTTAATGGGCAAGACCTGGACGCTGACCGAAGTCGCGCGCCTGCTTGAGGAAGAAGGCCGGTTCCTGGTCGGTTATCACGAGTCGAAAGGCTCCGAGACCAGCCATCTGCTCTATGCGGTATCGAACTTGTATGCGCGCTGGCTGGCAGACAGCTCCATGCGGGAGCAAGCGATCAGTCTATGGGAGCGCCACAAAGACCATCTCGTCCCCCGCATCGGCCAGATGGTGGGCGTCCTGTTTGAAAAGCTCGCCGGCAAACAGATGCCTGTCGCGGGCGTGGTCCGGGCGGCTTTCGATGGCTTGGCCGAAGGCCAGAAGGACTTGTTGAGCGGCGGACTTCAGCTCACCCCGCTTCCCTATGACCAGGCACTCTCACTGACCGAGTTGGTCGCGAAAATCAGCCAGCGTCGTATCGTGCTGATGCTCGACGCCTGGGAAAAAACGCCTTCGCTCCGGCCGGAGTTCACCACACTGGAAACGTTTCTGAAGCACCGTGAGGACTGGCCGCATACGCACATCGTTCTGGCAGTGCGAAATCCCGAGCTCGATTCCACGAAACTCAATGATGAGGGCTATCAACGAGCGAGCGATCTGTGTCGTATCAACGGCGCCGCGCAGCGTTACGAGCTCACGCCGATCAAACCGGACGAGCCGAAAGAACGCGAGCGACTCATCCGCTTCATCAAAACAGCGATTCCAGCGGCTGAGCATGAGCCTGAGCAACGCCTTCTCGACCTAATCGACGGCTATCCGGGGGTCCTGGACTTCTGGACGAACGAAGCCAATCGCGCGGTGATTCATACCCTGGAAGACCTTCGAAAACTAGCGCATGACGCTCAGGCGCTTCGCTACCTGGAACTGGAGCACCTGCTGGCTGGATTGCTGGACGAGCCAAGCCGAACGCTCGCCGCCCGGTTGGCGTTTTTCCCGCGGCTGGATCGCGAAAAGTGGGGGATTTTTCACGATCTACTACTGAAGGATCAATCCGAAGCCGTCGTGGACGTCTTGGTTGACGCCGCCGTGCTAAGCGACGAATGTTTTCCGACGTACGGCCACGACACTCGGCATGCCGCAGCACGATCATGGTTTATCAAACACAAGCGTCCCCTCATTCGACGCGTTGCCGAGCAACTCATCGAAGCGGTGGCGTCCCGTATCAAGGCGATCGGGCCTTCTGATCGACCATTCTTTGAGGCACTCGTGGGATGTTCAGATACTGCGCGTCAGGTAGGAACCAGCCCAGAAATATACTGTTTGACGGACGCGTCACGGACAGCATTCCGTGACGTCGAAGGCGTCTCACATAGCGAATTTGACACCGCATATCCGAGTGCAATTAGAAGAAACGCTTCAGTTGCGCCACTTATAACTAGTTCCCTGCTAAATCGTGGCATCAAGAAGGGTGAGAGAGGCGACACCGACGGCGAGGTCGCCGACTACACCACCGTCATCACCCTGCCCGAGGCGCCCGCCGAGCAGGTCGCGCGAGCGCTCATCAACCGCGGCATCAGAAAGGGCCAGCAGGGCGACACCGACGGCGAGGTCGCCGACTACACCACCGTCATCACCCTGCCCGAGGCGCCCGCCGAGCAGGTCGCGCGAGCGCTCATCAACCGCGGCTTCAGGAAGGGCCAGCAGGGCGACCCCGACGGCGAGGTCGCCGACTACACCACCGTCATCACCCTGCCCGAGGCGCCCGCCGAGCAGGTCGCGCAAGCGCTCGTCAACCGCGGCATCACGAAGGGCCAGCAGGGCGACGCCGATGGTGCGATCGCCGACTACACCACCGTCATCACCCTGCCCGAGGCGCCCGCCGAGCAGGTCGCGCGAGCGCTCGTCAACCGCGGCATCACGAAGGGCCAGGGCGACACCGACGGCGCGATCGCCGACTACACCACCGTCATCATCCTGCCCGAGGCGCCCGCCGAGCAGGTCGCGCGAGCGCTCATCAACCGCGGCTTCAGGAAGGGCCAGCAGGGCGACCCCGACGGCGAGGTCGCCGACTACACCACCGTCATCACCCTGCCCGAGGCGCCCGCCGAGCAGGTCGCGAAAGCGCTCGTCAATCGCGGCATCACGAAGGGCCAGCAGGGCGACCCCTACGGCGCGATCGCCGACTACGCCGCCGCCATCGCATTACCCGAAGCACCTCCCGACGTAATTGAAGTTGCCAGACGCAACTTGGCAGACCTGGAGACACGACCGCGGTCCTAGCAAGGCCGATAAACAAAGCTTACAAGCGTTATCAGGCTTGACGGCCGGCGCCGGTCCGCGACCGGTCTGGCGTACCAGCGCCCCGGTGGCGCTGCCGTCGGCGCTGCCCGCGTCCTACAATGTGGGGGAAGCGGCCCTCGCAACCACGTCCGCCGGCCCCCGCCATGACCCGCGATGACACCCGCCTGCTGTGGATCTACGTCCAGCCGGACGGCCTCTGGGCCGGCCATTACGTCGACCGGTACGGCGCGCTCGACCTCGTGCGCGACTGCCCTCCCCCGCGGCGGTCCAAGCCGCGGTGGTCGACGGCCTCGGCCTGCACCCCACCCGGATTGACCTCGAGTCGCCGAGCCCGGCCCGGCCGACCCCGCGCCGCGGCGCCGCGCCCCTGACGCTCGCGTACGAACGGCGGATGCTGGCCAAGGCGGACCGCGACCTCGGTGCAGCGCAGGCGCGCATCCACGCGCAGCAAGCCCGTCTGGCAACGCTCGCGCCGGAGACCCCCGAGGCCGCGCAAGGGCGGACCTTGTTGGGCGTGTTTAGCGAAACGCTGCAGGCCATGGTGGCGTACCGCCAGCGCATCCTGGAGCAGATCGAACGCCTCAGCCGGCGAGACCACTCCGGCGATCCATCCGCGAACGACTCATAGGCGCCCGTGAGAGGGCTGATCAGGCTCCCAGCGTGCCGGCGATCTTTCAGCCTTGCCCATCGCCCGATCCGGTCGCCGCGTGTGTTGAGCTGCGATGGCCCCGCTGATCGGTAATAACTATCTACATAATTAATAGTACGGTCGTGTGTGGCATCCACGCCACCCCAAAACCGGGATCGGCTCGCTACTATGGCCAGCGAACCCGAGGGCCGACGCAACGAAGAGCAGCAAGGCAACCAATGCCGCCGGCGAGGTTCGCTAGTCTTAGAGCAGGAACTGCCAACTAGCCGTGACCCGCTGCGGCGGGTCTTTTTTCTCTGGGCTTGAATGCGCCGGTCGAAACGCCAGCGAGGGGTGCTGGACATTATCAGGCTTGGTGATGAAACGCACTATGGCCGAGTTCCGCCGGTTGGTGCCGCGCAAGCGGGCCCTCCGCTCCCAATGACCTACTCTTTCCCTAGCGTTTTCTGACGATGCCACGGTAGACGCACCGTCCGCCGCGGCGGGTATCGTCTTACGCCGACTTGATGTTGGCGGCTGCTGCCCTTCGGGCCCATCTTTTCGTCGTAGTCACCTTCTGCCCTTCCGCGAGCGACTTGAAGCCGTTCGTCTGGATTTCAGAGAAGTGCGCGAACAAATCCTCACCGCCCGCACCCGGCGTGATGAAACCAAAACCCTTTTGCATCGTTGAACCACTTGACTTACCGGTTGCCATGTTTGTTTTTAACTTGAGTGGTGTGAGACGGCGCCACGCTCGTTGACGCCTGGCGCTATCTTTGGTCCGATATGAGGCAATCAGTCAAAACGAAGGTGCTATCGAACGCGTTGGCGGTACCCACGCCGCTGACCAAGCCTGATAGATACCGCCTTTATTCCTTAGCAGGCTCGAGGGGGACGGCCGGATCGACCGCAACAGCGACGCAAAAGCCTAGAAGCGGGGATCTGAGCCGCGTCTTGGGCTGCGGCATCAGCCATTTTCCGCGGTACCCTCGGGGGCGCGGAGCGTTTCCGCTCGATGTCCACCAGCATGAGTTGGTGCTGCTTGGAAAGCACGTCGAGACAGGCGCGAAAGACTTCCGCCGTTTCAAGCAACTTGCTGCGGCCGACTAACTTTCCGTCGGCGGGCAGACGCGCCAGCGCCAATTCCAGACGCGTCAGGGCGAGCTCCACCGCAGCGATCGTGGCTTCGATTTCGCCCAGCAAAGTCAGACACTCTTCGAGTGTTCGCCGCGGTATCACTTCGCGTCCTCCAAAGTGGAACGCAACCCTTTCGCACAGCAGTGTAGGCCGCCACAGAGGGGTTGAGGCAGGACCGGTCAGCGCCGCTGCAGCCGGGCTATTTTTCCGCATAGGAGACAAATGCCCCTTGGCCAGTGAGGCCTGGTAAGGCCTGCCTTTAATGCTCAGGCTGACGACACGGATGTGCATGGCCCCCGGGGCCTGAGATCCGCGCTCCTCCGCTGCGTTCTCCTCCCGTTGCGGCCTGCCGAATGCTTCGCAATACGTCGAGCGCCGGACCCCTTCGCGCGGCGCGCGTTCAACGGAGGACGCAATGACCCATGATTCCCACAGCACGCTCTGGGTGCATTTGCAGACGAATGGTGCGTGGGGTGGCCGCTACACGGACGCGCACGGCACGTTCAACGTTGCCACCGACTGTGGTTCGCCTGAAGCGGTCGAGGCGTCCGTCGCCGCGTTGGGCATTCAACCCGAGCACGTCGAAGTGGGACGCCTCAGCCTGGCCTATGAGTGCCGGACGTTGGAAAAGGCCGATCACGATATCGCGGCGGCACGTGAGCGGATCCACGAGCAGGAATGCAGCGTGGCCCTGCTCGAGCGCGACGGGCACGACGCCACGCAGGCACAGCAGGTATTGCGGGTTTTCAATGAAGCCTTGCGGGCTATGGTGGATCACCGCCAAGTGATCGTTGAGCAAATCGATCGCATGGGAGCTCGCGACCAAGCTGCGCCGGCACACGCATGAATGAAGCGCGGCTCGCGGTGCTGTCGCACCGCACCGTAGCGAATCAACCCAACAAACCTGAATTCGGTACGGGCAACCATACTCGAGCAGGATCTCGCCTGTGGTCAGCCGCTCCGTAGGAGAGCGGCGGATTCGGTCAAGATCCTTGAGCGTGAGTCTTCCCTCTCGAAAAAGCACGGCGAGACAGTCTCGAAAGGCCGCTGCTAATGCGAGCAACGTACTGTGCCGGACATTTTCTCGTCGGCCGCCAACCGGGCTATGGCGAATTCCACACGCGTGAGGGTGAGATCCATTGCATGGAGAACGCAGAGTGATCCGGTGGCGAACGCTCCAGGAGGTCCTCGACTGTCTCGGAGAAATCGAAGCATCGATCGCGGTGCTCGGCCATGATGCCGGGCGGCCCCAGTCTCTCGCCGTAGCGCATCCTCTGCCCGCAGGTGCTGTCGTGCGGCGTTTTGGCAGGCTGATAAGCGTGCGCATCGCCTTTAGTCGATTGATGATGGAGACCGGTAGTTGCGTTCGGGAGGTAGGCCATCGGCAGGCGGCTGGAACGTCGTCGAAATGCCTGCCCGTTGTCTAGCCGGCTTATTCTTGACAGCAACCGCTTCAGGCGGTGGCGCCAAGCACAGCATCAAGCAGATCGACGATTAGAGCAGTCCGCCCGGTAATGAGCACACAAACTTCTAAGTGCGTCCGCGCCAACCTACGAGACCGCGGACGAAAGGGTGAAACCTAGACAACCGACCGAGTTCACCCGGGTGAACTTTCGGACTGCAACGATGCCAAGAAAGCTCGAAGCGATTCCAATTTTTCTGGACCTAAGGTCGTTTTATCGATGTCGATCGTCGCCTTCTTGTTTGTCTCATTCCACGTTCCGAACGAAAAGTTCACCCGGGTGAACTCCTGCGCCGCGCGATTGATAAGCGCTTCGTATACTCCCTTAGGTGGAAGAGACTTTCCCGCGACTGCTTTCGCTGCGCTCATCACCGCGGCGGAATCAACATCAATGACTTGCCGTAGTTTTTCTGCCCACTTCGGTTGGATATCGCTTGGCGACCGAAACGCATTCACGACAGCGTCGGGCAGTTCAGCAAGTGCGCTGTACCGACTCATCAGACTCTTGGTTTTCCCAAGTACGGCTGCAATCTCAGACCAATTTCGGTAGAGCTTGAGATCAATCCCTCGTCTGTAATGCATGGCAAGCTCATACGCGGACAGGTCTTTTCGCTGTTCGTTTTCCCTGCTCATCTCTTCAAAGAGATCCTTGTCGGACATGTCCTCTTGAATCATTGCCAGGACCTGTAGTCCAAGCTCCAAGCACGCTCGATGTCGTCTGTGCCCGAACACAACTTCATAGCTCTCTGGGCCGATTCGTCTCACCTTGATCGGCTGTACGTTCCCTCCTGCGCTCAAAATCTCTTGCTTGAAGGCTTCGAATGACGGTCCTTCGAACGACCGCTCGATTCGATTTGCGAACTTCGAAGCTTTGATCGACTCCGGTGGGAGTTTCCGCGTGGGGTGCGCCCCATCATGAAGCGCGAGTCTCCTTTGCGCCTCGCTCAGGTCCCGTTCAACCTTTTCAAGTTCGCCTGTGAAATCCGTGACTCTATTCATTGCAATCCGCGGCGTTCTACGTTCCAGGCGTGGCATGAGCGCCGGATCCAGTGCCGCAGCGGCGAGTCGAGCGGCCTCCTCTTTCTTACTTGTCATCAGCTAACTCCTTCAATTAACCCAGACACGTCGGATTTGAGCCTCTACCTGATCGACGGCTGCGTCATAGGCAACTCGCGCCGTCTGATATGTCTTGGCACTACCCGTGTACTTGGTTATGTCATAGACCGTAGAAAACTTGGTCCCGGACGAGCTCGATACAACTGTCTTCGGAATTTCGCCTGTCATCAGCTTGTCCCCGTACGCCACCTTCACCCATTCCCTAACCACGCTTTCGTTCACATTACCCTGACCCTCGGTCATGCAAAGCAGCACGTCGATAAATTTCCACGTCTTTTCAGCGCCTGCTTGCTCGGCAATCGAAGAAGCTAAACCCGAAAAAAGAGTCCAGAACTGGCTCGAACTGGCGAAGTCCATGCCGCGAGGCGGTATCGGCATAATCAGCCCGTCAGCAGCGAAGAAGGCGTTCAATGACAAGTAGGAAAGCGTTGGCGAGGTGTCGATTAGAATGACGTCATACTCCGCTCGAAGGTCGTGCAATCCTTTGTTGAGCACGTCATAAAAGCGGAAATCGGGCTCACGCTTCGACTGTCGACTTGGGATGTGAAATTCGGCTGCGAAGGCCACCGGGCTACAACCGACTACGTCCAGTCCATCCCAGTAGGTCTGCTTGACTGCATACCGAAGCGATAGCTCATCTCCGGCACACAACGGCAAAATTGTGTCTTCCTCTTGAACTTGAGTATCTGGCAGGTAGCCGCATAGGCTCGTGAGCGACCCTTGCGGGTCCAAGTCAATGCACAACACACGGTATCCGAGAAGCGACAGCCCCTGTGCCATGCACATCGTCGTAGTCGTTTTACTCACACCGCCTTTGCTGTTCCCGGTAGTTACGACGACCGCCCGGTCATCCGGCCCGCGTGTATATGACCGTCCATAAGCACGTGCCCAACGCCGCGCTTCGGCCAACGTGAAATCGCGACGGGATTTGTTTATTTCCTTGCCGGCGGGAAGATCGCCCTTTGCAACCCGTCTCATTAGGGCGCTGCGATCGATGCGGCAAAGGGCAGCAAGTTGCGCGACGGAGAAAGTAGGGGGCTTCTTGATGTAGTCCGGCGAAAAGATGCTGTTCCGAACACGCTCCACAACGTCCGCGACGCGATTGGCCTGATCCTCAATATCATCGATTGTGTATTCAGGGCGCAAAGGATCAATCATTGTCCATCCGATTAGAAATTGTTGTTATACTCGAAAAAAGTAATCGGCACTAGAATACCTGATCGAAGCCGAGGAACAAAGCAAATGACAAAGAAAACGCCGAGTTTGATTTCCTCCGAATTTCTCAAATCCTCAGAGACAAGCGAGAGGGTAGCGCCCAAGGAGACAGCACTCGAGATCGTCGCAAGGCTTGAGAAATCCCTCGCCGGAAGGAAGAGCGGGAGTCAACAGTCGCCGCGACCACCGACACGTGTCCAAATTCCGCTATGGTCGGAAGATCATCGGCCCGTGCTGCACGATCTGGTTCGATCCGCGCTCTTCACCTGCGGGCAAAGGGATGCGCGTATGGATCTGAAGGCGAAGCCGATCTATGCGCTAGAACACATCAAAATCACGTACACGGGAGAGGAACTGCGGCAGCGCGACTATGACGTCTACTTGCAAATCCTCCATTTGTCTCGCGGCGCCACTGTTGACAATCGGCAGGAGTGGGTAGAGTTCGAGGCCCGTTCTCTTATAAAGATGCTTGGCTGGACGCAAAACTCTCGCAGCCTTGTAGAACTGCGGGAAACGATACGTCGCTTAACGGCGTGCGCGCTAGAAGTAACGCGCTCCCGCACGAAAAGCAGTGTTCCCGTCGTCTATGGCGGACCACTCTTGCTCAAGTACGCCGGTGCGCAAGAGGGCGGTTTTGACGAAGTGACGTTTTGGAAGGTGCAGATAAACAGCGAGGTCGCAGCACAACTCAAACCTGGCGATTACACACGTATCGATTGGCAAATTAGAACCAAGCTTTCTCCCTTGGAGAAATGGCTGCATGCCTTCTACTCGACCAATCAACATCCGTATCCAATGAAAGTCGAGACGATACACAAGCTATGTGGATCGCGTATGGCTGAGATCAAATTTTTCCGCCGCGCGATCAAAGCCGCACTGGACCGCTTGACGGAAGTGGGGTTTCTTTCATCTTGGCAACTCGACGAAACGGACAAAGTCAGGGTGGTCCGCGGTCAAATGCTCACCGCCAACGTCGATCGTGTATCGAGCGACGGGACCTGTTGACCTGAACCAACGCAATCGCAGCACAAATTTAGTCAAATGATCACCACCGCATGAATACACGGTGACTATTTGACTCTCAAAAGCAATTGAGCCCGACACCAAATCAAGTCAAATAGTCACCACGCGAGCGAACATCCAGCTTTTTGACGGGGAACGCGGGGGTTTGCAGGCCCGCAGAGCACAAAAACCGTGCCAATCTCAGAGGTAAGAGGGTGAGACGCCCGTTATCCACAGGCCATCAGTCGAATGCTCACCCCTCTAAGTCAGATGCGCACCAACCGTAGTCAAATGCTTACCCGAGTTAGTCAGATACCCACCGATTCGAGTCAGATGCTCACCGCTGAACTTGCGTAAACATCTGACCACATTGGGAAAAGAGGTGGTGTCGACCGATGCTAGAAGGTTTTGAGAAGGTTTTTAGCTCTTTTTTAGGAAATCTCAGATAAAGAAACACGGCTCGGCTCCTGTGGCGAGGGAAGGGTACGCTTCGTGTTCGCCGCCGATGACGATTCATTTGACTTTGCTTGAAGTCGCAGTCATTGCGGCGGGCGCCCCACACACCGTCTACTACCCTGAGAATTCAATGGGCCGTTGGGCTTGTCATCATCATGGCTAGTTTGCGCGCGCGTGAACCTCGCTGCCAACCCGCATCACGATCATCTTCGCAATCGTTTCTTGTCCTTCATCGGTGTCACTGAACCAGTCAGCGAGTGCGGCAGCCGGCCTGTTACCTTCATCAGCTACCCGGTTGAACGCAGCGACATCGAGCAAAGTGATGGGCATCACTTTGCTGTCGATTGCGGTCGCCACCCACGATGGGTTCAATGGTCGAAATAGACTGGGGCCACGCTGTTGCCGGTGTATGCCGAACCACCCAAACCTGACAAGGTCTCAGCGACGCCGCAGCGCTGGAACGCGTCGTTGATAGGCCGAGGAGAGTGAGACGCTAAAAGAGACCGAGGTGGGCCCGCGCTGTTTCCGGTCTGACCAGCTCGAATGACGAGCGGTGTTAGCCCACCACCGCTTGTTGCCGTTCGAGCTATTTCTCCCCGACAGATATTGCGCGACTTGCAGACATTTCGTCGGCTCGTTCCATCAATTGGGAGACGGAACAGCGCAAAACCGAGGAGATTCTGACGACGTTGAGGATCGTAACGTTGCGCTCGCCGCGTTCGATCTTACCCATGTGACTGCGGTCAATCTTGGCAGCATGAGCTAGTCCTTCTTGGGACAGCCCAAGTTCCATCCTAAGCGTCCGTATTGCCTTTCCTAAGGCAAGTAGATACCCCGTTTCGTCGGTAGCGCCAGAGACCCTTTGCATGACCGTATGTTCTCGGTACTATGCATCTAAGGCCACGGTATTTACGACCCAATGGAGCACAAATGGAACAACTGCCAGTTCGGTACCTACCGCCCAAGATGGATGACGAGTTGCTGCAACGATTGCGCCGGGAGGTTGTTGGCTGGGGTCCGGACGCGGCGATGCCTCACAATTTATCCGATGAATGGCTCAAGATACTGGTCAGAGACGCGCTTGATGGCCTATACAGGACCGGGAGAAAAGACGGCGAAGGACTTCGCACCGGTCCCGCCATGCTGGCTTTTGCCATTTCCCTGGCGCAAGCGAGACTCACAAGGACCAACGAGCCAAAAGCGGCTTCGATCTATATCCAATATCGGACTGCGCTAGTTGAAGAGCTCCTTGGGCGGCAGACGGGCATTTACCGACGTCAATATACGTTGGTAGATTTTTTTGAGTAGGAAGCCCGGCAGAAAGCGAGGCTGCGCCGGTTGGTTCCAACCAAGCGCCAAGGCCAGCGCGGCAGCAAGCCGTCCCACAGAGCATCGCGCTGAGTCGAGATTTTCGCGCTCTTCGACCAATCCCGTGCGTTGCCTGCAGCGTCGAGCACACGGCTTTGGCGTCGATCTCCAGTCGCTTGCGCACGCGTGGCACGTCGCCAGAACGCCCAGCCTAGACCAACCAAGGCGCTCTCGTTGCGGACGCTACTACTTTTCTATCGTTCGTAATCGCCTCAGAGAGTCTGGCGACCGCGGCTTCCGCGGCCGCGTTGGGGACATTTGTTGGAGATTTTGCATCGTCAGCTCCAATCACCAAGCCATCGCGTCGAGCTGCTGGAACACGTCACCATACACGCGCCTGATCCGGCTCTTTTCCATCACGTTGAAGGCGCTACTTGCGAGCACTTCGTCGAGGGTGAGACGCGCCGTGTTCATCTTCCGCACGTCTTCCGTGAACGTATCCGAGTGGCGGGCTTTGATAAGAATCCGGGACTTGACGCGATCGGCGAACTGCTTGAAAACCGTCGTGTCCTGGAAGTGCTTGCCCCCCGGCGTGAGTAACGGGCCGAAGTGCTCGTTCTCCCATACCACCAACGCCACATCCGTTTCGACATTGGGGGCGCGCGTCGATTCAGCCACTGAGTAGAACCCTTCGGCCGTATCTTGCAGGCTGTCGCCCCCGCCGATGATCGAATGAATAACCGGGATTTTTCCGGCAGCGCGAATAGCGTCGAAAGCACCGTTCGATATCATGTAAGCCATCAGCGGCGAGAAGGTATTTGCGCCGGTGTCAACCACGAAATTCGTACCTTCCGCCGAATCGATGATATCTACCAGCAGCTTGTCAAAGAGTTTCGGATCGACGGTGCAATCCAGACGCATGACGTTCAAATGAACGACTTCCAGCGCCTTGTAATGCGAGAGGGTCGTGTTTTCCTGATCTAAGTCGTAGGATTTAACCGGCGCGGCGATCTTCCTGAGCCACTCCGAAAGTACTCTTCCGACTAGCGACTTCCCGATGCCGCCTTTCCCTTGCAAAATGAGGTTGACTGTATTTTTCACTTGGATGTTATCGCTCATTTCTCAATTCTCGTTACTCGTCAAGATTTATTCGTTTGGTCACATCGCGAAAAAAAGTTGGCATTGGGTCGCGATAACCCTCTTTTGAAATGGTTTTTTTGCTTGGCGCGGCCGGTTCCGGTCGATTCTCAACTGCTTTTCCCGACGTCTGATCGACTTCTTTTTTGGGTATCGCCCTCGATTCAAACTTCCCATCGGCGCGCTCTTTCCGAAGCCGTTTAATCGACACTTTCAGGGTGTTTAGTGACAACTCCAATCCTTGATCCGCAAGCCCTTGCAGGATTGCATCGAGCCGCCATCCCTCCGCTTGCGCGGATTCGATCTCGCCGAGCAGCGCCCGCAATCTGCCGATTTTTGTTCGCCGTCCACCGGGCGTGACCGTGAAGCGCGGAAACCCACCGGCTTTTTTTTGGGGTTCTTTTTCGGTCATTTCATAGACATTGGTCTGTGGAATTGCTCATTCTACCCGTTTCACGGGAATGTACCTTTTGTGTACTCGGTGCGTACTCAGCTTGTACCCTCGCTGTACCCGACTAGTCTTTGTGTACTCGTCAAATACCCTCTTTGTACTCCGCGTGTACCCTACGCCGAGTCAAGCGAGTTGGACTTGTACCCGGTGCGTACCTTCCCTGTACTCCTTGTGTACCCGTAAACACCGGATGACCGTGTAAACGGGACGATTCGGCGGAAAACGCATCTGCGGCGAGCCGTTCGCTCGCCGACCCCGGCTTTCGGGGTAGTCCAAACCGTCGCTTCGCGCCTGGCCGCCCCGGAACCGGGGCGTTTATCCAGAGCTTTTCCCGGAAAAGCTGAGGTGGGACCCGAAAACTACGGTTAGTGGAACATAAAGAGTGTGGCACATACGTGCGGGTTTTTCCGCCCTAAGGCTTGTAGATAGGTCCGATGAGCGTGCTACAATCCTATTCATTAGATGTATTTTGTGTTCGCTTTGAGAACACTCCTTTCAGACTGGCCGTAACGATGAAAAAGACTCACACAACCGTCCGTTTAGACCCGGCAAGCGTCGAACGGCTGAAGGCAATGGCAGATCAGCGGGCCTCGACCGTAACTGCATTGATTGGGTTGGCAGTCGAACGATTCCTCGCCGACGAGACGGTGCTTGATGAGATTCGTGATGCTGAGGCGCGTCTGGGGGCGACCATGGTTCGCACGCTGAACGAGACGGCGCGGGTGGGCGACGATGTGCAGCTTGTGATCGCCCAGGTAGATCAGCTCATCCGTTTTGTGTTTCAGGCAACACCGGAAATCTTCGACAAAGAAGCTGCAGCGATTACCGGCTCACGCCGGTATTCAGGTTTTCTCGAATCATTCCCAAAGGAATTTGTCGGGAGGAAACGCCGGGCGTCCTTTGCGCTGAACGTTGAAGCGGAGGAAGAGTGAAGGGCGATTAGCCACGCATCGGTGCGGCTGGACAACTGTCGATAATGACGAATTAAGTACGATAAGTCGTCGTTGGGGAATTAGATCGCTGCGCATTAGAATCGATTTCTGATGCTCCCTGCAGCGCAACCGCCGGGAACTACGGATTCTCGCCTTTTTCAAACATATCGAGCACATCATCGGGAAGCGGTGCGTCGAAATCATCCGGGCAACGGATCTTGCCTTTAAGCCTTCCAAATTGGCGCGGCGTAACATTTAACTCATCAAAATACCGCCCCAACAGTGCGACCATTGTTGGACCATCAATTACCTTAGCTTGACGAAGGGCAATCACTAGTTTTTCCGTCTCGTCAGGCACGACCTCGGCATCAGAAAGGCGCGAAATCTGTCGGGCAAGCGCGCTATAGTTCATTTCGACGTATTCCACGTTATGCTTTTTCGCGAGATCAGCGACGAACTCGCGAATGCCGGTATTCGGCAATTTAAGAGACATGGCAGTCAATCCTCCAGATCTGCTCGTTTAAGCTGAATTTCGACGACGGGTGGCTCGAAATCACTCTTGCTATCTTCAGGGTGCTGCGCCAGTGCGTCGGCCAGCGATTGCCGGGATCGGGGCGAAGCGACCGAGATCAGCACCTCGCCACCGTCGACATCAAACGTCACAATCTCACGACGTCCGTCCGGATACTCTTTCACGCAGGTACCGGTGGGAGTGTCCGACTCGGAATAGTAAATCGCGCGACCCGCGGCCAAATGTTCTCTGGCAGCAGAGACATCATCGTGCGCCAGTGCGCGTTCAAAGTCATCCCAGTCATCTGGGTTCGGATCCCGGGGATTCATCGTGTCTTTGTTGTCGAGTCCTGTTCGGCTCATTGAAGCACGCTTGGGCGGTGTCGGCAAATGCGACTAACCGTCTAGCAGAGATATCCCAAGCGCGACGCTTGCACTGATTGAGAGTAGGGAACACACATGGGTTCCGTGATATTCGATAATGTCCGTACCGGATTCCCGGAGATCTCAGCGAGGACGTATGGGCACAACAGCCACACTGGATACCTACGAATCGGACGATGGGACAAGGTCGTGGCGGCTCTACGAAGAGCTGTTCGAATCTGACGCGGTCTATCTCGAGCTGACGGGGGTCGCGGTCGAGCTTGAAGTTACTGAAGGGGCGCAGACGCGCCTGATTCTGCGCCTGCCGCTTGATATGGCCAGGCGTCTTGCGGCCGCGAAGATTGATGCTGCCAAATGGGACGACGTCGCGAAGGACTGGGCCATCGGCACCTTTGATCCGCTTCTCGCAAAACGCAAACCCTAGATTCACCGGTGTCCTTGCAAATCATGAAGAGCCGAACGCTCCTTTTTCGCGCCACGCGGTCTTCGAGTGACAGGAGCGCGGCTGAGACAAGCTAAGAAGCCTACATTGATTGATGCGAGGGTAAGCACGCAAGCGCATCCTCCGATGACGCTAAGCTATCAATGGCACGAGTTTCTCCTAGGCGATACAGTGGATCTCAACTTATGTGTCCCACGCGCAAGAAAGCAACGTTCAACGTGATCCGGCGCGGGCCGGTGACATTGAAGCGCAGCTGCGGCGAATTCACTTCGACACGATCCGGACACATGCCCGACTCCAGCGCGGGCGTTTGCGGCTTTTCATTTCAGGCGCGATCTTCTTCCGGTTGGATGTCGACCTGGTCCATGTGCGGCAGCGGTCCGAGCTGACGGGCCGTGACGTTGGGTAGGCGTAGCAGCACCGTCCTGCCTCGGCTCATGCACTATCGATCATCACTACGTCGACCTGCACGCCTTCAGGCTCGAGGTAGACCACATCGTCCTTCTGGAACGCCTCTTTATAGAGATGCCAGGACGGCTCCCTGCCTTCCGTGGTCGGACGGGGGCTGCGTGCGAAAACGGACCGGCCGGGGGCAGCTCGCCGCGATTGACCTCGGCGAATGGCACTTGCCAATCGCGCGCGTGATTGGAGCGCAGTGAGTCAACGGTTACCCTTGCTTTCCGGCTTGCCTTACCATAAAGTAAGGAGGAAGGAGGCGTCATCAATGACAGCAGCAACTATCACTTCAAAGGGCCAGGTCACGATCCCTGTAGACGTGCGCAATCAGCTTGGCTTGCAGTCCGGTGACCGGATCGAATTTAGCTTCAATGAGGCAACGGGCCGGTATGAGGTCTACCCGGCCACACGCTCGCTTGCGTCTCTCAAGGGCATCGTGAAGAAGCCTGCGAAATCAGTGTCCATCGAGGACATGAACCGGGCCATCGCCGAGCAGGGGGCGTCTGCGCGATGATCGGCCTGGATACGAACGTGCTGGTCCGTTACTTCGCACAGGACGACGCGGTGCAGTCGAAGAAGGCGACGGCGCTGATGGATTCCCTATCTGCGGAACGACCGGGATACGTCTCGCAGGTCGCACTCATTGAGGTCGTGTGGGTGCTCGGGCGGTGCTATGGCGTCGAGCGCGAGCAGATGAAGGACATCGTCGACTCGATGATCGGCACCAAGGAACTGGTCGTTGAGGCTGCTGACACGGTGCGAAAGGCTTTGCGCGTTTTTGTGGCATCTGGGAAGGCGGATTTCGCGGACTGCCTAATCGAGCGGTCGGGGCATGTCGCGGAGTGCAAGTACACGGCCACTTTCGACGTGACGGCCTCGAAGGTTGCCGGGATGCAATTGATCAAGTAATGACGGGTGCGAGCCGATAAAGAAGTAAGGACTAAATTCCGTCAAGACCTTGAAGCTAGCACAGAGCCACTTCAGGCCTTGGCGCAAAGCCTTCCGAAATCATGGGAAAAACTCGAATCAAGTCATAAATGTGACGGCCAAATTCGAACCTGAACTTACGCTAACTGTTCCGGCTGGTATGGATCGCAGATCCGCTTCTTTTGGGTGCGTTCGTGCAGTTCAACGTTGGATGAACTTGGTTTAACGTTCGATGAACCTCAACATCGACGTCGACGCGGATCCAGTGCACAACCCCGCATTTGAGGTACTTCGACACAAAAAAAGTGGCTTTGATGATTATGGCAATAATCATCAAAGCCACTTCACTGGAACGCGCCACAACCGACGCATTCTCGCATGCGAGAACGCTCTTGCTCCGTCTGTACCGTCGAGATTCACGCAACTTCGAACTTTGTCCACTCAAGTCTGAATCGATCGTGCAGGTTGAGCGAAACATCGGTTTAGAGAAAAGTGAACACTGCCGCTCCAAGCGCCGACTACGCTGGTGCTATTTCAGAGATGTGTGGTCTCGGCAGACAGGTGGGAGTTTCGAGGACGTCGAGGCCATTCGTCGGTCGTAAAATAGATGGTGCTGGCGATCGTCACTCTTCACAGCAAACAACGGAGATACCTATGGCAGCACTGGCTGACCCGCACCAAGGCATGATTTCGTTTCAGGAGGGATTGCGCAAACGCATCTTGCAACTCGTAGCAGTTCCGGATCAATGTGACCTATATGCGCATTTTGACCAACCAGCCCCTGACGTGAAACGGCTCACTTACGTCCGACTGTCCAACGATCGAAAGACGGTCCGGACATTCCTGTCCTGCGTCATGAACGGGATGATCGAAGGTTCGCCCTGCATGGCCGTCGGCTACGCAACGGCTGCGGCATTTCGAAATCAGGGGCTGGCAAAACAGTTGTTATCCGACGTGATCCGGGATCAGATCGTTCAGGCGGGAAGAAGCGGTTTCGCTGCGGTATCCATAGAAGCTGTTATCGACGTGAACAATGCAGCCTCGCTTCGTGTTGCCGAAGCTGTGCTCAATGTGCAGCGCGAAAGCATGACCGATGCCGAATCGGGCCTTCCGGCATATCGATACACTGCCCAGTACTCTACGGCGTCAGGCGAACAGATTTAGCAGCATTCCGACACGAGAACGCGGCGCGTTGGAGTGGGGATGCAGCCGGATGAAGGTACACGCGGGGGGGCGCGAGGGGGCGTTCCCCGCCCAGCAGCGATTTCACCGAAGTGGGCGATTACGGGACGGCCTGACATCGCCCCACCGTGAACTCGAAGCTACGTGGGTTGAGTGTGGTAAAAATCCGGGCGTCAGATAACAGGACGCAGGTATGAATGGTTTTTGGAGCGGCTTCTGGGGACCCTTTTTCACGTTCATCAGCAGCATCATCGTCGCCGTCATTGCTAATTTCGTCGCCGAGGACTTCAGGCGGTTTCGAGATGGGTCGGCGCTCGCAAGCGCTCTCGCGGGCGAATTGCTCTCCTACGCCATTGCGATCGCCGAACTTACGCAAACCATCACGTACCTCGCCGAGCAGGCAGAGGCGGGAACCGCGGTTCGGGTGGCGGAAATCGACATGCCGCGTGATCTGATCTACGAAAGCGCGGTGCCAAAATCGGCCTGCTCGGTATCAATTTACCCGAGCGCGTGGCATTGACCTACGGGCGTATTCGCGCGTTTCGAACTCTTTATATGTTGATTGCCTGCGGCAAGCCGGACTGCGACACGGCCGGGCTGGGTCGGCTCTACCGACAGTTACTTGTCAAGTTGAACGAGGCCGAGTCAGAAGGCCGACAGACAGTTGCCTTGCTGCAGGCACGCGCGCAAGAATCATTCTGTTTGACGCTAAAGAATGCATTGATAGAGCTTCGTTGCCGGGAACGCCCAGCCGCGCTTCCTCGCAACGATTCATAAACCGACGTCTTGCGCGTGCGTGCCTTGGGCGGTGAAAGCCTGCGGCTCAAAGCCCATGATGCCCACGTGTCCGCTGGCTAAAAAAGGCACAGTGCGGAAAGGTCTGGCGGCATTAAATTTGCTCTTCGTCCGAGAAAAATTCCTCGACTACGAGCATGAAAGCAACTATTTGGGGCCATACGCAACTGCCGGAAGGGCATGAGGAGGTTCATCGTTTCGCATTTGAATTGCATGATGGAAGTGCGGCGCCGCCCGTCCGAGAATCTGTCTCCCTGCGTACCGCTCGTGTCGTAGTCGCACATCTACAAGATGGCAACGCATTGATTCAGATGTTCCGAGCCATCGTCAGTAGCAACCCAGCGAACTACGATAATTTGATCGGACAGAACTTCGAGGATGATTTCATCGAGAATGGTCCGAGCGATCGCGTTGCTGATTCACCGGATTGGCAAAACGCCGATCTCTGAGCGAGATCGATGCGGTCGGATGTGTCCTACGCCAGTTGCAGGGCGGTTGGCAACAACGAAACGCCGAAAAAGTGCCAGGCCGTCGGTGAGCAAAGCATCCGCTGCGCTTCAGTTTTTCTGGGACAGCCCGTATTGCAACCGGAGTTTGGTCTACAGGTTGGGGTCGTAGATCCGATCAGAAATAATTGAAGTAGCAACAATGGGCCGGCACAGCGTCCCCACCGCGACGCGGCATCGTCCTTGCGCTGTCTTCGTTACACCTGCATGCCGCAGGGAAACGGGAGGCGATCATGAACGAAGACCAGGTGAAGGGTGTCGGCGAGAAGGTCAAAGGCAAGATCAACGAAGGCGTCGGGAAGATGACGAGCGACCCCGCGCAGGAAGCGAAGGGTGACGCCCAACAGGTCGAAGGCCAAGTGCGCAAGGACCTCGGCGATGCCAAGGAGGATCTGAAGGACGCCACTGACGATACGGCGAAGCCCTAACTCGATCTGCGTCTAGCCGCCGAGACACCTAGGGGGGCTGGCAGCGACGGCCTTAAGCGCCCGCCTTGAGCGGGCGCTTTCTTTTGCTACCCTTCCGGTTGAAGCAGCCCGCCGCATCTTTTCCTGTAGATGGAGATGGAATGGAACACGACATAGACGAGACCGTCACATTACGGATCTACCGCGCACCCTCGGGTCAATGGGCGGGCCGCATCTTCGCCGGCGAGGAGGAGATCGGCGCGGTTGCCGGGTGTGAGAGTCCGGCGGCAGTCGAGCAAGCGGCGCGGGAAACCGGCGTGTTTCCGGATCATGTCGAGGTGTACTAGCCGCAGTAGTGCGTCAGGCCACGCCTTCGGCTGCTGGCGCGCTATCCGCCGCGACAGCGCCCGCGTGTTTTCGCCGGTCGGGGCCAGTGCGACGATCCGACCGTCGTACAGGCCGTGTGCAGTGTTGGGCGGTACCGCTGCATCGGGCGCCGTCCCATACGCTGCTTCCAGTTGGCCGATCGACCAGAACGAACCGCTGACGCGCGCCTGCCTGAACGCTTCCGGCCAGTGCGACACACCACCAAGGTCCCAGTCGGTGAAGCGCGCCCCTGCAGAGCCCTGTTGCAGTAAATGATTCTTACCAGCGAAAATTGCCGCTGACCGTCCTTCCCAAAAACCGCACCTGATGTGAACTCAGGCATCACGGTGTTCGGCTTGTCAATATGCAGGGCACTGATCCTCTTCGTCTACAAGGCCGCGAAATAAGTTTTTCATATCGCCCTATCCGAATTCCATATTTTCTCTTATAGAACGTCCCCAATAGACTGGGTGTGTAGCGGCACTTTTCTTGTGAAGTTGCCGCAGACATCCAAAAAGAGAAATAGTGGAGACGATGAATGATTGCTGAAAATCGCAGCGCGCCTCTGTCCGACGCGGCCGAGGCGGTCTGCCGTAAGGTCCTGTGGCGCCTTATGCCCGTGCTCTTTTTGAGCTATCTGTTCTGCTCGATGGACCGTTTCAATGTCTCGTTCGCGCAATTACAACTGAAGGAAGCGTTGCACTTCTCGGATGCAACGTATGGGCTCGGAGCGAGCCTATTCTTCGTCACTTATGTCCTCTTCGAAGTCCCGGCGAGCGCGTTTCTCAAGCGTTTCGGGGCGCGCCGTGTGTTCTGCACGATCATGATCGGTTGGGGGCTCTGTTCTGCTGCGACGCTCCTGGTCCAAACTGCAGGGCAGTTCTACGCAGTCCGATTACTACTCGGCGTCTGCGAAGCGGGCTTTTACCCCGGCGTCATCTACTACCTGAGCACCTGGCTACCGCTTGCGCATCGGAGTAAAGCCGTCGCGATTTTCGCGCTCGGAATCGTTGTCGCAGGGGTCGTCACTGGGCCCATATCCGGCCTGATCATGACGACGTTCGACGGCGTCGGAAACCTCGGCGGATGGCAATGGCTTTTCTTGTTGGAGGCGATGCCGAGCCTATTCATGGCGGCTGTTTGCGCGGTCAGGCTTGCGGACCGACCGGAACAAGCCGAATGGCTCAGCCGGCTTGAAGTGGACATTTTGAACGGCTGCCTCCAAGCAGATCGCCAGCGCAAAACGATCCGTCTGGGTGGCACCACGCTAGGGTCCCTCTTGCGCGAGCCAAAGATTTATTTGTTCGCGCTGGTGTTCTTCTGCGCTACGTCGGGTACGTATGCGATGAACTTCTGGGTCCCGAGCATCATCCGTGGATTTGGTGTGGTCGATCCTCTGACGATCGGCATGTACTCAGTCGTGCCATGGGGAACTGCGGCGATCGCCACGGTGCTTATCGCTCGGAACTCGGATCGCACCGGCGAGCGACGTTGGCATTTTGCTGCGACCGCGATGATTGGGGCGGCAGGACTGGCTGCATCGGCGACGCCCCATCTTCCGTTCAGCGCCTCGCTATTTTTTCTGAGCGTTGGTGCGATCGGGGTATCTGCCACTTTGCCGATTTTCTGGTCGATGCCGAGCGCTGCCATCGATTCAACGCTCGTCGCAGGCGGTTTGGCGTTGATCAACAGCATCGGTGCTAGCTCCGGCATCGTGGCGCCATTCGTGGTTGGTTTGATGAAAGAAGCAACGGGCTCAATGACATCAGGCCTCTATTTGCTTGCCGTGCTTCTGTGCGGTGGCGGTCTTCTTCTCCTCAAGATCGTTCCGCCGGCGACGCGGCCACAAGTCTCTCACGTGCCTGACGAAGACGACTCGGCCGTTGCGAGCACGATCGAACATTGATGAATATGTTGCTGAAAGGATCAAACATGAACCAACCGATTGCTGGATTGAGCAAGCCGCTCGCGGGCGTCAAAGTCCTCGAACTTTCACAGATCATGGCCGGCCCGACCTGCGGATTGATGCTCGCAGACCTGGGTGCGGATGTGATCAAAATCGAACGCTATCCGCAAGGCGACGATGCGCGGCGCTACCGTCGTGCAGGGGACGACGGGTTGCCACCCTCGTTCATGATGCTTAACCGGGGCAAGCGCTCCATCGCACTTGATATCAAGCGGCCCGAAGGCAAGGCAGCGCTGTTGAAACTCGTCGAGCAAAGCGATGTCGTGACGGAGAATTTCCGCATGGGCGTGATGGAGCGGCTGGGCCTCGGATACGACGTCCTTCGTGAAGCGAACCCTGCGCTTGTCTACTGCGCCATCACTGGATATGGCCGCACTGGGCCACTGGCTGCTCGCGGTGGGTTTGACCTGATCCTTCAAGCGTTTAGTGGACTAATCAGCGTCACCGGCGAAGATGGGGGCGATCCCGTCAAACCCGGCGTCTCGATTGCTGACGTGAATGCCGGCATTCTGGCGGCTTTTGGCACGCTTGCGGCATATATCGAGAGATTGCGAACCGGACAGGGACAACGTGTCGATACGTCATTGCTGCAAGCCTCGATGCAGCATATGTACTGGTATGCGGCGGCTTATTTCTCCCGAGGTATTGTTCCGAAGCCCGCGGGTACCGCGCATCCGTTGATCGCGCCGTACCAGGTGTACAAGTGCAGCGATGGCGGTCTCGCGATCGGTGGCGCCAATGAGACGAATTGGGGGCGCGTCGCGCAGGTACTTGGCCACCCGGAATGGGTAGAGGATCCCCGCTTCAACACGCCGGACATTCGACTTGCTAACCGCCGGGAGCTTGAGGTGCTCATCAATGAGATCCTTTCAAAAGATACCCGTTCGGCCTGGGCGTCGCGATTCGATGCGGCTCAGGTTCCCTGCGGTCCAGTCCAGACGGTCGGTGAGGCGTTGGATCATGAGCAAACGCGCAGCGTGAGAATGGTCGTTGACGTTCAGTCGCCCGAAGGCGGTTCAATGCGCGCGCTTGGCCTTCCGGTATTGCTCAACGGGTCTTCCTACGTTGCTGAGGCACCGGCGCCGCGCGTCGGGCAGGACACTACCGAGGTCCTGCGTGAGTATGGTTTTGCGGACGACGATATCAACCAGCTCTTGGACTCGGGCGCTGCTTTCCAGGGCGATGCCTCCGAGCCGCTGACGGCGGACGAATTGTGAGATGACCATGAACGGATCCCTGAGCGTGGAAAGTGAAGTTGTGGTTGACAGAGATATCGTGGTCGAAATCGCCCACGGCGTCGCAGTGGTGAGGTTGAACCGCGAAGCCAAGCGAAATGCCTTGACGCTCGCTCTGTGGAAGCGTCTTGGCACGACGTTCTCACAATTGGATGCCAATCCCGAGGTTCGATCGATCGTCTTGACGGGTACCGGCGCCAGTTTTTGTGCCGGGGCCGACATATCCGAGTTCAACCAAGTCCGAGGCGATGCGGAACAGGCGGTCGTGTACGAGAACGCATACGATGCCTGCTGCGATGCGATCGCCGCCACCTCTAAGCCAACGATCGCAGCGATTAACGGCTTCTGCATGGGTGGTGGATGTAACGTTGCCATGTCTTGTGACTTCAGGGTTGCCGTTCCCGCCGCGGCGTTTTCAATCCCCGCGGCTCGTTTGTCGATTGTTTATGGCGTGAAAGGTACGCGCAGGCTGTTCAACCTCGTAGGCTTGTCCAACGCCAAGCACATTCTGTATTCGGCCAGCCGCTTTGATGCTGAGCGGGCTCTGCGAATCGGATTTGTTGATGAGGTGGCAGCAGACGCGCTCGCGTCGGCATCACAGTTCGCCCTGGAACTTGCTTCAAACGCCCCGCTTACGATCAAGGGCGCGAAGTACATACTCGACGGTCTTGCCAGCACGAACAACGATATTTCGGAGTTGAAAGTCAAGCAGCTCATGGACGAGGCCGCCCAGAGTCACGACTATCTCGAAGGCCGCGCGGCATTTGCTGAGAAGCGACGTCCACAGTTCCGTGGTTACTAGCGCAGATCTGGGGCGGGTCACGATCATCATCGGACGACTCGATTGGCTAGCCTGAAGGTCTCAGACTGAAGGAATCACGCATGAAGATTCACGAGTACCAGGGTAAGGAAATCCTGCAGAAATTCGGCGTCGCAGTCCCGCGTGGCAAACCCGTGTTCTCGGTGGATGATGCGGTCAAGGCCGCGGAAGAGCTGGGCGGCCCGGTTTGGGTCGTCAAGGCGCAGATTCACGCCGGCGGCCGCGGTAAGGGCGGCGGCGTGAAGGTCGCGAAGTCGATCGAGCAGGTCCGCGAATACGCGAACCAGATCCTCGGCATGCAGCTCGTCACGCACCAGACCGGCCCGGAAGGCCAGAAGGTGAATCGCCTGCTGATCGAAGAAGGCGCGGACATCAAGAAGGAACTGTACGTCGGCCTCGTGCTCGACCGCGTTTCGCAGAAGATCGTCGTGATGGCGTCGAGCGAAGGCGGCATGGACATCGAGGAAGTCGCGGAAAAGACGCCGGAACTGCTGCACAAGTTCGCCGTCGAGCCGTCGACGGGTCTGCTGGACAAGGACGCCGATGACCTCGCACGCAAGATCGGCATCCCCGATGCATCGATCCCGCAGGCGCGCGCGATCCTTCAGGGTCTCTACAAGGCGTTCTTCGAAACCGACGCATCGCTCGCGGAAATCAACCCGCTGATCGTGACGGGCGACGGCAAGGTCATCGCGCTCGACGCCAAGTTCAACTTCGATTCGAACGCGCTGTTCCGTCATCCGGAAATCGTCGCGTACCGCGATCTGGACGAAGAAGATCCGGCTGAAGTCGAAGCGTCGAAGTTCGACCTCGCGTACATCTCGCTCGACGGCAACATCGGCTGTCTCGTGAACGGCGCAGGCCTCGCGATGGCGACGATGGACACCATCAAGCTGTTCGGCGGCGAGCCTGCCAACTTCCTGGACGTCGGCGGCGGCGCCACGACGGAGAAGGTGACCGAAGCGTTCAAGCTGATGCTCAAGAATCCGAACCTGAAGGCGATTCTGGTGAACATCTTCGGCGGCATCATGCGCTGCGACGTGATCGCGGAAGGCGTGGTCGTCGCGTCGAAGGCGGTGGACCTCAAGGTGCCGCTCGTCGTGCGCATGAAGGGCACAAACGAAGACCTCGGCAAGAAGATGCTGGCTGACTCGGGCTTGCCGATCATTTCGGCCGACAGCATGGAAGAAGCCGCTCAGAAGGTCGTCGCGGCAGCCGAAGGCAAATAAGTGTCGCGACGGGCTCTCGCGAGCCGCGCGCCCTTGCCATCACGAGCGTCCCACCGGATGTGAGTGACGGCGCTCTTGCCGACACAACATGCGCGCAACGCACCGCCGTCAAGCGAACAGAGGTTCATACATGTCGATTCTGATCAACAAAGACACGAAGGTCATCACGCAGGGCATCACCGGCAAGACCGGGCAGTTCCACACGCGCGCCTGCCGCGAATACGCTAACGGCCGCGAAGCGTACGTCGCGGGTGTGAACCCGAAGCGCGCGGGCGAAGACTTCGAAGGCATTCCGATCTACGCGTCCGTCAAGGAGGCGAAGGCTGAAACCGGCGCAACGGTTTCGGTGATCTACGTGCCGCCGGCAGGCGCTGCTGCTGCGATCTGGGAAGCCGTCGAGGCCGACCTTGATCTCGCGATCTGCATCACGGAAGGCATTCCGGTCCGCGACATGCTGGAAATCAAGGACCGCATGCGCCGCGAAAACCGCAAGACGTTGCTGCTCGGACCGAACTGCCCCGGCACGATCACGCCGGACGAACTGAAGATCGGCATCATGCCGGGTCACATTCACCGCAAGGGCCGCATCGGCGTCGTGTCGCGTTCGGGCACGCTGACGTACGAAGCAGTGGGCCAGCTGACGGCGCTGGGCCTCGGTCAATCGTCGGCGGTGGGTATCGGCGGCGATCCGATCAACGGTCTGAAGCACATTGACGTGATGAAGATGTTCAACGACGATCCCGAAACGGACGCCGTCATCATGATCGGCGAGATCGGCGGTCCGGACGAAGCGAATGCCGCTTATTGGATCAAGGACAACATGAAGAAGCCGGTGGTTGGCTTTATCGCGGGCGTGACGGCGCCTCCGGGCAAGCGCATGGGCCACGCGGGCGCGCTGATCTCGGGCGGTGCGGACACGGCGGACGCCAAGCTGGAAATCATGGACGCGTGTGGCATCAAGGTCACGAAGAACCCGTCGGAAATGGCGCGGTTGCTGAAGTCGGTGATTTGACCCGCCCAAACCCCCAGCCGCAAAACCCTGGTCGTCGATCCGTAAAACCGGCATTGGAGAAAAAGTCCGCTCAATGCTCGATCTGCCGTGCGCCCTCCCACCTCCCCGAAGCGAGCATGTCCTCCAGGACTTTCACAACTGTGTCTCGCACGACCTCTGCGGCTCGGCTGAGGGGGAGGTTGTCGGACACGCATAGCGAAAGTTCGCGTTGAAGAGTGCGCCCGCTTATCGACGCAATGCCTATCTGCCCCCTCTCGACATACTCAGCAACGGCTGACCATGGGAGCACGGTCCATCCCAGTCGCGCTGTCACCAGACGTACCAGCATGTCAGTTGCGCTCACCTCGCTTACGAGCCGGAATGCGAGATGTTCGGCGAGGAACGCCGCGTCGATTCGCTGACGGATGGTGCTCGGCAGACTGGGTAATATCAATGGATGGCGCGCCACGTCCTTCAGCCGCAGTGTCTTCTTTTCAATATCTTCCGAAGCCGGGTACACGACATATAGTTCCTCGTGAATCAGCGGCTGTATGGTGGTTCCTCTGCGCGGCTGCGCGTCCACGGCGACAGCAATATCAATTTTTCCATTTGCGACTAGATCGACAAGCTCGGCGCTGGGTCGCTCCACGATCTCCAGAAGGATCCGCTCGTAGGAGCGCAACTCTTCGAGCAACTTCACCGCCAGGATCTTTCCTGTGCTTCCGGGAATGCCGATTACAACATGACCTGATGGATGCTCGCCTTCCTGAGATACGGCAACACGAACGTCCTCGAACTGCTTTAAGAGCGACTTTGCATGTCGATAAAGGACCTCGCCCGCGCCGGTCAGTCTGACCCCCTGAGCCGTCCTGTCGAACAACCGGGTATCAAGCTCGCCTTCCAGGTTCGCGATCTGCTGACTCAGCGCGGGCTGGGCAATCCGAAGCGACTCGGACGCACGGGTCATGTTGCCGAGCTCGGCGATGCGTGCAAAGTACTTCAGTTGCTTGAAGTCCATCTGGTGTCTCCTGCGAATCGACTAGCGGATTCTCGTCACGCTGCATGAAATAAGAAACCGCGATTGGCCTATACGTTTTCCATATTTTAAATCTATCGCTCGAAAACTTAAACTGGCCTTATAGAACGCCGGACATCCCAAGCACCCAAGAGGCGTCCGTACACGGATGGAGACAACCTTATGAATGCAAGTACAGAACACCTTGCCGCAGCCTATCCCTCGCCCGATTCGGGTGTGCAGAAGCGGGTGATCTTCGCTTCCTCTTTGGGAACGATGTTTGAGTGGTATGACTTCTTTCTCGCTGGCTCCCTGGCGGTGCAGATCTCTCACAGCGTCTTTTCCGGGGTAAACCCTACCGCCGCCTTCATCTTCACGTTGCTGAGTTTCGCAGCTGGGTTCGCTGTGCGGCCGTTCGGGGCACTCGTCTTTGGCCGCATTGGCGACATGGTGGGGCGCAAGTACACGTTTTTGGTCACGATCTCCTTGATGGGCGTGGCGACATTTGTCATTGGATTGCTGCCGGGATATGCCTCGATCGGCATTGCCGCACCGATCCTTTTTGTTGGCATGCGGATGCTGCAGGGGCTCGCACTGGGCGGTGAATACGGTGGTGCAGTGGTCTATGTTGCTGAGCACAGTAGCAACGAAACCCGAGGAGCTAAGACTGCCTGGATCCAGGCCACTGCGGCGCTCGGGCTGTTGCTTTCGCTGGCGGTGATTCTTCCTACACGGTACCTGCTGGGGGAAACGAGTTTCATGGCATGGGGCTGGCGAGTGCCGTTCCTTGTCTCGCTGCTCCTGCTCATGATCTCACTTTGGATCCGGGTAAAGCTGCACGAATCGCCCGAGTTCGAGCGCATGAAGCGCGAGGGCACGACGTCTAAGTCGCCGATCTCGGAAGCGTTTGGTCAATGGCGCAATCTGAAGCTCGTGCTGCTGGGCCTGTTCGGCATGGTGATGGGCCAAGCTGTCGTTTGGTATGCGGGCCAGTTCTACAGCATGTTCTTTCTGACGCAAACCCTGAAGGTTGATGGCGGAACGGCGAACCTTCTCATCATTGTCGCGACAATCATCACGACGCCGTTCTACGTCATCTTCGGCAAGCTCTCGGACCGAATCGGCCGCAAACCGGTCTTTCTATCGGGATGTTTGCTGGCAGCGCTCTTCTTCTTCCCTCTGTTCAAAGGGCTCACGCATTTCGCAAACCCGGCGCTCGAAGCTGCGCAACAAAAGGCGCCCATTACTGTTCGAGCAGATCCAGGTGAGTGCAGCTTTCAGTTCAACCCCGCAGGCACTTCGAAGTTTGTGAGCTCCTGCGATATCGCTCGAAGCGCAATCACCAAGGCGGGCTTGAACTACACCGACGAACCGTCGCCCAAAGGGCAAGTCGCACAAATCAAAATTGGCGAACGCGTGATCACCAGTTTTGACGGGAAGGCATCGAACGCAGCGGCGCTTTCGAAGACCTTCGACGCAGACATTGCCAAAGCCTTACATGATGCGGGGTATGAAACCGGCCCGGCGGACCCGGCGCGCATCAACAAGCCGATGACGATCCTGCTGATTGTCTGTCTCATGCTGTTTGGCACGATGACATACGGTCCGATTGCCGCAATGCTGGTCGAGTTGTTTCCTTCGCGCATTCGCTATACAGCAATGTCGCTGCCGTACCACGTAGGCATTGGCTGGTTCGGTGGGTTTTTGCCTGCAGCGTCCTTCGCGATCTCTGCTGCGTCGGGTGATATCTACTCGGGTCTCTGGTATCCGGTAAGTCTCGCCGCAGTATGCTTTGTCGTGTGTCTGCTGTTCGTCAAAGAGAGCAAAGGCGCTGATATCTATACGAGCCGCGCAGACCAGCAAAAGAAGGCTTAAGGGGGAGTCATGGGATTCGCAAGTTCACAAGGCGTGCAGCTCTACGTCGAAAAGACGGGGCAGGGCACTCCGATTGTCTTCATTCATGAGTTCGCCGGTGATTACAGGAACTGGGAAAACCAAGTTCGGTTCCTGTCGCGTCGTTACCAATGCATCACGTTCAATGCTCGTGGTTACCCGCCATCGGATGTGCCCGAAGATCCGGAGCAATACAGTCAGGCGCACTCGGTGGAGGACATCGCGAACGTCATGCGGTACTGCAACGTCAAGAAAGCTCACATTGTCGGCCTGTCCATGGGGGGATACGCGACGGTGAACTTCGGGATCGCCCATCCGGAGATGGCGCGCTCTTTGGTGATCGCCGGCGCAGGACACGGCTCAGATCCGCAAGGACGTGAGCGCTTCTTGCACGACAGCGGGGAACTGGCCGACCGGCTGCTTTCACTGGGTATGCAGGAAGGGATCGTTCACTATGCGAATAGTCCGATCAGACGTCGATACAAAGAGAAGGATCCGCGCGGCTTCGAAGAATTCAACAAACAGTTTGCCGAACACTCCCCACTGGGCTCAGCACTGACGACGCGCGGCTACCAAATGCGTCGCTCAACGATCTACGAATTGGAACCCAAGCTAAAGGCCTTAGATGTTCCCGCGCTGATCGTCACAGGCGACGACGACGAGCCCTGCCTGGGTCCCGCGATTTTCATGAAGAAGACCATCCCGAACTCGCGCCTTTGGGTGGTCCCCCGGACCAGTCACCCGGTGAATCTCGAAGAGCCGGATGGCTTCAATCGGGCAGTGCTCGATTTCTTCACCGAGATCGACCAGACCTCGAACGCGTAGGCACAGACATGAATCTGGAACTCCAAGGAAAATCGGTTCTGGTTACAGGCGGATCCCGTGGTATTGGGTACGCCTGCTGTGAGATGTTCGCTGCCGAAGGATGCAACGTCACTATTCTCGGAAGCCAGAAGCACAGCGTCGACAGCGCATCCGCACGCCTCGAAGCTGTGGTCGGTCGTAGGGTGGACGCTATTTGTCTCGACCTTGGCAAGCCGGACACGATGTCTGAGATACGAGATCGCCTTCGCTCAATGGACATCATTGTGAATAACGCCGGCGCAATCCCGGGTGGGGGGCTTGAAGACCTATCCGATTCCAGGTGGCGCGAGGCGTGGGACCTTAAGGTGCATGGTTACATCAACACCACGCGCGAGGCGCTTCCTGCAATGATTGAGCGGGGTACCGGCGTCATTGTGAACATCATTGGGATTGCCGGCGCTGCACCGCGCTATGACTATATCTGCGGGTCCAGCGGGAACTCCGCGCTAATGACTTTTACGAAGGCGGCCGGCGCGCACGCTGCCCGCCACGGAGTGCGCGTCGTCGGTGTCAACCCAGGCCCGACCGAAACGGATCGGCTGGTAAAGCTTTATCAATCCCGCGCTGCCGAGCGATTTGGCGACGCCTCGAGATGGCAGGAAATGCTCGCAGACATGCCATTCGGCCGCGTGGCAAAGCCCGAAGAGATCGCAAGCCTGGTTGTTTTTCTTGCCTCTGCCCGAGCCTCGTACATCAGCGGCACGATCGTCGATGTCGACGGCGGCGCAATGTATGGCTGAAAGCGAGCCGGTATCGCCTCGTTGATTTGAAACGATCGTGGGTGCCTCCTCGTAGCCCAAAGTTCCGAGATGGACGGCGTGGGGAGACTCGTTCGCGCCGAATGTTCTCGATGACACAGCAGGTAAGCGAAAGCAGCACCGCCACTTCCTATCGAAATAGAGATCGAAAGAATGTCCCTTTCCTTTGAAACCACGCCGAGAATCATCTGCGAACAGGGTAGTGCGCAGCGTTTGCCCGAGATTGTCGCGGGTGTTGGCGGCGCTCGTGTGCTGATGGTGACCGACAAGGGCATGCAAGCGACTGGCCTACTCGAACCAGTCATTGCTGCGTTTGCTAAGGCCGGTCAAGAAGCGATCGTCTATGCCGATGTCCAGGCAGACCCACCGGAAGAAGTGGTGCTTGCGGCAGTCGAATTTGCAGTCCAGCACGAGATTGATGCGGTCGTCGGAATCGGCGGCGGAAGCTCAATGGACACCGCGAAGCTCGTGGCTCTTCTGGCCAGGACGAAGCAACCCCTCGCTGAGATTTATGGGATTGGCCTTGCGAAGGGGCCACGACTGCCTCTGATTCAAGTACCGACCACTGCCGGTACCGGATCGGAGGCGACGCCTATTTCGATCGTCACAACGCCGACGCACGAGAAGAAAGGCGTCGTTTCCCCGCTACTCTATCCGGACGTTGCGGTCCTCGATGGGTTGCTCACGCTTGGCTTGCCGCCGGTGGTGACCGCAATGACAGGCATCGACGCGATGGTGCATGCCATTGAGGCATACACGAGCCGTCACAAGAAGAATCTGCTTTCCGATATGTTCGCGTTGAAGGCTTTGACTCTTCTGTACTCCAACATCCGCCGCGCGGTAAGCGAGGGTGCGGATGCACAAGCACGCGAGCAGATGCTCCTAGGCTCGCTACTGGCGGGTATCGCATTCGCCAACGCGCCGGTCGCGGCTGTACACGCGCTGGCCTACCCGCTTGGTGGGCACTACGGACTTCCCCATGGGCTGACCAATTCTCTGATGCTTGTGCCGGTGTTGCGCTTCAACGAACGCATAGCGGCTCCTCTGTATGCGGAGCTCGGCAGGGCCATGCTTCCCGAACTTCGCTCCATGCCTGACGCCGCAGCGTCGAAAGCGTTTGTCGACGAGATTGCCACGTTGGTGCGCGAAATGCCATACGCCCAGACTCTGCGCGAGGCGGGAATTCCCGCAAGCGCACTACCGATGCTGGCGACCGACGCGATGAACGTCAAGAGATTGCTGATCAATAATCCACGCGACGTCGATTACGAGGACGCGCTTGCTCTGTATCAGGAAGCGTTTTAATGGAGGCACCTGAATGACGCCAGAATTTACAAGAAACGACTTCTCCTACTTCGCAGAAGTATCCACGAGGTGGATGGACAACGATATCTACGGCCACGTCAACAATGTCACTTACTACAGCTACTTCGATACTGCGGTCAACCAACATCTGATTCATCACGGTGTGCTCGACATTCATCGCGGAGATGTGGTGGCCTTTGTCGTCGACAGCGCATGCTCTTACTTCAAACCGATAGCGTTTCCCGAGGTATTACAGATTGGAGTACGCGTGGACCGGATTGGCCGCTCGAGCGTCCGTTATGAACTCGCGATCTTCAGCGGGCACGATGCCGCGCCATCCGCTGCAGGCCACTTTGTGCATGTCTATGTCAGCAGGGCCACAGGGCAATCGGTTGAGGTGCCTGATCAAGTAAGATCGCTTTTGCAAAGCCTGATTGTTACCGGCTCTGCCAAACAGCCCCAGGCAGTCGAGTGAGCCGTTCACGTTTGACCGACGTTGTACCGGGGCCAACTACCGTGAAGGCGGTCGTGCCTCGCTTATTGACATTGCATTCGGCGACAGAGGCAGCGTCGCGACGCGCTGCGGGTCGGACCTTTCTTCGGAGATATCGTCGGCATCCGCAAGAAAGGCGACTGCGTCCGCATGCGTCTCAAAGATGTGTGCGGCGGCCGCTCTTTTACGCAACGCTTCCCCAAGCTTCAGGCGCATGAACGCGCTTGTTGTGTATCGCGTCGCGGATGCGTAGTACTTCTCCTGCAGTGTGTGGATCATCGAGAAATATTGATCCGCGACGGAATCATCAAGTTGGAAGCCATCGTAGTTGACGATCAAGGACACCTTCTTTCCAATGCCAACGCACAGTGCTTCGAAGACGCGTCGGACGCTCTCGACGTCTTCCGGCGTTCTGATCGATAGCTTTTCGAAGTTGGCGAAAAGGGTATTCCTGCTTGCGTCGTATGCCACCCGGTCGCTCAGACTTAAGTCCAGCAGGAAGGCCGCAAGCTCCATCGGCTGGTGGTCGAAGATTCGCATGTCCATCGGTCGAACTTTGCCGATGATTGGTCTGAAATCCATATGAGCGAAGATGTCACGGTCAACGTCGATGCCTGGGGCAACCTCGATCAATTCGAGCCCCTCGGCAACTCGCCTGAAGACGCACCGCTCCGTCACGTAGAGGACGGGTTGTGCGCGAGCGGCAGCGAGCGAGCCGTTGAACGTGATCTGCTCAACGGAATCGACAAACTTCCGTTTCGACCCTTCGGACACGATCCTGAGACGGCCATCCTCGACGGCAACTTTGAGTCCGCCAGTTGTGAAGGTACCGGCAAACACCAGTTCGCGTGCGTTCTGGCTAATGTTGATAAAGCCACCGGAACCTGCAAGTTTGGATCCAAACCGGCTGACATTCACGTTCCCGCATCGGTCCACCTCGGCCATGCCGAGGCAGGCAAGGTCAAGGCCCCCACCGTCATAGAAATCGAACTGCTGGTTCTGGTGAAGCAGGGCGTCACTGTTGATCGCCGCACCGAAGTTCAGCCCCCCTTGCGGCATACCTCCGATGATTCCCGGCTCTGCCGTAAGCGTCAGGCTACTGAGCAGCTTTTCCTCGGCTGCAACCGCGCCGAGCAGTTCCGGCATTCCGATTCCGAGATTGACGACACCGCCTAACGGTAACTGGAAGGCGCAGCGTCGAGCGATAATTTTGCGCTCGTCGAGAGGCACACGCGCGATTGAATCTACCGGGATGCGCATCTCACCGGATAGGGCAGCATCGTATGACGTGCCATAGGTTTGGACTTGCGTGCCTGGCGGAGCAACGACGATGCAGTCAACAAAAATGCCCGGCACGACGACCGAACGTGTGTCCAGCGTTCCTGACTGCGCGATCCGCTCGACTTGGGCGATAACAAGTCCACCGGAGTTATGTGCAGCCATCGCCATCGCCTGAGCGTCAAGCACAAGCGCCTCGCGCTCCATCGTGATGTTGCCGGCAGGGTCTGCTGTCGTACCTCTGATCAGGGCGACGTTGACGGGAAACGATTTGTAAAGTAACCATTCGTCGCCATCGATGTCGATCTCCCGAACCAAGTTCTCGGTGGTGCAAGCGTTCACCTTTCCGCCCCCGAGTCGAGGATCGACAAATGTTCCCAGGCCGACCTTTGTTAGCGTTCCGGCACGCTTCGCGGAGATGTCTCGAAAGAGATGGGAAATTACGCCCAGCGGAAGATTGTAGGCTTCAATCTCATTATCGCTGGCCATTCGCGCAAGCTTTGGGACGAGCGACCAATGCCCGCCAATCGCCCGTTTGACCAATCCGTTCCTGGCTAATCGATTGAGGCCTTGCTCTTTTCCGTCGCCGGGGGCAGCGGCAAAAATCAAAGTCAGATCGCGAGGGTATCCACTGACACTATGACGTCGCTCCAATGCCGACAGGAGCTGCTCTGGCGTGCCGATGCCAACGAACCCGGAACACGCAATCGAGTCCGCGTCTTGAATCAACGCGATTGCTTGATCGGCTGTGACGACCTTGTTCTTCATGTTTCATGTCCCGGAAGCGGCGTATTCTTCTTCTCCAGCGTCAGTCGCGGTAGAAGATAAAAAACGGCCGATAGATTCGATCTGATCGTCGGACATTAGCGCCGGAGCATGCCCGCACCCGTTCATCGTTACGGCGTGCACTTTGCCTGCTTTCGCAGCGGGTCCGCGGGTCAACATTGATTTAAACGTCGCCTCGGAAAGCAAATCCGATTCAGCACCTCGTATCACCAGCACGGGGCAGTGAATCTTGTCCCATAAGTGCCAAAGGATGACGTCTGCCCACAGTGGAATGCCAAATCTACCGCCGATGGCGGGATCGTAATGGAACCGCAATCGGCCTCGGCCGTCCGGAACCACGCTGGTCTCGGTGAGATGCCGCCATTGAGCGTCGGTTAATTCGCCGAACGGCGCATGTATGTCACGCAGGTGTTCTTCTGCTTCATCCATCGAGCCGAAGCGCCATTCGCGTCGAAGGTAGTTGCCGATCCGGTGGAGGGCATGGACCGATACGCGGCCGCCGATGTCGTTCAGAACCAGTCGTCGGATGGGTGATGACTCTTCGGCTGCCAGCATCATCCCGATGTGGCCGCCCAACGACGTCCCGACCCAGTCAATGTGCTCGATGTCAAGCCTTGCAATCAGAGCCGACATCGCCAAGGTATAAGCGCGGTCGGTGTAATGAAAAGGCGACATGAGCCAATCACTTCGCCCGCGCCCCGGAAGGTCGGGCGCAATGACCCGCGCCCCGGTTTCAGCAAGAGCCGCTGCGAGAACATCAAAATCACGTCCGGTGCGTGACACGCCATGGACGCACATGATTGTCTGCTCAGCCCGAGTGGGACCCCATTCGTAGTATCCGAGCTTCCGAAAACCACCTCGTGTGAGGATTGGCAGTTCTCTAAACTTCGGCTTCATGCGTAGGTGTCCCTCGGGCGCAACCAGTCCACAATCCCTTTGCCAAAGAGCCCCTGTGACTTGCCACCGACGAATACGCCAACGTGTCCGCCATCGAGCCCAATCTCGGTGTAGTCGGTCGTCCCGACAGCATCTTTGAGGGCACGGCTGGTTGGCGGCGGCACGATATGATCATCCTTCGCGTAGACATTCAGAACCGGCGAAGTTATGTCGGAGAGCTTGACCAAACGACCGCCGATCTCGAACTCGCCTCGGATCAACTCGTTGTTTTTGTACAGGTTCAATAGAAGCTGCTTGGCGGCTTCGCCCGGATGAGGCGGGCGATCGAGAAGCCATTTTTCCATTCGAAGGAAATTCAGGAGTTTCTTCTCGTCGCCGAACGCGTCCAACATGCCCAAGTTATATTTGGACATCGTCGCGCTCGGGGTCATCAAGGCGAAGGCATAGCTCATGAACTCGCCCGGCAGGTTGCCATTCGCGTCGATCAAACGGTCGATGTCCTCCGCAGTCAGACTCTTGATCCAGGCATTCAACAGCCCGTGATTGAGCTTCCCATCGGCCTGATCCTGATGGAAGTCGATTGGCGTGATTGCCAGAGCAAGGTTCTTGATCTTTTGGGGATAGAGTGCCGCGTAGCAAGCGGAGAACACGCCCCCTTCGCAGATGCCCAGCAGGTTGATCGCGTCCAGATCGTGCTCGTTGCGGATGAAATCGACACAGTCGTTGAGATAGCCATCGACGTAATCGTCAAACGTGAGCCACCGCTCATTGCGGGTGGCGCATCCCCAATCGACGGCGTAGACGTCTACGCCCAGCGCGAGCAAGTTCCGCAGCAGTGATCGATCTTCCTGCAGATCGGTCATCGTGTAGCGTCCGACTAGGCCATACGCCACCAGCACAGGGGTTTGTACAGCCCGAGGTGTTTGTGATTTGTAGCGATACAGCGTCGTCTTGTCGACGCGAAACACGACGTCCTTGTCAGCGGTGGAGATTTGGACGTCCCTGTCCCTCACGCGCGAAAGCATCTCTTGCCCTCGGAGCATCTTGACGCCGAAGTCGGATAGTTCCGTTAGTGCTTGAACGGCATTTGTGTTCTTGGCCTTGTTCATGCTGCCTCCTCAACGCTTTTCGATCCGGATTTGCGCTTCTTTTCCGACGATGCTGCTGTGGTTGGGGGGGAAGTTCGGGTCAGCGTTCGAACTTGCCGACGCAGCTCGGCGACGGTGCGTTGCATCTCGTCGATTTCGTGTCGAGTCGGGATGTGATTCGCCTCGCAGAAGGCGTGTGCGATCTCCTGCTCTTTCAGTCGATAATCCGAGGCGGTCCGCAGCAAGCGGCGCTGTGCTTCAAGGAACTCGTCCGAGCGATACGTTTCGATAAGTACGTCGTTTGCTACCTTCAACCAACGATTCGTCAACTCTCGCCATGTCGTGGGAGGCGTCGCCGAGATGTCGCCGTATTGCTTCGCGAAAAGTTCATACGCTTTCTTCCAGGCGGCTTGGATGACCGATTGGTAGGCAGCGATATCCTTTGAGCGTTGCGCACCCAACTGGCGAAGCTCTGCGGCCTTTCGATCAAGGTCCCAAAGCGTTGCGTATTGAGGCCCCTCGACGATCTGTCGCAAACTGGCGTCGAGCGCGTCGATGCCTTGACCGGCCCATTTAGACGGCGAAAACATGTCCTGCATGGATTGTGGGCGTAACTGCGACGCTCCGCCGAGCCGCTCCGACATTGCGGAGAACTGCTCGATAGATTCCTTCCAAACGTTCCGAAGCTCGTTGAAGGATTCGACGAAGGGGGGAGAGGCCGGCTTTCCGTGCGCTTCGGGCGGTGTCGAATCCGCGGGCAACCACGCCGACCAGAGATGTTGCTGTGCGTCGCTCCACGCCTTGAAAATTTCGTTCATTTGAAGACCACCACTTGTCGCATAGCTTTATTTTCGTGAAGCTGGTCAAAGCCGATGTTGATATCGTCGAGCCGGATCCGACCGCTCAACAGCTTGTCGACGGGAAGGCGACCTTGCTTATAAAGATCGACGAACCGTGGGATGTCACGAGAGGGCACACAAGTGCCGATGTAACTTCCCTTGATGGTGCGCTCTTCGGCCACGAGACTGACAGCGGGAAGACCGAAGAGTGCGCCGGATGGGGGAAGGCCCGCTGTGACGGTTGTCCCGCCGCGTCGCGTGATGTCATAGGCCAACTGAAGCGCTGGGATCACTCCGGCGAACTCAAATGCAAAATCAACACCGCCTTCGGTCACGTCGCGGACCTGGGAGGCGGCCTCATTGCTGCCGGCGTTGACCACATGGGTCGCGCCCAGTTCGCGAGCGTATTCAAGCTTCTGGTCGGATAGGTCGATCGCAATGACGTGCCGCGCGCCGGCAGCACGCGCGGCGATCAACGCAGCCATGCCCACGCCTCCCAACCCAATGATGGCAACCGACGCGCCGACTCTGACCTGCGCGGTGTTCACGACCGCGCCCACGCCCGTCAGTACTGCGCATCCAAACAGTGCCGCCTCGTCCAAGGGCACAGACGGATCAATTTTCACCACCGAACGTCTGGAAACCACCGCATATTCGGCAAACACCGAGCATCCAAGATGATGGTTAATGTCGACGCCATCCTGTGAAAGGCGGTGGGCGCCAGACAATAACGTCCCGGCGCCGTTCGCCTTCGCTCCGGGTTCGCACAAGGCGGGACGTCCCTCTGAACACGGAGCGCAATGACCACAACTCGGCACGAAGACAACAACGACATGATCGCCGGGCGCAAGATCAGAAACCCGCTCGCCAGTTTGGACGACTACGCCGGCAGCTTCGTGTCCGAGCGCCATGGGCATCGGGCGCGGCCGGCTGCCGTTGATGACCGAGAGGTCCGAGTGGCAAAGGCCCGCAGCTGCGATTCTGATGAGCACCTCGTCAGCGCCCGGAGGAGCTAGTTCGAGCGTGCGAATAGACAGGGGACGGGAGTCGGCGTAGGGCGGCTGGAGACCCATCTGTTCAAGCACTGCTGCTCTGACCTTCATGCAATGGTCCTCCGTTGGTCTGGTTTTTGAAGAAACGACTCGCCCGATTTCCGATGCACATTGGATTAGTTCACCGTATCGTTGTGCGATATTGATAGCACGCAGACAATCAGTCAATCAGGAAATCCCGTAGTAATAAACTGATTGACAGATTGTCTGATAGCAGGAAAGATGGATCGTCGGTGCTGCTCGGCGGCTGCCGTCGACCATCGCGACAAAATCCCGCACGATCGTCCACGCTTCGAGTCACTGGTACCGGTCCTCCCGGCGCCGATATTTGATTTGCTCGATTGAGCAAAGGTATCTTCAAGCCTTAAGTGCAGCGCGGGGCTTTTGTTGTCAATTTGTGCGGCCGGCCCGAGAGAGGCGGGGAGCGTTTCCATCACGGAGATCGAGACGTTAGCAACTCTTTCGTTTTTCGAGCACAAGTAGTCGCTTACAGCGGCCCCGCGGCTGTGCACCCCCTAAGAACTGTCGCAACTGAGCGGTTTAATTGCCCAACTGAGGAGGAGGACTCGACCGATACACCAGCCTTTAGGCGTTTGCATAAACGCGTTCGATAGGAAGATTAATCTCCATGGAGAAGACATGAGTGATCACGTGTATAAACAGATTGAAATTACCGGCTCGTCGGCGACGTCAAGTGATGACGCCGCGCGCGTAGCCATAGAACGGGCGTCGACCACGCTTCGTAATCTGCAATGGTTCGAGGTGAAAGAGACGCGCGGCAACATCCAGGATGGAAAGGTCGCGCACTGGCAGGTGACGCTGAAAGTTGGACTTCTACTGGATGACTGACCTGCAGTCAGGTCGGTCGAGGTGACAGGATCTCGCATAAACGGCCACCGCCCGCGATGAGATTTACGGGCGGCGGCCGCCCGTGCGCGGAAAGAACGCGAGAACAGCCCTTGTGATCGCTTAGCCGTGGATGCCGGGAAGTACTCGACACGCTGTAACTCGCGACACCTTGCCCAGATACGACGGACTGCACGGTCTGTGCCTTCAGACTTTGCGTTCCATCCTGCTCTGGTTAGTTCGCAAACCCACGACCCCATTTCCCATTGAAGGCGAGCTCCTTTAGCGGACGCCGGGAACGGGGCGCCGCTTCACCTTTTTTCATCTTCTCGTCTAACCTGGCCGGATCACCATGATGACCTATCGCGATCATGGCGAGGATCTCTACGTCGTTCGGCACACTGAACTTCGCACGGAACGCGTCAATGTCAAAGCCGGCCATCGCGTGAGCCGCCAGACCAAGTGCATGCGCCTGCAACATGAGTGCCATGGCTGCAGCGCCTGCGTCGTAAGACGCGGTGCGATTGGGTTCCCCCTTGGCGTCGATCGTATTTGTAGCGACGCACACCAACACTGGGACCTGCTCGTTCCATGTCTGATTGAACGGCACCAGGGTGGCAAACGCCTCTTGGAAAGAGGCGGAATCCTGGAACCGGTCAAACACCAGGAAGCGCCAGGGTTGCATGTTGAATGACGAAGGCGCCCAACGGGCAGCCTCAAGAACAGACCCGAGTTGCTCGCCCGTTACACGTTGCTCTGAGAATGCCCGCGGGCTCCAACGGCCCGCGAGGAGTTCGTGAATGTCGGTATCCGTCGATGCAGGTTTCAAGTTCATGTCTGTCAGCCAAATTGGCAAGTTCCCGGAGCGCGGAAGCTTCGCACGCCAGTTGCGTTCAAGAAGCGATCTTGGGGTCGCGTCGCCGGAGAACGATCATCTTCTCTTCCGTCATGTCCAGCATGCTCTCTTTGATGCCGCCGACCCCGTATCCGGATTGGCGGCGGCCGGCAAAAGGCATCCAGTCGACGCGGAAGGCCGTGTGGTCGTTCACAAGGACGGCGGATGCTTCGATCCGCTGCGCGACGTACATTGCGACATCGATGTCCTGAGCAAAGACCGAAGCCTGGAACGCAAAAGGCAAACTGTTGGCACGAGCCAGTGCGTCATTGACGTTGCTATATCGATAGATACAGGCGACTGGGCCGAATATTTCCCGGTTCGTCAAGTAACTGTCTTCGGATGGCTCCACCACTACGGTCGGCGCATAGGTGGTGTCTCCAAGTCGCGTGCCTCCGACAACAACGCGCGCGCCTGACGCGACAGCCTCGTTCACCCACTGTTCAACGCGATCGACCTCGCGTGGAAGGATAAGAGGGCCTACTTCGGTTTCTTTGTTCAGCGGATCGCCTACGCACAACGTCGCTACGCGGGCGACAAAGCGTTCGAGGAATGCGTCGAAGATTCGGTCATGCACGAAGATGCGCTGGGTCGACACACACACTTGGCCGGCATGGTAGTAAGCGCCCTTGGCAAGTGGCTCTATGATCTGGTCCAAATCTGCAGAAGCGTCGATGATTGCTGGCGCCGCTCCGCCGTGTTCCAACGTACAACGTGTGCCAGGGGGTAGCTTACTCTTGAGTTCCCAGCCAACCTTCGCGGAACCGATGAACGAGAGGTAAGCGATTCGCGGATCGGTAGCAAGCTTCTGAGCGACCTCGTTGTCGCTCGTAATCAAGGTTTGTACCCACTCTGGCGGCACGCCGGCCTGATGGATAAGTTCCACCAGGCGCAGGCAGGACAGGGGTGTGGTAGCCGCCGGTTTCACGATGACAGGGCAGCCAACCGCGATGGCCGGCACAACTTGATGCACGATCAAGTTCAGAGGATGGTTGAACGCTGAGATCGCGGCCACAGGTCCGATCGGCTCACGCGTCGTGAATGCCCAGCGGTTCTCGCTCGCTGCGGTAAGTCCCATCGGAACTTCGCGACCAGCGAAGGAGCGAAGTTCTTCGGCTGCGGACCGTATGCCGTCAACCGCTCGAGTCGCTTCACCCAAGGCGTCGGCCCATGGCTTGCCGCCTTCCCTGGCAATCAGACCGGTTAGCTCCGTCTGACGCTCTTGCACCAAGTCCGCCAGCTTATACAGGGCTTTCGCTCGTTCGTGAGTGCTCATCCACTTTTCGCGCCGCTGAAAGACCGCGTGCGCGACCGTAAGCTTATGCGCCAAGTCGTCGATGGTGTCCTCGGCAACGCTGTTGATTCGCTCCCGATCGTAGGCTTGGAACACGTGTAACGTCGCTTCACTGTGGGATTGCATGAGTCAAAAACCTGTTGGAGTTGTGACGGTGGAGCTGAGACGCTGCGCGAACGGACCCAAAGATATGCCTTCGCAAAGTAGCTCGGCTCGGATAAGGGGCCTGTAGCGGGCCGCGGTAGTAAAGCGCAGCCGCTCCCGACGCAAGTCGCTTTTCTGCCTTCGAAGTTAGCTGGGCGCGCCCTCGGGGTAGGTCGGAATGTCGGGTGCAGTTTGGGTCCACGGCGCGGCGTGGGAACACCAAACACGCATTTCGGGCTTGATACCGGGGTCATCGTCGAGCGTGGCTGCGCGAAGCACGACGAACGGGAGTTCTGGACGTTCAGCGTACACGTGGCTACCGCACTTCGAACAGAAATGTCGCAGCTTACCGGGCGTTGATTCGAATGCGCTCAGCGCTTGCGCACCACTTGTCACCCGGAAGTGCTCTCTCTTCACCCGAGCAGCCGTGTTGTGGTCGGCCGCATGCGCCTTTCGACAAGTCTGGCAAAGGCAATCCCAGATCGATCCGTCAATCGCGTCAACTTCGTAGTTCACCGCTTTGCACAAACAACTTCCGTGGAGCGTCATGTCAATTCTCGATCAAAGGCCCGCATGATTCGAGGCCGTATGCATTTTCCGAAGCTGAACGGATATCGAAACTAGCTGATGATGCTCGCATAGAATGCGAGCACGATGAACCAAAGTACGATCCGCCCCGCCAGTGAAATTCAAGTCCGCTGATGGCGGTTTAGTGAGGCCGCATGGTGACGCCGCTGCCTGACGGAGGGAAAACGCGCCAAGCGCCATCGTCATGCCGGAAAAAGACAAGCTCAATTAGTCCAATCGACCGCAGCACCTCGACGCAAACGAAACGGCGGTGGCCTGGTTGAGTGCGGCTAAAGCGAGTCACGCGAACTGGAGCTGAACCCGCTGGCGAGAGCCACTTCTCAACTGATGATCTCAGTGTATTTCGCACTGGTCCTTGTCCCTCGTTCACACTCGCTCCTTGAATCAGTTAGTCGTTTCCACAACCGAATAAACCGGTCGGTACCGACGCCATTTCAGGCCGCCTGGAGGTCCAGGAATCGAGAAATCGCGAGCTTGCCGTCTTGGTAAAGCAGCGGCGCGATCGCCTCTTCGACCCGGACGCCAGTTACACGCCCGACGATAACGTCATGCCCGCCGTAATGAATTTGGCTATCAACCTCGCAAACGATGGCCGCTTGCGCATCCGCCAGGACGGGCACGCCCTCGCTGTGATCCCAATGTCCGTGCTGGAAGCGCTCCGCGCCTTTGACTTTTCCGCTGAAGAGGCCAACGAGATCCCGATGCTCATCGCGGAGCAGGTTCACAACGAATTCTCCGCGCTGAATGAGCGGCCGGGAGATGCTTGCGTTGCGGTTGACGCAAATAAGCAGGGCGGGCGGATCGACGCAAAGCGAACTCACGGCCGTGGCAACCATCCCAAACGGCTGCCCATCTTGCTCTGTCGAAATGATGGCGATCGTCGAAGTCAGGCGTCGCATGGCCAGCTTGAAAGCTTGCGACAAGTCCTGCTGCTCACGAGCAGATTCAAGTCCTTGCTGAGCGATGGCAGCGTTCACCGTTTGCGAAAGTTGCTGAGTCATTTCTTGTCTCCGAATCAGTTTGGATTGGACCGCGTGACAGGAAAGGTAGCTGCCACCGTGGACCACACACCACTTTTGACCGTCACTGTCGCGAACTTTGCTGTGCAAGTTTCGCTCGTGGGTCGTGGTTGTGAGTTCAGTATAGGAACGTCATCAATAGGTTAAAAATATTGAATTCGTATCGGCCCATCGCGAAAAACGATGGGGAAAATCACGTGCTCTAATCGCCTCCGCCCAATCGTGGCGGCCGATCCCGCTATCGTATGACCGATGCACTGACGACCAAATTCGGTCGTTCGCCCCGATAAAAATCTTGGTGTATCATTCAGATTGACAGACAATCTGTCAATAGGTGAATCTGACGAGCAGATAATTCGTCATCGAGGAGGCGATCGGTGCGAAACTTAGCAGGACGCTTACTTGAATGCCTGCATCGGATTGACTGTCGGAGGAGTTATGGGACTGGAAGGAAAAGTTGCGGTTGTAACGGGAGGTGGGAGCGGCATCGGTCGTGCAACGGCGCAGCTTTTTGCGCGTGAGGGCGCCACGGTCGTGGTAGTCGACAAGAACCGCGAGGCGGCCGAAACCGTGGCGAAGGAGATCGGCGCAGGCGCAGTAGGGGTCGGGACCGACGTCGGTCAACCCGAACAGATTCGCGAGCTATTTGCCTTCGTCGATAGGCAGTTCTCACGCCTCGACATCTTGGCGAACAATGCCGGATATGGCGTGCCCGGCACGGTTGAGGAGCTTTCGGTCGAAGACTGGGACGGAATCATGAACGTAAATGTTCGTGGCATCTTCCTGTGCTCGAAGTACGCGATCCCCGTCATGAAACGCTCAGGTGGGGGAGCGATTGTCAATACCGGGTCTTATACCGCATCGGTCGCGATCAAGAATCGTGCCGCGTACGTCACTTCAAAGGGTGCGATCGCGTCGCTGACGCGCGCCATGGCGCTCGACCACGCTGATCAGAACATTCGCGTCAACTGCGTTGCTCCCGGTTCGATCGCGTCGCCGTGGTTTGATCGTTCGTTCGCAGAAAGCGATAATGCAGCTAATCTGCGCGCAGAGTTGGACGCTCGAGCCCCCATGAACAGAATGGGGCGCCCCGAGGAGATAGCCGAAGCCATCTTGTGGCTTGCGTCGGACAGAGCGTCGTTTGCAACCGGGTCCGTGCTTACCGTAGACGGCGGAACATCGATCTGGTAAGTCTGCACGGTTTCGTGTGGTGATTTTTTACCGTCCAACAACACAGTGTGATCATGTCTACCGTTAATTTGCAGATACCTCGTCAGGCCGCAACGATACGCTTGCTCGTTGAAGAGAAACTGCGTGAAGCAATTTCCAGCGGCCAGTTTGCGCCGGGACAGCGTTTGGTCGAACGAGAGCTCTGTGAAATGACCGGCGTTGGACGCACGTCGATTCGCGAAGCTCTCCGTCAACTTGAGGCGGAGGGTCTGATTACGACGATCCCTCATCGCGGTCCGGTTGTCAGCACGATGACGCTCGAAGAGACCCGCAACCTCTATGCGTTCCGAGGCTTGCTCGAGGGGTATGCCGGTCGTCGCTTTGCAGAGATCGGCAGCGCGGAGCAGGTTGCTGCGCTCGAAGAAGCGTTCAAAGATTTCAAAGCGGCGGCGAAGCGTGCAGACAGGAAGGCATTGCTAGAAGCGAAGACTAAGTTCTATACGGTTCTCCTCGAAGGCGGTGGCAACCCCTTCGTGACACAGACTCTCACTGCTTTGCACAATCGGATCAGTGCGCTACGGGGCACGTCCATGACCAAGCCTGGTCGTCTCAAGCAAAGTGTCGCCGAGATCCAGGAGATCGTCGACGCAATCAAGGAAGGCGATGGTGACCGCGCCGGTCGTGCATGCGAGCGGCACATCAACATCGCCAGCGGCGTCGCCCTGGAGATGATTGCTAACTCCCCGTCAGAATAGTTTTAGCGGTATACCCGCATCTCGACGAGGCAAGCTCGTCAACACCACGCCCAGAACCGCAATCGTGCGGCCTGTAGCCTTGTAGCGACGGGTCGCACGGCGAGCGCGCCACTCGCACGACGCCCCCTTTTTCTAAGCCCAGCGCTGCTTGGCGGGATACGGTCCTACGCGGCCGTCGCTGCGCGCAGGCCGCGCGTATCACCACCCCGATTTCCCTTTCTCCGGCTCCCTCGGCGACCTCTATTTCACAGCGCATCCAGCGGCCGCATTTGTAAGCGCGACGCGCTTTCACCGATGGCCGCGCAGGGTCGAATATCGCCTGATATAAACGTCCGCTTCGCCTCCCACTGACCCTCAGTAAATCCGTTTCGCATTAGGGATAATCCCACCTCAGTTCAACAGATTGACTCATTGACAGATTGTCTGAGAGCGGACATTATCAAGCCCATGGTTGAGGCATGCAGAAAGCCCCACCGAAGCAAGAACGAGTGCGGGATGTCCCGTTTGCTCAATTGACCAGGAGTTGCGCAATGCAGAACAAACGTGAAGTGTCGGAGAAGTTTCAGCGCGGTCTTAAGACGCGTAAGGAAGTGCTGGGAAGCGAGTATGTGGAAAAATCGGTTCAAGGAGCCGACGATTTCAATTGGCCGATGCAGGAGCTGGTCACCGAGTATTGCTGGGACGAGATCTGGAATCGCCCCGGCCTCGATCGTCGCAGCCGCAGCCTGTTGAATCTGGCAATGATTTCTGCGCTCAATCGACCGCATGAGCTGAAGCTTCACGTGCGTGGCGCGATTCATAACGGGCTGACGAAACAGGAAATCTCCGAAGTGTTCCTGCAAGTCGCCATTTATTGCGGCGTCCCAGCCGCCGTCGACAGCTTCCGCATTGCCAAAGAAACCTTCAACGAGATGAATCTCGACTGAAGCACGGTAAAACGCATGGCGCACTCTGGCGATCCGGAGGTCGCGCCGGCCCGAAATCAACTCCGCTGCAACCGATCAGACAGGCGAAAGAAAATGCATGTTTTTGCGCAACTCGGTGACCGCTTGAAGACTGCGCTCGCTGACCAGGAAATTCCGCGCTTGGCGGCCGGACTTTCGGCAGTCGTTGAACTGGCTACTGCTGGACAAGCTATCCGATTCGCTGTCAAAGACGGTGCGGCCGAGATCATTGATGGTTCGGCAGACGCAGATATCCGGATTGAGGCCGCGCAAGCAGAGTGGGCCAAGGTGATCAGCGTCCCGCCGCCGCCAACGTATCACTCGTTCACGGCACTCGATCTTGCCAATCCTGCCTTCGAGGTGAAAGGGGAACCTGTCGTCGTCGCGCAGTGCCGACCGTTGCTGGAGCGAGTCTTCGAATTGATTGTGGCGGTTGAGCCGATGCGCTCGATACCCGTCAAGCGTGACATTACCAGCGTGAATGGCCGCTACTATCCCGTTACCATCAACGGCATCACGCACAACGTCTTTGTAGAACGTTCGGGTGAAGGCGCACCCGTCTTGTTCCTTCATACGGCCGGCGCTGATGCGCGGCAATACCTCGGACAGCTCTCCGATGTTGAGCTTGCTCGCAGCCATTCGATGTGGGCCGTAGACATGCCGTTTCACGGTCGTTCCTTGCCGCCCGCAGAATGGACGGGGGCGCCGTACAAACTGACCGCCGACCTGTATCTCTCGTGGTGTGTGGCGATTATCGAGCAAGTCATCAAGGCTCCTGCCTATGTGGTCGGAGGGTCAATGGGTGCCGCGATGGCAATGGTCCTGGCGGCCAAGCGACCCGACCTGGTCAAAGGGATCGTTGCGGTCGAGCCGCCGTTTCGCTCGACAGGACGACGTAATCCCTTCCAACACCACGTCGGCGTTCATGGCTCTTTGCACAACGCGAGCTATGTTCGCGGCTTGATGAGTCCATTCAGCCCCGAGAGCGATAGAAGGCAGGCTGCGTGGATCTATTCTCAAGGTGCGCCGGGGATCTACACCGGTGACCTCGCCTTCTACAGCGAAGAATTCGATGGAGCGGTGATCGGTCCGCAGATCGATTGTTCGCGCACTCCGGTCGCACTGCTTTGCGGCACCTACGATTACTCGGCCTCTCCGGAGGACGGACGCAAACTCGCCGAGGTTATTCGTGGCGCTCAAATGGTCGTCATGGAGGGGCTAGGGCACTTCCCGATGTGCGAGAACGCAGACCTCTTCCGCCCCTATCTCGTAGATGCGCTTGCGTCCATCAGCGAACAACAAAGCTGACATAGAACGATAACCAACATGGGTAGGCTAGCTCATCGGTAGCTGTCTCCCACGAAGAAATCCACAATTAGAAGGGAATAAGCCCTCTATCCAATATGTACTACTAATATATCAGGAGACAATGATGCAACCAATCGTAGCGTACGCATTAGCTGGAAGTGTTATCTCGTCAGTAGCCGTCTGGGCATTTCTGCAGTACCCCGGTCTTTTGGTGTGGGCTGCCTTCATTGGCTGGGCAAGCTTCCATCACTGCGGCGGCGGCGCTGCGGCTTTGCGCAAAAGTGTCAGTTGCAATGCGTTCGGCGTGGTAACAGCTTGGTCTGTTGCACTTCTCGTTGCGCATGGCGTCATTCCTCTGCCCGTTCCTGTCTCCGCGGCCCTTTGGGTTGCACTGGCAACGCCGTTTGTCATCTTGATGTCAAGGGTGACTGCATTCGACGCGGTTCCTTCCAGCTTCTACGGATTCGCCTCAACGTTTGCATACCTCGTTCAGACGCCGGGGAAGTTCAGCATCGAAACGATGTCAACGGTGCGATTGGACAACGCGGTGATTGCCGTGACCGCGTCGCTGATCATCGGGAACGTCCTTGGATACCTGCAGGTTCTGATGGGCAACGCGCTCATCAAGCGTTTCCACCACCAAGAACCTGCAGTTGAAAGTATCGGGCATTAAAGCCGGCTCGCGGAGACGGGTAGATCGCCGCGACGAATTAAAAGACCATGAATCGAGATTGAAAATGATAGCCAATACTGAAGAAATCATTGCGGAGCTTCGTAACGGACGGATGGTTATTCTTGCCGATGACGAAGATCGTGAAAATGAAGGTGACCTCGTGATCGCCGCAGAAATGGTTACTCCGGAGGCGATCAATTTCATGGCCACTCATGGTCGAGGCCTGATCTGCCTGACGCTTACAGAGCACCGTTGCAAGCGGCTTGGCCTGCATCCGATGGTCGCGCGCAATGAAGACGAGTTCGGCACCGCATTCACGGTATCTGTCGATGCTGCGGTGGGTGTGACGACGGGCATCTCTGCAGCTGATCGTGCGCTGACGATTCGGATCGCGACCTCGAGCCTCGCCCAACCCGATGATCTTGCCCGTCCAGGGCATGTCTTCCCCCTCATCGCGCGCGATGGCGGGGTCCTGGTTCGTCGAGGTCACACCGAAGCCGGATGCGACCTCGCAGGCCTAGCCGGCTTGACCCCGGCGGCGGTCATCTGTGAGGTCATGAACGATGACGGGACGATGGCTCGCTTGCCAGACCTTGAGCGTTTCGCTGCGAAGCACGGTCTGAAGGTTGGAACGATCGCTGATCTTGTGCAGTATCGTCTGAGTATGGAGTGCCTTACTGAGCCAGCATGCTGCTGATGTCGACTCAGCCAAGGGTGCGGGAAAAGGCCGAACAGGCAGAAGGGAGGTGCTTGAAAAAATCGATCCAATGCAGGCCACCGCACAGGTCTTTTTTGGACTAGCTGCCTTCAGCAGGTTCAGGGCCGGCGGTAGCCAACAAAATTTGCTTTCTAGACTTAGTTAAACGATCAATTTGGAGGATGACATGAACAATCTCGACGCTTTCCGCGAAGCCGGCAATCCGATGTTTGGCGAGAACAAGCTCAAACTTGGCATTTTCGGCGCCAACTGTTCGCACGCTTGCGCGATCACGACTCTGGAAACGGACTTCCAGCCCACGTTCGAGAAAAACCTGCAGATCGCCAACATGCTGGAGCAGTCCGGTATGGAGTGCATGGTGCCGATCGCTCGTTGGCGCGGCTTCGGTGGCCCGTCGGACTTCAACGGCGAAAACATGGACACGTTCACGTGGGCGGCGGCGTTGGCGGCTGCGACGAAGAAAGTCTACCTGTTCTCGACCACCCACGTGCCGACGCTGCATCCGATCGTTGCAGCAAAGATGGCGACCAGCATCGATCGCATTTCGAAGGGACGCTACGGCATCAACATCGTCTGCGGCTGGTTCACGCCGGAGATGGAGATGTTCGGCCAGAAGATGCTTGAGCACGATACGCGCTACGAATATGCCACCGAGTGGATCGAAATCGTCGAAAAGCTTTGGACCGAGAACAACTTCGACTATAAGGGTGAGTTCTTCACCATCAACGATGGCGTCAGCAATCCGAAGCCGTATCAGAACCCACGCCCCGCGCTGATCTGCGCCGGTTCTTCGCCCAAGGGTCGTGACTTCGTAGCGAAAAACTGCGACATCAGCTTCGGCTTCATGGAAGACATGGAGAAGGGCAAGGCCTGGGTGGATGAAACGAAGAAGCTTGCGGCGGAGAAGTTCAATCGCGAGATCGGCACCTTCACGTCGTGCCCCGTGGTCGTACGCGAGACCGAGAAAGAGGCGAAGGAGTTCTACGACTACTACGTCCACGAGAAGGGTGACTGGGAAGCGTGCGAAAACATCTGCCGCGTACTGCAGGTCCAGAGCATGAATCACAGCCCCGAGATGTACGAGAAGTTCAAGGCTCGATTCATCGCTGGCTGGGGCGGGTACCCGCTGGTCGGCACGCCGGAGCAGGTCACGGACAAGCTGATCGACCTGTCGAAGACCGGCGTCGACGGCACGTTGATTTCGATGGTCGACTACAACACCGAACTGCCGTTCTGGAACGAGCGCGTGATGCCTCTGTTGGAGCAGGCGGGCCTGCGCAATCCGGTGAAGCAGGAGGCAGAAGCTCTCTGATGTACCGAGTGATGTCGACCCTGCTGCCACTGGCCGGAGGGTCGACGCTCAGCGCGGCTTCGCAACGGAAAAGCCGCTGGAGCGCTACCGCGCGCACGCTTTCGGCACGACGCTATGCTTACCAAAACTCATTTCACCCGCTTTGTCGCAGAGTGCGATCTCCCGACTGCCTTTGGCAGCTTCAGGACTTTCGCTTTCGAACACTGCGCACCGGAGTCTGCGGCCCTTGAGTGCTTGGCGTTGGTCCGCGGTGACGTTCGCGAGAAGGAGAAGGTGCTCGTTCGAATCCACTCGGAGTGTCTTACAGGCGACGCATTGCGGTCCCTTCGATGTGACTGCGGTGATCAGTTGGAGATCGCTTTGCGGGCACTGGGGAACTGCCGCGAAGGGGTGCTCGTGTACGTGAAGGGACACGAAGGTCGTGGAGTAGGTCTGTTGAACAAGATTCGCGCGTATGCACTTCAGGACGAAGGTGTCGACACGGTGGACGCGAACACTCGACTTGGATTTGAGGCGGATCCCAGGACGTACGATGTCGCGGTCGACACGCTGCGATTCTTGGGTATTCGCAGCGTAAAACTTATGACGAACAACCCGTTGAAAGTCGAGGCACTGATCAATGCGGGCGTCAGGGTCGAGGAACGAGTTGGGGTGTCGACGGCTGCGCAGCCGCATAACGCGCGCTATCTCGACACAAAACGGCGACGCATGGGGCACATGCTCGATTGAGCGGCTCGCCGCGTGGAATGCAATCCCCTAGGGTTGCCAACAAAGCAGAACGAAGCGGACTCGCGTCCGCGACTGGAGACAGACATGAGCGAACCCAAAGACACCACGAGCGATGTCGTCGCTGAATTCAAGCGTGCGATGCGCCGGCTTGCAGCGACCGTCACTATTATCAGCACGACGGACAAAAGCGGTGCTCGTCACGGTATGGCTGCTACAGCAGTAAGTTCGGTGTCGATGGATCCTCCGTCCCTGCTCGTTTGCATCAATCACTCAGCCAGCATTCACGGACCGCTCACTTCTGGCAAATACTTCTGCGTGAACGTCCTGACGACGGAACACGAGGATCTGGTGTCTGCGTTCAGCGGAAGGCTCCAGGGAAGCGAGCGGTTCAGCGTCGGGCGGTGGTACGACGACGGTCCTACGAACGCTCCGTATCTCGATAACGCGCAGTGCAACCTGTTCTGCGAGATCGATTCGATCGTGTCGGCAGGTACCCATTCGATCGTAATTGCCAAGGTCACCGCGGTGCGCGTGGCCGAGAGTATCGCTCCGCTCGTCTATACCGATGGAAAACTCGGCGGAACGCAGGCGCTGCAGTCCGGCAACGTGCGGCTCGATGCGAACATTTCGTCGGTTACTCAATTTCTTCCGGAGGACTTGCGGTCCTTCAATCTGAATAACCCCCTCATTAACGTTCACCTCGAAGAGAAGGTCAGTACGGCGGTCGTTGACGCGGTGGCCAGCGGCGTTGCCGATGTTGGCGTCATGGTGGACGGGTCTGTTTCTACGAAGGACGCCGGCGTAGACGTGTTCCCTTATCGTAAGGACGAACTTGTTTTGGCTGTGGATCTGTCACATCCGCTCGCTGAACGCGATTCCGTGGCGTTTTCCGAAACGTTTGAGTATGACTATGTGAATATGCCGTCGGGCGGCCAAATTGCGCTGGAGATTTCGAAGCAAGCAGCCTTAGCCGGCTCACGCCTCAAATGCCGAAATTACGTCAAGAGCTACGACGCGCTGTGCATGATGGTGCAGGCTGGGCACGGGATTGGGATTCTTCCACGTGGCATAGCTGAGGCTATGGCCAAGTCACTGAAGATCAAGGTGCTTGCGATCAACGAGCCTTGGACCAAGAGGACACTTGCGGTGTGCGTTAGGTCCTATGAAGGCCTCTCGTTACCCGCGAAACGACTGGTCGATCATCTGCGCCATCAGTACCAGGGCTAATCTCCGCTCGCCAGCCTGGAGCGACGCCGTAGTGGACGCTCGCTCTGAGACCGGCTGGACGTGCGGGACGCCGGGTCGTACGTGTTAGCTCGCCCGTCCCATCCGCCCCATGGCTTACATGGTACAGAGGCGTCGCGCGATCGCAAAATGATGATGGCCGAATCTGCCGCGGCGCCCATACCAGTCGAAGAAGATTCTTTGCTGAGGATGATATGCAGATCTTCCGTATGCGCATTGCGGGAAAAGACTGTGAGGCGCAGTCTGGTCAGTGGTTCGAGAGTGCCAATCCCTTTACTGGGGACAATTGGGCTCAAATTCCTAGAGGCGGCGCCGCGGATGTCGACGCCGCCGTTAGCGCCGGTCACACCGCCTTTCGATCTGGCCCATGGTCATCAATGACGGCGAGCGAACGTGGCGCACTGTTGCATCGGCTGGGCGACGTTATTGCCGAGAACGCAGAGAAACTCGCAGAGCTCGAAGTGATGGACAACGGGAAGCTGCGGGCGGAAATGCTTGGCCAGATGAAGTATCTGCCTCAGTGGTTCTACTATTACGGCGGACTCGCGGACAAGATAGAAGGGGCTGTCACACCCATCGACAAGCCGGGCATCTTCCACTACATACAGTACGAACCGCTTGGTGTTGTGGCGGTCATCGCGCCTTGGAATTCCCCTTTGCTGCTTGCGGTCTGGAAAATTGCCCCCGCTCTTGCGGCAGGGAATACCGTGGTGATTAAGCCGTCAGAGTTTGCATCTGCGTCCACGACGGTCTTTGCGGCTTTGTGCGACGAAGCTGGCATCCCACCGGGGGTAGTGAATGTCGTGACGGGGTTCGGCGCCGAAGTAGGCGACCCGCTGGTCAAACACCCGCTTGTAGCCCGCATCGGCTTTACCGGTAGCGACGCCAGTGGGCGTCGAGTCAACGAGACCGCCGCGAAAGATTTCAAGCGCGTCTCGATGGAGTTGGGCGGAAAGTCAGCCAACATCGTGTTTGAAGATGCGGATCTCGATGCCGCGGCGCGTGGCGTTATCGCCGGGATTTTCGCTGCCAGTGGACAAACTTGCATGGCAGGCTCGCGGCTGTTGGTCCAGCGTTCAATTCACGATAAATTCGTCGAAAAGTTGGTTGAGCTAGTTGGACAAGCACGCCTAGGTGATCCGCGAGCGCCCGACACGGATGTCGGTCCGATCTCGACGGCTCCGCAGCTCCAAAAGGTCCTGCAATACATCGAAGTCGCGCGGTCGGAGGGTGCTCATTGCGCGATCGGTGGCGGCCGCTCGACGCGACAAGGTTGTGAAAGAGGGTTCTTTGTAGAGCCGACCATCTTCACGGGCGTGAACAACCAGATGCGCATCGCAAGAGAAGAAGTGTTCGGTCCAGTACTGTGCGTCATTCCATTCGACGACGAAAACGACGCCGTGTCTATCGCCAACGACAGTTGCTACGGTCTAGCTGCCGGGATCTGGACGTCCGACCTGCGCCGCGCCGTGATGCTACCGAAACGAATTCATGCCGGGACTGTGTGGGTGAACGCGTATCGCGTGGTGAGCTACCTAGCGCCTTTCGGCGGCGTCAAGTCGTCGGGTCTCGGACGCGAGAACGGTTTGCAAGCCATCTATGAATTCCTTGAGACAAAAAGCGTGTACATCAACACAGTTCCGCGGGAAGGCAATCCCTTTGTCTTAGGCTGAGCAAGGGCGTGAAGGCAACGTGCACGGACGCCCGGCTCCGCCGAATCGCCGCTTAAAAAAATGCACCTGGAGTCAGGATGGAAACGCATGTAGCACCGGTTGATCTGAGCAGGGCTTACCGATTGATCAACCACGGACCGACCGTACTTGTATCGGCCAAACATGGCAGTGTTGTCAACGTCATGGCAGCTGCGTGGGCGTGCGCGCTCGATTTCGCACCGCCGAAGCTGACCGTCGTGCTCGACAAAAAAGCGAAGACACGTGAGCTCGTCGAAAAGAGTGGATCCTTCGTGATACAGGTGCCGACCGTAGTACAACTTCAGCTGACGCATGATGTCGGCACGCGAAGCTTATCTAGCGAACCGGACAAGCTCGAACGGTCCGGTGTGGATTTGTTCGGCATTGATGGATACGATCTCCCGTTCGTCTCAGGATGCGCCGCGTGGCTCGCATGCCGGCTGATCGCTGAACCCCACAACCAGCAGACCTACGACCTGTTCATCGGCGAGGTGGAGGGCGCGTGGGCAGATACTCGTGTGTTCAAGGACGGTCACTGGAATTTCGAGAATGCCGATATGGCGTGGCGAAGTCTTCATTACATCGCGGGTGGTCAGTTCTATGCTATCGGGAGCCCCTTGACCGTCGAGTCGGACAAGAGCGACTGAGCCATGCCTAGCAGCATGTAGATACGGCGCGATCGAACTCATTGACTCGTTGCGACGAGGTCGGTCATCGCGAAGTTGCGGACTTGTTCCTGCAATTCTTTCTTTGCGGTCCTCTCAGGAAACTTCGGCGGCGTTCGTTCGCAGGCCCCGTCGTTCAAGCCAGCCGATTCCCCATTCGTTGAGTTGCGAAAGGATGGGGCCGATCGTGCGCCCTTCATCCGTCAGGGCGTATTCGACCTTTGGCGGCACGACCGGATAGACAGTGCGAGTAATGAAAGCGTCTTCTTCGAGTTCACGCAGTTGCTTTACAAGTAGCCGTGGAGTGCAGCCAGGCAGATGCCGGTGCAGTTCATTGAATCTCATCGTGCCTTTGATCAGCAGGTAGTAGAGAATCACACCCTTCCAGCGACCGTTGAGCAGGTTGAGCGTGGCAACCATCGCACACGGAGGCGCCTCATCATATTTTCGACGCTTCGGCATCAAGATCTCCAGATTCGAATCACTGCTTCGACACTATCCTTTTGGGTAGTATATGAACAAAATTGTAGTATTGCACCGCAGAGCGTATGCGCGAACAATGAAGCCATTGCTCAGTGATACAGCCTGAGCTTCCCTTCAAGGAGTGCTCTATGACCCGTGTTGTGCGATTTCATAAATATGGCGACGCAGACGTGCTGCGCATCGAAGATGTGGACGTTCCGGCGCCCGCGGCCGACGAAGTTCAGATTGCTGTCAAAGCCATTGGACTCAATCGTGCAGAGGTGATGTTCCGCACGGGCCACTATCTTCAGGAGGCGGTATTCCCTTCTCAGCTCGGCTATGAAGCCGCGGGCGTCGTCAAGGCGCTGGGCGCCGACGTGGCCGGGTTCGCTGAGAACGATGCCGTAAGCGTCATTCCAACCTTGGATATGTCGCGTTGGCCCACTTACGGCGAAGTCATCAACGTTCCCGCCAAATTTGTCGTCAAACACCCGGCGCAGCTGACGTTCGAAGAGGCCGCTGCGATCTGGATGCAATACGTTACTGCGTGGGGCGCCCTGGTCGAGCAAGGGAAACTGGCCGCAGGGGATTTCGTAATCGTCTCAGCAGCATCGAGCAGCGTGGGCATCGCCGCGATCCAGATCGCACGGAGCGTTGGTGCGACCGTCATTGCGACCACCCGGACGAGTACGAAGGCTCAACCGCTCAAGGACGCCGGCGCCCATCATGTGATTGCCACAGCAGAAGATGACCTGGTGGGCCGAGTGAGGGAGATCACGAATGGCAATGGAGCACGTGTCGTTTTCGATCCGATCGGCGGCCCGGCAATCGCCCAACTCGCGGAGTGCATGTCGTTTGGTGGCGTCCTTCTTGAATATGGCGCTCTCAGTACGGAAGAAGGGACGTTTCCGCAGTTTGCCTTACTCGGCAAGTGTCTGACGTTCAAAGGCTATCTCTACATCGAGGTTACCGGGAACGACGATCTTCTCGAACGCGCCAAGCTTTTCATCAACGAAGGTCTCAGATCCGGTGCTCTTGTCCCGCTGATCTCGCGGACTTTCAAATTTGATGAGATTCAGCAGGCAACTCGCTACCTAGAATCAAACGAGCAGATTGGGAAAATCGTCGTCACAGTCGACTGAACACGGCTCGGCACAAGTACGGCAAGGGCGGCCTAAAATAGCGGCGCAATTCGAACCCTTAACAATCAACAAGGCGTGGTTAATCCTCTCGACCCTTCCTCGCGCTCACAACACCTTGGTCTCGAGGTCATGATCGAATCCCGATTGAGAAGGGCTTGATGATTACAGGGATAATCATCAAAGCGATTTCAGCGTTGAGGCCAGGGCCGAGCGCATTCTCGCATGCGAGAACGCGCGGCGGGGCGGGCGGGGGTGGCATGTCCTAGTTATGGCATCACGGTGAGATGCCGGTATTTTCGATGTGCATGGGCAGGCTGCGGCTGGTCTGGTTTTCCCCGTTATTCAATCGCGGGCTGAATCAACATGCCGGCCGAATTCCACGAGATGCGGTACTTGGTGACCGTGCTCGGGACTGTCATCGGCAGCGTCGGCCCCATCATGTTCTCGGCCCCCAAGACCCGCATCCCCGTGGTGACGATGTGCTTGCCGGGAGGCAGATACACCGTGACCGCCTCGGACGTGTTTAGCGCCGCGACCTTCTCGCCATCGATCCAAATGACCGCGTAGCCGGCCGAGCTGTAGGTGCCACCGTCGCGGATGACGGCAATCGCCTGGGCGCCCTCGACGGGCTTCAGGAGGTCGCTCGACTCCTTGCGCTCGGCCGGGACCGGCGTAGCGTCGCGCAACAGAACTTGATTGGTGTGGCTACCGGCGAGGGCCGCCGTGACGACGAGAGCGGCGGTGATGCGTTTCATGGTGGTCTCCTTGTCGTTATATAAGAGGTGTCCTTGCAGCAAGTCAGGAAGAGCCTCATGCTCCTTGTTCGCGCCGCTCGGTCTCGAGTGACAGGAGCGTGCGGGCGAGACAAGCTGGAAGGCTACATTGATTGACTGCGCGGTAAAGCGTGCAAGCGTACCCCCAATGAGGCTAGCTGCGACGCGATGCAATTGCCCTCGAAGCGCGATCGCGTCGCCTTCGAAACGCCTCGATTTCAGCTCGCGCGCGCACTGCAACGCCGGGCCGAAATGCTCCCATGCGCGATCCCACTGCGCAAGATCGTGGAGGAGTTTCCACGCAGCGCCGTGTGCCACGACAAGAGCGCGCCAATGCCCGACCTTTTCCGCCGTGGCCACACAGGCGATCGCGGAGACCGCCGTGAACGGCTACCTGATCGAATTGTCAGTTCATCCGTCCAATAGCTTTTGCCGATGTCTACGCGTCACGCGAACCGGAAAATCCGTCCGCTCGTCCGCCCGAAAATCCCGCGGCTTCCTCGCCAAGGCGATGCTCTTGCCGTTGCCGAGAGCGCGGTACGCGAGGCCTCCCTGGCTCGTCATCTGACCTGGGTCGCCCGCAAAGAAGAAGCCGGAAGCGCTTATCTGGTTAATGAACTGCGGCTCGTGTACCTGATGTACTACGTCCAGGACGCGGGGTACGCATGGAAGCTACATCCCTGGCTCATCAGAACGCGACACCGATCTCATGATATATGCGCGCCGAAACCGCGCCTGAAGACAGCGTTTGGCGATTTGAGCCGGACGACGCGGCGCTATTTGACGCGATCCTGCGACAAGGCGACCGCCAGCTTGATGGTGTTCCAAGCTATGTGTACATGGACGCGTGCGCGCGCCTGGATCGGCTTACGCTGAGCGGACGAAGGTCGCGGCTCCCTGTTGCGGCACGCATGCAGTAACGATCGCTTTCGCCGACAAGCATGAAACTCCGCGGACTCGTGCTCAACGTGCATGACGAAATGTTGGTTAAAGAGCCGCTCGGACTCGCGCAGTCCTTCTTATAGCCGGTTCAGCACATCCCAGTCGAAACCCTTCCAGCCGACTTGCTGACCGGCGCCGGCCTTCCGAGTTCGCGTCGCTCGAGACGAGCGCATGCTGTCCAGCCACGAAGTCCATGTTGTCCTCGATCGTGCCATTCCGGAATCCGCCGATATGTTCGTCCCCGTGTAAACGAAGCCAACGCCCATGTTCGTCTTGTTTGCGCACGATAACTGCACCGGCCGCAACATGGCTGTCGCGCCCGACGCACGCGCGTGACTGTCGCTTGCCGCTGTGTCGTTGCCGTGTATGACGTTGGCCCAGAGCGCCTGACCATGATCGATCCTACTCTGACGTTAGGGCTGCCGGTTGTAGCATCGAGCTCGAACCCGTTGCTCGAACGCACGGTCCGACAGGATCGACGCACAATGGAAAGCACGCTCTTGCCTTGCGCCGCACCGGCCGTTGCATCTCTAGATTCACATTCGATACGCCCGAATTTCGCCTATAACTTTAGGGCCGAGTGATTTTGAGAGTGCTCGACACCGACTCGTGCACACCGGCTTAGATCGCTACGTCAATGGAGAGCATAATGTCAACTTGGAATGCGATTGCGCTTGATGGCGAGAATAGAGAATCCGAGCCATGTAGCTTGCACTGGCGCAAAATGAAGTCAACGGACCCAGCGTTCATGGAGTTTCTAAATGCTCCCCTAACCGCATTAAGTAGCGATTTATCTGAGGTCGACTCTTCTTGGAATGTTCAAACTCAGATTATCGGTCATGAGATCGGTTTTTCCGGGGATGCAGTGGCTATCGTTGGACTTCTAGATAGACTGCATAAGACAGTCTACCTCACACTTTACAAGTATCCGGTAGGTTAGGCCGAATCCAAATTTGCGGGCACTAACGAAGTGTTTCGTTTCCGGAGGTCGGGGCGGGGAGGTTACTGTTTGTCGACCGCTTGGTACGCCTAGTCGTGATGCATCAAGCTCGGCCGACAAAGAATGGCTCAGAACCGACGCGCGCTAAACGGTCGAGCGTGGCATGATATTGGTCGTTAGTACAACTTAAACTAATGCGCTAATGTTCATTATGTCAATCCGAGGTTCGACGAGTACGGCACGGAGGAAACCGGCGTACTCTGCATCGGCCCGGCTGGCGAGAATGGTGTGCGATGTCGGGCTGACGTCGTGGTTGCGTGAAAAGGTGCCCTGAGACGCCTTTTCTCCGGTCACTAAAACGAGACAGCCAGCTCGACGCCTGAATAGTCGACGCGGGGCGCAAGTCTGCGATGTGGACCCGGCTCGAAATGCACCAGGCCGTAACCCTCCATGGTCCGGAGGGTACGCGAGAGGTTGGACACCGCGCGACCGGTCTTCGCGGCCAGTTCGTCGAGGGAGCCCGGGTTTGTCTCAGCGATCGTCGCGAGCAATTCCCGGTTGCTTTCGGACAGCACCTTGGCCAGCGTTTCGAGCGACTGGAACCAGACTTTCGGCTCATCGGGCGCGGGCTTGTATTGGCCTTTCGCGATGGCGATGGTCCGGGCCTTGTATTCCTCGCGCGAGGCAATACCAACTTTCAGGATCTTGGTGTCTGCAGTCATATCAGTTACTCCTTTCCTGCAACATCGTTTCAACTTCCGCCCAGAAATCCTCCATTAGCTTGCCGGCGTCCTCATAGTCGTAGAATCGGACTCTTTCGCCCTTGTGCTTGTGGTCGTATTCGATACGCGTTCGGGCTCCGGGTCCGGAGCCTTCGGTGATTCCGTGCGCGTTGTCGAAGCCCAGCAGGCGGGTGCCGTCCTCGGCACGGAGCGTCAGCGAATATTTAAGCCCATGCGGGCGCTCCGGCGTCACGTCGCATTCCTTGACCTCAAACTTGACCCAGCATGTTTCGCTGCCATCGACGGCAAAGCGCTCCCCGTCCAGGGAAAAAAGCGCGTCCAAGCTGTGGTCACAATCGGTCATGCTTTATCTTATCACTTACTGATAAGATAAGTCAAATCCATGGAATACAGCGGTCTGGTATCGCCAGCTAGCTGGATTCGGTCTGACATAGATCGGCCATCGCGGTCGGCGATTGGTCGGCCGCGTCGGGTTGCAGTCGATCCCCCCAAAACGTCAAATCCATGTACGGCGCTATGACCGTTATCGGGGAGGGACGTGCCGACGACGCGAACATGCAAAATCTGGCTCGGTCTCGTGCGGGACGTGCGACACATCAATTGTGACCCGCGCTGCATGAATCTCGTCAGCGTCGCTCATCCGTAGGCACGTTCGACCTGGTTAATCCACGAAGCAGAGGTAGGGGTGAAATGCGCATGGAAACGTGGATGGCGAGCCAGCCAGGTATTGATCGAGGAGGTCTTGTGCGTGCCGTAGTTATCCACCACCAGATGGACGTCCAATTGGGGGTGGCACGTTGGCCTCGATGTTGCGCAGGAACTGCAGGAATTCACTGCTGCGATGACGCCGATGCAGTTCGCCAATGACTTCGCCCGTGGAGATGTCCAGCGCCGCGAACAGTGTGGTCGTGCCGTGCCGCATGTAGTCGTGCGTGCGTCGCTCAGGGATGCCGGGGGCCAGCGGCAGCATAGGTTGGGTGCGGTCCAGCGCCTGGATCTGGCTCTTCTCGTCCACGCACAACACCATCGCCTTGAGCGGCGGGTCCAGATACAGCCCGACGATATCGCTCACCTTGTCGACGAAAAATGGATCAGTGGAGAGCTTGAAGGTCTCCTGCCGATGCGGCTGCAATCCGAAGGCACGCCAGATCCGCGACACGGCTGTCTGCGACATTCCCATCTCACGGGCCATTGTTTGCGTGCTCCAGTGAGTCGCGCCGGTGGGCACGGATTCGAGCGTGCGTGCGACGACCGCCTCCACGTGCGCGTCCTCGATCGACCTCGGTGCGCCCGGGCGCGGTGCATCGAGCAACCCGTCTACGCGGTGACTGATGAATCGCGAACGCCACTTCGAAACCGTATGGGAGGTGACACGTTGTCTTGTCGCGACCGTGTTGTTGTCGAAGCCCTCGGCGCAAGCCAGCACAATACGCGCTCTCCGGGCAAGTGCCTGTGCCGTCTTGCGTCGCATCCTCAACGCTATGAGTTGTTCGCGTTCCGACCCACTCAGAACCAGTGGCGCCTTCGGTCTTCCTCTCATCGTCCCACGCCAATATCGCAAGCCTCAGCAGACGCAGAATATGCGTCAGCCCGAATTAGCTTATCTATAGGGAATTACACTATAACCAACCGTACAATTTGCCCAAGCTACTCGGTTCATATCACCCCACCCGCTTCCGCTTTCGGCATGCGAAGTTATGCATACCTCTTGAAATCCGGCTACGTCCGCTTGCGCCTCGCGGCCGTCGCTGAGTTGCACAGTTGCAGTAACCGAGCGTGGCTGCTGTCCAACTTGGCTGCATTGCACCTTTTCAGGTTTCCATCCTTCCTGCCCCGTAATTTTTAGGTTCATGAACATTTGCCCGTTCTCGGCTGACTTGCAAACCGTGCTGTGTGCGGTACACCCTCGATCCGATTGCTTTCGGCATTCAACCCGGTGACTCCAATTATCCGCGACGGCAGGAAACGACAAAGTCATCGCCGTAAGCGATAGTGCACATGTGATGGAGGCGAGAGCGAGTGATTTTTTCATGACATTCCTCGTCAGACTAAAGAATCCTATCAAGGAAATATAGTAAGTTATCCAAAGGTATCAAGCGTTGGCTGTAATCGTAAACCCGCTCGTAAGTTGTATTCCAGAGAATGGTTCTAAAATGCAATTGCTGCACGCAAAAGGTAATGAACGTTCGTTACTTCTACCTCCGCTGACATCGACGCACATACAACTCGACAACGGGTAAAGTGGGTTGAGTGCGGCGGGTCACATGGTCGTGGATCGCTACCGCGAGCTGATCTGTCGCGACGTGGTTCAGGCTATCGAACAGGCACAGCCCAGCCACGAATTCGCCGTCCGGGAACGGTAGAAAGCCGAGCTGCGCGACCGAAAGTTCGGCGGCAGGTGCGCGACGGCGTGCAACGTCGATCATCGCGGGTGCAGCGTCCACGCCGGTGACGCAATAGCCACGCTCGAGCAGCGCAGCGACAATCTGGCCTGTGCCACAGGCGACATCGAATATGCGTGCACCAGGCGGGATCGTTTGGGATAGCCAGCTTGCGATCGCAGGCAAGTAGCGCGTCACTGACAGCGGGCCCCAAACAGCGTCGTACACTCGCGCGATCGGATCGTATGAGTCAGTGGTCACCCACGCCTCCATGACGAGTACACAACGTGATGGTGGTGGTGCAGGCCTCCGTGCGCATGCCCTACCTCAGTCGTCCAAAGTGCTGCACATGCCAGGCCGTGCTTGGCAAGTTGCGCGACAACGTCATCGATGGACGGAAAATATGCAGCTGCGGGCGCTGGTGTGATAGGCGTGACGTCGAGCAGCCAGCTTATTAGTGCGAGCCCGCCCGGCGCGGTCCACTTGCAGATCTGCTCTATTGTGCGGGAGACCCGCGCGCGATCGCCAAGGCTATGCAGTAGGCCGACCGCAATTACGATGTCGAAGCTGCCTTCAAGGTCGATCAAGAGCGCATCGGCATTTATCAGCTCGACTGCGCCTAGCCCAACGCCGCTGATCGTGACGCGCACTCCACGCGGCAGGGGCAGCAAAGGGTCGATCCCAATGACGTCGCAGTCACGCGCGGCGAGCGCGAAGCAGGTAGCCCCGTCGCCGCACCCGACGTCGAGACAACGCATGTGCGTCGGAACCACTGCGAGCAGCCGCGTTAGGGCGAGATTCACGCTGCCTCCACCGACGATAGCCATAGTCGCCGGATCGTGCGCTCGCCTACGAATGCAGCGCGACGATGGAGCACGCGCCAGTTGTCAGTGACCAAGCAGCTCGAGGTCGGCAACTCGCCGACCTCGATGGCTGCCGTTGCAGCATATCTCGCGATCCGTGCGTGGATCGCCGCTGCGAATACCCGCTTCTGCTGCCGCATTCAGGATTCTGGAAACCTCGCCCGTTAGCCCCCGGCTGGCAGCGAGAACGTATTGTGCGATTTCCTTTTGAGCGAGGTCAGAAGGTCGGCGCAAAGGCAGAATGCGCTCGAAGGCTGCGAGTAATCGCCGGAATCCCTCGCTCTCCCTCCAGCGCGGCACCTCGAATGGCGTAAAACGGCTGACCATCTGGGAATCTGTATGAAGCGCGATAACCGCGTCTCGGGTGCCGACGAGCACCATGGTCGCCCGCATGCGCCATCCGGCGCAGCAGACCCGCCTACATCGGTCAGGCATTACTACTTGACGTAGCGCTTTCATCGCCTACGATTCAAAGAAGCCTCGATACGAACGTATGAGACCCGAAAGGCAGGAAAGGTCGCTCGCTGTGGATCACCGTGATCATTGTTTGAATCGAAACCTCTGACCACAGGATATAACGATCATGCGGCCCAAACCTCCGCTATTGCGCGCTAGCACAATTGCAAAAGAGACCTCTTACCTACTGGGACTGATGTTGGCAATCGTTCTTTTGTTCGCTACCTCAGTTAATTCCGCCGAGTTGCTAGCTCTTACAACAGAATCGCCTATCCGACTTGAAAAAGAGCGAGTTGATGTGAATCTTTCAACAGCTAACCAGTTTAGCTGTGAAGCGCTGGCTAGGATAGCCAACATTGAACGTCTCACACTCGTATTCAATGGAGTGAGATCCGCAAGCAGTACTCCCCGTTCTTATTTGATTTTCTTAACCGCTCGAGGATGGCCGATCTCCGAAAAGACAACGGACGACCGATATATTGGATCCATCAGCTCGTTCACTTTGCACGCTGACGCAAATCCAGCTAGAAAGCTAAGTTTTGAAGTAAGCAAAGCGGTGGCCGATCTTGGCAAACACGGTCCCTCGCAGTGTCAGCTTGTTGTGACGTTTATATCCGAGAATGACAAGAAAACTGACCAGGTAATCTCCATTACGGACATAAAACTGTTCAAAATTTGACGCGTTTTTTTGAAACGGTCGCGCCTTGAAAACGTTCGAACGGGTGCGGAAATAAGGTTAACATTCGGCGAAAACAACATGAAGAACACACGGCGTTCTTTTCTCAGAACCATCTCCGAGGCTAGCGTACTTTCTCTTATCCCGTTGTTTTCTCCAATGGTGCGAAGCCAGCCCAATCCGGCATTGATTCGATATAGTGCAACGAGCCCGGAAGGAAAGAAGATGCTCGCCATTTATGCGAAAGCCGTCGGAATTATGATGGATAAGACCAAGATCGCAGAGGGGGATCCACGCTCTTGGTTATTTCAATGGTATACCCACGCCGTACCTAGGAATACAACTAAAGCGGCACAAATAAGTAAGATTTATCAAGACACTGATCCTCACGCCAACGCGGCGGCGAAGATGTGGGATACTTGTGAGGCTCACTTTGATTCCAGCCGTGAGGACTTATTCTTGCCGTGGCACAGAATGTACGTACTCTATTTTGAGCAAATCATACGCTCTGTCAGTTCAGAACCTACTTTTACGTTACCGTATTGGGATTATACAAACCCGGCCAACCGTTCACTCCCAGAGGAATTTCGCAGAGCAGGTGATCCGAAGTGGGCCTCATTGTTTCGTGCCTCGCGAGACACGTCAGTTAACAATGGTGCTCCAATTGACCGCCGCCGGGGTGCCCAGCCTATCAGTCTCAATTGCTTGATGTCGGGCGTCTACTCACAAACTCCCACTGACGCCGGACTATGTTCCAATATAGACAACGATCCACACGGTGCCGTGCATGTAGATGTCGGTACAACATTAGGAATGGGAAGCATTGGATGGGCCGCAAATGATCCTGTTTTTTGGCTGCATCACTGCAACATAGATAGAATATGGGCGAGCTGGAACAAGGCGGGCGGAAAAAATCCTGATAATCCTGTTTTTTTGAATGAGAGATTTACGTTTTCCGACATCTCTGGTAATACCGTGGAAGCGTACGTCAAAGATTTTCTATCCACCTCTGACTATGGCTATGACCAATATCTCGAACGACCTTCCGGTAGCGCCCCTTTTCAGACAGGCGTGACGCCCTTTGCCGCTCCAATCATACTTGCAAGCTCAGGGTCCATTTCGTTTAAGGGACAGACAGTTACCGCGAAAATGCAACGACAGACGGACGCGCCTGTCCCATTCGCAGCGAATGCCACGAATTTAGCTTCCAAAAGTACGCTTTACCTCCGATTGGAGGGCGTCCAGTCGCAAGAGGAAACAAACGCTGTTTATGATGTTGTTCTAACACCGATCATCGCCAACAAAGCTGAAAAGAAGACTCAACTGTACGTCGGCTCCCTGAATTTTTTCGGACTAGGAAACGCCCATGCACAGCACGCCGTAAAGAAACATTCTACAAAAAATTTCAGTTATGTATTAAGTGGAGCGAAGTCCCAAGAATTTTTCAATCAAACAGATTTGGCTATCGAGGTAGCGTTACTGCCCCGGCAGAAAGAGCGGACCGCGGCCGGCTTGCGTATAGACAACATTCGAATTGTAACGCTCCGAAGGTAGTTAATTTTTAACTCTGGCGTTAATCCAATCTAAGTAGGCGTCGACGCGTGTTTCAAATCCACGCGTGCAGAGTTCGTCTCCTCCGGAGGTGATGCCAGCCAGCAGAAGATGTCCATTATCGTCCAAATCGATAAATGCCGGTCCACCCGAATCACCATGACAGGTATTCTTTCCGGGGACGGAGAAACCGACGGTGTAGTCGTCGACACTATTGATCGCCCAGCCTCCTTCCCTTTTTATACCGAGGCCCTGTCCCGCCGCCGTGACTCCAAATCCGACGAAATAAAGTTTGGTTTGCTTTGCTTTGATGTCGAGCCAAGAGGGAGAGCCAACATGCAGCTCGGCCACAGTGATCTTCGTTACATCAATTGGGCTGCTCAAAAAAAGGAGTCCAATGTCATGCTTTAGCGTCAGGTCATCAAAAGCAATCGCTCCGTTTTCTCCGTCGGGATACTGATAGTCAGCGACGTCAACGGGCGGGAAAAGGGGTTGGGCGAACGCCGAGCCGAAGGCCACCCGGACAAGTCCCCTCTTTACCTGCTCCTTATTCATTTTTCCTTTTATGCAGTGTGCTGCAGTTATCAACGTATTTGGTGATATAAGCGTCGCCGTACAATGAGGCAATCCATCGAGCAAAACGATGGCCACATTCTGATAACCCTCCGTTTGCTTACCTCCAGCAATGAACCCACCTTGGCCAAACGCATAATGCAGTGGTGCCGGCACAATAGTCAGGGATACAGTTGAGCTTCCTTGGCGGACGTCTGAACCGGTTCCGCCCCTGTTGTTTGCTTCAGCTTGCACTTCAGAAATGTAAAAATAGTCCTGTCCAGGCGTACTGAGGATAATGGGCCAAGCGCTTTGCTGATCTTTAAGCGGGACTGCGGTGCCATCTGGCGCTAAAAGCAGATCATTTCTTGCGACCCCGGTTTGATTTCCTGACAACTTTACGAAATAAGGTATGTCCGGTCTTCCACCAGTGAAGTGAATTCTAACTATTGTTTTCGACGCAGCTTTAGACTGAGAAGAAGTGTCGTGGCCAGTGAACAGAACGCGGTGCTTGTCGATACACGGGCCAGTCTGGTAGTGACCTCCGGTTGCAGTCGCAGAAACCTCCATGCGAAAAGTTAGTGCATTCCCACTCGCCTCTAAGAGCGTCGATTCTGCTACCGCTTCTGCATTGCTTTCGCGTCCGTAGGCGATGCACTCCCCATTCGTTGTCAAATCCTCCCCGCCATTGAGGGTACCATGCATTAGTGTACTGGACCGTTGTCCCAAAGGGGGCTTTGCGCCGGGACTGAGAATAATTGAATTCTCTGGCGTGAACGATAGTTCGAACGCGTCCGTCTCCGCGACAGAGAGTCTAGGAACCGATATTAAAATTATCAGGATCGCGGGCAATAATTTGCGGGAATAATTTGTTGACATGAAATGCTCCTCACTTTGCTCCGACGTTCTTGTCCTTCTCTTTCTCTATCTCCTCCTTGACCAACTTTTGCTCAAGGGTCGCGCCTAAAACCTCCTCTGTCGAAGTGCCTGCGCTTTTTCCGTACTCACAGATAATCCGCACGAAAGTGCTTTTGATTTTTCCCATGTATGGGAATGCAACGAACCGCGTGAATTAGGTTCATTAATTTGAACCGCGTTTGCTGAAGCATTGTCGCTTTAGAGACCGGATTTTTCGAGCCTACGTTATTTTTGACAACCGTCCTCGTAAGCGTAATTGTCGCTGATCTGCACGCCGAGTAAATGTACCCGTGAGATTTCCCATCTAAGATAGCAGGATTTTTCAACTCGGCGATCGGCCGAGTATCCTGTTGAAGTTTTCCAATTCTAATTTGCGAACCCTTCGGCAAGCCAGTTAGATTGTACTCATCTCTCGTCGCTCTATCCGAAGTTGACGTGTGCTCATCAACTCCTATTTGCAGAGGGAGCTTTAAAGCACTTCCGGCAGCAAACCCCAACATCGGAAGAACAGTTAGGGCGACACCCCCAATTTCCTTTGCCCGCGTCACCCGATCGTCAATAGCGCCAATTCCGATTTCATTGACTCGGCTGGAGTTTTCAATCTTCGAGATACTCACATTGGTCCTTACTCCAAATTCGTCGCCTTTAGAAATCACTAGTTGTATGTCTTCGGCGGCGGCAAGCTCCGAGGAAACCAAAAGTTCTGGCATCCTAAATCCATCGCTGTCTGCTGAAAGCTTCCGGGTTTCTCGAATCGTCATTTTAGATTTCTGGCAATAGAAACTACCTATGAATTTCTCTGTAATTTGTTCTGGCGCCTCCACCGCCGTATTTTTAACGGCAGCGGCGCGTCCAAAAAATAAAAATACGTAGACGGTAAGAAAATGCCCCTATTCGTAAGAGCGCAGCTTGAAATCTCCGTTTTCCGAATCATTTTTCCCTCCTTTTAAACGGCGCGAAGCTTCAAACGATCACGTGTAGACCTATCCTTTTAATCATACGAAATCTAAGTCACCTGATGTATCAGTTTAGTTTACAAAACCTTGTTAAGACAAGATTCCGATGTTTAATAAGCATATACATATTTATAAACATTCAGACAGCTTGCAGTTTTTAAAATTTTGACTAGCATTTCTTATCGCGTCGGAAAAGGCATTAGCGCGGTTGGAAAAACGCGCACCGCGTCCATACATGTTTTGTACGGCTCTGCGCGATCGGCTTCCCCTCAAAGCCTGCTTCCGGATTGGGATCGGAAATGTCAGTTTTCAGCTTTAGAAATTTTATTGCACGTGCTCCTTCGACGTGGCTTGTCTTTGCACACTTGCTCAATCATTGGATTGACGCAAGGGACAAGTAAAGCGGAGGCGCCGTTGCGGCCCCCGAGCGATGACTCCAGAAAATCCAGTGTGCGCGTTACAACCGGATGGTTAAATCATCAGCGAGGGGCGGAGGGATGCCTGCGACGCGCGAAAGAGCTTTTGGCTTCTTCGGATCATTTCGTGCATGCGAACCCAGTTCAGGTGTTCGGGTTGCGCGAAGGTATGACAGTTGCAATTAGATGCGATTTTCCCGGTACTGCCTTTTTGTCGGTGCTTATCGACGGCGCCGGGACCCGAAGCGGAGGCTCGACTCTCGAAAGACCTTCAAAGAAAACTTGAAGGCCTGCCTTGAGAAGCTTAGATGCCTACGAAGTACTAAAAGAGAGCGTTTCAGAACACTGTTGCGCCTCGTGTGGTACAAGGTCTTGAGCGAATGACTTCGGCAGACAAATGAGGCACGGCCTCGCGCTGGCATCTTGAAGTTAAACTTGCCTACTACGTATGATTGTATCGTCGTTTGCCGTTGGAGCATTCTTGAATGACTCAGAGTGGAGAAAGTCAAACTCATCGTTGCTCATGGTCTGCGTCCGCAATGTGGGTTGCGGACGCAATCGTCGCTCTTAGAAGCCGACAAAGATAGGCGTGGTCGTTTTAGCGCTTACGAATGTCTGTTGGCCGGAGCGCCGCCACGAGCGGCCACCACATGCTCAGCATGACACTCGCTGTTACGCCTACAGATCATCGGGACTCGACTGTCTCACCCCGTCCAGCGCACCAGCGTCGCGGATGGAATCGGATGATCGAAAACAACAATGGAACTCTTGCCCTTTTCTTGGTGCAAGTGGGCTCAAGCGACCGCGAAGGACGCACACAGCTACTCGTCGCGAGCCCTTGGTGGAAATTCAAGCTCTGGCACCGCTGCGCCTTCAATCGAAACCGTATGTCGGCCGGACAAGTCGTGAATAATAACTGTCCATTGCTTCAAATCTCCAATGCTTCTGGCCACCATCGTAAGTTCGACGTGGAATTCCGTGATTTGTTGATTAACAATCCCACCTGGAGCGATATTAACAAAATCGACTTGGGGAGGAAGAATCAATATTGGGTCAACTTGCAAGAATGTCTTGAATCCCGATGTGCGATTCTTTCCCTCAGCATGAATCGTAAATCGCTTCTTATCATCATGCATGATGGCGCTATAACGAATTTCAAGCGGCTCAACCGATTGACCCAGTTCTCTGTCTTGGTCGTTCATTTTAGATATCCCGAAGATTTGAGGTGGACCTGAAAAAATATAGACCAAAATATTTACCTTACAACTCCGCAGTGTACGCTACCACACACAGGACACAGCTCTCACTTGACGGATCCGACGTCTTGATTTTTTCTGCAACTTGACTAGAGTTGTCTCCAATTCGTGGTCGTCATCAAAAACACAAATCATAACAAACCGACTCCCGGAGGATCCGTGCAATCCGCCATTGTTGTATTACTATCATTGGTGCTGCTGGGGTGTTCCTCGCAGCGCGTATCCAATTCTGCTTTGCAAAGACCGCTTCCAGAGGTTGTAGACGCTCTCAACTACGCGATAGAAAACGTTGATCGGTCTGACCTATGGGCGGGAGCAGAAGTCGAGCAAAAACATTGGCAGAATGCCTGCAACGCGGCGCGCGATCTTGCTTCGAACGAATGTACTCGAATGCTCCAATCTGCGGCGGATATCTGCAGAAAGGCATGCCGTGGCTCATCTTGTACTTACGCCGACACTGAAATTTGTCGAAGGTATACGAGTGGTGAACAAAGGAAAGCAATCTGCGACGGACCTCTTCGCGATGCCAAGTGGTGCGGTGAAGCAGAATCCTGTAGTGCGAAGCTTAGTGCACGCGACTCTGTATGTGGTGCAGCAGATACTTTGACAACGCCAACGCTAGACCATGCGTCAGTCGTTCTAGCGGTCGAACGAGATGGAAAATTAGGGGCGTCCATCGACGCTCTCGTCGTCACTTTTGATGCAGGAGGTTCCAGCACAGCATCAAATACCATAACTCTTAACTTAGGACCTCGAGTTCGATCGGCAGCCTATGGAAGTGATGTGCTGCCCGCCATCCCGACTAAAAAAATTATTTCTCAAGAAGCAATGGACCTTTCAAGCGAAATAAAGCAGTTAATAACGCAAGCCATTATGGCAGTTGTTCGCGACAGAGATAATCTATCAAGCGGCTCAGCGGCGGCCACGCCTCCGATGAATCTTAAGGGGTTTCAAGTCGAACTTGCTTTAACGCTTCAAACTAACGGAAAGCTCGGGATAAAAAAGACATTCGTAGAGCCAGTATCGGCCGGCGTGGACTTCGAGGTTGGTTCTAAGAAAGCCAACACTATTACTATTGTTTTTTCGAATGGAAAATGAAACTGTTTCAAGCTAATCGTACTGCGAGCATAGACAGATGATTTAATCTACGTCGGGACGCCGTTAGAGGCGGCCCTTCTGGTCCTTGATCCTTGGACCTTGAAACTTCATCTGTATTCTCACTGCGTTCGACGCCACAAAGGCACGTAATCAAACAAACTCTTCCACTTCATGAGTAGAACATTGGCGTTCTTTACAATGAAATTATCTAATTCTGTTCCCCTATTGAGCAAGAAGAGTCTCAACCTGGAATTTCTCGCAGCATTTCCGCCAATTCCGATTATGTAATCAAACGAGGATCGTTACCTGATATTAATCCGTTTAGAAACTTTCGTTTGCACAAGGGCGGTCAGATTTCTTTATTGCGTCGCTATCGGCGTTCAAATCGCCGGTTAAGCTACCGTGAGGATTACGTGCGACCAGCAGATCTTCCTTAATCGTTAAGGCACGTATGAGATTAAACTTTCCTGACGAAAAAAGCGGTTCGCAGTAAATGCGGGTTAAAATCCGCGCCCGCTATGATTCGGGCGCGAACGTGGTAGGGCTCAATAAATCCCATTTTTGAGAGCGGAGCCGCTCCCAACGAAACGACTGGTGACGAAAATGAAGTCCCGTACTCACTCAATGCCATCATGCCCCAGCCGCGCGGGCTTGAACGAACGGCCTTGGCAAGTCGCTTACTTCCGGGGCGCCAGACGATAAAGCGCTCAACTATCCATGGAAAGCGCGAGACGAGGTCAGGTTCGGAATGGCCAAGGGCGAAAGAGCGTAATGAAGCTGCGAATATTCCAGTGGGGATGAGCGCAAAGGCCTTCGTACGCTACGACCGAGCGAATGACCGATAAGATGGTCGTGTCGACCGGCGCTGCCAGTCGCCGATTGGGCCGTTTGCTTCATAGCCTTCGATCGTCTCCAACCTGCACCAAGCTTGAACGGAGATCCCTTCCCTTCACCGGCATTACTCGGCTTGTACCGCGGTGCTCTCCGTCATCCCATGGCGCCCGGCTGTCCCGCGCGGGCGTCGGGTTGGCCATCCCTGACCACGGGACTTCCCGTGGAGCGTATACTTTCATGGTATGCATACTATCGCCACTTATAAGCACGGCGATACGAAGATATGTTACCGCTGCGCGCATCTCGTCCATGTGGCCGACTTGAGAAATCGCAACTCAACGATTCAATAGTTCATTTTCGTCTAAAATAATTTGAACACTCGAAGACTCAATCTCGCCGCTCTCGAGCGGAAGCATTTTTCCGCCGAGGCGCCTGTGAAGAAAGCACTCAATCAACGCAAACAAGGAAGTCCTATTTCTCCCTGCTGGAATCCATGTCCCTCATCAGGATATAACAGGTATGTCACAGGAACTCATCGTGCGTGTAACGCCATAACCATTTGATCGGATTCTAACTGTTTTACGCGCGGATCGCGGGCACCATGGGCAATCAGCACCGGTTTGCGAATCAAACCGGCATGAGTCAACGGGGATCGCTCCAGCATTCGCCGTCGCCCGTCCATCGCGGTGGGGTCCCCGATAGCGCGATAGAGCGTGGGACGTAAAGTCTCCCAATACGGTGGTAACGCCAATAAGAATGTCTCCAAATTCGTTGGGCCCAAGAATGTCAATAGCACGAGCATATAGCGTGGGATTACGCGCAAGCGCCATAAGAGCGGCGTAGCCGCCCGTAGCTCTCTCCCATAACAGCAATTTTGCTCGCGTCTACTGCGCCGCGATCGATGGCCCAGTGCACTGCGTCAGTTAGATCATCGTCCATTCTAATTGACGCTCGAAACCGCGTAACCCTCTGTTCGCTAGCCATTGATCGCTCCCATGGCCCTCCGTGCACCACCAAAATCATTGGATTAGCCAGCACCGCAGATTGACGATCATCCGCATGCTTAGGGACAGTTAGATAAGAAACCAAACGAAGACCATCTCGTGATTTTAGTGTCACCGCTCGCATCGGACTCAATTTATGTTTGGATAACGATTTATCCGCTTTATGCAGCTTCGTAGTTTTCTTAGCCAGACTATCGAAAATGTACCCTGTTGGCGGCTGATCATCATTTTGAGCGTCAATAATCCAGTAGCGTCCGTCCTCCGATCGGTTGCCGACCTTCCACTCTCCTAATCCTGCATTGCTTAGGAATTGAAAGTCCGCTTCAACCTTGGAATCTATGACTCGCCATGTGCGTTTCTCGTTGGTTATGCAGTACGCCACGGGTTCGTACGATTCCCCGTCAAGAACTACATCTCCGATATCTACTTCGGTATTCTCTGCTATCACTAAAGCATGACCTGACGAAAGGTCCACCCGACTAAACGCTGCGGTGTCTCGGCCGCGACTATCCCACAGATAGACATTGCATCCCGACCTGTCGATATGGCTTACCTTCGAAGATATGCCATCATTGCCTTCGAAAACCGCAAGGACATTGCCCGTCACGCCGTCGGATATTTGAAGAAGCTCCCAGCCGCCGTCAGCTCGCGACTGGATAGCGGCGCGTGGGACGTATTCGTCGTCGGTTAAAAACTGCTGTCCGTTGTTTTTCGCGATGGACTCGTGCAGACCAGTGAAAATGTCAACGCTGTACAGGTCGCCGTACCTTCTATCTCGGCTGTTATTTGATACAAGGATCTCGTTTCGGCGCTTTCGACTCATCGCTACCACCGTAGACTGAAAGTCTCCAGGCGGGGTTATTTGGCGCACGCGGCCTGTCTCAACCTCGATTGACGTGACTTTATATCTCTCGTCCCCTTTTTGATCTGTCAAATAAACCAGCATGCTTGGCGCGAACGTCCAGGAAAACCATATGATGTCACGTATCCGTCAGCGCATCCCGTGTTGACAGGAGTTCAATCAGATATCGAGGGTTTTCCGCAATAGACCGTACGAGACGCGCCAGTGTCCTTCAGAATCTGTCACGGCGATGGACGCCGTTTTCGCATTGAGTCTGACGACGGTGCCAACACGTTCGTTCAGATGCTTGTCGGTGAATCCCACGGTGTCGCCGATGAAGAACTCTTCGGGGCGCGGGCGAGGTGGCGGCGCTTCCTTTTGAGTTGGGGCTGCGGTGGCATCGAGGAGAATCGCCGCATACAACACTGCCCATCGGCGGCGAGTCACATTGTCCTGTACGACCGCTTGCGTATGTCGCAGTTCGGTGACAGTGCCTTCCAAAGGCGGTCCCAACGGATTATCACCGATGTATCTGACGGTCACCCCAATGTGCAGTCGTTGACGGACTTCGAGAATGCGTCGGGGGTCATCGAGCATTTTGCCGATGGTCAGATATAGGCGATACAACTCGGCGCTGGGCGCCTGCCGAAGGGAGTCCAAGATGTCCATGAATGTCGGGGTAGTTAGCGGGCAAGCGGCAGCAGTTCATGCACGCGATTGACGGAATACGACGTGGCAACTTTTCCAGTGTTTCCTTCAGCCATGCATACGGTTCGAAACCGTTTAAGCGAGCCGTCCCGAGCAATGAATACATTGTGGCCGTCGCACGAGCGCCTCGCGGAGCCCGCGAAGGTCCAGTTGACTCTTCCAAGAGCAATCGGCCGGATTTGCCGTTCCAACGCGTTGTTGTCCGGTAACAGAACTCCGCTCTCTGTGTAGCGAGTCAGCGCTTGCCAATGACGCAACGCGTAGCCAAACGCTTTGGCGAGGGGTGCCTGAGTCGGCAAGCCAATGACGTTGCCTTCCAGCCATTGCCGGAGCTTTGCAAGTACCGGTAAGGCCTCAACTTGCCGCGCCGCATATTTGAGGTCGGGTGTCTTATGGTTGATTCGCGACTCTATTGCGTATAGCTGGGCGATCCACTGCAGCGCCTGTGCAGCGAGCCCCGGCCTGCTTTGGGTCTTGGCGATTTCGAAGAACCGACGACGGCAATGCGCCCAACAACCCACCGCGATGATGTCGCCGGTCTCACGCCCAACTTTACAGGATCCTCAGGCGCGAGTCTCATCGTGGCGCGGGAAGTAGTTCCCACAACGACGCCGAATAGATTTAGGCAAGCCAACGCGACATCGAAAATCAGGGTTGCAAAAATGGGGCGGACCATAGATTTAAATCGTTTGACTTCGTTTGACAGCCATGAAGCCATATCTCAACATAGACCAGGTGCCAATTCAATGACGCACTGCACTAGGCTAAGGTGTGCAAGGTTCACGGGTGGCCATGAATGTCAGTTTGGGCGTTCTTTGCAACCGGAGTCGAGCCTACCGTGGCCGCGTCCGGCTTTTCGGTCCGCAGTTGCTTGACTAGATCGAGCGTCAACGCTTCGAGTTTGGCATTGCGTGCGTCGCTCATTACTCGCAATTCTTTCTCCCGTACGTCCAAAGCAACTTCGCGATCTTTTAGCCGATCCTTTTCTCCATTCAAACGGCTGGCCGCGACGTACAGGACCGAGAGAGCCAAGATGAGGGGTAGAAAAAAGGATCTGAGATGCTCGTAGCAACACAGCCGCCGATCCTGGCTTTGCGGTCTGGTCATCATATCCTCCTACCACGGCGGCCAAAGCTTTTTCAAGTGCGTCGTTTGGAAAGATCTGGCAATTAGGCGGTCGAACGAAGAGATAACGCACAGCAGAATCGAAGGGCTTTCGGAGTGCGGTTTCAGGAAAACGCCAACAATATCGGATTGTTAAAAAATAAGCGCATTAAGGGCCCGATACCTGATATTGATATATCAAGTAGAAGGCTGCCGTAGCTTAGTTCGTTTACTCTGAAGGCGAAGCCCGGACCATCATCCGACTTTGGCTCGACCTCCGAAACGCAGCGGTTTCCATCAATAGGCTCAGGGCGAAATCCATCCTAAGCTGCCGCTCGGCGTCATCCATCCTCTCTTTGCGGAACCCCTCTTCGCCCGACATGTTCATCCAAAGCTGGGCGCGCGGATCGTCGCCTCGGTAGTCTCCTTCACTCGTGCCCAGAGCCGTGAATCTGACGACGAAACCGGGTTGTGTCGCCTTGTCTTCAATCAATTCTGCAGATTGGAAGGCGTCGCGGCGCTCTTTCTTAGAAGACGCTGTTGCCTTGTTTGGAGTCACCAGCCCGCCTCTGAGAACGCCTGCCGTCTGGGTGCTCTGCGTCCTTCTGGCCGGCGGCTCTGGCGCACCTAAAACGGGTGCAGATAGTTCGCGCATCCCCGTCTGTCAAGGACGAGAACGTCGAAGGCGACGCCTTGAAGCGAGAGACATCAGCAGGCTCGGCAAATTCGCTCTACGTGCAGCAAGTCAACGCCAACACCTTACCGCCGTGGAGTAACGAGCGTTCCACGGGAACCTTCAAGCAGGGACCGCGTGTGGGCCTTAAGCCCTTGCAGATCAGATGAACCCATTGATGCGGGGCCGCTCACACGTTGGCGCGTTCAAGCAGTACCTGAGCCAACGCCGATACGCCGCAAAGATGGTCGCTACCTACATATTTGCGCTGCACACGCATTTCGCGCGATGGACGCACCTCGGGCACCGTCGCGGCAACGGATCGGCGAAATGTTGATCGCAGAACTCTTCGACGAGCATCTCCCGCAGTCCGAGTGCGCTGCCGCGATCCGCAACGAGCGCCCGGTTCACTGGACGCGCCCGATTCCAGGATTCGCCGATATAGGCACCCGGCTCGTTGATTCGATTCCAGCGGGCGCCGTCCGCACCCACTAAAGCGGCCCTTGACCTCTCATTACCCGGAATGGCGGGTGCGGGTCGCTATACAGAGATTTACACCGCACAGCGTGCTTGACGTTGAATAGACGATCGAGATCTCTCTAGAACTCAACATCGAATCGCTTGGCCGCCAATTGGCTGGTCTTTCATGGGACGTCATAGCGCAAAGACGAACTCTAGCTAGGAACCAAACGGGCTCCCTTCGATAGTTACAGACGTTCTGCTCTACGACCCGAAGTGGTGGCCGAGGATGGGCAAAGGTTCCTGGCACGCAACCTAAAAGCTCACAGCCTTATGTTCATAGGAAGAGGTCATCGGGCCCGCGGTGATCCTTGATGTTCCCACGCCATTGACTAACATGATATAGCACTATTGAGCGGAGGGAGCTATGGAACCTACTGGGAAGTCCCCTGGCAATGATATTGAAATCACCGACGAGCAAGCTGTACTCAAAGCAATTCGAACTTTGCCGACAGTAACAGACGACGACGTCATGAATGTACGGAGCGCGCTGTGCGGATATGATCCTACGATACATACGCCGAGTGAGGTCATCGAGAAACTGAAGGAGTTGCCTGACATCACTGCGGATGATCTCGCGAAGGCGCGCGTTGCGCTTTGCCTCTGGGATCCGGTGCGCTAGCTGGGAGTTCGCTATCTTCGACTTGTTTGCAAGAACTGTTGCGGAAGGAATAGATCGTGGACTTAGCCGCGAGGGTGTCCTTCAACTATTCTTGACGTTTCCAGACAAGTCATTGGAAGAACCGTGGTTCCTAGTTGTGCGAGCGGGCGAGGTGGTGTACGGTCGTGGGATTCATCCAGGGCGGACAGCTCAAATGCATTTACCGTCTCGGGATTTTGCCAAGCTCCAGTCAGGGGCGCTGAGCTTGAGAGATCCTAAGCTTTGCTCAGCGCTTCGACTAAAGGGCGACCTGGCATTCATGCAGGAACTCGTGACCGCATGCAGTCGCCCTGACGAGAGAACCCTCACCGATTTCGCGAAAGCAGAAAGTCACTCTCGCTCCCTAAAGGAACCCCTGGCGGTGTCGAGAATGGACGGGATTAGTCCCGCTCAGGTAGGCGAGATGCTCACAGTCGGCCTGCCCTGCATTATTTCTGGGGCGTTAGATTGGGACGCTTTGCGTTGGACTTTCTTCGACGTGCGCCGAAAGTATGGTCATCTCCCCTTTCGGCCTGGACCGAGGGGCTTTGAACAGATGTCGGAACTAATCGATAAGATGCTCGGCGGACAAACCGTGTACTCTTGTGGTTGCGCTGTGCCGGACGCGATGCGTCAGGAGTTCAAATTTCCTCAATTTGACGAAAAAGATCTTGCACCAAAGCAACTTTGGCTGGGATCGGCTAGTCAAAACCCGGTAACGCCCCTTCACCGCGACGCACGACCGGTTCTATTAGCTCAAATCTTGGGTCGCAAGCGGCTGCTAGTCTACCCTCCTCATGAAGCCGATAAGCTATATCCAAGAAGGGCGCACGACAAGTACTATCAGCCCTGCTGGGTTGACGTCGGGCGCCCTGATTTTGCACGGTTTCCAAGGTTCGCCCGCGCGTCGCACCTTGAGGTAATTCTTCACCCCGGAGACATCCTCTACCTTCCTATTGGTTGGTTCCATTGCGTCTATGCTCTGGATTCAGTTCTATCAGTAAGCACAATCGTCGTCAGAGGTTCCGACTGGGACAGCGTGTTCGATGCTTGTAGACCAAATAATTGAATCGGTGGCCCGTGCTGTGGCTGAGGGACTGGAACCGGGCCGGTCCGCGGAAGGCGTTCTGCAGCTTGACATTGAGGGTGAAGACGGCGCACGTCCCGCCTTTCTTAGCGTTCGGTCCGGCCGTGTTGAGGTCGGGCATGGGCGCAGCCCAGAAGCTTGCAGCGCCATCCGGCTCGACACCGAACTTGCTAGGGCATTTTGTCATGGCCGATTTGAACTTCGCGACAACGAGGTCCGCCACCGTTTGCATCTTAGGGGTGATTGGGCGTTCGTAGTCTCGATGCTGAGCACCTGTGCGCGCCCGACGTCCTATGGACTGCAAGTGTTCCGAGAGGCCGCGGAGAAGGTCAGCTGTGGCAATGACTACGCAGACGAGGTCGCCGGCCAGCCCGACGAAGAAATGATCCTGCAATACATCGAGGCCGGTCGTCCACTTTTAACCAAAGGATGGTGCAAGGGCGACCCGCTCCATTGGGACTTTTGTGACGTCGCGCGCTTCTTCGGACATTGCGAGTTAGACGTTGGCATATCCCTAGGTGAGTTCGTCGAGCGCGTCGTCAACGGACAAGTCCTCTACACTCACGGCTGCAAGGCGCCGGAAGAACTCGCCCGCGACTTGAACTTAGAGTTCTTACCGTGTGCGCGATGGGGCTCGCCCCAACTCTGGATGGGCAGCCGCAGTCCGCGATTGGTCACTGGACTTCATCGCGAAGTCTCGCCCGCGTTTCTTGCACAGATTATCGGGCGCAAAAAGCTGATCCTCTTCGGTCCGAACCAAGAGGCCTTCGTTTATGGACGGCGCGCGCATGGAAATCTGCAGCAGTGCTGGATCGACATAGACAAACCGGACTTGCTGAATTTTCCGCTCTTCGCTAGTGCACGACCGCTCGAAATCGTTCTGAATCCAGGAGATGCCTTACTCATTCCTCCCGGGTGGTTTCATTGCGCGTACGCGTTGGAGAACGTCATGTCCGTGGGCACTGTTTTCATTTCAAAGCCAGATCCATGAGCCGCATCTCGCCGCGGATTGAATTGCTCGTGGCTGGTAAAGAAGTTGGATTACGCGGGCCGCGTACCGAACTGCGCATTGAACTGGCGAATGCCCAGTTCGCATTGGAATTCGCACGGATGTTAAGTTCCGGAACGGATATAGAGACCGAATGGCCTAACCTTCCACTTCTAGAAAGCGAAAGAAACGCAATCAAGGTAGCACTGCTCGAAAACGGGCTCATGGAGACCGCCACCGATCCTGCTGTTCGGCAGGTTGCGGTCAGCCCTCCGAGGTTGACGGTGGACGGTGCTGTCGTCCTTTTCGGGACCGGCGCTATTGGCAGCTCCCTTATATCTGCACTGGACGTCACTAAACTCTTCATATGTGACCGCTGGACAGTCCATCGCGGTGATGTAGGCACGCTCTTCGACGAGCGCGATATCGGACTGTCTCGATGCCAAGCGGCCGCGGAAAATTTCAGATCGCGCGACCGCATAGTAATGGTGCATGAGTACACTGAACTTGCCTGCTGCATTAAAGATGCCGCGTTGACATTGGTCTGTCTCGAGCGTGTCGACCTGGCTCTTCTCGGCGAGATAGCGGCCATTACGACCGGCGAGGTCATCGTGCTAGAAGCCACCCAGATGGGGGTCGATTTGTTCCTCCAACCTCGCAATGCGGAGAGCTGTGCAAACTGTTGGGCGTGGCATCGCTGGGAGCGGGACCCATATGCGGCAAGCACAATGTCAAACCCGTGCGATTGGCGGCCTGAGTGGCGTATCAGCCCGAGCAGTGATCAGTTGCGCGACGCATACAGTTTTCTAATTTCTCGGCCGCAGAGTGATGGTAGCTTAGCTAGTGTAATAAGACCTGGTCACCGTTCCGTGGTTCAACCCCATCCGAATTGCACACGTTGCTTCGAAGCATTCCGAACAGTGCCGTTACCCAATGCGCGAGATCCACGAGCCGGATCTTCGTTGGCCATTCTGCGCGGCTCCATTACCAGTCTGCTCGACGCCGAACACGGTGTTTTGCGCACGGCGCTAGTTTCGCCTTTTAAGCCGACCCAAAGCTCCTTATGGGTCGACCGAGGCGTTCCCACTGAAGATTGCGCCGTGGCGCACATACATTTTGCAACCTGCCTATCGTCTGCCATGGGTCCGACCAATACGACGCGTGCACGTGGTGAGGCCGCGCGCTCATCGAGTGCGGACGCGGTCACCGTGGCTATGCTCGAGACTCTGGAACGCATGTTCACTGTGTATCGTCCGCCCGCAGCGGCGCTAACCGCGACGCCGTGGAGTGCGATAAGAGACCGGGCGGTCAGTCCGTGGCAGCTCTCGTTATACAGTACAGAGCAGTTCGAGCAGCCAAATTTTGAATTTGCACCCTTCGACGACGAGACCCTTCTCGATTGGGTCTGGGCGACCCGAATGAGCGACGCGACACAATGGCTAGTGCCGCGTGACTATATCGGCCATTCGGGAAGATTAGCGCGCGTAGCGCCCTCGACAAGTAACGGGGCTGCTGCACATTCATCCTTCGCCGCCGCTGTTGTAAATGGGCTTCTAGAGATCGTTGAGCGCGACAGCCTTCTTCACTGTTGGCTTACACGACATACGCCGCCGAGCCTTTTGGCTTCAGATCAGTTGATTGAAAGAGTGCCGACGGCAATAAGTCTTTCTCGCCTAGGATTCAAACTTACTCTTTTCGACGGAGAGGCTGGATTAGGCATACCAGTAATCCTATCTATAGTTGAGGACACTCGCAATCCAAACGTGTTCATGATGAATGCGGCTAGCGGAGTCTGTCCTGAAGATGCGTTGGACAAGATTTGCCGTGAGTTCGTCATGGTCATGCGTAGTTACATGGCGACCGGCATATTAGCCACGAGCCGTAGTCTGCGTGTTACAGATGCGTCATATATCCGTTGGCCGCATCAACATTTCGATTTTTATCAAACTTTGGCCAGATATCCAGCCACGTCTTTTCTCCTCCCATCGGTCAAAGGTCGACGACTAAGCGAATTATCTTGGCAGCGAGCATCCGATTCACAGGCTTTTCTTAGGGAACTTGTTCGACGACTAACATTAAGTAAAATCGACGTTTTCGTTGTGGATTGCAGCCCAAAGCGGCTGCGTGACATTGGTGTCTACATCGTTAAAGTGTTAGCACCGGGAACGATTCCCATGTACTTCGGAGAACGTTACCGCCCTCTCGCAGCCGTAAGGTTAAGGGGCGTTCAAATGGAGTCGCTAAACCCATGGCCACACCCTTATTGCTGAGTGAACCGATTTTGCCCATTGATGACAACGCGCGTTTCTCCGATGAACGAGCGATCCGTGAACTATTCCCAGGACAGCCCGCAGTGAGGGTTCGTGAATGTCTGCTTCTCGGCGATCCGTTAGTCGCCCACGGCGACGTAGAACGACTAACCTCACTGAACGAACTTGCACATACTGCTCCAACTGATGTCTTGTCGCTCGCTCGCGTCGACAGCCGCCTCATCGCGCACGCGCGCACGAACGATGGGCAGGCCGAGCAAGGCCAAGTTCCCTCGGGGATTGCCGCTATGATGTATCGCATGGGTGCATCAATCACGGCAGAGAATTTCGACACGTTTTACCTGCATCCCGGGTACGGTGAGTTCCTAGATGACCTGCGCATCGGCACAGGTTCAAAGCAGGTGAGCTCGGTTTATGTCGCCTCTCCGCCGGGCGACGCAATGCCGCTCCATTTCGATAGCGTGGATGTCCTTATAGTACAACTACGTGGCGTTAAAAAATGGCGAATAGCGGAAAACCGCGAGATTCGCTTCCCGGACGAAGGGTACTTTTTAGATTTGGGAAGCGCAGGCATACGTGACGAGCACCCGCCTCTCGCGACTCCGGATTACTTTCCCGCGCGGTGGAACACCGATGTCACGAATCTGGATTTCACAACGATCGATCTGTTTCCTGGGTCGGCGCTGCTTGTCCCAAGAGGGTACTGGCATGAGACTACATGCCTTGAAGAATCCGCATCGTTAACGCTAAGGCTGAACAACGACAACGCAGGAACGCTCGTGAACGCCATATATGACAAAATCATAAGAAAAAGCCTTAGAAATTACCCGGCACTGCGTTCGTCTTTATGGAATCTGTTTTCCCACGGTAATGCAGCCGAAGCAAATGTTCGTGATGCTCTCGTGACGCTAAAGACTTTAGTGGAACAGCTTGACGAGGCAGTCGTCCGGCAGGCGTTATTGGGCACTTGCTGGCGGCGCCGAAGCGGTGTGAAGAGCGAGCTACATATCTCTGATAACGGTTGCATCTTGCGAGTAAATGGAAACTCGTTTGAGCATGTGCTTCGTGTCCCCGATAAGCTTGTGTGCTTCGTTGGATGGCTATTGAAACACGAGATCCTTTACGACGCTCAGTTACGTCACGCAAGCGACTCATATCTTCAGTATCGGGGCATACCCATCTCCCCGAGCCTATTCCCAACCTTAGTTGAAAACGGTCTTTTCGAGCTTCACGAACGTGACGACACAGAAGCCGCGCAGTAGCGCGAAGAAAGCTTGGCGAGACGCGAGACGCGACAACTCGCGCTCGATCTTGGCTTCATTCCTGTTGTTCCGCCCAAAAGCAACCGTCTTGCACCATGGGCATACGACCGCCAAATGTACAAGCGCAGAAATGAAGTTGAACGCTTGGTTCGTCGCCTCAAAGGCTTCCGTCGTATCTTCTCTCGATTCGACAAATTGGACGTCATGTTCCTCGCCTTCATCAATTTCGCGCTCGTCGTCGATGGGCTCAGATAGTGTGAACAGGCCCTAAGAGGATTGAAGCTTGCACGAATGCGGGGCAAGATGACTGCGGGAGCGGTGCCACCACAGTCCTGACCGTAGGAGCGTTGCGAGGTGCTATACGGCGCAAAAGCGACAATCGTGCTGCGGGGGCACTTGGTTTGAGCCAGCCCACCTCGCACGCGAGATTGCTGAGAGTGCGTTCAACCTCGGTGAACAATCGCGATCTCAGTGTCTGACCACCGGGGATCCAGCTTCTGGTAATGAAGCTTCAGTTCAGAACCCCTGGCAAGTTTATCTTCGCATTATCGATGCTATTCATTGGACTTCGCCTTGAAGGAGTAGGTGACACCGCCTCGACCCACGACTCCAAGCTTGTCCTTACCCTCCGGCAGCATCCAAATCGCGTTTTGGTTCTATCGGTTGCATACGCTACGTAAAGGATTCGATACTTATGCTCCTTATCATTGCGACAGCGCTGAGCCGAGAATATCTCAGTTGGCCCCAGATCAAACCCTGGCTCGCCTTGACTTCGTAATAGTAGGTTACCGAGGTGAGCGTTACCTTGAAGTCGTATCCAAGCAAGTTGCTACCAGCTGTTATGGCGCGCGCAATATGAGATGGAACAGGGGATGTTTGTCGCGCGGACGGCGAGAACGATGTTCTGAACCTTTCCGCGCGTAGCGCGCGACGCTGCAGGCGTAAAGAAGGCCGATGCACCTCTGGTATCGTGCGACGTTGTCCAGACGCCGCACGTTTTCCAGAACTGACCGGCCTATGCATCGTATCGTACACGCCCATCGCGCGCTGGAGCAACACCAGCGCGCCATCCTCTTCACGCTCGAATCCTACCGTCCGCCGCGTTGTCCGCACTGCGGCGTCGCCAGCCTTTGGGGGCATGGCTTTTACGACCGCAAGGCTGATCGCAGCGCAGCCGGTGCCCTGAATCCCGTTCTGGTGCCGCGCTTTCGCTGCACGGCGTGCTGCCGTACCTGTTCACGCCTACCGCTGTGCTTCTGCCCGCGCCGCTGGTACGGCTGGGCATTGCAGCAGCTGGTGCTCTCCCTGTGCATGTCCGGCATGTCGCTGCGCCGCATCGCCGCGGTTGTCGGCGTCGACCGGCGAACGGTGGGCCGCTGGTGGCGCTGGCTGTGTGGGCATGGTGCCGTTTTCGCGTTTGCGCTGCGCAGCCGTTTCCCGGAGCTTGGCCGCACCGACGGCGACACGGCATTCTGTCGCGCGTGCTTTGCCAGCATGTCGCTCGCCCGCGCGATGGCGTGGCTCGATTCTGACGGTCTTGATGTGCCGTGATGTGATGGTGGCAGCGTCGTGCGCGACGGGGTTCACTCGACTCGTAATGGATACCCACACACTCTGCTCCTCACGCTGACCCTCAATCTCGCCTTTCATGGAGTCTCCCTTCCATTTAAACGGAGATTTCGTGAACGACATCGATCCCAAAGCCCTGTTTCGCCTGTCGGTACTGGGGCCGCTCGTCAGCCGCGAGCGCCTCGGTCGCGGCGAACTGCAGCTGATCGTACGCCAGATAGTCGACCCTGAACAATCCTCAAAGCCTTACGCGATAAGGCGTTGCGCCGGAAACCATGTTGAGCGAATTGCAGGAAGCAGGCATATTACCGCTTGATTCCTGCATTTTTTGACGAGGTGCGGATGGGTCCAAAGACGCCAGTGACGGAAGGGGATTTTTTCCGGCATCCGCTGCGTGAGCAGATCAACCTGAAGCATCCGCTAGTCGGCTTGGCTGATCTGATCAACTGGGACCGCTTAGGCACGTCGATGAGTGAGAGCTTCGTTTCAAGCAGAGGACGCCCAGCCACCTCACCACGACTGATCGCTGGTCTGTTGTATCTTCAACATGCGTTTGACCTGTCGGACGAAGAGGCCGTGTGGCAATGGGTGGAGAACCCGTATTGGCAGGTCTTCACGGGCGAGACGTATCTGCAGACTGAGCCGCCGATCGACCCGTCGAGCCTTACGCGCTGGAGGAAGCGCCTGGGCGAAGCCGGTGTCGAAGAATTGCTGGCCGAAACGATCGAGGCAGCCAAGCGCGCGGGCGTGATCAAAGCTTCGAGCACGAAACGGGTGATCGTCGACACGACGGTGATGGAAAAAGCGATTGCCCATCCAACCGATTCGCGTCTGCTCGAGCGGTGTCGTGAACATCTGGTGAAAGCTGCGGCCCGCCACGGTCTGAAGTTGCGGCAGAACTACAACCGCGAAGCGCCACACTTGGCGAGCCAAATCAGCCGTTACGCACACGCCAAGCAATACAAGCGCATGAAGAAGGCGTTGCGCACGTTGCGTTCGCGCGTTGGCCGCGTCATGCGTGACGTCGAACGCCAACTCAGCTCGACGAGCGATAGCAGCCAAGGCGCGTTGCAAGAGTTGATTGGCCGCACCAAACGAATTCTGTCGCAAAAGCAGGAGGACAAGAACAAGCTGTACGCACTGCACGCCCCGGAAGTCGAATGTCTAGCCAAGGGTAAGGCACGCAAGCCCTACGAGTTCGGCGTGAAAGTGTCGATCACGACGACCCATAAGGAGGGGCTCGTGGTCGGCGCTCGCTCGATGCCCGGAAATCCCTACGACGGCCACACGCTGGCCGAGGCATTGGAGCAGGCAGCGATCCTGAGCGACGTGAAGCCGGAAGTCGCGATCGTTGATCGTGGCTACAAGGGAGTGGCTGTCGACGGCGTAAAGATCTATCACCCGGGATTGAGGCGCGGTATCACGCGCGGGCTGCGAGCGATGATCCGAAGGCGCAGTGCGATCGAGCCCGCCATCGGCCACATGAAGGCGGATGGAAAACTCGACCGGAATTGGCTCAAAGGCGCAGTCGGCGACGCAATTCACGCGGTGCTGTGCGGCGCGGGCCACAACCTGCGCATGATCCTCAGAAAGCTGCGGCTTTATTGCGCCCTTGTGCTTCTCGCTTTACTCGAACGCTCAGCTGCACAGCCCTTCGCCGCATGAGTACCGGTACCACGCAAAACGAATTATTCAGGCCCGACCAGCTAGCCCGTCAGGAGTACGCAATACCCGGTTCACGACGGCGCTATATCAGCGAGAAGACGCTGCAGGCGTGGTACTACGCTTGGCGGCGTCATGGGCTCGCCGGCCTTTCTGACCGACCGCGCACCACCGCCGGCCAGTCGAAGTTGCCCGCCGCGATACAGAGTGCCGTGCTGGCCGCCAAGCGGGAGAATCCGCGCCGTTCAATCCGTCAGATCCGATTGCTGCTTGAGGCCGCCGGGCTCGTGCCGCACGACACGCTCTCTCGCTGCGCCGTGCACCGCCTGCTCAAGGCTCACGGGCTCTCGCGCATTGCCTCTGCCGAAGTCGTACCGGAGGAGAAGCGCAGCTTTGAGGCCGAGCACGCCGGCTCGATCTGATACGGCGATGTGATGCACGGCCCCACACTGTCGTTCGGTGGGCGTCGAACGAAGACGTATCTCGTGTCGCTGATGGACGACGCTTCGCGGTTATCGCGCACTGCGCGTTCTGTCCCGCCGAGACTGCGCTCGAGATCGAGGGCGTCCTCAAACAGGCGCTGCTTCGTCGAGGCATTCCTAAGAATACGCCGCAGTTTGATGCGCGCACGGCCCTCGCGGCCGAGCGAGCGCGCAAGCGAGCGCATGGTGTACTTCATGCTCACGCGTGGCGAGGCCTTCGTCGACCAGGGGCAGCAGCGTTACGAGGAACAGCAGCGAGCCCGAAACAGCCGGGTTACCCCGTGGGCTTGTGACCGGGCAGTAAACGCCCAGGTACGGCTCCGCTCTACGCGGAAGTATTTGTCTTTCACCCAGCCCGTGCCTTTCGTGGGATGCCGACGCATCGCCCACTTCCACAAGAGGCGCCAGATGTGAGCATCTACCGACGTAAAATGAGCTTTAGAGACCACATGACGGTGATACATGGCCCAACCCCGAATCACTGGGTTGAGCTGTACGATCAGGTTCCGCTGTGTGGCGCTCCTGTGCTGCCTCACGATTTCCCTAACCTTATCCAGAAGTGCCTTCACACTTTTGTTGGCCGGTTTGATGAGCAGCTTACCCGCGTACTTGCGGACATTCTGCCCAAGGAAATCGAACCCATCGGCAATGTGGGTGACTCTGGTTTTCTCTTCCGAGAGTTCCAGACCCCGAGCAGCCAAGAATTGCTTAACCGCAGGGAGTACGTTCTGCTCCAGAATTTCTTTAGATACTCCGGTCACAACGAAGTCGTCCGCATACCGGTTGACGTTGACCTTGAACTTTCGGCGTGCGCGTTCCGTCGGTCCCACGCTTGCATCTACTGCCGCCTCCAGTCCGTCCAGCGTCATGTTCGCGATGACGGGTGAGATGATGCCCCCTTGCGGTGTCCCCGCCTCGGTCGCGAACAGGGTTCCTTCGTCGATGAATCCGGCCTTAAGCCATCGTCGCAGGACCACCTTCTCCATCGGAATGTGTTGAAGGATCCAGTCGTGACTAAAATTATCGAAACAGCCACGAATGTCTCCTTCCAGAATCCACTCCGGCGACTTGCGCTTGGCTAGAGTGGTAAAGCAGCATTCGATAGCATCGGCAGTCGAGCGTTCGGGCCGAAACCCGTACGAGTTTGGATCCGCCAAGGTCTCCGCAATGGGCTCCAACGCGAGCTTCCATAGTGCCTGCATTGCTCTGCATAGCATGCGGGGAATTCCGAGCGGACGCTTCTTGCCATTGCTCTTGGGGATGTAGATGCGCCGAAGCGGCAACGCACGGTAACCGTGATGTTGCATCGCCTCCATCCCTTTCCATCTGGCCGCCGGATTCGACCAGAGCTTGCCATCGACACCCGGCGTTCTCTTGCCACGATTCTCAGTCACTCTTTTCACGGCTAGCATTTTGCCGCTGTACGAGCGGGTCAGCAGACGCTGCAAAGCACTGACCTTGCCCCATCTGCCTTCCTTGGTTGCCTTGGCGATACGCGCCTGGAGTCGCTTCACCTCATCCTTGATGCGAGGCCAATCGGCCTGAAGCCACATGCGGGTGGGGCGCGAGGGCGCACCAGCCCCGATGGCCTCTGCTTGCGCAATGCCTTCGGTTGCCGTCATCTGCTTTCCCTCGTGTAACGATCAATCAAGTTCTCTCGCCATGAATGACCACGCGGAAGTCTGCCCGCTTTCGCGTCGGACGATGTCTCAGCCCGTATCTCGACCATTACAGCCGGGCGTTCGCTTTTTCCGCAATCCTCTATCCGCAGCACTAACAGCGTTCCTTGCGGTTCGCCTGCCGTTGCCGGCAGCGCTACGGACTTACCCTGTTCCGCATGAATTTCAGAGTGGGGCGGACCCCTCCTATCCGCCGGCGGCGTTCTGTCCACGATGGCACAGCTCACAGAGGCCATACCTTGCCGCGTGCCATTTTGGCTCAAGCCTATCAGCACATTTGGCTTGTACAATGATGACGACGTTTATCAGAGGTTCACATATGTTGGTCGTTGCCACTCGTCCCTAGTCCCTCACCACCTTTGTGCTGGCAGTTTCCGCCTTCCCTCGCGGGTCGGCGTACCGAAATAGATCGGCGGTTACATTGTCCCCAGAGCTTCACACCGAGCTGTTACCGGCTCCGCATGTCTGGGTAGGGAACGGTTGATGGAACAACCGGTTTAATCACGACGAACAGCTCGTTGAGTTAAACAGAAATTCAAGCGACTTTCAGGTCGCACGTGGGCCTTCATACCGAAGTGCCACGCGTTTCCTTTCTTGGTCTGGTGCATCTCCGGGTCGCGACTCTTCCCGGCGTTCTTGGTCGAAGCCGGCGCCTCAATGATCGTTGCGTCGACCAGCGTCCCTTCCTTCATCATCAACCCGCGCTCACACAGCGAGGTGCCGATTTCGTCAAACAACTTGCGCGTCAGATCGTGCTCGAGCAGCAGACGCCGGAACTTCAACAGCGTGGTCGCATCCGGCGCGTTCTCAACTGCCAGATCAATGCCGGCGAAGGCGCGCATCGCGATGCTGTCATAGAGCGCGTCTTCGAGCGCTTCATCCGACAACCCGTACCACTGCTGCAGGAAGTAAATACGCAGCATACGTTCCAAGCCAATCGGCGGTCGGCCTCGCTCGCCCCTCGGGTAGTATGGTTCGATCGCCGCCAGCAAACGCGGCCACGGCACGACCGTCTCCATCTCAGCCAGGAAGCGCTGATGCTTGGTCACGCGCTTCTTGCCCGCACTTTCCGCCTCTGCAAAGCTGATCTGCCGCTTCATCACTACGGTTCCGTTCCGTGAGCTTGCTTCTACAACGTCCTCGGCCACATCTGCGATGACGGCCGAGTCGAATTGATCAGCGTTTCCCTAGAGCAGAGGATGTCCGCGCCTCGCTGATACAGCGCACCTAGCGCAAGCACGGCGGGCGCTTTCATGAACACTTAACGGCGTGATCCTGATGGAACACTGCCATGCGCGCATTTCGGCCCATGCCTTCAACCACGCCCCTTTCGAGCACACTCCTACAAGTTTTTGTGAGAAGCTGGGGGTTACGCGATTTCGCCCTAGATCAACCGAACGTTCGCATACGGTAGGTGTCAGATTTTCGTGACGGTTTTTGATTGTTCATTCCCAATTTAAGTTGCTGCATATGCAGAAGTTAGTCGCCAAATGTCAGAGGCCTAACATGACCGTAATAAGCGTTGTCCTGTCCGTAGACAGTGTCGATCATAAGGACTGGGCCGAGCATTTCCGATCAATTGTAAAGGCATCTCCTGAGTCAGATTTGCTTCGTTACGCTCAATCACGTCTGGCAGCAGGCAATGGGCCAGGATCGGATGAACAGCTTACCGTCCATCCTCAAAAGGTTGAACACGAATTTGATCTGATTAAATTTCTCGGCATTATTCTTTCCGGTTTGTCGCTAGCCGTAGCATCCGTGCAGCTCGGGATAAAACTGGGCGAGCGCAAGTCTGCGACAGATGTGGAAGCTCTGGACAAGACAGAAGTGATCTGCCACGTGCGAGGAACACGAGGTGAGATCGACCTTAATCTTAAGGCGAACGGGATGGTACCGGAAGAGGTCATTCGGCGTTGCATCGATGTGATAGGTTACCCGAAGGCGGTAGTTGCGAAGCCGGGCCGGGCGGTGTCCAACAAATAGGGCACGAATTCTGTACGCTGGCACATATTTGACCCCTAGTGCGGCGACTACAATTTTCAAACCGCACGCTCAGGGCCCCTATTCGTTTATCGAACTGTCGCCGGAGGTCGCGATGGAAGTCAGCCAGGAAACCACGAAGCAGTTTTTCGCGTTGCTGCGAAACCAATCGGTTCGGCTTGCGTTCCGTCTGCCGAGTGAGACGTCTGCAGATGCAAGCTTCAACTTCGCCGGTGTCGAATGGGCAGCCAGTGAACTAGGCGTCCGCGTGATCGACAAGAACGGACGGACGGGAAGTATCCTCGTGGAAGCAAACGAGCAACAAATCGAGGGTCTGGAGAAGCTCACCGGTGTGCGCTTTCACCGGAATCTCACATATTCGCTGTGCTCCCTGTCTGGACCGCGCGGTTCGCAATACGGCTCGCAATATGGAAAAGCTGTGGCCGGGACGAATGCTCTGCAGCCTTCCATCTTCAAGTATGAATTTCGCGTGCTCGCGCCAAATCAGATGCCACTTGCGAACGCTCTAATCGTTGTGAGTAGTACGACCCTCGCTTCGGAAGAGGCAATCGTCAAGACTGATGCGACGGGAATGGGCGTATTTTATTTGGCGGACGCCGTGCTCGATTACGTTCAAGTTTTCCCCCGTGCAGATTATTGGTCGCGACTTTTGACGTCAGTCGCAGCGAGTAACGCGCCCTTGAATATCTCCGTGTCGGAGATCCCATCCCCGTTTCCTGACGCACGTGCGCACCTCGGTTGTGGAGGACCGCGCGGCAGTCAGGGTGTAAGTGTCACTGTCGCAGTTGTCGACACCGGCGTGGAAGCACACAAGGACTTGGTGCATTCACTGTGCGGCGGCCGCAACGTTGTTAGGGGCGAGGCGGCTGGGGACTTTGGCGACAATGGTTTGTCGCACGGGACGCATGTTGCTGGCATTATCGCGGCGAATGGACCATGGACTGGCGCTGCGCCGATGGTTGAACTGCGAAGTTACCGCGTATTTGCTGCAGACAGCGCTATCACTGACAGTTTGAATGTCGCGAACGGCGTAATCGAAGCCGCAGCTGACGGCGCTGACATTATTAATCTAAGTGTCACACAGCAAGAAGACGACACCGGTTTGTTAGATGCAATTCAATTCGTCGATGCTCAGGGTGTCCTAATCGTGGCATCGAGCGGTAATGACGGTAGCAGCACTGGCTACCCGGCCGCGTATGCAAGTGTCGTGAGTGTCGGCGCTCTTGGAGCGTTTAATTCATTTCCCGCTGACTCCGCGCATGCATTGATTCAGGTAGCGGAACGATCGCCCCATTCTGATGCGTTTGCACCAGACTTTTCGAACACCGGCAAAGTCGACTGTGCAGCGGCCGGGGTAGCCATAATTTCTACGGTCGGCACGAGCGGATATGTCGCCTACGATGGAACTTCGTCGGCGGCCCCTTGGGTCACCGGCGTCGCAGCAAGAATCCTTTCAGACATGATTCCGAGTGCTGGCCCGCGATCATCGCATCGAGCGAGTCAGCTTCGACAACGGCTAGAGGCAAGCTGTGTTGATTTCTCGCTTTCGCCGAGTCGCGTCGGTTACGGAATGCCTACCTAATCAAAAGAACATGAATAAACTGGTCATGCGATTTCGTGGCGAAGGCGACAAGCCGGTTTTGGATATGGAAAAAATAAGGGCCATATCAGGAGTGATCGTGCTCGACGATCGGCTTCCTCGAACAATCTTGGTTGAAGTCGATGGGGATCTCCCGAGAAAGCGATTGGAGGCTATGACCGAGTGGACGGTTGTGGAGCAATCTCCCATAACGATAAACCCGCATCCGACTATGAGAAAAAAGTTTTCGAGCCGATGACCCAACGCCGTAGTGACCAAGGCAGCCTGATGGGACCGGATATACACTGGTGCAATATCAACAGAAGCGAACTCCCGGCACCGGCTTCCCTAGCCGGTCTCAGACGTCGCTACGGGGCGATAAGATAGGCGAGAAAGTCTGCGGGTGAACGCGGTGCGAATCTTCATTTTTATTGGTCCGCGGCCATGACCATTGGGGTCATGAAGCGGAACATCTATTTGACCAAGATCGGGAGATCAGAAGCACTGCATCCACCTAGATCAGAATCCATATCTCAACGCGCTGCGTTAAATTCCCGATTTGTGTTCGAAACCTACCTTGCATTATATCGTTGACTGTTTCGAAGTCACGCATGTGCGCAAAAGTGCTCCAGCGATCGGGAACGGCGGGCTCGAGGTTGATTGGGCCGGTATCCCACCAATTCGCGCGAGCGATGTCAAATCCGAGTTGCTTTAATACGCTCTTTCTTCGAAGTTCTGCAAGTCTGAGATTTTGGTTGTTGCTGTCGCGCTCGCATGCGCCTTTGAAAGTGCTCGAGCTGGCGAAGCCGCGAACGTCAATTACCGGCCGAGCGCTACCCAGCTCTCCGCAACGCTTGAGTGCACCTCCCAACCATCTGAGCATTTCCTCAAGCTCGGGGGGCCACTCGTACCCCTGGTGCGCTCGCGTCCGCATCGCAGCGGATCGGGCCTTTGGGCGTCTCAAACGGAATAACCAGCACACCACGGTTCGGAGTCTGTACATTAGAGACAAAAATCGTCGACTTGTTCGACGTAGTCTGAGTTGGATTACCGGTGCAGACCATACTTTTTTGCTCTCGCGTATCAGATGTGTTTTCAGCTTCCGAGAAATCGGGCTCAATTGGGCTAGAAACAATCCGAGCTACTCGTTCACGCGGAATGGTAACTATTTGACTCCTGTCTTTGGAATCTATCGCAACTACCTCGAATGGCCCGGGCCAAAGTATGTGTCCTCTAGCGAACAGACATGCGCTATCTGCAGCCCGGCCATAAACTTCAAATACGGGCAGCGCGTCCTGAGGCTGGACATATAAAAGCGGGAGGAAAGGAAGAGTCATTCCCATAAGAACTACGGATCCCCATCCGCCAGTACCGACAGAAGCATCTTTTAATTGGAATTCTCTTTCACCCGGGAAGCCAGACTTCCTCTCATTCATTATTTTTGTATAAGAAACATGCGTTAACTTCGCAGCGTCCTGTTGCGGATTCCAAATGGTATAACTTCTAAGTGAATATCCGTCAGCGACGGGCTCGGGGTTAAATACTGAAAGTATACCGGCTCCGGTTGTTTGGACACGCTTTAGCAGCTCAGGCGGCCAACTTCATCAGCCTTTCCTGACGGGCTTCGAGGGGTGATTTGAAGCCCAGCTTTTCAAGACACCAGTCGCGATTGTATTGATTTCTGAACGCGATGGCGGCAGCACGAACTTCCTCCAGGTTCTTGAAGATGCGCCCATGAATAGCTTGTTCCTTCATCGTTCGGTTGAACCGTTCGGCGACGCCGTTGGTCTGTGGTTCGGCGACGAAGGCATAGCTCGGCGTGATGCCCCAGAACCTGATCTGGTCTCGGAAGTCGTCCGAGGTGTATTGCGAACCGTGATCCATACGCAGCGACAACCCGCGGCCCGAGTCGGCGAGTACCGAGCCAAACGCGTCCAGCAGCCCTTGGGCGATCGGTTCAAGCGCTGCGAAGCGGTCACCGATTTTCGCGGCATGGATGCCGGTGCACATGCCATCGCAGTGATCCACGGCCGAGAAGATCCAAACCATGCCGTCGTCCACGGTCGCAATGCGCACGCCGTCGGTTCCCCACATCTCATTGGGGCAATCAGTCGTGATTCGGCCGTCGTGACGACTGGGTTCGCCGCGCGCCTGACGGTGCGGCGAGAGCAACCTGTGCTCGCGCATCAACCGCAGTACGCGGGTCCGGGAGACACGGATGTCGTGCACGATGCGCAGCCGTGCCCATACTTTGCGATGCCCCTCGCCTCTGAACGGCGAAGCCGCGAGATCGTTGCGGATGGCCTTCAGCAAGTCGGCATCGTGCATCTTCGGCTTCGGTCCACGCCTGCGCGGAACCATCGGCGTCACCTTGGTGCTCGCTCTGGCACGAATGGCATAGATGGTCGAGCGCGGGAATTCGAGCACCTGGCAAACCCGCTGCAATCCAAAGGGCTTGCCTGTACTGACGGAGATCTCGCGGCTCATGTCGACGATCTCCGACCGGTCAAAGGGCGACGGGCCTGCAGTTCACGTTCCTTGCGCAGGATCTCGTTTTCCATAGACAGCTCGCCCACGCGTCGCACAGCATCATCGAGCCGCGCTTGCAGCGGATCGCTGGTCCGCGTCTTTAGACCGGCCTCCAGGCCAGCCAGTGCAAGCTCACGCCATTGCTCGAGCTCGGCGATCGTCACACTGACTTCGCGGGACACGGCGTCGACGGGTTCGCCGCGCAGCAATCGAAGGACGACGCTACGTTTGCGTCCGGTCGACCACCGTTTGAATTCGGCGGCGCCAGAGGCGCTTCCAGTCGCGCTACGCGCTCCTTCCAGCGCCTCTGGCGCAACCGCATTGGTATTGGCTTTCTTCAACATCAACCACTCCAGTTTGGATCACACGTTTTACCCCAAATTTGTGTCCAAAAAAAACGGAGCCGCAGCGCGTGGGTTACGGGATGTGCACCGACCCACGGAAACGATTCTACCCGCCGAACAAACTTGGGTATGAGCGGGCCGCGTAAAAATGACTACTATGCCGTCTGCTGAAATCAATGTGACGCGCAACCGCGGCGAGAACTATGAAGACGGCGGCTGCGCGCCCGCGACCGGCCATTCGACCTGGGCGTAGCGGGGCACACATCCAACGGCCGGAGAGGATCGATGCCAATGTCTGAGGAGCACTCCCGACGAATGGGCGTTTTATGGCGCGACTCTTCTGCCCTGTTTCGGACGGCTCATTCCCGCCGTGCACCAATGTCGTGTTCGGCTCAAAAACACGACATTTGTAAATAAAATAGCCAGAACACGACATTCTCATATTGCTTTTACAGGTCAAAGATCGACACGACGGCGTTATGTCAAACGCTCGCTCAGAGGTTACGCGACTACCTCGACGAGTTCAGCCGCGACGGGCACGCCGTCCTGCTCAACGGAGTCGATGTGGGCTTCGATCGTTAGTTGCAGTGACTCATGCTGCTTGTTGAACCTGCAAACCTAGGGCACAAGAGCCTTCACCGGCCCCTTGTGGGCAAATCGCTCGGTTTAGAACGTGACGAGTACAGTGTCGTCGACCAATTCGAGATGTCGCTGTAGCTCGCCTTCGAAGAAGCGCTTCATTGCATCCTTGAGCGACGTCTTCGCGAGCTGGATAAGGTGTTCATAATCATTTTCGGCAGGTAAAAGCTCAAGAAGAGGTTGAATGCTCTCGAGCGGGTCGCACTTAAGGATCGTCCTCATTTCCCAATGAAGCTTGGAATGCTCCAGCGCCACGCCTTTTAACTTTTGTATTGGTCGGGTGAATCCTTCTCGCGCGAGTTCTGCGAACTCGCGGCCGAAAGTGCTAACGCTTACATCTGCGGCGATATGTTGAAGATCGCGATTAAGTAACTCGAGCCGAAAACTGTATATCCACAGGAAATCGACGTTAGTAACACGCGCGAGAAGTTCCTCTCGTTCCATACATCTCTTCCTTTCGCCCCTAAAAAATTGAGCCATCGAGCCGTTGTTTAATCGGGTAATGTACAGGCCCCCAGCGGCAGGGCCATCAGGCTTAGCACGCCCTATCCGGAATACCGGATAAAGACAAGAGGGGTATGTGACGCGTGACAAGCCGATACCACGAGGTCTTATGTACGCATCGCGCGAATCCTTGCATTCGGCTCGGTATTGCGCTCGCGCTCGGCCTCATCGATCGCGGTCTGCTCGTCACGCCCTCCCTAAACCTGCGCATTTAGTACGCCGCTCGGGCTGGGCAGCCCGACGGTTTCGCCAGAATCGGTGTCAGCAAGCTGGCGCGTCACTTCCTAGTGCAACTCGACTTCTTCAGTGAACTTTATCGACTGAGGTGCAATGAGGCTCGCTGCGCTCCGCGGATTGCCCGCTTCGCTCATTCGGACGCGGTAGCCCCTACTGACCCAATCGAACAGATCGGACTCTTGTTCGACGCGAATGTAATCTTTCTCGAAACGAGTCGAGCTGACGACGAAATGCCCGTCTCCATGCCTGTGAGGCGTGAGTACCGTACCGAGTCCCTTGCCTCGCTTTACCGTGTAGCTTAGTTTCTTCATTATGGTTCCCCGTTTCGGCGTTTGAAGACCGCAGCTTAGAATCTGTTCGTGAGGACATCAACAGCTCTTTGTGTGTTCCCGCACGAGATTCGCCCTTGGCCCCGTAGAGTGGTCGTCCCCCGAATGCAGACTATGCAACTCACATCTGATCTTTGGAGACATAGCGATTTCCTGTATCCGTCGGTCGATAACATTCCGCGTCAGGGACTTCGATTGCTCGCACAAGCTTTCCGAGACTTCGCTCGCCATCGCCGGACAGACTGAGTCCGTACGCAACTGACAGCCGATCGAATTCTTCGCCGTGCCATTCCGAGTGCGCCAGATCACGCGGCACCGGCAATTTCATCAGTTCAACACTCACGAGCCAGCCCGGGGTCTTGTTGATCAGTTTATCGATCGAACCGTAGAAACGCATCCTTGAGCCACCGCCGCACAGCAGCAATGGAATACGCTTGAGCTGTGTCAGGCTCACACCCTTCCCCACCTTTGCATCGTTAATGCAACCAGCGACCTGCCTGCGGTAGCGGTCGGTCCGAAATATCGTATCGATGCCACAATCCGCCCCATGATAGCCAGGAAGATATTCATCAATTCGCTCCGGAACCGGCTTAAGCCGGTCCGTCGGCTGCGCGATCGACTGAAGGTACTCGCGCGCTTCCTGATGCTCGATACCGGACGGAAGCATTTCGTTCAATGAGGTAACTCGTGCACGATGTAGATTCATCACGCCGCTTTGTTCGACCCGGCTTGCATAGAACGTTAGTTGACCGCTTCCAGCGTCAGGCTCTTTGACGTGGAAAAGCGCCGAGTCAACAGTGCCAGCGCCCACGTCAACCAGCAACATGAGCGGGCGTGAGCGCCAGTCCCAACGGGACGCCGCCATGAAACCCTGTAGCTGCGCGCTCACTTCGGGTACCACATCAACATTATCCGAGCTGAATTCATTTGGAAGCGTCGGGCTTGCATTATCCTGCTCAGCCATCTCCTGAGACCGGATTCGCCACGCGTTGATGTTGCCGGTCGTGATTTCCGCGGCCTCCCTGTCTCCGGCCAAACTGGCTGCCGCCCACGCAAGGCGCCGGAAAAGCTGAACGATTGCCGTGTCCTCGTATGAACGCGCCGGAAGGCCGAGATTCAGTTTCCAGTTCAGCCTGTGGCGCGCATAAACTTCGCGATACTCTGTCAGAAACCACGCGCGCGTACGGCGAATGACGAGTGCAAGGTACGCGCAACAGTCATTAAATTCATCTACCGGGCTCCCGGCCTTGCAATTGAGCAATCCAAGTTTCAGGTTGGAAATCTTCTCCGATCCATTCTGAAGGGAATAGGCGTCGCCCGTCCTGAAGACGCGCGACGGCAACAGGAAGCCTTCGATTCCAGAGCGCTGCCCGCTGAGTCGCACTGGGAACACGCTGGTCGCAGCATACGCGTCGCGGACTACAACCTTGGTCGATGACGTTCCAAAGTCCAGGCCTACGATCAGATCGGTTTCGTTTTCCGGTTCCGTCGTCAACGAAGCCGCGATGCCGCTCAGACCGATAGCCGGAAGCGGCGTGCCATCCGTGGGGTCGGGAAGAAAAGCGTCGTGCGGCCTGAATTGACCCGCAAGCGAGAGTTCATGACGAGGCGTTCGCCGCGGTGCCGGCTGTGCCGCCACTTCGGGATGCGATGCAACCGCCGCGCGGAGCGGCAGCTCGTCCACGAGGCACGGCTTTTGTGGCGAAGTTGTCTTAGCTAACCAATCCTTGAACGCGTCGTCCTGAACGCGCGCGGTCGGCGACGCATTTTGTTCTGCATTTTGCGTGCGATCTTTAGAGTTTCGAAGCCCTGCCGCGTGCAACGCGTCCTTGAGTTTGGTTCCCATCCCCGTTCCCATTTTTATTGTTTATCCTCAAACCGCCTGTCGCAGCCTGATCACGCCTGCGCATATGAGGGCGGACTCGTGGCGCAGATCAATTTTCCCGCCTAGGCGAGCCCGGCGCTCGTCGGCGCGCCGTCGGGCATTGAGGATTCGTCCTTCATTCGCTTTCAGCGTTCGCGTCTTGTTCTGCGCCCTGAGCCGCACGATCAGTTCCTCGAGCCGCAGAACCTCACGCGCTTCGTGCCGGTTGACCTGATCGAGCTGGAAACCGATTCGATCTCTGTTTTCCCGGCTGGCGGCAGCCGTGTGTTCTTCATAGCGGCGATCGAGTGAATCGACAATGGCCTCAAAGGCGTCGCCTACAGCGTTGCCATGTAGACCGCCGGATGCCTGCGGCCATGGCTGACCGTTCATAGCCGAGCTGGTCACCAGACGTTCTGCTGCCTCGGTCGGCAATTCCGTTCTCGCATCGAGCCTTCTCGCTTCGAACGCGAGCCGTTCCGAGTCCTGTTCCCCGCGCAGTGTCCATCGCGATACCGCGAACACATACTCGCCAGGCGTCAGGTCGCCGGCAATCGACGAATCACATTGAATCGCGGCGAGCATTGCATGACGATGCCGTTCGTCAGCGTCGAGTCGTCGCCGTACAAACGAGACGAGCGGATGATATTGAGAGATCACCTCGGCATCCACACGGCTACGTCGAAGCAGGTTTTCGAATACGCAAGGCTGACGGCCCGACGCCGGCGTGGCCAGCCGGGTGCGACTTTGAAGGCGCTCGCGCTCCAGAAATTCCCCGAACTCGGCGCGTGTGGTCGGCCCGAGATCGACCTCCCAGATATCCGGGTCGCCGGTCTTCACTTTGACGAGCTGCCCGCCTTGACAGTATTCATCGATGAAATCGCTCACGTATGCGTACAGGTCTTCGGACGTGACGTAGCGGTTCAGTTCCCGGGCCGTAGCGATGCGCTGTTGAAGGTAATCGCCGTGTGCGACGAGCCGGCCGGCTTCCTGCTCCAGGTTGTCTTCGATGCGCGATCTGTGTTCGACGGCCATCCGCGTCTGCTCGATGACATCGATCTCCTCCTCGTCGCTCAGCTCGTGTCGCAGCAGATCGAAACTCATGCCGCGCACCATTTCGCCCAGCACGCCTTCGATGCCGCCCAGCGCCTGTTCGAAAATTTTGAGGCGCTCAAAAAGCCGGACATAGACCCGTTCGTCGAGCGTGCCCGCCTGAAACAGGTTGAGAATGATGATCCGCTCCGCCTTCTGTCCGATGCGATCGATGCGTCCGATACGCTGTTCGATGCGCATGGGGTTCCACGGCAGGTCGTAGTTGACGAGCAGCGACGAGAACTGAAGGTCTACGCCTTCGCTCGCTACTTCAGACGCAAGCAGCAGGCGCGGGCCGTCTGCGGATTTGAAATGCTCCAGCGCCGCCTGCTTATCCATGCCGCCCATTAAAACCACCGAGGGCACGCCGATTTCGCCGAAGCGTTCTGAGAGGTACCGGAGCGTCTCGCGGAAGTACGCAAAAACGACCACCTTTGCACCGGGCGTGCGCCTCCAGTATTCGAGCAACTGCTCGCGTAGAAGGTCAAACTTGGAGTCCTTATGCCGAAGCGCATCATAGCTGCCCAGCTGGCGCGCGATGCGCGACAGTTGCGAAATCAGCGTGTTTGCGTTGGGCCGGTCGCGATTTTTCCCGTCGTGCGATGCATCGTCGCCGAACGCTTCCCAAAGAATCTCGTCGATTTCCTCGGCGAGTCCGCTCGTACGATTCGTCCATGCGCGGCACGCCGCGGCCATTGAACTGCACATCTGACGCTGGGGGATTGTGAGCAGGAAGCCTTCGGCAATGTCCAGTCCGCGGCAATAGCCTCGCACCGCGGCTGTCACCTGCTCGTAGAACTCCTTTTCGACAGGATTCATGTCGGCACACAATGCCTTTGGCTGGCGAACGACGCGTCGCTCATGCACGTCGCGCTTTCGCGTGCGCGTCACGACCTTGGTGATCGGATTGATTCGTTCAATGCGCTCCGCAATCGAGAGCCGTTGGCCCGGCAACTTCAGTGCGTCCCGAGCCGGTGGCGAGGTCAGCAGGAAGCGCAGTTCTTCGCTGCGCTTCGCAAGTGGCGAGTTGCGCAGCGCGTCGAATGCCCCGCTGATCGCGTCGATGTCTGGATTTCCCTTCAGAAGCAAGTCCTTCAGAGCGACGAGAGGTGCATTCTCTTGCATGGCCTCGTCAAACGACCACTCATGGGGAAAGGAATCGCTGTCAATCAGGTTGAGCAGGTGGAAGAGATCTGAATTTCGCAGATGAACCGGTGTTGCCGACAAGAGGACGAGATTGTCCGTCATGCGGCGCAGAAGCCTGCCCAGGCGCGCGGTCAGGGTGTCAGGATTGCGCATGTAGTGTGCTTCGTCCACGATGACCAGATCAAACGGCGACGTCTCGTTCAACCCTTCGTCGGCAAGACGCTGGATGCGCGCCGACGGCGTGCGGATATTGTCATCGTCATCAGATTCAGTTGCGAGGCCGCGTAGGCCCTGCATGCTCGCAATGACCGCAAACGATGCATGCGCCTTTCCCTGAGCCTGTTCGAGAATGTCCACTACATCCTCGGCATTGCAAATACGCGCGTCAACGCCGAAACGCTCGGCGAGCTCATCTCGCCACTTTTCCCGAAGCATCGCCGGACAGACGACGAGCAGACGTCGTGCGTCCTCGCGGCTTCTCAGTTCCGTCCAAATCAGCCCGGCTTCGATCGTCTTGCCTAGGCCGACCTCATCAGCGATAAGCAGACCACGGGAAGGCGAATCGAGAAACGAGAGCACCGGCTTGAACTGATAGGCATAGAAGTCGGTGTTGGTGGTGTAAAGGCTGTAGATGAGATCCGCGAGCTTGCCTCCCAGACGGGCGTGAGTCAACGCGGAACGTAAATCGCGCGTGCGTCCGAATCTCAGCTTGCGCATGTCTTCGAAGACGTTTCCGCCTTCGGCCGGCATGGCTTCCAGCGCCAGTCCCGGAACGAACTCCGTGCGCTCGGCGAAGATTACCTGCCATCGCGGCGAAGCCGGATTGCCGGCCTTCTCGCCCGACAGTACGCCGGTTCTGCCGGGATTCGACTTCAGCCGCACTCTCAGCCCGGCATGAAAATCGGCTGTCATGTTTCCGATCTCCGGGAAGCCGGTCGCTGCATCGCTTTTTTCATTATCTCGTGATCAGAGAATTTCGAACGTTCTGCGACGCGTCCATTGCATCGCCTGAGCAGAGTAAGTTTCCTTGCACGCCTCGGGGAGGAAGGTGTGCAGCAGTGCGCGCGCGCGAGAAAGACCGGCATAGTGCAGCATCGACTGCTCTGGCAGGCCCATCTGATCCATGTCCACGGCCAGAATAACCGCACGCTCCAGGCCTTTGAACGCGTGCATCGTCGAAAAGACCAGGTCCCCGGCATTTGCTTCGGTGGCGTCGACTAATGGAACGCCCGCAATTTCGCTGACATTCGCAAGCAGAGAGTTCTCGCGTTTGCGCGTCGAGAGTATCGCGATGTCCTGAGGACGAACCTCTTGCCTGAGAAGACGCGCCACCGTGTCCCGCAGCTGCGCAAGGAATGATCGGCTATCGCGGTAATACACGTTGTCGCAGGAGAGACCTTTCGGAGCCCGCTCGATCGCGAGATCGATTCCCGAAATAATGGAGGCTTGCAGCGCCACCTCCTGCGTATTGCGACAATTTTCGAAGAGATCGTCAAACGCGGGTTGTGCCTCGGCCAGACGTTTCTCTACCTGCTGCTGAACGTCAGTGCCATAGATGTTCTGCAAGTTGTCAAAGAAGATGTGCCAGTGCCCCCGGTTGATGCCGGGATTGCCGAGCATTAGATCGAAGGCGTCGATGTTGTCCGGTGTCAGGAGATCCTGCGCTTCGTCGATCACAAGCACGTCCCATGCTTCGAGGCCTATTTCCAGCGCGGCATCCACAAATGCGCGCGGGAACACTTCTCCGAAAAGCATCGCCGGGTCACTGACGCCGTCGAGCCGGCGTAGCAAACCGGCCTCGGCAATGACCTTGCGATAGAGCGCGTGGACGTGCCAGACTTCAATGTTGGCTGCGTTGAGATCGCCCGCGAGCGCGGTGCGCAGATGCTGCGCGAGCAGCTGGTTGAAACACAGATACAGCACGCGCGAGCCTTGACGCGCCAGATTGCGCGCGCGTTCGATCGCGATCACCGTCTTACCCGTGCCTGCTCTGCCGCGCACCACAGTACGCGGATTGGCCGCCATTCTTCGTGAAGCGCGGACCTGATCCGTCGACAATTGCACGAGCGCGGATTCGACGCCCGTTAGATAACTGCCGAGGCTGAAAGCCGAGTCGACGTCTGGCCGCAGAATGCGTCGCGCCAGCCTGATTTCTTCGATCGTCGGTGGCCGGTAATGCCGGTCGTGCTTCCGTTCGTAGCTGTCAGTCCAGTGGCGCTGCAACGTGCCGATGTACAGGCCCAGATGCTTACGAAAGTCCGGCTTGTCCAGAAGCACGGCCTGTTCGATCTCCGCGCCGGAAGCCGAGAACGTTTCCATCGGCATAACTACGCCAAAGCCAAAGAGAATTTGCGCGAACACCGGATTTGCGTCGCGCAGCTTCTTCTGCACCGCAAACATTGTCGTCTTGGCCTGGGTCCAGGGGTCCTCGCGCTTCGTATAGGACCGTCCGGCCGGATCGCCGAACGTCCACACGCCGTCCTTGCAGGAGACCTTTCCGCCTTTCACCTCGAGCGCAAAGATGCCTTTTGTCGAGAGCACGACAATGTCAGCCTCGCCCCAGACTTTCGTCTCGTGATCGTGGAGACCGAGCGAATGCAGAATGATCCAGTCCTCATCGAGCTCACGGCCGAGCTTCTCGTAGACGATGCGCTCCGCATAGCCACACTCCTTTGGCTGCTCGGGAATCAGAGTTGCCATAGCCCGGTCAATCCATGTATTTGTGAAAAAAGCCTTTCCATTCCGGCCCCTTGATGTCTTCGGGTGAACCTACAAGCATCGCCCGGTCGAGTTCGCGGTTGTATTTCTCGCAAGCGGTTTCCGGAACGAGAAGACAACAATGACAAGCGGCGCCGCTAATTCTGTCACCCGACTGGACCGGATCCGATTCGAGGCAGACCGGGTCGCTGCCGCACCATTTCATCGAATTCACCGTGCGCTCGATGATCCGCTCAAGTTTGTTCGGGTCGGCCAGCTGGACCAGACCACCCAGACTTCCCTCGGAATCGGGGGAGCCGGTGTAGATAAGGACACCGTTCATTGCCGAGCGCTGAGGGGTGGCGTCGCTGACGTACAGGCGTTCGCGAAGCGCGGAGGAGGAGTATCCGCAATCAATTGAAATTGTGCGAATCAGCGCGTGCGCAAACGAGTGGACCAGCAGCAGCCGCGCAGTGATCGGATATTCCTGCTTGCGTTCCCGTTCCGCTGCGATGGCCGCCGCGCGATTGTCAAGGACCTTCACACGCGCTTCGATTGCCGGGTTTTCGGTAAGCCAGCTCTCAATTGCCTCGGTTCTGAAACGCAGGAACAGACCTTCGCCACGAATCTCCGCGGCAGGCAGCCAGTTCTTGTTTGTTTTCGATAGCCGCGCAACGTAGCCGTCCCGGACCGCTGCCGGAATGCCTTCAACGCTGACCGGATAGGGCTCGATACGTGTAAAGCCGGCAAGCGCCCGCACTTCCCGAAGCCGCGAGACCGCGCCTATCTTGTCGAACCATGAGGAGAGCGCAGCCGGGGGCTCTGACACGAAATTCCGGAACTGCGGAACGATGCCACCGACGATCGGATCGTCCCGATCCGTCGAGAGCGCGGCGTATTCCTCCGCCCTGGCAAACGCTTCGGACAGGTCCGTCATCTTTCCTTCGATCTTCAGCTTCTCCGCATACGCGGCGCGTAGCGATTCCTCCGGAACACTGAATCGCGTAGACAGTTGCCTCAGCACGGGAACGACAGCTTCGTCGGGAAGCGCGCCAAGACCCAGCAAGGATTGCTCAATGATCTGGAAAACAGCCTCCGAAACGGGCGGAATCGACAATGCTGAAGCGACCACGCCGAAATGCACATTGGAGGCGCCACGCTGCAGAACGCGAGGGTTCTCGGTGCAACCTTCCTGCCGGTCATGCAGCCACGGACGGACGCCGCCGCAGCCTTGTCCCTTCACACTATCGGGCATGAATACGTCGCCCATAGATTCAGATGCGCCGCAGTTCTTGCAGCGTACATATAAGTCACCCAGCGAAGCCGATTTCCCCTGCGATTTGAGCTCGAGCATCGGCCGGTCGCATATGCCTGCCTCCCTGCGGCGATGCGCCCACCACCTCCACGGAAACTCGTTCATGTGGCCTCGCCGGCAAGCGACGACGAAGCGAACGGGCGCGGTGTTGACGGGGTTGCCATGCGCTAGGCACTGAAGCTGGGCGCCATCGGCCTCGAGCACGAACGGGTCATCCAGTGTGCCGATGCGATTGCATTGCGGGCACTCGTGCCACGCCGGGAAGCGCGTGGCCGGCACCGAGCGCAACGGGTCTACGCGGCCGCGAGTACCGCGGATCTCTTCGCTGACCGGCGGTAGGCGAAAATGGCTTACACCCAGTTGCGCCTGAAGGCGGGACTCTCCGATAGTGAGATTCGGCCGGTTGGTCGCGGCGTCCCAGTCTTCCAGTCCCATCGGCATGTAAGAGCCCTTCTCGAGGTCGATGATCGCCCCGATTCCATACGTGGAAATGAGCTGCGAACGCCGCACTTTGCCAAGCGGCCTCACGCCGGGCGATGAACTGACCGCGGGCACGCCACCGTTGCGGCGCCCGGAAAATCTTCTTGAAGTGACCACTACTTGCCCTCCGACTTCGATTTGATCGTCCTTAGTACGAACGACGCCGACGGTTCGACTTCGCGCATGGTATTGGGTGTAGGCCAGGCCTGATGGCCACCCGGCGACGCCTCTTCCGCCGCGCACATGAGATGGTCCGCCGTCTTGCCGAACGGCGCCTTCTTTATCCAGTAGCGCATGCGCCCTGACACTGTCGCTCTCGCTTCAGCGCTGCGTTTGTCCCATTCGGCGACGATCTCCCGGAGGTGCTCCTCTGTCTCTTCGGCCTGTTGTTCGTCGGTAGCTGCAGCGGCGCGTCGTACGATCTCGGCGATCAGTTGCTGGACCATAGGATCGGAGCTGTCAAAATTCACTGCGGCTTCATCGTCCGACATGCCGGTAACAAGATGCCGGACGAGCGATGCCACGATCGCGTGCAGCGCCTTATCGCGCGCCCGCGGCGCCCACGGCGTCACGCTGGTGGCTTCGACACTCCTGTAAAGCGCGCTGTGATAGGAATGGAAGTGCTCGAAGTGCGAAAGGTCACGCGGCCGACCCGAGTTGTAGAGCGTGAACACAAGTCCTGGAACGCCGCGACCGACACGACTGCTTGCCTGAATATATTCAGCCGTTGATTTCGGTTGCCCGTTCACCACCATCAAACCCAGACGTGGCACGTCGACGCCGACAGAAATCATGTTTGAGGCGAGAACCGTGTCCTTGGGTTCTGGCTTCTCGAGCGGATCGGCTTCGAAGTCTTCGAGCGTTCCCGACAGTGCTTGCAGCAGTTCCGGCAATTCGCGCGACGAACGCCGGCTGCTCAGTTCGACGGGGAGGTTCTGAAGCTCGCGTCGGCTCATATGAAGCCGGTGCGACAGGAACTGCATCTGTCGCGGTACGTCGTCCTGCATCAGCACGTATGCGCCGCCCAGTTCGCGCAGACTATTGAAATATGCAACGCAGGTCCAGTAAGGATCGATCTTCTGGGGTGCCACGCCCTTCTTGTCCCTCAGATACAAAGCCGCCTGCAACAGCGCGGAGACGAGCGCCTGAAGCGCAAACTTCGGGCTGCGTCCGGCCGTTGAAATGCCGATATAAAGGCGGTCCGGGCCGTGCGTGTCGCGGACCGCGTAAAACGAATCGTAGAAGTCGAAACCGGGCGGCGGAAATTGCAGTACGTCCCGGTCGAACAGCGCCCGCACCTGTTGTTCCGCATGCCCGATCGTCGCGGTCGATCCGATCACCTTCGGACGAACCTGTCCACGCGTGCAAAGCGTGTCGATGACGGTCTCATAAAGACCTGCCATCGAGCCGAGTGGACCGGAGATGAGATGCAGCTCATCCTGAATGATCAGGCCGGGCGGCTCGCCGCCATCCAGCGAAAACAGTCTTCGAATGTCCGTGCGCCGCGGAATCTGGGCGAATTTGTCGACAGTACCGATCAATAGCGACGGCGGTGCCGCATAGATCTCGTCGTCGACGGTGAGAACCGGAAGCGGATGGCCCCCAGTCTCGCAATCCGGATTCGCGCACATGATATTGACCTTTGGCTTCACGACGTCCGCGGTGAACGCGCTAGCCGGCAGATCCGAACCGCAAACAGGACAACGCAGCAACTGGCGGGGCGTCGAGGTCGGCGCCTGACTGGCGTGCTCATCCGCGATCGCCTTGCGGGCGACATCCATGTTGTTCGGCGTTGCTTCACCGCCGACGTAGAGTCCGAGCGTGATCTGTGCATCGCCGAGACGACTGTCGGATTGCCTGATGAAATCACAGGCGGAGATGAGCGCGGCCGCGCGCTGGAACTGCTGCACCGTCAGCAGGCGCAAGGTGTAGCGCATCAGCACGTCGACGCCGCCATCCGCGCGGCGCGACTTGTGCGTGAGCCGGCGATGGAAGATCTGGAACGCCGTCAGACCGAGATAAGCTTCCGTCTTGCCGCCACCCGTCGGGAACCAGAGAAGATCCATGCAACCTCGATCCTCGCGCACTGGGTCAACCAGTCCCGGAATGACAAGCAGCATGAAGGCAAGCTGAAATGGCCGCCAGACAAGCGGACGGCGTGCCCCCCCCTTGCCCGGAAAATTCGATTGCCGGTCCATCGCTGCATTGGCAAGCGCGAAAGCGGTCCAGGCTGCAGAGTCTGCGCGCAGCACCTCCACGCCGTCCCGCATTCTCGCGTGCGCGGACGTGCAGCGTTCAAAATTGGCGCGGACGGGCGATGCGAGTCTCTCGCCGAATTCCGCGAGGCGCGGTTTCAGCAACTGCTCGATCCATTGCCCATAGCATGCGACGAACGCTTCGAGCGCATTGGTCACAGACTCGCGTGCAGTCTCTAAGCCTAGCCAGGAGGAGCGCAGCGCATCCGGCCATGCGTCACGGAAATCGCCGAGCGACGCATGCCCGTCTGCGCTCGTGCCGGTCACAGCGGTTCGGGGCGTCCACGACGTCCTGGCTTCTGCGACAGCGCTGCCCTGATCGGCGCCCCAAGATACAGCGATGCCATGCCCCACGGCGAACTCACGCACTTCCCGATAAAGCAGCGCGTTGATCAGCCCCTCCGGGTCACTCGGGTCCGGCGGCGGAAGCGGCCTCGGTTCAATCGCCGGCGCGTCGCCGATCCGGGCGCGCACGATGAGTTCGGTCTGGAACAGGCACTTCGCGTCACGCGAGGTCGTTCCGGGCAAGTCGTCTTCTTCGTTGATAAGCGTAATCGTGAAAACGTACTGCTCTGCTCCAGCACGACGACGCACATGGACCGACAGCGCCCGATCCTCGACCCTCGTGCCGTCGCGCCGGTCGAAATCTCTCTGAATAAATGTCTTCGAGCTTCCGTCCGCATCGAGCGTGAAGGAATAGCCTAGTTCGCGGCGCGCCCACACTTTGAGGCGCTTCTTCGGCACATCCGCCTCGTTTTCAGAAGTCAGTGCCTTGCCTTGCACCAAATTGCTCTTGAGAGCCGGTGCTCCCGCCGCATCGGGAGATTTGCGATCGCCTTCCACAAGCGCGGATGCGTCACTCTGTGGCTCATATCGCGCGGTCGTGCCAAGGTCGATCGTCAAACGAGCGCCGGTCCGGACTGCAAAGGTGATTCCGATTGAGCACGGTCTGATCGCGCGGTATCCGGGAACAGCCGGGTCGCCGGCCGGATCGTCGCCTCCGGCGCCGAAGGTGCCTTCGCCGTCGTCGACGGGACCGACGCTCGTTCCGCGCGGCCAGAGAATGCCTGTGAGATACGTATCAGCCGGGGCCGATTCGATGACCTCATCGACCGAAAGCGGGCCGACAAGCAGCGACCGCGTCATTTCGACAAGGTCGGTCCGGACAACGCTCTTGTCCTTGGCGTCATTTTCCATTGCGCTTCCATGTCTTGAAATCTCCAGAACCCATGAGCGCAACGCCGAGCCACAGCCTGCTCGAACGCCACGGATCGCGAATGGATTCAGGCAGTTCTCCGTCAGCACTGACTGAGACCACGTCGGCGATGCGAAGGTTATAAATATTCTGGGGAAGGTCGTAGCCGCGGCGCCAGAGCAGGTTAAGAAGATCGCGCGTCAGCTGTTCCGAAGTCCGCCCAATCAGCGCGCCTTCCCCGTCCTTGATCTGCAGGCGGATGTCGTACTGGACCCGGAGGGAGTCGCCGCTGGCCGCCCTGACCCTGACCTTGCGAAGGACTACCTTGTGTCCCCGCCAGTCCGCGGCATGTTTCACGAAATCCTCCTGAAGCGCTGACACGGCTTCATCGCCGCCGAGCACGGACGGATCGACGGAACTTGCGGCATCGATGTCGCCCGGCAATCCCATCTGCACGTTCACCATCTTTTTCCAGTCGCCCTGCCGCACGCGTCCATCCGGGAAGTTCCAGTTCGAAAGCGGCGTGTAGATGCACGAAGCAGGCAGCCGGCCAAGGTAGCGCGCGGCTCTTGTCACCGCGACGAAGTCCACGTTTGCTTCTTCGAGTGAATCGACCGGAGTCTTGTCGGCATTGCGCGAACTGGCCTCCAGCAACGCCACGTTGTCGAACTCCATGCCCTTGGCCTGATGAACCGTGGTGATCAGCACAGTGGCGGGTGACTTCACTTCGCTGTCAGGGAACGAGTCAGGCCAGTCGAGTCTCGCACCCAGCATCTCGAGATCGATAACGGTCGCTAGGTCCGATGCGCCGGACGCGCGCGCAAGCCGCTTCCAACCGGCTTCGACGGATGGCAGGTGAAGTCCTTCGACAAGCGCCGCGCCGTATTGGGAGTAAAGCCGCTGATATGCTTTCTCGAAGACCGTTCGCGTTATGGTCCTCGGCTTGTAACGGGACAGAACGGCAGCAATCCAGGCGGGCGTCGGTTGCGTGCTTCCCGCGATGCGAAGCCGTGCATCAGCCGTAGAAACGCCGGCGTCCTTGCCCAGCAGCATTTGCCAGGCGCGAAGCGCTTCGCCGTTCGTTCGGGTCAGGACTGCAAGGGAACCCTGGGGCAACTGCGTCAGCCAGTCGGGCCCGAGCTTAAGTTCCGCAGAAGAAGTGGGCAGGCCCGCGAGAAACCGTTTCATTGCCGCGAGTTTCTGATCGGCCTCGAGAATGGGATCGCCAAGGATCTTACGTAGCCTCGAAGCCATTGAGGCAAGCTGCTTCGTGGCCCGATGGTTCTGGACCAGTGAGATTTCGCGTATCGGTAAGCCCATCTGCTTCTTCAGCTCTGCCCACGCATCCGGTGGCCGCGATCCGCCATTGGTTCTGGCAGCGAATCGGTAGATAGACTGCGCTGGATCCCCGAGCACGGTGAACCCGGCACGTCGGCCGGGCTTCGAATTGAGATGGCGCAGCAGCGCCGTCACCATCTCCGCGCGCACGCCGGGCAGATCCTGAAACTCGTCGACAATCACGTGCCGAATCGATTCCAGCCGATCACCGAACGGAGTCTCCGTCTGCAACTCCTCTGTCACGCTCGCGATATTGTCGTCGTGGGATCGCCGTAAAAGATCGCCCGCGGTTACGCCATTCTGACGCAACATGCGGAACGCCCACGAATCGAAAGTGCGAATGGCGAGATGACGCAGATCCTCGATGACGCCATCGCCATGCACACTGAGATCGGCGATCCGGCGCGACAACGTGGCTACCGCGCTGCGCGAGAAGCTAAGAACCAAGATCTGCGCTGGCTGAAGCCCCTGTTGCAGCAAATGAGCGAGACGCATCGCAGCCATCTGGGTTTTTCCAGTGCCGGGACCTGCCTCGACGAGCAACCATTCATCCGCACGGGCCTCGAGCACGGCGAGCTGCTCTGGATTGGGAACGAACTGTTGAGCGACGGCGATCTCGCATCGACTATTCATGTGAGTTCCCCACACAGTGCGCTTGACACCCGGTCCATTGAACAGCGCGGCGCCCCGGACATATCGCCCGGAGCGCATCTCGAAAAAGACGGATGGAAATGGGTGCCTGCCGGTAAGCAGAACAATCGGCCGAGATGGATAACGAGGCTGTTATCTGCACCCTGCGGCGGGAGACGCGTTATCCAAAGACAATCGGACCGGATGCACCCTGAAATTAGAAGGTTACCTTTCAAACTTGCCCCCGGGTCAGCTGCTTCATTGTTGTTTTGCCGACGTAGACTGATCTTGTTCTGGTGCCATCATGGTGTTTTGGCGCTTGCAAGATACATGAAACTTACGAAACGCAATATGCCCCACACCACGCTTTGTCAGGATGTATCGACATGGCGCGTTCCTCGTGTCTGAGACGAGCGGCAGACCGTTTCAGTTCAAGCCGGACTACGGCAGTGAATAGGAAAACTTGAGGACATAATTCTAGTCCGGTCGAACCGAAAGCATTAACATGAGTGCCCTGAACGCTCATTTCCGAGAAAAGAGCGTCACTTCAAGGCCCGGGTGCGTCGCTAACCAGATTCCTGCAAGCCCGACCTCGGCTTGTTGGCATTATTTTTTACGCGTGCTATCAGGGCCATGCCGGCCACTCTTGTGGAAGCGACGGCACTCCGAAACACAGCGCCCTGTCTCCGAACGAAACATGAGCCCCGTTTGCACCAGGCCATCGCCGGAACTTCGCGGGAGCCTGCCAGACGGCCATCATGCACGATGGCACGCGCGGTGTGCCCGGACTATCGCTGACCTCCGCCTACGCCGGCCAGCCGACAACGACGCAACGTTGCCGGCGATGTATACGATGGTGATCTGACTGCGGGACTGACCGGAGGACGGTTTCTCAATAATGAGTCGATCCGGATTCCGCCAGAACGCCTACATCAAGTATTACAATTATGGGCGACCACGCGAAACGCACTGGAGGGGCCAGTCCGTCTGCTATCGAGCCCGATTCGCGAGGACTTGATCGTTACAATGTTCAACTTCCCCGAATGCACGAATTCGATACTATTTTCTAGAGCAAGACAGCAGCAATGACCAGTGCCAGATGGATCGTAGAAGGGTCTCAGATCTTCCTAAAAAAAGCGTCGGGCGAGCTTTTTCGTCCTCCGGCACTGGACATTTTCAAGGCGGTTTTCGGCCGCGTGCGGGTCTGTGCAAGCGAGTCGGTGCGCAGCCCCGTTGAGGACATCGCCGGATTGGCCTTCTCCAGGGAGCCAGCGCAGCCCGCCGTTCTTCTTTCCGGCACTGATGGACGCAATCTCCGACTTTTTTTTGGTCTGGCCACAGACACTGGCTTTGTCGAGGTAGACGGGAAGACGGATCAGCTAGTGCACGGCGGCCGGTGGTATCCAATCAAAGCCGACCTTGTACGCCAAGCTCATAGCTGGTTGACCGCTGCAGGCGTGCGGACCGAGGGGCCTATCACAATTGGCGAGCTGGTCACCCTGCGGGCCCAAAAGGACAAGCCCTTCGCCGTGTTTGACGAGGTGGCGTTCAACGCCTCGATGTTGGCCAATGAGCGTTCTCAGGCGCTGATTCCAGGTTTTTCCGGAACGCTCTACCCCTATCAGTCATCGGGCGTCGCCTTTCTGTCGGTTGTAGCCGAGCAGGGTGTCGGCTGCATTGTTGGTGACGAAATGGGATTGGGCAAAACCGCGCAGATCGTTGCGGTGTTACAGATCGAGAAAAATGCTGGGCGTGGCCCGTCACTTGTGATCGCTCCCGCAACATTGCTTGAGAATTGGCGCCGGGAGCTGGCATTGTTTGCGCCGACACTCGCCGTCTTGCTTCACGCGGGTGCTGACAGGGCTGGGGTAGCTACCAAGCTACGCGACGCAGATATCGTTCTCGTTTCCTATGACACGGCCATTCGTGACGAGGAAATTCTGAACCGGATTCAATGGAACGTCATCGCGCTCGACGAGGCCCAAGCAATCAAGAATCCGGAAGCCGAGCGGTCAGCTACGGTCAAGCGACTCCCTCGGCGGGTTTCAATCGCAGTCACCGGTACGCCCCTGGAAAATCGCATCGATGACCTGTGGTCCCTGGCGGATTTCGTAATGCCCACGCTTCTGGGAGAGCGGAATGCTTTCTTGTCCCAGTTTAACAATGAGCTTGAGGACGCAGCCCGATTGGCGCCTATCGTTGCACCGATGCTGTTGCGTCGCAAGGTGCTCGACGTGGCGCATGACTTGCCAGAGCGAATAGAAGTCCCTCAGGCCTTGCAGATGTCACTGCCTCTTGCTCATGCTTATGAGGCATTGCGGAGGGAAACCCTAGAACAATACGGCGCCGCTGGCGGCCTAGTCGCGGCCACACGCCTCCGTATGCTTTGCGCTCATCCTTCACTGTTGGGCGACTGGCACGCGGATCCTTCCGCAGAGGTGCCAAAGTACGAACGGACGATAGAGCTTCTTGACGAAATCTTCGCTGCGGAAGAGAAGGCGCTCATTTTCTCGACCTATCAAGGTATCGCGGACCTTTTCATGTCTGATATCACAAAGAGATTCCCGAAGGGGTTTTTCGACTTTATCGATGGGCGAGTGGACGGACCGGTAAGACAGAAAGTGGTTGACCAGTTCTTCGAACACGCCGGATACGGTGCGCTCTTCCTGAATCCCAAGGCGGCGGGTTCGGGCTTAAACGTCACGGCTGCAAACCACGTGATTCATTACAACCCGGAATGGAATCCTGCACTGACGGCCCAGGCGTCAGCGCGAGCATATCGGAGAAAGCAAGCCAAGCCAGTAACTATTCATCACCTATTTTACATTCAGACCATAGAAGAAGTGATTAAGGGAGCGGCCGCTTTCAAGCGGGACCTTGCCGATAACGCAGTAACCGGTCACGACGGAAATATCGATCCGGTGACCATCGCACAGGCACTCAAAATCTCCCCGCTTGCCGAACTGGAGTAACAACAAGTGACAACAGCTGAAATACGCAAGCGATTAAGCGCCAACGACGTGGGGACTACGGGCGGCCATCAGGCGGGGATCCTGGTTCCGAAAGAAAGAAGTATTCTGTCCTTCTTCCCGTCCCTTGACAAGTCGGTGAAAAATCCAAGGATGAAGCTCGTTGTTTTCGAACATGAAACTCGGGAGCGATGGGAATTCAATTTTATTTATTATAACAACAGGCTTTTCGGTGGCACACGTAACGAATACCGCCTCACTCGCATGACGAAGTTCATGCGTGCGATTAATGCCAAGGTTGATGACGTACTGGTGTTCTCCCTCGACGAGAACGCGTCCTTTGAGGTCAACATCGTTCGCTCGAACCCCGCATCCAGTCTGGAACTGGACAGTGGCACCCTTGTCCTGAGTGGGGGGTGGACAGTTATTCAATCTCGCTAACGAAAACGGAGCATTTATGACAGAAAAACATATCAGCGTTCCGCCCGACGTAGCTCGTATTAGCGAGGGACTACGAGACACGGGTTACGATTTCCATGCTGCCGTCGCAGATATTGTAGACAATTCAATTGCAGCCGGCGCCGACAAGATTCACGTTCGACTGGAAGTTGATTTCGCGGATAGCGTGATCATTTCAGTTGTGGATAACGGCCATGGCATGAACGAGGAAGGTCTCGTCAATGCCATGAAGTACGGTTCGAGCAAGCGGGCCAGCGCCAAGAGTCTTGGCAAATTCGGTATGGGGCTGAAAACGGCCTCGACAGCCTTTTGCCGCCGTTTGTCGGTTATCTCTCGCGAGTCCGGTACAGCGCCGGCTTTGCGCGCGACGTGGGACCTAGATGAGCTCGCCACCCGGAATAGTTGGGACCTCGAGTTTGCATCAGCTGACCCTACTCACGCGCTGCTACTCGACGAGGTCGCTTCCGGAGCTTCGGGCACCCTTGTGCTTTGGGAAAACATCGACCGAATCAATGCTCCCGAAGGCCAGCCTATCCGAAAAGCCGTTGACAAGCTGGCGTCTGGCCTGAGGGACCATCTTGCGGTCGTTTTTCAGCGGTTTCTTGATAGCAATGATAATCGCGAGCGTAACGTTGACGTGCGGGTAAACGGACATCTCGTTGCAGCGTGGGACCCGTTTTGCCTAGCCGAGACCGAGGAGCCTATCGCCGAGAAAAAAATGGACGTCCGGCTACCAGACGGAACACAAACGTCTTTTGTGGTGCGGGCGTTCGTACTGCCTCGGAAGGAGGAGTTTGCTTCTGATACAAACCGTGTTGCCGCACGAATTTCCAATGAACGTCAAGGGCTTTATGTCTACCGGGAAAACCGGCTTATTCACGGGCCCGACTGGATGAACATGTTCAAACAGGAGCCGCATTACTCCCTGCTTCGCGTGGAACTTTCATTCGACCACACCCTGGATAACGCATTTCAGGTCGACATCAAGAAGTCGCGCATTGAGTTAAACGCAGGCCTTTATGAGTGGCTGCGAGACAAGTTTCTGGCGGGACCGCGAAGAGAAGCAGAAACCCGTTACCGCAAGGGCGCCGCTGGAGTCGCCAAGGGTGCAGCAACGCTGATGCATACCTCCGCTAGCAACGTCATCGAACAGAAGGCGGCCGCTCTCAAGACAGCTGCGGTTGCCAACGTAGACGAGGCGACCGGCAAGGTTACGGTCAACAACAATTCTGGTCTGACTACCACCACTGTCCGACTCTTGAACTCCGAGGACATCGGAAGCGCCCATGTTGTCACGAGCGGAACGCTCGAGCACGGCGTACTATGGGAGCCAACAATTGCAAAAAACAGCAAGGCCGCTGTAGCGCTCAATGCAGGGCATCCCTTTTATACCAAGGCCTATCTGCCGAACAAGTCGAACAGCACAGTTATTCAGGCTCTGGATTATTTACTTTGGGCTCTTGCGCAGGCGGAGTTGAATAATATCAACCCAAGCAATCAGGACGCATTCGAAGAGTTTCGGATTGAGGTTTCGCGCAACCTCAAGAAGCTGGTAGCCGATTTGCCAGACCCTGTCGAGCACGGGGATAACTGATGTCCGAAGGGGTCGACATTGAGGTGTTGCGCCGGAGGCTCGCAAGCCGGTTTCAGGTCGCGCTCTACGCCCAGGCTGAGACGGTCGACGGAGGGGTGTTCCATGCCTTGCGTCCTGCGACGCTGGAGCCGGGTAATGGCTTTGCTATTCTTCTGTCCCGGACACACCGGCAGTTTGAGGCCTCGTTCAAAGCCGACAATTTTGCAGGTGCACTTCTGCGCGTGATGTCAGATGCCAATGAAGGTCAGAAAAAAGCGTTCGCTTTCGTCCGGGAGTCTGCCGAGGCCTTGGACACACAGGTTTTTGTGGCCATTAATGGCAATGATGAAAAGAGTTGCGTCGACCTGAAGGACCGCTGGACTCAAGTAGAGATTGACGTCTCTCGCAGGCTCCCATCAGGAAAGACGCCGGACGAACTGACGACAATAGCCTTCAGTGTTGCTTCGACTTGCGTCGCTCTTGTTCTCGCCCTAACGGGCATTGGAGAGGAAGGGCAAGCTGCTCCAGATAGTCCCGTAACCGGACTACCGGAGGGTGCGAAGGTCCGGATCGAGGTCAACCGATATGAACGCAATCCGGTTAACAGGGCCGCCTGCATCGACCACTACGGGCTACGTTGTCAGTGCTGTAACTTTGACTTTCTCGAGGCTTACGGCGAACTGGGCGACGGGTACATCGAGGTTCACCACCGTACGCCCGTGTCTAAACTGGGCCCCGATTACATCGTCGACCCCGTCAAAGACCTGGTACCCCTGTGTGGCAACTGCCATTCGATGGTTCATCGGACAACCCCACCCATGCCCGTCGAGGATCTGCGTGCGCTGGTCAAGGCTCGCATCCCAATTAATAGGACGCATGGAATCGACGAGCAGAGCCCTGGCGCGGGAGAGAAGGGCTTGGTAAAGTGACATTTGCGTGCGAAATTGTGCTGCCTGACACTCGTCGGATTAGCGCCGATGCTTCCTCGGTGCCGGTCCGTCGGAGATGCGGATTTGTTGAGGTTCCTCTAAGGCCCTTTTTTTTGCTGTTTGCCGCCAGGTATCCAGGGGAGATCAAACGCTTTCCTTCGCAAGTTCCAAACAACTATTGAAAGCTAAGAATGGCACCACGAAAATTCACCTTCATTGATCTCTTCGCGGGTATTGGGGGAATCAGGAAAGGGTTTGAACATATCGGCGGAAAGTGCGTCTTCACCAGCGAGTGGGACAAATACGCCCGCATCACATATGCAGCGAACCACGGGGAGAACGAAGAGGACATCGCCGGAGATATCTGGTCTATTCCTCTGGATGTAATTCCTGAGCATGATGTCCTTTTGGGCGGCTTCCCCTGTCAACCGTTTTCGCTGGCCGGCGTGTCAAAGAAAAATGCGCTGGGCCGTACTCATGGGTTTGCATGCGACGCCCAGGGCACGCTATTTTTCCGAATCGCTGAAATCTTGAAAGAAAAACGTCCGGCAGCCTTCATGCTCGAGAACGTGAAGAATCTCGTCTCTCATAACAAGGGGCACACTTTCCGCGTTATCCAGCATGTACTCGAAAAGGAGCTTGGCTACTACATAAACTGGAAGGTCATCGACGGCAAGCGGTGGACCCCCCAGCACCGTGAGCGCATCTACATAGTGGGTTTCCGCGATGACGTCGGATTTGAGTGGCCCAACGAGTCCACTTGGCCGGAGCCGGCGACCGTTAAGCTAGGCTCAATCCTCGAACCGGAATCTGAGGTCGACCTGAAATATGTGCTCACCGATGGGTTATGGAAGTACCTGCAAGCCTACAGGGACAAACACTCGCTAGCGGGTAATGGCTTTGGTTGCTCTGTTGTGACTCGTGATGATACGACTCGAACCCTGTCTGCTCGGTATCACAAGGATGGTTCTGAGATCTTGGTGCATCGTGGCTCCGGGCTGAATCCTCGTCGTCTTACTCCACGCGAATGCGCACGACTAATGGGTTTCGAGGATAGTTTTGTATTGCCTGTCTCCGATACCCAGCTCTATCGCCAATTCGGTAACTCTGTCGTTGTACCGGCGGTAAAGGCGGTTGCCAGCGCAATGGCCCCTTATCTGCAAACGGCCCTCAAAAAAGGTAAGGCCTCTGGCGCGGCGAAGACCCGCGAAAAACCCACGGTGATTCTGAAGGGAACGGCGAATCTCCCTTTACGGTCAGTTAAGATTCCGTCGGTGGCTTAGATTAGTTGCTATGCCGGACATCACAGACGTCGCCACACGTAGTCGCATGATGGCCGGCATTCGAGGCAAGAATACCAAGCCGGAGTTGATCGTGCGCCGGGCTTTGCACCGGTTGGGCCTTCGCTACCGTTTGCACGTCCGCAGTCTTCCCGGATCGCCCGACCTAGTTTTTCGACGCCACAATGCCGTAGTTTTCGTCCATGGCTGTTTTTGGCATCAACACCATTGTGCTTTATTTAAGATGCCATCCTCTAGGACCGATTTCTGGGCACAGAAGCTGGATAGAAATCGCGATAGGGATGTCGCGCACACGGCGCAGCTGCTTCGAGAGGGCTGGAGAGTCGCAGTTGTATGGGAGTGCTCCTTAAGAGCCGCCGCGAAAGAGAACGACGAAACGCTGTTCGAGCGACTTGCGGACTGGATAATAAACCCAACTTCTCCGTCAATTGAACTTTGAAGCAAAGCATTGTCGGCGAGTGAGTGTCTATTCCACATATGTCGAGCAGCCGTTCCACGCGAAACCGCGTTGCGAATGTGACGATGCGGGGGTTGAGTTATTTCACTTCTTCTCGCCCCTCGGCTGTCGAACCATATCGGTGCTTGCGCATCGATTCGCCCAGAGAGCGTGAGTCGGTGCGCCGTTATGCAGTACTGCAGCCAAGGCGTTCCGAGCACCGCCAGAAGCCCCGTCACTGTCATTGCCCATGTTGTCACTCACCCGCACCAGTATCGATTGGCGAAGCTGATACACGCCCTTCCGCCAACTATCATCAACGTGTCAGCAACTGGTTCCTTGACGTTGGCGACGGCGATCAAACGGAGACGGCAAATACACCATGGCGCCCGTGACACCCCGCTCTCTCGTTGCGCCTTCTGCAATGCAAGCCTCACCTACCGGAAATTGGCGGCACAGCTCGTCGAGCTTTCGCAGGGACGCAGGGACGCAGGTCAGAATGCTCTATCACGCGCAGGACGGATAGACTCAGCATTCCTCATCAGCCCATTCCCAAGTCCAATCGGCGGTGCCGATTGGATAAGCCTTGACCGGACCCGACTCCGTATCGATGATCTCGCTGGGATACACCACATCTTCGTCCACGCTCGCGTCAGTCCATACGAACGCGTCTTGCGCAGCATCGAAGCGCAGTTCGGGAAAAAATTTAACGACCTCCAACCCTTGCTCGTAACTGAAGTATGGCATGGCCCAGCCGTTCCAGCTCATACCGTTCGACCACGCGGTAATCGACACGCCTTCGTCGAAGTGCTCAAATGTCGCACCGCGAGGCGAGTACTTCGGAACGTCGAACGGTCTGAACTCCCGGAAAAACTCATCTCGCTGCATGCGCTTCGAAAAGCCACCGCCTTGCGAACAAAACTCAATAAGGTCACTAGCTTCGTCTCCAAAAACCTGGACCTTGTATCCCTCGTGGTTCACGAAAAGCTTGTTGGTCATGCGTCTCTCCGTTCTGTAACTCGGCCAGCATCTCAAATCGACCTCGCCACATTATAAATATGTCGATGTATCTATTATAGCCAATAATGAAGATATAATCAATACTACTTACTATTTGAAGAGGTTCATTTCGCCGCGTTGAGCTGATACAGATGTCTTCAGATATGCTCCGGCGCGAGCAGAAGAGAGCGAGAACGTACTAGCGAGGCTGGTGCGCAAGCGTCAGTCTCACTTCCAAACGGGTGGATCACACTGTTGGCTCGGCTTATTCTTCTCGCGGGTTCGTCTATCGCAATAAGCCAGCTCTCGACGCGAAGACTAAACAGACGGGAATACTGCAAGGCGAGAAAGTCGAGGACGTGCCGCTACAGGGAAAATCAAGGGTACGGTAGGTTCATGACAATAGTCGTGTCCGTAGCCGACCGGCGGCACCGCTTCGTCTTCGACTAATGCAGACTCTCGTAGAGCGAGGGCTGAGCGACCGCATAGCGATCGTCAAAATCATCCTCCCACGGGAATTTCCCGAAGGGATCGGGCCAGACGACCTGAAACGCGCGAGTATCCTCCGAGAGAACATGAGCGATGCGAAGATACTTCCGAACAGACGCAGCGCGAACCTTTCGGAAAATGACGTGGTGGCCCTGAAGGGTGCGGTCATCCCCGTCGCCGTCTTGCAACGTGAGATTCTTGTTCTGGATCCGGGCAGCAAGCTCGTTGAGCACTCCATGAGCCACTTCGTACGGCAGGCCGAACACAATCAGCTCCGGGTGCCCGTACGTTTCTTCGAGGCCGATGGTATATGCGAATCCTGGGGTGGGTGGTTTTGCCTTGGGTTCTGACTTAATCCCGATTACTGCGTGCCCGTGCGTGGAAATCGCCTGCTTGGCCTGTTCCAGCACACCCTTGATCTCGTCCTTCTTTGTGTTCACTGTTCCCTCCGGTAACATGCATTTTATCTGAGACCCCGGGGCGGACCATTAATCGGTCTTCTTCACCGGGGACCCGATGGCTCTGCCCACCCATGCACCGATTAGGCGTATGCCTCTGTTGTCGCCGACTCGTTCTGATCCGATGCCGCGATTCCCGTGAACCTGCCCGATTTAGTCGTCAGCATTGAATAGCTGCATTTGGGAACTCGCCGCCCGGATCCTCGATGCACCGACAGCCGGTTCATTCTGGCGTCGGCGGCACACCTTTGTCCTCAGCGCGTAGACCGTCCTGTTGCGACCTTCCAAGCCTGGAGGTCTAGGTCATCGATCCAGCTCGCCGCGAGTTCACATGCGGCGCGGGCAGCGGCAGTGACAACATCGCCGCGTCGAATAGTCACCTCGACGCTACTGCTGCCATCCTCGGCAGTGATATCCCCTTCACGAGGACGCGAAAACGAGATGCCCGTCTCGACCAGCAACTTGATCAGATCGTCGCGCGAGTTCAGCGGGTCAAACTGATCGAGGTTCACGGCGACCACGCGATCCACATCGGAGAACGCAGCCAGTCCGGCGCGCAGGTTCAATTCTTTGTCCGTCATCGTGTTTTTCCTGTGTTCCGGCGCGCAAGTGCAAGAGAAAGCGCCGGAAAGTGATTCGTTTGTCAGTTGCGCGCGCAGCGCCGAATGCGCTGCTGCTCACTGCCCCGTCTTATGCGTGGCGACGCCGGCATAGTAGCGAGCCACCTCTTCCACCACGCGCTGCTTTCCGCCTGGACGTAGATCGTCGTCGTTTGCAGCGAAGCATGGCCCAGCACCTTCTGCACGACGTCCACCGGGACTGCATCCGCGACGGACTGGGTGCCGAACCTGTGGCGAAACGCATGCGCATTCGACTGCCCAAGCCTCACGCGTTCATCGAGGCTCAACCCCTCCATCGTCTCGACCAGTTCGGTGACCATCCGACTAATCAGCCGGTTCAGTCCATCCGCGGTGTAGCCCGCTTCATTTGCAGGCTGCCCCTCCCCGCTTTCCGCACTCTGCCCCGCTCGATGTCGCCGGCGCGACGCGTCGGTCCACGGAATGACGATGGGGCTCAGCAGCGGCCCGCTCTGTTTGTCTTCTTCGGTCGCGCCGTCGAAATCTTGAGCCCGATCGCGCCAATGCGCGCGCAGCGCGTCCAGCGTCGCGGCGCTCACGGGCACTGAGCGTTCGCGCTGACCCTTGCCGACGATGGTCAACTCCCAGACCGGTCGCTCGAGTGTCCCAAAGGATGAAGGGCGCAGATCCTCGCGCCGGGCGCTTGCGGCTTCTTCACGCCGCAGACCGGAATCGCCCATCAACAAAATCGCCGCGCGCACGGCCCGCCACTGCGCACCGGCCGTCGCCCCGCCCGCTTCTGCTGATCGCACATCGAGTTCACCACGGAGCTTGCGCCACAGTCCAGCCGGCAACGCGCGCTCGATTTTTATCGGCCGCTCGCGCTTGACCACCATCGGATCGTTGACGGCCTTCCACGGATTGCCGGCGAGATAGCGCACATCGACCCACCAGGCGAATGCCGTACGCAGTACCCGAACGGTATAACGCTGCGAGTCGGGTGAAAGCGTCGCAGACAATGAGGCCTGACCGTCGGCGGCCGCAGTGGAGTTGGACAAGGCGAAGGGTCGCCAGCGCGGCGAGTGCCGCGGGAAACGCTCGCCGACGAAGCGCGGATCGGGGCTTTTCAAAAAGTCCTTGTAGGCCTCGCAGTCGTCCACGCGCAGATCACTGAGCGCCTTGCCGCGCAAGACGACCGCCCATAACAGGAAGCGTTCGAGCTCCTTGGTGTACGCCCGCAGCGTTTTAGGCTGATCGCGAAAGCGGTTCAGATACGCGCGCACCGCATCGAGATCGTGGTTCGCCTGGATATAACAGAAGGCGGTCGCGCGGTTTTCGCCATGCGCGCCGGAGAGCGCGTGCGGCACGGCGAGACGCTCGAGCGGCGCCAAGGTCAGCCGGCTTGCCGACTCTGGGCTGCCGCCTGGACCGCCGCCGCTCGGGACGCCGCCTGGGCCGCTTCCCACCTTGGCGGCCGGCACCACTTCGACCAGTTCGGCCGCGATCAGCGGCACGCCGTCCCGTTCCTCGGAGTCGACGTCGGCTTCGATCGTTAGTTGCAGTGATGCGTGCTGCTTGCGTAACCAGCTCACGATCGCGCGCGCCCGGCCCGGGCCGATGCGCGGAATCGAGCGCCACCAGCTGCCGCCGCGCCGGTTGCAGAACGCGACCAGTTCGCCCAGCGTCTGGATGCCCTCGCCTTTCAGCCGCCGTGCCACGCGCGGACGCAGCCAGGCACTGATTGCGTGATCGGCCCGCTGCGGCAATGCGGCCAATTGTGCCGCCTCGGTCACCATGCGGAACGTCACGGCCGTGAGCAACGGGCGCCCGTGCTGCTTGATCGACGCGCGCAGGTGTTCCGCGAGCGCGGTCGAACCGTGCGCCAGCGCGAGCGACACCAGCGCGTCGAGCATCGTAATGAGATACCGCTCCATCGCGCCGGGCGTCGCCGCGTGCGCATCCTCGTCGGGATCGTAATAGGTGCGCGCGATCACCGCCGGCGGAATGCGCTGCACGTAGGCGCGCAGCGCCGTGAAATCCTTGGTCGTATAACGGCGCTCGAGGGCAAGTGATTCGGTGAGCTTCTCCGGGGGCCGCGTCGTCTTGGCGGTGAGCTTTTCCGGGGCGGCACCGGGGGGTGTTTTTTGGGCGGCCCGGGCGGACGCGTCGTGCTGACCGTGCTGACCGTGCTGACCGTGCTGACCGTGCTGACCGTGCTGACCGTGCTGACCGTGCTGACCGTGCTGATCTTGCTGACCGCGCTGATCGTGTTTAAGCATCGTCGCGCTCTCCGTCCTCGGATTCGAACGGCGGCCCGGGTGGCTTCGGTGGCTTCAGTGGCATCCACGGCAACGATCCCCGCGCGATGCGCGCCAGCAGTGCGCGCGCTTGCATCAGAAAGGTCTCCGGAAATTGCTCGCACAGCGTCTCGAACAGCGGCCGCGCTTCCTGCAGGCGCGCAGCGACGCCGCCGCCGATGGCTCCCCCGCCGTAGCGCTGCCTGCCGCGGCCCGGGCGATCGCCGAACACCGTCTGCTGCAGTACGACCACGGCACCGCATTCCGCCAGGCGCTGGCGCACCGCACTGAAGTCATCGCGAAACACCGCGACGCCGTAGGTGTGCACCAGCGCGGTCAGTACCATGAGTTCGGCGCGGTCCAGCGTCGGCGGCACCGGGAAGGTCACGCCGTGGGCGGCATAGCGAATTGCAATCGTGCGGCGGCTCGCCGTGACGACTCGTTCGAGCTCATGCACCAGACGCATGACGTACGCATCCGGCAGCTCCTCGTAGGCGTCGCCCGAGCCGTCGTCCGGTTCGCGGTGCGGATCGTGGCCCGAGTCAGGCTCATCCGGCGGAAAAGCTTGTGCCACGGCCCTCTCCCCTCTCTTGTAAATCGCAAATGCCCGATTCTACCCCTGAAACGCTATCCCGATAATTGACATTAACAGGCTTGGACATTTTAATAGTCATTTTCTATCAATGCGTCGGTCGGCTTTTCCACGACGTGTTTGCAGGCACGACCGTAAATGACAACTCAGCGGGAACGCGTGATGCAACCACGCCTCGGGGTCCGCACGAGTGACGTCATAGCACCAATACCTTTGCGTGCGACATGAACGACCGTGCGTGATCCTGTATAAGAGTCGCAACTCGGCAGAGTCGCCCGCCAGCGTATCGCCGAACTCCCGGCATTCACGCAGTTGCTCAGCGCGGTTGACTGCCCAGACGCCCCCAGGAACCGCAGGAAACTTGCGCTCCGCTTCGTTGCGGCTGGCTGCCACATTGTCCTTTTAACGAGTCCCATTCGATCTAAGGAGCAATCAATGTTTCAATACCCCGGTTATTTCGCATACCAGATTCCGTCCCTCGCGCGCGCCAATTTGCAGGCTGTCCTCAACATAACTGGACGCTTCGCGAGCGGCCTGCAGGCGATCACGGAACTGAACGTACAAACAGTTCGCAAAGTGGTCGAGGAAAGCAACACGCTCCTGAGCGCGGGAGATGCAGCAGGCGCAGGCGACGTGCTCGGGTGGCAGTCCATCATGCTCGCGCAGTTCCCCCAGAAAGCCGCTTCATACGGCCAGCACATGTTCTCGATAATCACGTCGACGCAGGACGACATAATCGGCGAAGTGCGCAGCCAGTATGAACGCAACGGGATTAAGTTCAATGACATGGCGAACGTTGCCGCTAACGATGCACAAGCGGCCGCGCAATCTTCAGGCGAACTGGTCGCGAATCTCGCCGACACTTCGAACGACGCTGCCCGCGAAACCAGCGGCACCATTCTTGATGAGAATGGCGAAATCGCAAGAACGGCGCGTTCATCAGCAAAACGTTCGGCCTAAAACGACGGCGCATGAAGCCGCCCACGGCTTCATGCGACCTGCCCGTTAGTGCGGGCGCCTTTTCGAATGGCGCCTCAAAGCTAGTGGTTTTCGCGAAGAGCCGTTACGCCGACGATGCGGTCAGCGACGATCAAAATCGTCACTCGAGCAAATCGAAATCGCATGCTGGATTAAAGGACGTTTAGGGCAATGCTGATCAAGTCCACCACTCATGACTGTCATGCGTTATAGCGTAGACATGCGACGGTAAAAGCAAAACCGATGCAGCAACTGACACTAGCGATGGCGGTCGATCAATGCGCGGGATTCGGAGCGCACGGGCGAAAAGCCCGTGCAGAACGCCTGCGGCACGATAAAAAGAAGTGGAATGACCGTCTTCATTGGTTATTCGGAAAGTTTACGCATGCTCAATCGCGATCAGTCGCGTTTACAAGGCTTTCAAGGGGCGAGCGGCGCCCGGGCAGTCCGCGCACTCCGGTACTTACCTAGCGAAAGCCGGCAATGCCGACGTCGTTCATATCCACGCCCACCCGAGCGCCGCCATTCCCTCTATCGCTTGCCGTCCGCCTAATCAACGGCTCCGGTCGCGCTCCCGTTGGCGCGTCTTCTGCCCGTCCAGGCTCACCTGTACTCCAATGGCGCAGCCAGAGGTGCACGACGCATGTGGCGTACTCGGAAACGACGGCACGGTCTCGGCACTGACTATCGCTTTGATCGTTTCTCCATTGTCTGCTAGCACCATTTGAAGGTCGAGCACGGCGCCGCTGTCATAGACGATGTGCATCGTGCCGGTGCAATCAGAGTTGACGGTGTATGTCCCGTGCTGGTTTGGGTTGAAGGCACTTTGCCCGCCCCGGGGCGTGCCGTTGGTATTCAGAAAATCGGTTCGCGTAAAGCTGCCTGCTCCGTCGAATGTTTGGAGTGCCACTCCGTCGATGAGAATCGGAGACGGGAGCGGGTCAAGCACGGGCGGAGACTTGCTTGTGTCCAGAATGCCGAGCAGCGCTCCGTGAGCGCTGAATGAGTAGCCCCCCCTCAGCGACGAGGCCGAGCACTCACCCCAGGCATAGGCCGCGTTGCTAGCAATCGTAAAGGCCGTCGCAATTGCAGACAGTAGTCCTAATTTACGGAACTTCATTACGAGCTCCTTTCCCGGTGATGTTGGGTTTAGCTTTATGAGACTGGCACTGTGAAGAGACCACCCGCGCGCCTGCCCGGTGCACGGCGCGTGCCCCGGTGCGGACCCGCCAACGCACCGGGGCGCGATCCTTCTCTCGCCCGCTCGCACCGGTCAGCTCGCGTCCTGCCCAGCCGGCCTCGGCATCGGCCCTGACGACTTCCCGGCAAGGCCGCGCGGCCTCGGTCACGGCTTCTAAATCGAGTCGGCGGTTCCCGAGTCAACTCCTATGCGCGGCCTGGGTGTTCGGGCGCTTGCAATCAGAAACGGTGACGCACGCCCACGGTAGCCTCGATCTGATTCGAAGTCGATGCGGGTGAACTCACACCGTTGATCCAGGCGACCCCCAGCGGGTTGCCAGCCCTCGCGCTCACGCTTTGATAGGTGCTCTGGATATAGACGTCGGTGCGTTTCGAGAACGCGTAGTTCGCCAGCGCGCTCACCTGATTCCAGTGCGGAGCACCGCTACCGGCGTTGCCTCCGGCGCGCGAGTAGGTGTAGGCGGCCGCCAACATAACGGCTGGTGTCAGAGCGAACCGGAGGTTTCCTTCATAGTTCTGGAAATGGGTGTTGAAGCCAGTCAGGAACAGTTCGGTCAGGTTCGTTTGTGTATAAACGAAACCCGCGACCAACGGACCGAACGCGTAGTTGACGCCTCCGCCCCACGTCTGTTGCCGGCGGGCAAGTGCACCCAACGGCACTGCGGTCGGAGTCAGTGCGCCTGATAGCGAGGTCCCGAGCGTATCGGTGACTGCCCCCCCCGTGTTGAGTTGTGCCGGGGTAGCGGCCGAGTTGTTCAGGTGCAGATACCCGGCGCCGAAGTTCAACGGTCCCCAATTGTAGGAAGCGCCGACACTGTATGCGCGGTTGTTCGCGAAACCCCCGGCCTGGTTAGAGAAACCATAGAGGGCGCCGAGCCTGAAGCCAGCGAAATCCGGGCTCTGGTACTTGATCGAATTGTTGATCTGGAACGAATCGTTCAGATTGTCGACGTCAAACGGATGTGCGAAGTGGGTACCGCCATACTGCGTTCCAGTCAACGAGAGCGGCCCCACGAAGTCAACCATCCCGTCGGTTTGACGTCCCAAGGTCAGTGCGCCGAAGTCACGGCTGGAAACTCCGACGTAGGCCAAGCGGTTGAAGATGCGGTTTGCCGACGACAACTGGCCATTGTTCACGTTGAAGCCGTTTTCCAGAGTGAAGATCGCCTGCAATCCGCCGCCGAGATCCTCCGCTCCGCGCAGCCCCCAGCGACTGTACTGAACGCCTCCGCTGGTCATCTGCCAGTTGCTATGGCCACCTGCGCCGGTGCCAGTGATTTGGCTGTTCGTGTACGTGATGCCTGCGTCGATCAGACCGTAAAGCGTCACGTTGCTTTGCGCCTGCGCCGCGCCGGCCAAGGTAGCCAGCGCTGCGCCGGCTATCAGGGTTTTCTTCATGCGTTACTCCAGGGTTGAAGGCTGTTTTCGTCAAAACGCTTCACGTCACCCCGTACCGACGTCCTCTCTGTGGAGAATTTCCTGTCGCTGTAAGAAGATAAGTGCAATTGGGTGTCCGAATCTACAGGATCGTAAAGTTTGTCGCTGGATCGCAACACCGCGGCTGCGATGTTATGCAGCTGCCAGAAAAGAATCGTGCGTTTCATTCGGTCTCCTTCGCGTTGGAACGGGCGTTCGCATTCCGGCGACTGAATCTTCGCCTTGTGTTTTTCCAGTTGCGAGGTACCCTAATTATGTTCCGCTGGATCTGGGCGGGGCGTAGATCTCCAAGGGTGTTCACCCGCTTCGGCGGGTTTTTTTTCGCCCGCGCGGTCGCGACAGTTGTTCACGAGACCGACCTCAGTTGGGCCGACCGCCTTTACATTACCGCGCTACCGCGTCCATCTCGCTGGTGCGCTATGAGGTTTTTCATCTCCACGATGGAGAAGAGTGCAAAGACGAAACTTCGTGCTCAAGTCGACCGCCGTTTTGGCTCTGGGCGGCTTCGCACTCGCTGGCTGCACGACAAACAGGAACATTGGCGCCGAACACTCTGCAACACCGTGACTTGACGGGCTAGCCGCCGGGCGCGACACTCAACGCGAGCCGTTGTAAAGTCGATAATCGGCGCCTCGAAGCTGCGCGTAATCGACACATCCCCGTTTCACGACCCGAAGGAGCGGGTTCCCCGAACTGTCGCGGAAGGCTCGTGCATTTGCGACTTGGGCAATGCTTTGCGCTTTTGGCAAAGAGGTTCCAAGCACACGGTCAACCAGCATTGCCGACATGCCGAGTGAATGGCACGGGGCTGGCCAGGGAACTGTGCATCCACGTGCTCAGGACAGCCGAGTTTAATCAGTTCCTCGTCCGGGGTTGGCTCAGCCGACGACGTGGCGGAAAGATCGGACCAGGCGACGACGTTTGAGACGCACAGGCAGAGACGGAGCGCGCCTTTCCTTCTCGGGCGCGACATGGAGCGGTATGCGGGTCATCAGCGTCAGTGATCTCCTGGGCGACGACTCAATGCGATGGATCATACGACGAAGCTCATTCTCGCGGCGTGGCGTCGGGTCAACCCCGGACCGCGGCGGTCAGTCCGAGGTGTCGACATCGCAGCGTAGATCGTCGACATCGAGAAGCATTGAACCCAGTTCGCGACGCATCCCCCGCTCCTTGCATTTGGCGACACACCCGCTGTTGCGCTGTGGTGCGGCTCGTTCCGCGAGATACCTTAACCGGATATTATGGTCTAAGCCTTCCCGCGCAAAGAAAGGGAGAAAATGACGAACCCGGCCTGCATCACGTCTTCCGTACTGACGGTCTTCTTTCTTTCACTGTCTGCGCAATGCGCTTTCGGCGAGCGCCCATCCGATGCGCGACTCACCGAGCGTGGGCGGTATCTGGTGAAAATCGCGGGCTGCAACAATTGCCACACCGTGGGCTATGCCGAGACCGGCGGAAACGTTTCAGAGAAGAAGTGGCTAACTGGATCCCCGCTGGGCTGGCACGGCCCATGGGGAACCACGTATGCAGCCAATCTGCGCCTGGTGATGCAGACGCTCTCCGAAGAAGAATGGGTTTCCTTGGCACGCACCAGAGAGCTTCGTCCCCCAATGCCATGGTTCGCGCTGCGCGATATGACCAAGGAGGACCTCCAGGCTATCTATCGCTTCGTTCGGTATCTGGGGCCGGCCGGCAATGCAGCTCCCGCGTATGTTCCGCCGGGTAAGGAGGCAAGTGGAGCTGTCGTCCGGTTTCCTGCGCCGCCGAAATAAGAGCTAGGCTTCGTAACGACAGCTGTCGAGACGACGGTCTCGGCGACGGGAACTTCGTTCATGCCAACGGCTTATACGAGTTGTCGCCTGCAATCGTTTCCCCTCCTCAACAAAAAACGAAGAAAGCTGAGCAAGGGTTCGCAGGCCTACCCGCAACGCGACACTGATAATGCATCGGCTTGACGACGTTTAGCGATCTTGAGCGCCAGCTGGCCGAGGCGCACGCGCTCGAGATGATTGCGTCAAGCCCGATGCGACAACTTTGACCAGGTGGTCGACTCGCCACTCCTGCGTCAGCGAATGGGAGGCATTCACGGTCGCGCCCAGGAAACAAAGCCATTCTGCGCGCGCGTCCGACACATCCGACACTCCGTTGATATCGAATCCGCAGCGCATCGTCGGCCAGTCGTCCGCCTCCCTTTTGATCGAACCCGCATAGCGCGGCGCGATGCGTCCAGAAGCGGCGAACCCACCGCGGCGGATCATTTTGTTAGAGGTGTCCGCCCTTTATTGCCACTTGCGGGTTTTCGCGGGAAAGCGCTACTGGGGAATTCAGGGACTTACGCGGGAACGAGCTAGTTCTAAGCTGCTTAGGTTCCTCAGGTGGCGATGCCAGGGACGCTCAGGCTTTCGGCCCGCTTCGGCGGGCTTTTCTTTCTTTTGACGGTTATTTAGGCAAGTTCGTTGCTAATACTCCAGGCGCGCTTGATTGGGGCGCGTACTGTGGCAACCCATTTGCCCGCTCTCACCCAGCGGGCTTTTCTTTGCCTGCTCTGTGCAAGTTGCAGACATCGAAGCCGAGACTAATCTGAAAGTGCGCCCGCTGGATTTGGGGCGTAGGTAAAGTTGTAACCCTCTAATCTTTTAGCCCGCTCCTACCGGCGGGCTTTTTTTGCTCCCTGGAGCTTCCCTACCGGATCGAATCGCCCAGTCCAAAACCTATCTCCGTGTAGATAGATGCCATGTCAATAGTTGAGCTTGCACTGATTGAGGGCTCTAGGATGCTGCAGGAGTCGCGCTGCTGAGTTGAAGACCGATCAGCACGAGCAGGGAAGCTGCCCCGGCGAACCCATAGGAGTCCGCTTCGACTATTCCGCAGAGGGTGACCAACGCACTGACCATGAAAAAGAAGCTCTTCTGGCCGCTATTTAGCTTTGTGTATAGCTTCTTCATAGGCAGGGTCCAAAAAGGGATCACATGAACGCCTGCAATCTGCCAGGCGTAAAAGGTAGTTTAGCGGTTGCTACATTCCTTACAGTGGGCTAGCTCACGTATCAGGGCCCCTTTTTAGAGTGTCCGAGGTACACCGATTGCGAACATCGGCTTGACTCTCCCCATTTTTCCACTCAGTTTGTGGACGCGCGCAGTCCTCTACGGGCGTTTCTGTGTCGCTATCGGCTGGACGCCCGGTCAACCTCCCACCAGTTCGGCTGTGCGGCCGCCCCACCGTCCCGCACGTTGTGCGCAAAAGGCGACGCTGCAGACCCTTTGGCGCCGGCGTGATCCATTCGGGCCCGCCGCGTTAGAATGCGGATTTAGACGTAAGCTTCTCGCGGTCCGTCAAGTCTTTTGCTCTTCCGCCTGTCTTTCGATGCCTCGCAGCGCCACCCGAACCTCCCGCAAATCCCGCAATTCGATCGGTCCTCGTCGCCCGATGACTCGCTCGATGTTGCTGCCGCTGCCAATGGCGTCGACCGAAAAAATGTCGCTTCAGATTCACTTGGCCTTAGCGGCTTGCCGCCGACCAACGCGAGGTAATTCGTATCAGTTCAACGAGTTGCTGCGGGCGCTCTACATCACCTATCACCTGCAAGAAATGGGTTTTGGCACTCTTCCAATGCAAGTGTATGGGAACGCCGAACACGGAATGAACGCCGCGCTGTCGAACGCGAAAAGGGAGCAGGCTTGGTTCATCGACGCGCCGACCGCGTCGCTGCTTGAACAGATTCTGGCGCTTCACGATCAGCAGCTGCGCTCGATCGCGCTCAAAGATCTAACTGCTGCGACCGAGCGCCTTGAGCGCTTCATCGGCAGTCAACGGGCGTCGCCGCTGCCCGATGCGATTCGGGCCGAAGCGCGCAAACTTGCGGCCGACAGAATCTTACAAAAGCCTCTACCGCCTACGCCTGACGACGAGAGCACGTAGCCGCGACTGGCCTCTGACGCGCCGTCGCCCCCTTCCGTGTTGCCAACTCGTAATCGCGTGTCGTTACTTGGCTCACTTCGCAGCTATTCACTATTGCCCCGTCTTGTGGGTCTTATGCGGCGACGTCCGCATAGTAGCGAGCCACTTGCGACTACGCGCTGCTTTTCGGCCTGCACATAGATGGTCGCGGTCTGCAGTCTGCAGTGACGCATGGCCCAGTACCTTCTGCGCGACGTCCACCGGCACTTCGTCCGCGACGGACTGGGTGCGGCACATAGTGTCGGAGCGCGTGCGCGTCGGCGTGCCCCAAACCGCCTAACGCTGATCGACGCTCGAGATCGTCCATCGCCTCGACCAGTTCGGTGACCATCCGACTAATACTAATCATCGGCCGGTCTGGATCGACGGAAATGACACCGTGTAG
>NZ_JBXOWH010000008.1:0-125647 GCF_056930355.1 Caballeronia sp. 11_S32
GATTCCGAGTTCGGCGTGCAGTTGCTTGATTTCGAACTGCATCTGCTCCCGAAGCTTTTTATCCAGTGCTCCGAGCGGCTCATCCATGAGAATGAGCGTCGGGCTATAGACGATGCAGCGGGCCAAGGAGACGCGCTGCTGCTGCCCGCCCGAGAGCTCTTTTGGCTTCCGCTTCTCTACGTTCGACAGGCGCACCAGTTTCAGTACATCGCTCACCCGTTGCCGGATTTCGCGTTCCGGCATATTGCGCACGCGCAGTGGGAACGCAATATTGTCGAAGACCGTCATATGCGGCATCAACGCATAATTCTGGAATACCATCCCCAAGCCGCGCTCGCCGGGCCGCATGTTGGCCGCATCCTTGCCATCAATCAGTACCGTTCCTCCGGAAGGCTTCAACAAACCGGACACGATGTTCAGCAAGGTTGTCTTTCCCGAGCCGCTCGGTCCGAGCAGCGTGAGGAACTCCCCTTTCTGAACTTTCAGATTGATTTTGGAAAGTACCTGGACTTCTCCGTACTTCTTGTAGACATCAATAAATTCAATCATGGCCTTCATCCATTGAACTTTGGCATTCTCACGTCGGGCGGATGACTCAGGAAAGGAAGTCGCTGATTACCTTCGCGGCGTTGTGACCAGGCACCCCGGTCACTCCGCCACCCGGATGAGTGGAAGCGCCACACATGAACAGGCCACGTATTGGCGTACGGTAGTCAGCGTAGTGCTTGATTGGTCTCTTGAAGAAGACTTGGTCGGCGCTGAGTTCGCCGTGGTGAACATGCCCGCCCGGCAGCGTGAAGAGCCGCTCTAAATCTGGTGGGACTAGGATTTGCCTATGCAAAATCAGTTCACGAATGTTTGGAGCGTGCCTCTCGAGCGTCGCTATCGTGCATTCGTAGAGCGCGTCCCGGTCAGCGTCCGTCCACTCCCCAGTAGCAAGCCTGTAAGGCGCGTGGGACCCGAAAATACTCATCACGTGATGATTCGGCGGTGCCAACGTCGGGTCCAAAGCCGAGGGCGTCAGCACGGCCAAGCAGGGATTCTTCGCGAATTCGCCATATTTCGAGCCGTCGAAGGACCGCTCGATGTAGTCGATGTCCGTTCCAACCTTCACCAGTGCAGGATAGGCAAAGCCCATACGCGCGGGGTCGAAATTGCGAAACTTCGGCAAACCACTCAGAGCGAGATGAACCTTGTAGGCCGTCGAACGGTCTCGAATTCGCTGGACCTCCTTGAGGAAGTCCTTCGAAAGGTTTTCTTCGGGGATGAGATTCTGAAACAGCAGTTTGGCCGGAAGGTTACTCACCACGGCTTTCCCCTCGAAAGTTCGACCGTCGACCAGCCGTACTCCTGATGCGCGACCGTTCTCGACCATGACTTCCGCCACTTCGGCATTGCAGTGCGCGACGAGGCCATGCTCGCGACCGTCCTTGAGAATCGCCTGAGTGATGCTCCCCATCCCGCCCTTGATGACACCGCTTCCTCCCGCTGACGTCGAGTTGTCGCGCAGGAATCCGCGCAGCATGATGTAGGCGGAACCCGGTGTTTTCATGCTGGTGTTCCCACCAGCTGCAGAAGCATAGAAACCCAAAACAGTCTTCACATCGTCCGATTCAAACCATCGGCTGAGAAAGTCGTAGGCGCTGAGCGTCATCAGGTCGTACACGTCGTAGACCCTTTCCAGCATCGCCTTGTTCTTCCATCCGAACGCCGCGAGTTGGAAAGCCCCCTTAAAACTAGCGAGGCTAGGGTCGATGGGGGTCTGCCACAGCAGTTCGCCCACCACCGTTGCGACTCCCTTCATGAAGTCGACGTAGTCCGGGTAGGCCTGCGCATCCGATTGTGAAAAGCGTGCAATCTCCTCCCTTATGCGGCTCGTCTCCGGCCAGAGCGTGAAAGCACGGTCTCTGGATAGAGGCTGGAAGGTAGGGGTAAGAGGGATGACCTCAAGGCCGTGCCGCTTCAGCTCCAAGTCGAGGATGACCTTCGGCTGAAGAAGCGCCATCAGATACGAGGCGGTCGACACTTTGAAACCGGGCCAAAGTTCCTCCGTAACGACGGCACCGCCGACCTGAGACTTGCGCTCGAGCACGCAAACTCGCTTGCCTTCTCTGGCCAAATATGCGCCGCACACAAGCCCGTTGTGGCCACCGCCGACGACAACGACGTCGAACTCTTCACTCATGCCTTCATCTCCCCGTCGCACTCTTAATCCAGAGGTCTTCGACTCTGTCATAGGTCATCTCGGTCACGTCGGCGGCTCGCTCGCGAAGTTCTGCCTTCGCAATTTTCAGTGATGCCGTCTTCGGGAGCGATTCGACAAACGAGTAGTACCTCGGGACTTTAAACTTTGCGAGATTCTCCGTGCACCCGTGAATAATGCTCGATATTGTCTCCATCGTAGGCTCAACGTCTGCCGCCAAGACAATAAAGGCCTTGACCTCCTCCCCACGAATGGCGTCGGGCACGGGAACCGCAGCCGACTCCGATACCTCGCGGATTCCATTGAGAACCGCTTCGACCTCACGCGCGGCAATGTTCTCCGCACTTCGTCGAATCATATCTTTGTACCGACCCTGGATGTAGAAATAGCCGCGCTCGTCCTGTCGGAACGCGTCGCCACTTCGGAACCAGTCGCCAACGAACGAAGCCTTGGTTGCCTCCTCGTTCTTATAGTAGCCAAGCATGATGCCGCGACCGCGGATACAAAGCTCCCCTATCTCCCCCGGTTTCACTGGATTACCGCTCTCGTCAACCACGACACACTCCCGGAATGGCGACGGCACGCCACAGGAGCCAGAGCCAACCATGTCCACCGCCTCGATAGGCATGAACATCGCAGGACCCACCTCGGTCATCCCGAATGCTTCGCGTGCGACCAAGTCAAAACGCTCTTCAATCTTCGCATGCAACTCTCGAGGCACGCCGTAGACATTCGCGCGAACGAGCTCATTCTCGGCGTCGTCAGGATGCTCTTCCTGTTTGTACACAAGGTAGGGAAAGAGGCAGAAGTTGATGTCGTATTCGCGGACCCAAGTCATGAAGCGAGATGCGCTTTGCTTGTTCGCCACGAACAGCGTCCCCCGCTGGAACATCGTCATGACCAGCATCCACTGCGGGTCCATGTAGTAAAACGGAGTCGGTGCGAGGATATTTGAGTATGAGCGGCCATCTCGGAACGCGTTCGCCTTCCCGCTCACGAGCCAATACTCTTGCGTCAGCATGCATCCCTTCGGAAACCCGGTCGTACCTGAGGTGTACTGAATGTTAAGTAAGTTCGAATGGTTGACGGCAGCAGTCTGCAGTTGTGTTGGTTCTGCTTGAACGAGTTCCTCCCAGTCTCGGTAGGCGCCAGTCTTGGAGCCTTTTAGAAAAATCTTGGAACTGTCAATATTCACGGCCCCATCGGCGAGGGACGTTTCGAGGCGCTCGATGACCGATTCATGCGCAACAATGAACTCAGCATCGCTATTGGTAAGAACGTACGTGAATTCCCGCGGCATGTAGTTGATGTTCACTGGAATCATCACGGCGCCGAGTGTCGCAAGCGCCAGCCACGTCAAGGGCATCGCCGGAATGTTCGGCATGAGCACGGCGACGTGTGTTCCTCTACCGACGCCGCTCGCCTGCAGTCCACACGCAATTCGTTCGACCCGTTCGAGGAAGTCTCGATATGTAATGGTCTCGCCAAGTTCGAAGAAGTTGCAGAGAACGCGGTCGCCGCATTCTGCGGCCGCGTCCCTAAGGACCGCATGCAGGTTGGAAGGAAGCGGCTCACTTTCAATCTTGCGACGGCGCACGTCGACAGGAGGAACCGGAGTAGAGATTGTTCTAAGGTAAGCCATTTTTTATCAAGCGTTGGGATTTGCTTCTCTGATTGCTAGGATGACCAGGCAGATTCCGAGCGACGCGAGCGTCAGAATCGTGGAAATTGCGGTCAGAACTGGAGATACCTCCCAGCGGATGGCGCTGTACATCTTCACTGGAAGCGTCGTGGTCTCTGGTCCAGTGATGAAGTACGCAACAACAACCTCGTCGAATGACATCAGAAAAGCAAAAAGCAGCCCGACGAAAATCGAGGGTTTGAGTTGCGGCACGACAACTTGGAAGAACGTTCTCGTTCGGCTAGCGCCCATCAGCAACGCCACCGATTCGAGCGTCGGATTGGTCTGCCGCATGCCAGCACCAATTGAGATGAACATGAACGGCATGACCAGCGTGCTATGTGTAAGCACCAATCCAAGCGTCGAATTATCGAGGCGGACACTCGAAAAGAAGATGTATACACCTAGCCCCAACGATATGACTGGGATGAGCATCGGAGCCACAAACATCATCTGGACGACCTTCGAACCCTTGAAGTTCGTTCGATTGAGCGCATACGCAGCGGGCAACGTCACGGTAAGCGCGAGCGTCGAGGTGAGAAATGCGACCCATATGCTCTGCACCGCTGGGCCCCACCATTCTCGATTCGTGAAGAACTGCTCATAGAGGTCGAAGCTGAAATGCCTCGGTGGAAAGACTAGCTCACCAGGCCCATTCACCGATTGGACCATAACGATGATAATAGGGCCAAGAAGGAACGCCAGACCGGCCACGGCGACAGCTGTTGGAACGAAGGTCGTAAGGAAACGCCATCCGGGTTGGACGTAACTATTCATCAAGCTGTCTCCCGTTGCAGCGCTTCGTCCTTTTGAACTCTGAGGAGCAAAAGAATCAGGACCATCGATGCGACTAGAAGAATCATTGCAATCGCCGATGCGCCTTGCCAATCAAGTATCTGTCGCGTGTAGAGGTCGATTAAGTTCGCCATCATCAGGTCCTTTCTGCCCCCGAGTAGTGCCGGAGTGACGAACATTCCCATGGCCAGTGTCATCGTCATGAGCGCCGACGCGAACACTCCAGGCATGCTCAGCGGCAACGTAACCTTGAGGAAGATTCGAACCGGGCCGGCATTCATGAGTTCGGCGACCCGTTTGAGTAAGGGGTCAATTCCCAAGAGGCTCGCGAGAATTGGAAAGACTGCGAACGGCAACAGATAATTGACCATCCCAATGATGACGCCCGCTCTGTTGAAAATCATTGACAGCCGTGCTCCATCACCAAATAGAGCGATGAGGAGCCGGTTCACGATGCCGCTGTCACCAAGAACGATGGTGAGTGCAAAGCTTTTAACGAGCACACTCGTCCAAAGCGGCAACATAACGCAAGTAATCAAAGCTATCCGCTTCCGTCCTGACGCTCTTGCGATTAAAGCGGCCAAACAGTATCCGACGGCGACACTAATCAACGTAGCGACAAGGGCAATCCATGCTGAAGTGCGGAGCACCTGCATGAACAAGTCCGTTTCGAACAGGCCTCTGTATGCGTTAAGGGTAAAACCTTCGTTGTATGAACTTTTCCAAGCTACGACTGCCAGCGGATAAAAGAAGAACACCATAAGCAAGAGACAAGCGGGAAGCAAGAGCGCGATGGAGTATCGCCGGTCGAGCGAGTTCGTCATAGGATATCGAACCTCGAAACACTTTTAGATGAGCTGCCCAAGAGAATCGAGGACAGCTTGCTCGACTGCATATCTCAGGTGAGCATCCAAGCGGTGAAACGCTTTTGAAGGGTCTCGAAGTGGTCCGCCCACCACGCATCATTGATGATGATGTTGTTAGGGTTGTTCATGTCCGGAAGATACTTCTTGGTCGCATCGACCACCATCGGCTGCGCCTTCTTGTTGTTCGGCGAGAAGAACATGCGATTGGAGAATTCTGCTTGGCGGTCAGGGCGAAGTACGAACGCCAGATACTTCATAGCAGCTTCGCGATTCTTTGAGTATTTCGGCACAGCGAGGTACTCGATGGCATTCACCGTCTGCGCCAGTGAAATGTTGATGGAATTCCCGGCTTGCATCGATGGAACAACACGGGTGACGAAGGTGTAGGAGAAGTCCGCCTCGTTGTTGAGCACAATCGAGATGGTCTCCGGCGTCGTTTCGGTCCACTTCCGCACGCTGGTTTTGATTTTCTCGAGCGAACGGAAGGCGCGGTCGACGTCCAGCGGATAAAGCTTTGAGGGCTCCACACCGTCAGCAACCAGCGCGATTTCAAGCATCTCGCTGACCCGCGGCCGCAGTGCGCGGCGCCCTGGAAAACGCTGGAGGTCCCAAAACTCTTTGAAGTTTTGCGGGTATTTGCCTGCAGGGAAGCGCTTCGGGTCGTAGGCGATGCCGGCAGCAAAGAGAAAGGTACCGACGTAGTCCGCACCGCCCGGCACCAACAGGTCAGACGTGTTCACGATGCTCTTGTCGAGAGGCTCCCATATACCGTCCTTCGAACCAGAAAGAATGTGGGGGCCGATACTGTCGAACACATCCCAAGAAACATTCTTGTTCTGCACCTGTACCTTCATCTTGGTGAGGTCGGCATTGTTGACGATGTTCACGCCAATGCCGGTCTCCTTTGTGAAGGGCTCAGCGAAACACGCGCGCACGTTCTTCTCGTAGTCACCACCCCAACAGGTGACGGTAATCGACTGAGCGGCGCGAGTTGTCGGAACGTATCCGAGGACCGCTCCGGCAGAGAGGGCCGCTCCTGCCTTCATAAAGTGACGCCGTGATGCGCCGGCCTTGACGGTCTCGTTAAGCGTTTTGCTTTTCATAGGTCATTCTCCGCGAGGGAAATGGACTCAGTGGGCAATCCAAATTGACTTCCAGTCCGTGTACTTGTCGAATGCATGAAGCGACTTGTCGCGTCCGAACCCAGATTGCTTGAACCCGCCGAATGGCGCGGCCATGCTTCCGCGGTCGAAGCAGTTCACCCAAACCACGCCAGCTCGCAACATACGCGACGCATGTAGGGCACTCTTGACGTTGTCAGTCCAGACGCCGGCAGCGAGACCGTAGCTCGTGTTGTTAGCAACTGAGATAGCTTCATCTAGACCATTCACTTCAATCGCCGACAGCACGGGACCGAAGATTTCCTCTTGAGCGATGCGCATACTTGGCGCGACATTGGAGAAGACTGTCGGAGACATGAAGTAGCCACCGGTCTCTTCCAGAGCGCGTTCGCCTCCAGCAAGCAGTTTTGCGCCTTCGGCTTTGCCCGCCTGAACATACGAGGTCACTACATCAAGCTGCTTCTGGCTGACGATTGCGCCGAGGCGCGTCTCCGGATTAAGCGGGTCCCCGGGTCGAAGGTTTGCCGCATGCACGACTACTCGTTCGAGAAGCGCTTGCGAGATGCTCTTATCGACAATCAGTCTCGAGCCGGCATTACAAACTTGCCCGGCGTTAGCGAAGATGCCCGCTGCCACCGACCGTGCGGCCGAATCAAGGTCATGGCAATCGGCCAGGACGATGTGGGGACTCTTGCCACCACATTCGAGACCAACGCGCTTGATGTTCGACTGTCCGGCGTACTGCATGAACAGCTTGCCCACGGCGGTTGACCCAGTGAAGGCCACGGCGTCAACGTCCATGTGAAGACCGAGGGCTTTTCCCGCCGTCTCGCCGAATCCAGGTAGCACGTTGAGTACGCCCTTCGGAATCCCCGCCTCGGTCGCCAGGGCGGCGATTCGGATGGCAGTTAGCGGTGACTGCTCTGCGGGTTTCAGAATCACCGAGTTCCCGGTTGCGAGCGCCGGCCCGAGCTTCCAACACGCCATGGATAGCGGGTAGTTCCACGGTACGACGGCCGCGACCACGCCCAGCGCCTCCCGTATGACCATCGTCGTCATCTCATGACCTGACGGGGCGACCTCGCCGTACACCTTGTCGATGGCCTCCGCATACCATTGGATGGTCGCTGCCGAACTCACCATGTCGCCATTGAACGCGTTGGTAATGGGTTTGCCAACGTTCAATGACTCAAGCAGTGCCAGTTCTTCGCGATGCTCGAGTATCAGCGCAGAGAAGCGTTGAAGCACCTTCTTCCGCTCGAGTGGATTAGCGCGTGACCAATCACCGGCTTCGAACGCACGCCGCCCGGACTTAACTGCTCTGTCGACGTCGGCGGCGTCACATGATGCAACTGTGGCAATCGCTCGACCTGTTGCCGGATTGAGGCACTCGAATGTCTGTCCGGAAATCGCATCAACGTACTGTCCGTCGATGTATGCGCGAGCTTCAATTCGAAGGTTCTGTGCGCGTTCACGCCAGTTAATTTGTTCGGTTGTCACGTGTCGGTCCCGGTCGTGTGGAAGGGTTCGATGCAGTCTAGGGTTGCAAAACTATGACGTCTAATTGTATTTTGGACGGGTAGAACAAACTTTTTTCTATAGGCGGGTAAACCCTATGCTCAGCATTCGCCACCTTGCAGCGGTTCGAGCCGTCCTCCGAACCGGCTCGATCTCGGGCGCAGCGCGCGCGCTGTGCTTGACGCAACCCGCTGTCACGAAATCCATCCAAATGGCAGAGGACGAACTCGGCGTGGAGCTCTTTACGCGATTGAAGGGGCGGCTTATCCCGACCGAGGAGTCGAGGTTCCTCTATGCTGAGATTGAGAGGATTTTCGGAGACATGGACAACCTCCAAAACTTAGCGGCGGAGGTGCGGCAGGGTCATGCTGGGCGCATTGTCCTCTCAACAGTTTCCAATCTTTCCGCAACGCTCGTGGCGCGAGCCATAACCAATTTTCGACAGCGACACCCCGCGGTTCGTTTCGACCTAGAGGTGCACAGCACGAAGCTGGTGCTCGAAACCGTGCGCATTGGACAGGTCGCTTTAGGAGTGCTCGACCTTGCACCCGAGATTGCCGGGCTTGAACACTTTGACCTCTGCACGACAGAAATCGGATGCGTTATGCGCCGAGACCATCCTTTAGCAACTGCGCAACTCGTCACGCCCGCTATGTTGCGAGACGAGTTGCTCTTAACGTTTCCAGATGACACACGGATAAATACGCTAGTTCGGGAGGCCTTTCGTCATGCCCAAGTCGGGTTCCGAGTGGGAGTCACCGCAAATCACTCATACTCGGCTTGCTGTCTTGTCTCGCAAGGTAACGGAATCGCGTTGATTGACCCGTTTCATATTGCGTCGGGCATCTTCCCCGACCTGGTAATGAGATCCTTTGCTCCGGCCATCTACCTCCGTCCAACGGCTGTAGTCGCCGAGGGCCGGCCGTTATCTAAAATCGCGCGTGAGTTTGTCGACGAACTGAGGACGGTCGCAAGGAGTCTGCCTCTAGAGGGTTAGCACCCGCCGCTCTGCGTAACGAGGCAAAAGCGTTCGACGTGATGAAGTGCGCGGCCGCACAAAAGGCACTCAATCCGACGAAAGCACAGACCCTAAGAGAATGTGACCCGAGCGGAGACGATGGAAATCTTTCTAGTACTCAAATCCGGACTGGCTTCGTGGATGTTCGAATCTGACGTCGGTACCAGTTATAAAGTCGCGGTGTGGGCATTCCGCTGGAGTGTCCGCAACGATGTATTCCATCCGCCGCGACTCAATGATCTACCTTGCTGAATCGCATTTACCGCGCGCTTGGTGTTTTGTAGCGCGCAGTCACCTTGCTACGTTGTTTCAATGACGTGACATCGTCTCCTCTGTCTCCTGCTTGAATTAAGAACTCGCGAAACGCATTTGCAACCTGGGGCAGGCGCCGCTCGGACATGTGCACGACGTACCAAGCCCGCTCGATCGGTGTAGAGGGTATAGGAAGAGTTGAAAGAAGTCCCGCATGCATCTCCAGCGCGCATGCGTGCAGCGAAAGAAATGCCACGCCGAGGCCCGCTTCGACGAGTTGCTTGATCGCTTCGTTGCTATAAAGTTCGGAAGCCGCGTGCAACTTCAGGCCGGCGTCCTTAAAGAGTGCCTCAATCGTCACCCGCGTGCCCGAGCCGCGTTCACGCACAAGGAGATTCGCCGCTTCCAAGTCAGTCAGTTCCAGTCGCTTTTTCTGCATGAGCGGATGGGACGGAGCAGCGACGAACGCCATAGGATGCTTCGCGAATGCTGACGCACTTGTGCGAAGCTCGCGCGGTTGTTGACCCATGATCGCGAGATCAATCTCGTTCGCCGCAAGCATGCGCACGATGTCGTCTCGATTTCCGATGCGGAACTGCAACTTCACGCCCGGCCTGTCCTTCGTGAATCTGACGAGCAGCGGGGGCACGAGATATTCTGCCGTTGTAATGGCGCCGATGCGCAGCGTGCCGCCCAGCTCACCTCGCAGCGCCCCAACTTCCTCGCCGGCCTCGTTCCACAGGCTCAGGATCTCATTAGCGTAGCGTGCCATCACCTCGCCTGCGGCGGTGAGCTGCACCGCACGCCCCACGCGGCGCATAAGGGGCGTCCCTGCTGCTTCGCTCAAAAGTGAAATCTGCAACGACACAGCCGGCTGGGTTAGATGCAGTTCCTCGGCTGCACCGGAAATGCTGCCCACGCGCGCGACAGTCTGCAACGTCCGCAACTGCCGAAAAGTCGTCGTCTTTAGCATTAGTAGAAACTTATGGGTCGGTGATAAATACTAAATTGTTCAAATTCGTACCCGACGGTATCTTTTTAAGACGAGTTGGTCAAGCGTCGTTCCGGCTCGCTTCGACAATGCTTTCAACGATTTGGAGATTTGAAGATGACTATCGATGCGATCGTGGCAGACATGGACACTGTATGGACGCGCTCGGGCTCGCAGGAGAAACCGACCGTGAAACGCGCACAGGATGCGGCGCTCAAGCGCTTTCTGAAAAACGCGCGGGACGACGGCTACCCGCTTCTGTTGGTGAGTAAGCTTAATGCAGCGAGGTTGAACGACGCCATCAGCGAAACGCTCGGCGAGGACGGCATTACATACTTCTCTTCGATCCTGTCTGCGAGCGAATCCGGGTCGCGCTACGCAGTGGCGCTTCATACGCTGGAGGCGCCCGCGCACCGCGTTGTCGCCGTTGGAGCCGACGAATGCGGACTTGAAGAGGCACGGAGCTCAGGCATCACCCAGTGCGTGCCGTTGAGCGACGCGTTGCGTCGCGGCGCCGCGCAGTTCGATCACGCCTTTTCATCTGACTGAAGCGTCCGAGGAAGCTATGACGTTGAACCGTTACGTGCGACACCATGTTGATACGCCGCACCGTATTGTGGTTGTTGGCGGCGGCGCCGCAGGACTGGAACTAGTCACGCGCCTAGGCAATGAGGTCGGCAAGCGGCGCCGTGCGGAAGTGGTCCTTGTTGACCGTCTTCCGACACACTTCTGGAAGCCACTGCTGCACGAAGTCGCCGCTGGGCAAATTGACGCATCGAGCCATCAGATCGACTATGCATCGCACGCGAAATGGAATCACTTTCGCTTCGAGCAGGGCGCACTCTCGGGCATCGATCGCAGACGCCGTGAGATTATCATTGACGAGACCATCGATAGAGAAGGCCGGTCCCTGCTGCCGCGCAGAACCCTCGCCTTTGACACCCTCGTGCTCGCGCTCGGCAGCGTTACGAACTTTTTCTCAATTCCTGGGGCGAAGCAGCACGCGCTGACGCTGGAGACCGTGGAACAGGCGGAAACATTCAGGCGGCGTTTGCTGTCGAGCCTGCTACGCTCCGGCCATGCAGGCCTCGCCGCACATGATGCCAGCAAGAAGTCGGTTTCCGTGACGGTGATCGGCGGTGGCGCGACCGGGGTCGAACTGGCGGCCGCGCTCCGCGGTTCTGCGGAGATGGTGCGCGACTATCATCTGGCCTCGCTCGATCCGGCCAACGATATCCGCATCCGTCTTCTGGAAGGCGCGCCGCGCCTGTTGCCCGCGCTGCCGGAGCGTATCTCGCAGCGAGCTCAGGATGTTCTCGCGGGGCTCGGTGTTGAACTGCGGCTGGGTTGTCGGGTGAAGTCGGTGGATGCCGGGGCGGTGACCACCGCCAATGGTGAAAAGCTCGCCAGCGACATTACCATCTGGGCAGCCGGCGTGGAGGGACCGGCCGTGTTGCGTGAGCTCGAAGGCCTGCCGCTGAACGGGCTGGGTCAAGTTGTTGTCGACGGGCGCTTGCAGATCAGTGCCGACTCGGGCGTCTACGCGATGGGCGACTGCGCGGCGTGTCCCGCGGCGAGCGATGGCGACGCATTTGTTCCACCGCGCGCGCAAGCTGCCTTCCAGCAGGCCGTCTATCTCGCCGACGCACTCGGGCGTCGTCTCGACAGCCGCACCGTGCCGCTCTTCGAATATCGCGATCAGGGTACGCTGGTCTCGTTCGGACGCGCCGGTGCGTCTGGGGCTCTGATGAGCGAACTGCTTAGCCGGCCTTTGTTCATCGATGGATGGGTAGCAACGACTTGCTACAAGCATCTTTACCGCCGACACATTATGGGTCTGACCGGTCTCAAGCGCGCGGCCATGTATGCGGTGAGTCAGTGGCTACGAGAAAGGGTGCGTCCTTCAGTAAGGCTCAGCTGATCTCCAACGACAAAGCCGATGACCAACAGCGGTGGAACTGGCGCAGCAGGCTTTTCAAATTTGTGCTTCGTGGACCGTCTACCATGCAGGTTGTCAGGGCGGAAGTAGGCGGTCCATAGAACTCCATGCCCTGACGCAGCGCCGCTTTCCCTGCTCCCTCACCAATCTAATCTCGCAACGGACAAAGGTCGGTCAATCTGCAACGCGTTGCAAGAACCGGTCGATGACATCTGCTAGTCTGCCGAACGCTGGCGCGATTTCATCGTCCGGCACACACGCGTATCCGATGAGCAAGCCAGACTGCGCGTCTGATCTATGCGCGTAATAGCTCGACAGCGGTCGCACTACAATTTCCTCTGCGAGCGCAGCGCTGGCAAGGGCGAAATCGTCAACATATCCGGGCAGCTTTAGCACGAGATGTAGCCCTGCGTCGCCGCCCGCAATCGTGAGCGTGTCGCCGTAACGCCGAGCAATAGTCTCGAGCATGACGTCGTGTCTCTGACCGTAAAGCGTGCGCATACGTCTAATGTGAGTAGTGAAATGCCCCTGTTCGATGAACTCCGCGAGCACAGCCTGTTGCAGTAACTGCCCCTCGCGATAGAGCTCGGCGCTCGCGATAGCAAAGCTCTCTGCGAGCGCTTCGGGAACGACCATATAGCCGATGCGCAGTCCCGGAAACAACGTCTTACCGAAGCTGCCGACATAGATCACTTGACCATTCGCATCCATGCCTTGCAGAGATGCAAGTGGGCGACTGCTGTAGCGAAACTCGCTGTCATAATCGTCCTCGATAACCCAGCAGCGATGTTGGCGCGCATATTCGAGCAACATGCGACGACGCGCGAGACTCATCACCATGCCAAGCGGATATTGATGCGACGGTGTTACCAGTATCAGCTTCGGCGGCGAAGACAGATCGGCGGATGTGGGCGCGATGCCCTCTCCGTCGACAGGAACTGCTTTTAAGTTGAGGCCGGACACCTGCATAACGCTGCGCACGCCCCAATAGCAAGGATCCTCAGTCCAGATTGTGTCGCCAGGATCCGCGAGCAGGCGAGCGGCGAGGTCGATCGACTGATGAATGCCGGTCGTCACGATGATCTGTCTCGGTGTACAGCGCACGGAGCGCGAAGTGCGGAGATACTCCGCCAGCGCGTGCCGCAAGCTCAGATGCCCCCCTCCCGGCGCGTAGGTCAAAAGCTCGGGCAAAGCCCTACGCCAGTATTTGGCATACAAGCGATTCCATACACGGGACGGGAAGCGCGACACGTCCGGCACGCCAGGCATGAATGCGCCGCCCTGGCGCTTAGAAAAGCCTGCACCCTCAATAAGCTGTGCACCGCGTGCGGAGAGCGTCGATTGGGTGTCGGAGGGCACCGGCGTGGCGGCTGGGACCGGTGCGTCGTCGAGGAGGATTTCATCGTGCGCATTATCCGCAACGAAGGTGCCGCGACCAGTGGCTGACGATACGTAACCTTCAAGCGCGAGCTGTTCGTAGACCTGGGTCACCGTGTTTCGACCGACGCCCAATTCGGCTGCGAGCAGCCGCGACGACGGCACCTTTGCGCCCGCTGTCAGTTCACGTGTGAGGATCGCCTGCTGCAGGAGCCGGTGCAATTGCCGATAGATCGGCTGGCCGTTGCCGCGATCAATTCGCTGCGCCAGCCAATCCGAGAGCACACTTGCGCGGTTCGACATCACATTTGCCAGAAGATAATTGGGATGGCGCGGTCTTAATAGTCAGTCTCCCTTGGCTCACCGCAAAAATCTTCTGGATGTAGTCGCCCGCACGGCTCCCTCAGGTATGCCGCTTTGCATCGCGATCCCCGTTGAAGCCAGTTCTCTCAGCGCAGTCGCACCATTTTCAAGAAGCGCTAACAGCGGGGCCGAATTGAAAGAAGCTCCGCATGGAGCATCACACAGAAAAAAGGAACGCCGAGCGGATGAGAACCCAACGTCCCAAACACTCCACCGGTCGGAAGAAAGCGCTGCGCCGAATTGTCCTGAAAGACAACTCACGCGAAGTTGATGCCTCGCATCACAGCGCCAACCTCAGGGGTACGGGAATACAACCTGATCAGAAAAACAACTGCTAAACATACCTAATGGTCACGCTGGCCAAGATCAATGGTTCGACGCTTGCCACCTGGCACAATCACTGCCTCATTGCAAAAGACATCGTAAGTGAATTATACTCACCAGTCAGATTATATGTCTAGTAGGTACTTTCCCGTCTGTTAAACGTGGCTCTCGCGAAGACATGTGTGACGAAGGTTTCTTTTGATTCAATAGATGGAGTACCGCGATGGTTGACCCCGCCCCAGATATTCTGCGTCCCTTCCTGCGCCTCACCGTACTGCCGCACTGGACGGATCTCTACGGACATATGACCGCGTTCCGATACGTCGAGTTGATGGACGGAGCAGGCTATCAACTGTGGGACCAGTATGGCATTGGGGCCGATTACACTCGCTCGACCAACTGTGGGTTCTTCGTTGTTGAATCGAATGTCCGCTACTATCAGGAAACGAAAAGCGGCGACCAGTTAGAGCTCAACATGCGGCTCTTGGACGGCGACAACAAGCGAATACTGATGCTCCATGAGATGTGTCGGCTCCCTGATCGGCAGCTTATCTCGACGCTTGAGCAGATCGCCGTTCATGCAAGTCTTCAATCCCGGCGGTCAATCGGGATGAACGCTGTACTACGAGAATCGCTCAGTAAGTCGATTGAGCGGGATGCCATGATCCCATTGCCCGAACGTTATCAGCGTCGGCTGTCGTTTCCTCCGCGAACACAGGGCATTTCACGGCGAACTGAGTGAGTCTTTCAAATCCTCTGACATGCGGCCGCTTACTATCAGACGATCGCCAGACACCCCGTTGACTTGCTCCCTCACATCTTGCCTGCGAAAAAACCTTCGACACACCACAACTTTGATGCATACTGACTGCTGAGTCTAAAAAAGCGTCTTCTCCGTATCCATGTGTACCTAAGTTCGCTAAGCGCCTCTACTCCAGCCTCGATCTAGGCAGCGTCGACGCTAAATCGGGGTCGCGCTAAAGTGACCTGCATTCAACGCGGAGAGCGACGTCCTACAACCTTTGCTGAAAGGAGACGCGTTGCGATGATGCGCACTGCAGTAACGGAAATGCTCGGAATCGAAGTACCAATCTTCGCCTTCTCTCACTGCCGGGATGTGGTTGTTGAGGCGTCCAAGGCAGGAGGCATGGGTGTGCTCGGCGCCGCATGGATGACCCCAGAGGAACTCGAGATTTCGTTGAACTGGATCGACGAACACATTGATGGGAAACCATATGGGGTGGATGTCGTATTCCCGGGCAGTTTCGCAGCGCTCGATGACGGGCGCGACCCCGAACAGATCCTGCCCGCAGAGCATCGTCAATTCGTCCAAAACCTTTTTGACAATGCAGGGATTGCTCGGCTTACAGTGGACGACGCGCGCGAGTTCGGGAAAGAACACGCTCAAAAGATGATGATGACGCCGCGCGACAGTGAGCGGTCTCTGGAAATTGCCCTGCGCCATCCTGTCAAATTCGTGGTCGGCGCTATGGGTGTGGCGCCCGGCCATGTCATTGATCTCATTCACTCGAAGGGCATCAAAGTGGGTGCCTTGGTGGGCTCAGTTGAGCACGCGAGGAAGCAACAAGCTGCTGGAGTTGACGTTATCATCGGGCAGGGAAGCGAAGCAGGTGGGCATGTGGGCTCCGTCTCTTCGATGGTTCTTTGGCCGCAACTAGTTGACGCGGTAGCTCCGCTGCCCGTTCTCGCCGCCGGAGGGATAGGACGTGGCAAGCAATTTTTAGCAGCGATGGCTCTAGGCGCTGCCGGCGCATGGTGCGGTTCGATATGGCTTGGAACGAGGGAGAGCGAACTCGACGACCATATGAAGGAACGACTCTTCTCTGCAAAGTCCACAGATGCAGTGGTTAGCAAAGCTTTGACTGGCAAGTCATGCCGCATCCTTAAGAGCGCGTACACAGATAGCTGGGAACGCGCGGATAGCCCTAAACCCCTCCAATTTCCGCTCCAGTCGATACTGGCGGGTGAGCCGATGCGTCGCGCCGAGCGCTCTAACAGAATGGATTTTTGGACCTATGCGGTGGGCCAGATTGTCGGTGATATCGGATCGCAAACGTCCGTTCGCCAAGTCTTCGCTGAAATGCTAAGCGAATGCGTCGATAGTATGGAGCACCTGCAATCGTTGTTCGCGGAATAAGCAGAACGACGCCCTCTCTCGATCAAGGCTTCGAAAAGTCATGCATATCCTAGTGACGCTCAAGCAGGTTCACGATCCAAACATCCCAGTCGATCGACTTCACATCAGTGCCGACGGAAAGTCCCTCAACACACCTTCTGGCGTGAGCGAAGTAGCGAACGGCTACGACGTCAACGCAGTCGAGGAGGCGCTTCGGATCCGTGAGCGACTCGGCGGCACCGTTTCTGTGGTCAGCGTTGGCAGTCAAACATCTATCACGCACCTGCGCCGGGCGGTTGCTATGGGAGCGGACCATGCATACCACGTCTCCGGGCCGCAGGGCGTTGACTCTGATCCGGCGCTGGTCGCCGCGCTCCTTGCAGCGGTCGCAAAAAAGCTGCCTGTGGCGAACCTCATACTGTCCGGGCGCCAAGCGTCGGATTCTGACTCTGGACAGACTCACCTTCGGCTTGCTCACAGCCTGGGTTTGCCCGCGGTCTCACCGGTGGGGAACATTGAAGAAGTTACCGAAGCATTCGTTGTAGCGGATCGCATCACGGATAACGGCGTTCAGCGAGTTCGCGTAATGCTGCCCGCATTGCTCGGCGTGTCTAGTGAGCTCAACAAGCCCCGCTCCCCCTCGTTGAAAGGCGTAATGCAGTCGAAGAAAGTACAGATCTCAACATGGACCGCAGATGAGCTGCTTGAGGGACAAATCCAACCCAGTGTGGAACTCCTCAGGATTTTCTTTAGGGACGCGCCTGCGGTTCGAACAGATTGGGTCTCAGGAGTCGACGGTCGGTCCGCGGGTCGAGCCCTTGCGGATCGGCTCATCACCGAGGGAGTGATCTGATGGCTGGCGTATTATTTTTCGCGACGCTCGCCGAAGGACGATTGTCAGAGGGATCTCTCGGAATTGCCGCGGTCGCAAAAAAGCTCGCACAGGAAATGGGTGTCTCTCTGTATGGCGCCATTATCGGAGCAGGAGCGACTGACTGCGCTGCTGATCTATCGACTATCGGTGCGCCCGTCTTTTGCACCGACGACGCTAGCCTGGAACACTACGAAGCTGAAGTTTGGGTTGCGACCGCCGCGAAATTCATAGCGCAATGCAACGCTAACGTGGTCCTATTCCCAAGTACGGTTGAAACCAATGAATGGGTTTCAACCCTGTCATCACGTCTGAGCGCATCCCTGGTCACTGGCTGCTGCGAGCTAAGTTTCGCCGATGGGAGTTTGTCGGCCGTGAAAGCGATTAGCGGAGGAGCTGCGTTCGCGGAATTCCGCTTGGTTCGCAGCCTTAAGATGGTCACCCTCACGACGGATGCCCTCACGGCTGCATCGCAACCGACCGCGGTTGGTGAGGTGATTGCGATCGCTCTTCCTAATGCTCAATCATCTGTTACGGTTCTCTCTGAGATTCCAGATGCTGCGACCGACGGACCGTCGCTGAAGTCTGCACGCGTGATCGTGTCAGGTGGTTTGGGAGTCGGTGCAAAAGAAAAATGGAAGTCTGTCGAAGACGCCGCTCGCGTGTTGGGCGCGGCGCTCGGCGGAAGCCGTGCAGTAGTTGAGATGGGATGGCTTGCTCCATCGAAACAGATCGGCTTCAGCGGACTGAAGGTGGGCCCCGACGTGTACTTTGCAGTGGGGATCTCCGGCGCGGTGCATCATATGGCAGGAATCTCCTCTTCAACTACCATAGTGGCAATCAACAACGATCCCGAAGCGGCAATCTTCAGGTTTGCGCGGTACGGAGTTGTGGGCGATGTGCACGAGGTTCTACCTGCGTTTATAGAGCGTGTTAAAGAAATACGCGGAACTCTCGGGGCGGACAATGTCTGACAGAAAACGCTTGGTTGTCGTTGGCGCAGGCGCGGCCGGGTGCGCGGCGGCATTACAAGGCACCGCACTCGGTATGGACGTCACACTTATCGATGAGCATCCTCAGAGCGTCGGCCAAATGAGCCTGGACGCTCCGTATTTCTATGGAGGTCGTCTGCCATCAGTTCTAAACGACGAGAGTCTTATAGCAGAGCGCGTCCTAAGTTCTAATGAGTCGCTCTTCGCTTGCGTTGAAGAAGGGGTTGACGTCGTAACAGGAACCTGTGTTTGGGGAAGTTTCCTACCCGGTAGCAACAACGCTGGTCAACATAATAACGAGCTGGGCTTAAGCGACGGCGCGCGCACTCGGCTATTGACATACGACCGGTTGATTTTAGCCACAGGATCACGCGACCTTGTTCTTTCCTTTCCCGGTTGGCATCTTCCTGGCGTTATTGGCGCAAACGGTATGTCTGCACTTATGGAGCGATACGAAGCATTCGATGGGACGAGTATCGTCGTTGTGGGAAGCGGGAATCTGGGTCTGCGCACGGCTAAGCTAGCACTGGATCGGGGCCTGTCGGTACGGGCAATCCTAGAAGTCGAGCCGGAAATAAAAGGAGACGCGCGCCTCGCAGAAGAGTTAATCGTGGCGGGAGTGCCGTTCCTCAAGTCGACAACCATTGCGCAGGCCGTAGGCAGCTCGTCCGTTGAAGGGGTGGAGGTTGTCGACCTGGTCGACAGTGACAGGCGACACATTCTTGCCTGTGACACAATCTGCCTGGCCATCGGTATCGCCCCCAACATCGAGTTGTCAGCGCTCTCCGGTTGCAGCGTGATATTCGATGCGAAACGCGGAGGCTGGATTCCGGCGCTATCTAGCAACCTGCGGACGTCGATCCCCGATGTATATGTTGTAGGCGACGCCGCAGGTATCACTGAGGCGTCTTTGCTTGACGCTGAATTCGCGATTCAACAGGGAAGAGCTGCTGCGACGGCGGCGGCGTCCGACAATTGCAAGGAACCCGGCCACCTGGCGGACACGCCATCGGAACTCGCGGGCGCATTTTATCCTTCCAAGTGGCTAGAGTCGTTCCTCCGCGTGCAGGGCATCGACGTGAACATTTGCCAGTGCGAGGATGTCACGCGTCGCGAATTGATAGAGCTTTCGGCGCCACGATATTTAAACTCGTCACTCCAGGGCCCCGCACCAAGCCTCAGCACTCTTGGTGCAGAAAGCGCCCGCTCCCAAGACGTCGCAAAGCGCTTGACGCGAGTGGGCATGGGTCATTGTCAAGGTAAGCGATGCCGCGACCAATCGTTGATGCTCATTGCCAATGCGACGGGACGTCAATTGTCGATGATGTTGCCGGGGTCCTACCGATGCCCCGTTCGGCCAATATCGGTGAGTGCCTTCGCTGCCGACGACGAGAGCGAAGAGTTCAGAGCCCGTTGGCCGATCTGGCTTCACTCCACGCACTAAACGCTCCGTCTTGCCGCTGCGGATGCCCCTATAAATAATACCTCGGTACCCTTTATGGAAACAGCTGACGTTGTCGTAGTTGGCGCAGGGATAATTGGCCTGTCTGCCGCGTATTGGCTAGCAAAATCGGGGGCGCGGGTCATCGTCTGCGAGAAAAGCCGCGTTGCATGGGAAGCCTCCGGCAGAGCAACCGGATTTCTCTCGCTTCGCGGCGAAACGCCGATTGAAACGCCAATTGCACTCGAGGCTGAGAGGATTTGGGAAACCTTGGACGAGGAACTTGGTTACCCAACGGAATGGAACCCGGGAGGCCGGCTGTGGGTAGCCCTCTCGCCGAAGGAGGAAACTGAGCTCTCCGAAACCTATAACACCTTCAAGAGTACTGGCATCCCCTTCCGTTTCATTGACGGCGCCGAGGCTCGCAAGATCGTTCCGCAGTTGAGCGAAAATGTGATTTCCGGCATCCATACCACACATGCCGGACACGCTAATCCGCAGCGAACAGCGCAAGCGTTCGCTTGGGCGTTGCTCGATCGCGGAGGCGAGATACGAGAAGGAACGACAGTAACGGAAATCCTGCTAGAGAACGGCAAGATCGTCGCTGTCAATACATCAACAGGAAGGATTGCAACAACAACTGTCGTGAACTGCGCGGGCGCGTTCGCTGGATCAGTGGCTAAAATGGTGGGCGAATACCTTCCAATCGCCGCTATGCGTGTCGAAGCAATGATCACAACACCGGTTCCTGCGATGTTTGACGTTGCGATGGTAGGCAATGGTCTGTCGCTCCGCCAGACGCGCCGAGGGAACATCCATTTCAATGGCGGACCACACGAGTGGGTAGGCGTAGACTTGGCTGCTGAGCCCTCGAAGCCTAACACACCAATCGTCCGGAATATGGCGCGTCGGCTACTGGAGTTGCTCCCTGCAACCTCGCATGTCAACATCCTTCGCAGTTGGGCAGGCGTGGTGGATATCACGCCCGACGTCTCAACGGTGGTGGACCGTTTCAGCTGCGGAATGATAGTTGCGTCGACGTCAGGTCACGGCTTCGGCTTGGCGCCCAGCGTTGGCAAGGCCCTCGCTGAGATGGCACTGGACGGGCGAACGAACCTTCCGGTTGAACAGCTTAGCTTAGCGAGGTTTCGCGATTTGCCGGCAGACTGGAAGGAACGCCGGAAGTGGACACCGGGGAACGTCAACACTTGATTTTACCCTTCGCGACAGCCGATTCTAACGTGCGCTAGAAGATGTTCACTCAATCGTTTTCCGATGGCAGGAACGCGCACCGATCCTCATCTTCTGTTGCGCCTGAGTTCACATCCGCGCGATTCCGACAACCGTTGCACTTCAACTGCGGCGAAGCCTTCGGTTCGCGCCATTTTTATCGAATTCACCGCTAATCGCGGAGAAGATTGCACCTTCTGGACTACGCGAGCCCCCACAATACGCTGGTTCGATCTTACGATCTTCGTCTGGACACTCAGTCGCACCGTCGACGCACCACGGAACGCTTAGAACTTCAGCGTCGCAATCTACCGCTTCGACCGTCACCATAAGCAGCCATCCTTGATGGAGACCATAGCGATAGGAAAAGACGTTGCTCCGCTCGAGAGCGTAGGAAAGGCTGACGCGCCACTCATCTAGCGCTGGCACATGGGTGGCTTTTTCTGTGTCGGGCCACCCATAGGCGCGATTCCGGAACCTAAATTCGTGCATATAACCACCCTCCCAGCCTATCGCGGCGACGATGATACGGCTCAGCGTGGATAGGCGGACATGACGATGAACCACCACTTGTCGCCAGACTAGGGGGAGCGAATTCACGACCTCAATTCTAAGTTGGACTAACGCGCGAGGTTTTGAACAATCCATTCACCCTCCCCACCCTGATGAAGGACGCATTCGCGCATAAGAAGCTTTGCGGACGAACGGAGCTCACAATGTGAGATGCCCGCGGCCGACGTGGCGGTGCCAGTCAGATCGAGCGGAATAGGTCGCGTGAGGCGATGCTCTTGTCGCATCTACAAAAGCATCTCCCTACCGACTAACTGAATTGGATAACGCTGCGGCCAAGCGCACCTGTATCGAGTTCCTTCAAGATGTCGTTTATTTCGTCAAGCGCTCGGATCCTCACCATTGAATCGAGATCCAGCTTTCCTTCGCGATACCATTCCGCGAACCGAGGGAAGTCTTTTTCTGGCGTCGCAGAGCCATAGAAGCTTCCTCGAATCTCATGTTCGCGACGAACAAGCACGAAAGGAGTGAAGCTGACCTCAACATCCGGTCGGGCCACGCCCGCAAGTATTGCCTCGCCTCCGCGGTGCAGCATCGCGACAGCAAGCTCCATTGTCTCTTGCCGACCGACGGCTTCGATGCTTGTATCGACGCCGCCGGGAACGATTTTCAGAATCGTCTGCAGCGCATCTTCCTCGCTGGAGTTAACGGTGTGAGTTGCCCCAAGTTTCGCTGCGAGCTGAAGGGAGCCGGAGGAACGATCGATGGCGATAATAGTCGTCGCTCCTGCAATTCGAGCACCTTGGATGGCACTTAGGCCCACCCCGCCACAACCGATTACGGCCACAGCGTCGCCGGGTTGAATGTGTGCGGTGTTAACGGCTGCCCCAACTCCAGTAGTAACGGCGCAGCCAACGAGAGACATTGGCACCAAAGGAAGGCTCTTATCGATCTTGATGGCAAGTTCCTGCGGTACAACCGTGTACTCCGCAAACGTCGAAATGCCTGCGAAATGGAGGATTTCCTTACCGTCGCAACGATACCGGCTAGTGTTGTCTTTCATTTTGCCAGTATCAATCCAATTCGCACCTTCGCACAGGTTCGGCCTTCCCCGAGTGCAACTGCGACAATTTCCACAATGCGGCTTCCATGACAAAATTACATGGTCGCCTACGGAAAGGTTCGTGACACCCGGGCCTACAGCTGCGATCACACCGGCGCCCTCATGCCCGAGAACCGCTGGCAAAAGATCGCCATATAAGCCCTTCGCGGCGGACAGATCGGAATGGCAGACCCCGCTTGCGGCAACCTTGACTAACACCTCGCCCTCGCGAGGGTCATCGATCTCGATCTCCTTAACTTGCAGTGGTGTCCCGTACTCGTAAAGGATTGCTGCCTTACAACGCATGATTAATTCCCCCAGCTATGCAGATAATCGTTGGCGAAATGAGCGTCCCGCATCGGATTGCCTGACCACCCGACCGGACCTCGCCGCTTGTGACGAGAACGACGTCAGATCGTGTTGACCAGCGCCCCGTCGATGAGAATGTTTTGACCGGTGATGTAGGTCGACTTATCTGAAAGAAGGAACTCCACTGCTTGCGCGATCTCCAAGACCGTAGCAATCCGGCCCATTGGAATTCGATCGATGATTTCTTGCGGCGCGTCCCAGCTGTCCACGAATCCGGGCAGTACGGAGTTAATGCGGATGTTTTTGGCCGCATAGCGCTCTGCGTAGAGTCGAGTGAACGAGCTGAGGCTCGCTCTCAGCGCTGACGAAATAGGGAACGCCTGCTCCGGTGCAACTGCCCCGTACGCCGAGATGTTCACCACGGCGCCGCCGCCTGCCTTGAGAAACTCCGGAGTAAGCAGGCGAAGCATTCGAACGGTATTCAAAAGAATCATTTCGAAGCCCGTGCTCCACTGGTCGTCCTGAAGCGTCATCAAGTCGCCGGACGGCAGATGCCCTGTGTTGTTTACGAGCGCGTCAATGCGACCGTATTTCTCGAGAGTGCTGTCGATTAGACGTTGAATATCTTCCGTCGACGTAACAGAGCCGGTAATGCCAATACCGCCGAGCTCGGCAGCAAGCTTTTCTGCGGCTCCGGAGGGAGACATAAGAGAAACGACGTAACCGCTTTCCGTTAAGTGACGAGCGATCCCGGCACCAATTCCCTTTCCAGCCGCAGTGACGATCGCGACTCTTTTTTCCGTAGTTGCCATTACACCTTCCGTCCGTTGAAGTTCAATCCCTGCCCGCACGAGCAAGGATCATTTTCCCGAGATATATACGTATTCGATTTACTGAATGTACCTGGGAGCACCAGTGTCAAGTAGCTTCGGATCGAGGCCGTAATCCTTAAATATCTTCACCAACGTGCCGTCCTTATGCGACGACGCGATGAAGCTGTTGAGTGCGTTGCCCAGTTCCGTGCTGCTCTTCCCATAAAGGAACGCGACCTGAGCGGACTGAATGGTTGCACGAATTCGCTCGTCAGGCTCTCCAATTTTGATCTGGAATCCCGAGTAGCCGCCTTTTTTCTGCGCGTAGACGCCCGTGCCGTAACTATCGATTCCTATTTCTACTCGACCGGCGGAGAGGTCTTGAGCCAAAGCTACAGGGTTCGGATAAAGCTTTAGATTGTCGCCGAGTGTCTTCTGCAGGTCCGCGATCCAGTTGTACCCCGTGATGGCTCCGACGCTCTTCCCTTCAATCTGGGAGATCTTCGTGTATCCTTGCTTCGAATAAATGGCAAGCTGGTCAAGATAGAGGGGATCGGACATTGCGACAACCTGCTGACGCGCCGCGGTTCTGTACCACGATGCCGCAGCGATATCCGCGCGATTGGTAATAAGGTATTGAATCGCTGAGCCGGCGTCGACGACGAGCGTGTTGATCTTCAAACATTCCTTTTTCGCAAAATCGGCCAGTAGGTCGCCTTCGACACCTGACAAAGACCCGTTTGGCCCAGGAATGTTGAACGGGGGAAACGACATGCTCACCAAGGTTAGCGTGCCGGGAACGACCGTCTTAAACTGATGTGCAGGCTTGCACTCTTGCGCATTAGCAACCGCCGACGCGCAAAGGACAACCGCGGTAAGCGTAACCTTTACAACCCATTGATTCGTTTGCATGGATTTCTCCCTAATTGACTTCCGGCGCCGGTTCAAATCACTGAAAGACGAACCCTCAATGTCGTTCGCCTCGTAGTAGTTCCGTCCTTCACGTAGCCCGCATCTGCGCAGAGAGGAACACGCGAAGGACTTGTACAATTCGTCGCAGCGGTGTGTTATTCGGGCGCGGGTCGTGCCCCTCCCGGTCGCTCTCAAACACGTAAGAAGTGGCCAGCCTTTATGCGCTGTGTTCCACCTGTAGGAATCGCGCTTGCGCGGTTCACCATCCCGCCGAACTAAGGTCGCTCTTCAGGTCATGGCGGACACGTCGATAGTTGGCATCTCTGTCTTGCACCGTCCGGATCCGAACTTTGCTACGAAGTTCCTCCGAAATATGAGCTACTACTCCAGGCATGGTCGAGATGAGCGCCAGACCGGTCATCTCTGCGGGTGTGAAGTCCATTTGCGCGAGAATCGCAGCCATCATTCCGACCTCGTTAATGACGAGGTCCGGCTTATTTGCTTGCTTGATGAACGCAGCATGGATCGCCTCGTACCAATCGCACAGCTCGCCCCAGACACCATTTTCCTGTGCAATGGTCTTGAGCTTCTGAGCACGCGGGTCCAGAAACCTGAAGTTTGGGTGACCAAAGCCAGGAACTCGCTTCCCGCTTGCTCGCAGTCCCGTCACAAGCGCCTCAGCAGCGTCGCTAATCGACACTTTCTCCTTCGCGTACTGCGCAAAGGTCGAGGCGATGAATTCCCCGCTTGCGTCCGGCGCGAGTGTGTATTCTCCAGCCGATAGAATGGCCGTTGCCAGCCCGGCCACCATGGAGGGATTACCGGACACACAATATCGCGCTGCGACGGTCCCAGGCTTTTTCAGTGAGTAATCCAGTACTGAGCAGAGCACCGCTTCCATCATTTTCGACTGCCCAGGGGTCGGAATCTTTCCGCGGATGAGCAGGAACGACGCAGATGCGAACGAAAGGTTTCCGATTAGCTCGCCTAAATCGTAGCCACGGATAAAGACACTCGCTTCTTCGACGTCGCTGATTGACGTCTCCCAGCTGGGTTTGATTTCTGTAGTCATAAACCTTTTCGTTTGATGTCGGTTGAATTTCGAGATGCTGGGGCGACGCCACCGCCACTGACAAGCACCATGGCAATGGTCCGTTCGTACACCTACGTCTGCCGAGGGTCGAAGCGTCCATGGGCCATAGCGGGTTCCGCGTCTCAGCGAACCAACTCTTGGACGTCCCAGCCTTGCCTATGCTTCATGTCTCGACAGTCGACGCTCTAGTCGGCCTACGAGAAGCGTTGAAGGCACGCAGATCGCTGTGTACATTAGTGCAGCCAACAACAGTACTGGCATATATAGGAATGTCGTCGTCCCGATCTGGTTAGCGCGTGTCACAAGTTCAGGCAGAGCCACCGTAAAACACAACGACGTTGCCTGTAACATGATCAGCGCGAAGCCCAAGAGAGGCGGTATTGAAACCCGCAAGCCCTGAGGTAGGACGACCAGTCTAAGAGTGTCTAGTTCTGTCAACCCGATGGCATACGATGCTTCCCGCTGCCCATGCGGCACAGCCTGGAGCCCAGCCCGAATGATCTCGCTTGTGTACGCGCCCGTGCACCAGGCCAGTGCAAGGACCGACGACGTAAAGGATGAAAGTGTTAAGCCCGTCGTCGGCAGTCCGAAATAGAAGAATTGCAGCAGAATCAGCGCAGGAGCACCTCTACCTAATTCGACGAGCGCGACCGTGATAAACCGGAGCGCTTTTGTTCGCACAGCGACCCCGAGGGCGAATAGCAATCCTAGCGGCACGCCGATCAGCATACAGAGGACCGTCACTTCCAAACTCGTGAGAAGGCCAACCGATAGGTTAGGCAGCCATTCTAGCCACAGCGACAGGATTTCTCTCATCGCGCGATCCTCATCTTCAGGCGTTTGTCGAGAGCTCTAGTTGAATAGGCCATGCCAAGGCTGATCAGAAAGTAAAGCAATCCTGACGCGGCGTACACCTCGAGCCCCTTGAATGTCGTTTGTGACACGCGATAAGCGGCTGATGCCATTTCGGGAACCCCGATCGTCGATGCCACAGCTGTATCCTTCAGCAAGCCGATGGAATATGACGCCGCTGACGGAAGCGCAATCCTGAATACCTGCGGGGCCAAGACGTCCGTGAATTGACGAAAACGCGACAGACCAAGTGCCGAACCTGCTTCAAACTGCCCTTTCGGCACGGCGGCGATTGCGCCACGGTATATCTCAGAAAGGTTCGATGCGGTGATGAGGCCTAAGCCCACTGTCGCAGACGTGAATGGGTCTAGCTGGACGAGTGATGTCCCAACCCCGAAGAAGATCAAGAACAACCAGACAATCGGCGGGATCGAACGGAAAGTCAAGATTAGGGACGACGCAAAAATGCGCAAGCCCGAGATGCGTGAAACGGAGGCGAAACACAACGGAACCGCGAGTATCGCGCCCATCACGAAGGATGTGAGAGTAAGGGCAATCGTCCACGGAATCGCGCTGACGATCGCGATGGCGATGTTGTGAATGAAATCCGACATTACCGATCCCTCACGGCCGAGAGGAAGCGCTGCACGCGCTCGACGCGGGGATTTCGCATTACATCCTTACTTGGCCCCTCCTCCAGGATGCCTCCATCTGCCATGACGATCACCCTGTCAGAGACATTTTCGGCGAACCGCATCTCGTGAGTGACGACCATCATTGTCATACCGTCATCCGCAAGCTCGCGCATGACCGCAAGGACCTCTAGACCCACTTCGGGATCGAGCGCCGACGTCGGCTCATCAAAAAGCATGATCTTTGGATCTAGAGCGAGTGCCCGGGAGATTGCGATACGCTGCTGCTGGCCGCCGGAGCAGCGCGACGGAAACTGGTCCGCCTTACTCGCCAGACCTACCCGCGTGAGCAACGCAAGAGACCGTTCGTTTGCCTCAGCGACCGAGCGACCTAGCACACGCCGCTGGGCCAAACTAACATTTTCCAGCACCGTCATGTGCGGAAAGAGATTGAAGGACTGAAACACCATTCCAAGGGTGCGTCGGAAATGAACCAGCTTCCCTTTACCAGGTGACCCCCCAGCAACGATCTTAACGCCGTCGACAGTTATCGAGCCCGAACTGGGCGGCTCCAACTGATTGATGCACCGCAAAAGAGTGCTTTTCCCCGAACCGCTGGGACCAATGACAGCCACCACTTCCCCCGCAGCCATCTCAAGATTGACGTCGTGCAACACTCGATGATCACCAAACGACTTCGAGACCGATTCCAGCTTAAGGAGATCGGTCGACGGCTTTCCTTTCGCGACTCCGAAGGCGGCTTTCATTTCTGACAGGTCACTCATAGCGCTCACTCAATTCCGCTTGACTAGGTTGGGGCTTCCGAGAGCCACCATCGGGCTCCACGGGGCGAAGTCGGCCGCATCGATGCACGAACCCATGCCACAACGTACTCGGTCCGTCGGTTAGTCTCTTTGACCCGTGGACCGTAAAATCTGACCGGTAAGTCAGTATGCACGAACGGCCCGTCTCGTCAAAATAAAATCTATGTTCCTCAGGGATAACACTCAGTGAGTGCCCTCGGGACCGAACTAAATGTTTAGCAAACTTGTTACCGGTGCCCACCTCGGCGGAATCGGTGCGTCGGCGCGACCGCACAAATTAGACGACCGACTTCAGCCAAATGTATTATACTGGGCAGTCAGTTTTTATGTCCAACCAGTCGTTTAGCGAGGTGAATCATGTTGACACCGATCAATCCGCCCGGCGCTTCCTTTCCTGGCGTGTCTCAGGCAGTCCTTGTCGCGGGCGAAGGAAAATTGTTGATCTTGGGCGGCCACGTTCCGGTGGACGAAGAAGGAAACACAATCGAGGGAGACTTCGAAGTACAGCTGCGCGCCGTGTATGAGCGGATCAAAGCAACGTTGAAGGCCGCTGGTGTAGGGTTCGAAGCAGTCGCACGACTCACGTACTACGTAACGAATTACGAGCCGAGTATGCTCGCCGTGCTTCGAAAGGTACGTGCTGAATATATCAATCAAGCCGCCGCGCCCGCTAGCGTACTCATCTCAGTCGTGCAACTGTACGATGAGATTGCGCGTGTTGAAGTTGACGGCTTCGCCGTGATTCCTGCAGGGAAATAGGCGTTGCAGGTGGGAAGCTGAGACGGCAGCGGTCACGTAGCTGCCGTCCCGCAAGGATTTGCGTGGCGTTGTGCGGGGATTGTCTAAACGAGCTGCTCGTTCAAGCGATTTGAACTCGTGCCGATTTTTGCGCTTGCGGTGACGTAGCCGGCTTACCTGGCTTTGCCAGCATGTAGCCATTCGTTAGCAGCGTGACGTAGTGTTCCGCGATGTCGGCCGCCGATATTGCTCCCTTTTCGCTGAACCAGGTGTAGAGCCAATTGCACATTCCGAGTATGCCGCTAACAGCGACATGCGGGGGAATATCGCGGAATCTCCCGCTTTCGACCCCAGCGCGGTAAACGCTCTCAATTTTTGCATCGTACTCACGTTTGCGGCTCAATATAAGCTTGCGCTGTTTGTCATCAAGTTCACTCTCTTCACTGAAATAGATCGCCGTCCATTCTCGGCGTTCCATCACATTCATCGCGTGACCGCGTATGATGTTGGCGAGCGCCTGTTCCGGCGGGTGATCACCGGTCAAAGCCGACGAGATGGTTTCGAAATAGCTGTCGTAGATCCGCGTAAAGATCTGCCATAAGATCTCGTTTTTACTGCGGAAATAGTAGTAAACGACCGACTTTGTATAGCCCAAATTCGAAGCGATATCGTCGATCGTCACGGCGCGGAAGCCACGCGCAGCAAAGAGCGCAACAGCGGAGCCTAAGATCTCCTCCTGAACATACGCTTGTTTCTTTGCCTTGAGCTCCTCTCTTTTGTCCTGTTTCATACTTTCTCCAGCGACCGCGCGGCCGCGAACGTGCCATCATTCGGAATTGCTGAGGCCTGCTTGCGCATCGCGTACCCTACTGCGGATGGAATCCGGGATTGCAATACTTCTTCGCTCGCGAAGATCGAAGTAAACCGACACCATTTGAATTTCAGCGGACACCTCTCCAGCTGGACCGAACAGCTTGTGCTGTGTTTTGAGAGAACGCGTGCCAACGTCTGTTACGCCGCTTCGCACAGTAAAAAGGTCGCCAACTTTCAATTCTGAGCGATAGTCAATCTCATAGCGCACGTCTGCCCATCCCTCATGCTTTTCAGTTCGCCACCGAGGATCGTATCCCAGTCGCCCTACCAGATGCCACATTGCTTGGTCGAACGCGGCGACGTAATACTGCACCGTCATATGCCCCATCGCATCTGTCTGCGCTGGGTATACAACACCGTAAAACGTTTCGAAGTCCATGTATGCCGCTCCAGGCGCCCGACGGCCGTGGTTGTGTTCGATGATGCAATGATGACGCCGTTCCGCGAGCGCTCGTTGCATTGTCTTTTTTTTTGACCGGGTAGTCAACACGAAGACTGCAACGCACTCGATGCGCCGACGTTCCCACATTAATCGCGGGCGCGCAGCGCGGTGCGTGGGTGGCGATGACGCCGCTATTTTGGTCTGTAGAGCGCCTGCCGAGCCAACCGAACTGACCGCCGGCCCCCGAGATTCGGCGTTTGCGGCTAGTAGCACAGAGGCGGATGAAGGAGAGGTTTGGGTCGTTCAGCGCGCGAAACTGTCGGCAATCGTCTCGGCCGTGAGAGAGGCCCTCGCGGCGTTCGTGCTGCTTAATCGGATCGCCGCCGCAACCTCCGCAGATTCAAAGGTGCAAGCTACCGATTCGCTTGCAGTCGGTCGTATAGATCCGGCCGACGGTCGTGAAGCTGCCGAACTTCTGCCTTTGCCCGAGACGCGCGGAGCGTTTCTAGGTTGAGCGTGCTAAGCAGGACTTCCTCACCTTCTTGACTCAGCGCATAGGTGCCGTCTACGATTTGGAACCGATTATCGATTGGACACGCCACAAACGCCTTGCCGGTGGCTTGAGTTTTGTAGTCACTTGGCAGGTCCAGAGGACCGACCAAAGTTGACACACAGACAAATATCTGATTTTCGAGCGCGCGCGCATGAGCACTGTGCCAAACACGCCAAGTGCCGCGCTCGTCGGTCAACGACGGCACAAAGAGCACTTCAATGCCATTTGCCACGAGATGTTGAGTAAGTTCGGGATACTGGACATCGTAGCAGACGAACAAACCGCACTTCACACCGTTCACGTGAAATGTGATGAGGCTGTCGCCGCCTTGTGTTGCAATGGCCCGTTCACCCCTCGTCATGTGAAGTTTGTCTTGGAGCAAGACAACTCCGTCGGGGAAATAGACACCAGCAGTATTTCGGGCGTCCGCGTCCTGCTCGTGCCAAAACGATGCGCCAGCGATCGTAATCTGGTGCTTTTTTGCCAAGTCACTCAAGGCCGAACGATAAGACGAGTACAACGGCGTGAGCACGCGCCGGTAGTGCTCGGCAACCGTCTTGGTCGTGACCTCGGCAGCGGCTTCATCGATCCAGAGCAAACCTGTCGACGTAAGTTCCGGAAATACTACAACCAAAGCGCCGCCTGCTTTGGCCTTGAGTACGATTCCCTCGACGTGAGCAATAAACTCGTCTAGTGATTTATATCGCCTGACCGGAAACGCGGTAACCGCAACTGTTAATTCCGAAGCCATATATTGATATTCCCGTACCGTTAAACTTGTGTCGTTGCGTGAATCGGACACATGCAGCGCGCGCACGACGTGCGCGCTACTGAACTCAAGCCAGCGCCGCTGTGGGCTTGCGCTTCATCATCACTTTCCACTCGCCTTCCTGGACGACCTCGCCACGTTGGTTCTCGATCGCCACATAGAAATTTACGATGCCCGTGGTTGGCTTCTTGTTTTCACGCTTCGAAGTTACCTTCTCACGAACATAGATAGTGTCGCCAATCTTCACTGGACCTCGCATGTCCCATGTCATCCCGAGAAATGCGACCGCCGTCCCTTCTTTGATGCCAAGCCGACTTTCAAGGCCTGTGGCGATCGCAAAGGCGGCCGGACCATGGAGGATACGGCCGCCGAAGACCGAATTTTTGGCAAACTCCTCGTCGGTGTGTACCGGATTATGGTCGCCCGTGATGGCCGCGAACATGACGATGTCCGCTTCAGTAATCGTCCGGCGAGGACTAAGCCATTCCGTACCGACCTCAAGTTCTTCGAAATATCGGGCGTTTTGCCCAATCTGTTCCGCTACCGTTGCGCCTTCACTACTCATCTTCGTGCTCCTCGTATAAATGCCGTCAACTATGCAAATTCAAATTTCGCGCCGCTTCGACCATCGTGTGGAAGACAACGCCTTCCTGCGACCGCATGTAGCAGATGAGATCCTCGAGCATCTTCGCGCGCGGGGCACGCCCGATAATCTCTGGGTGACACGTTAAAGTGAAGACTCCACCCTCATCGTGCGCCGCGTCGAACTCAGCCTTCCAAAGCTCGTACACCTCTCCGGTAGACCGAAGACCTTGGTTGATTGGCTTTGCGGCGAAATGGAAGTAGGGGTAGTCGTCAAGTTCCCAAGCGACAGGAAATTCCAGTACTGAGCTTTCAACGCCAAAAGTCATCTTCTCGTCCGTGAGGACGTCCCCTCGTCTGGCGCGAAACGGATGATAATCAGCTGACATCAAGCTACTGTCATATAGGAGTCCCATCTCTTCAATCAAGGAGATGGTGTTTTCACTCAGGTCCCACGCGGGCGATCGGTATCCTTCGGGCCTCTTTCCGGAGATGCGCTCAAGGATGTCGATACTCTGCATCAGCGCGCTGCGTTCAGCGTCGTACGAAAGCCCAACCGGAGACTCATGGACAAGTCCGTGAACCCCGACTTCATGACCACTATCGACTACTTTCTTCACTTCCGAAGGAAAAGTCTGTGCTGTGTGAGCCGGCGTGAAGAAGGTAGCCTTCACGCCTTGCCGGTCGAGAAGTGCGAGGATCCGGGGTAGCCCAGCCCGAGCGCCGTACTCGCCACGCGACAGCGGCGTCGGAGTCGTTTGCTTGAAGGTACTCAACCAAATTGAAACTGCGTCAAAATCAAACGATAAACAGACGGTTGTCATTTCCAAGTCTCATCAATTTGAGAGCCGCAAGTACATGAACAGCGGTAAGTTCAAAGCGAACGACCCGTACGCTAGCGGCGGGCGACGGTTTCAGCAGCCTTAACCCCGTTCGAGTTGCGACTTGTGGGCCGCAGTGCTCGATATAAGCGAGAAACCCTGCGCGCTGGATACTCCGCCCTCGTTGAAAGTGGCACAGAGGGTGTATTTTTCGGCTCGTGGGCGTGAATTGATGCCTCGTGCCAGCTCATCGAAGCGATTACGTTGCGGTCCAAGCCCCGTCAATGGCGATCGCTTGGCCGGAAACATAGCTAGCGCCATCTGAGGCTAGAAACGCCGCTACTTCGGCTACCTCTTGCGGGAGACCTTTCCGGCGCGCCGGCACGACGCGTTTGTAGCCATCCGGGTCGCTTCCTACGCCTCGCGCCATAAGATCTGCCGCGGCCGAACCCAAGATGGCTCCGGAGTTCTTGCGTATGTCGGTTTGAATTACACCAGGGCAAATCGCGTTGATAGTAATCCCGAACTCCGAGTGGGTGCACGCGACCTGCCGGGTAAGCCCGACAACGCCGAATTTCGCTGCGGTGTAAGACGTGCCGTCAGCAGCGCCACGCAAGCCCCCCACCGACGATGTGTTGATGATTCGCCCGGACCGCTGCGGGATCATCCGTTTCAGCGCGGCTCGCGTGCCCAGGAAACAACCCTTCAGGTTAATGTCGACCACTTTGTCCCACAAGTCCAGTGTCGTTTCGAGACAATCTGCGAACCCGTCAAAGACCCCGGCGTTGTTGACCATGATGTCAACCCGCCCGAACTGATCCACCGCCGACTGAACAAGGCGCTCGACCTGGTCTTCGAATCGCACGTCCGTTTCGAAAAAGCTTGCAGTCCCATTCTTTCCAACGATGGCGTCCACAGCGTCGCTACCGGCTTTGCTAAAGATGCCGCCAATTACGACCTTCGCGCCTCGCTGCGCTAACGTTTCTGAGATCGCGAGACCGATGCCGGTTTCACCTCCCGTCACAACCGCCACACGTCCAGATAGATCACCCATTTTCCTCTCCATACAATTCACAAAGATCCGCAAGTTGCGTTGACCTCGCCCTAGGCGGGGTCCTTTCAAAGGATGGGCATTTACTACTTCCGACCGAAACGCTTGCGGACCGCCTCAAACTCTGCCGCATTGTGTTGCTGCATTTGTTGATAGAAGCCTTTGCGACTGATTTGGTAAGCCCCCGCCTTCCTCAGTTGAGCTAAAGACTCGGCCATCTTGAGCGCCATGGTGTTTGGGTTCAAGACAGCGTGGTCCCGTTTGGCACCAGAATCTCGCAACCACTTTTCGTGGCTCGCGGAAATGATCGTACAGGAAAGAATTACCGCCTCTGCGCCCTTTTGGTCCATCGCCTGAGCAGCTGCCCGAACGGCATCTGCCGCGACAGCGTGCGGGTCCTTGATCATGTCTGTAACGAACCAATTGATGCAAGACACATCTGTGCACAAGGAGTCTTGTCCGTAGAGGCGAACAAGATCGCGCATGTACGGCACCGCCTTCGCATGATCTGTGACAAGGCAATACCTGTGACCAAAGTAGGGCGCGAACTGCATGGTCGCTTCCAGTGGTCCGATCACTGGGATGTCGACGAGCTCCCGAGCGACGCGGACGCCAGGGTCGTAGCAGCAGCCAACAATCACCGCGTCGAATCCGTCGCGTTCTGCTTTGATCACATCTTCGAAAACGACCTCTTCCACAAGATGCTTGTTGTAGAAGTAGTCAATATTTTCAGGGCAATCAGTGGTATTTGTAACAACCAACTCCGAACCTTCGCTCAGGTAAGGAGTAAGCGTTTCCGATATCAGGTCGTTATACGCTGTCGTGCCAAACGGATTGATGAAATTGATGCGAACGCCCATGTTCGTTCCTCATGTGTGATTGACGCTTGCCCGCAAAGCCAGCGGCCTCGTGCATACATACTTTATATCACGAAAATCTGACTACCAAGTCAATTTTTATGTCCCGCAGATCTTCCGGACGGGAAAACACGCAGCAGCGCCTTCTTCGAATCCGCCACTGAGGCGGTTAGCTCGCGCCACTCATCCGTTGAAGGGATGCATCTAACCCGCTCGTCACGGCTACGAAGGCGCCCCGCTCACTCAAGTGACGAACAACTAGCTCATTGAGGCTGCCCGGCGTTGCATGTTCAGTTGCAAGGTTGCTGAACGACTTCCCCGACTCTCGAATCGCAGTCTCGACGAGGCCTGCAAACAGCTGTACCACATACGCGTGTGCCGCCGAGGCGCTCACGCCCTGTTCCACGAGCCAACTGCTCGCGCTCTCCGCCAACACAAAAAACGGCGCCATGAGAGCTGTCACCGTGCCCATTGCGGCAAAAGATTTCTCGTCATTGACTTCGATCACAGCGCCAGCACGCTGAAACAAAGACGCGGTGTGCTCATCGGGTGGCATGATGACAGTCGCCGCTTTCCCGCGTGCGATAGCTGGCAGAGGGATGGCAAGGCTCACCGCTTGGGCAGGAGCCACCACGCTTTTTAGAACATCAAGCGGTAGTCCGGCAACAACGCTTATGACGCGATGCTGCGGACTAAATTCGAGGCTGCGGAGTGTTGCCTGGGCGTCTTGCGGCCGGATAGCAAGAACCACGCTTTCCACGTCATCCAGGACCGCTTGATTATTCTCAGCTACTACCACGTGGCCAGGATGCTTGTGAGCCAACCGGTTCGCCACGGAATGGCTGCGGGGAGACACAACAACCTCAAGGCCGTCATAGCCGTGGAGAAAAAAGCCTTCAATCATTGCCTCGGCAATAAAGCCTGCGCCAACAAATCCAACTCTCATGGTTTCCTCGAAGGTAGAGTTGGCCGCCTTCCCTGATGACGGCAGCCACCTTGGTGCACCTACATAACGAACTTCAGACGGTAGTCGGCAACTTGATGTTCGCGACCATCATTCGGGGTGGCGGCTTTGTGTTGTTGCCTTCCTCCTGTCTTGCTATCGGCGGATCGGAGTACGACACCGCTGCCGCACCCTGCGCTAAGGAGATTTTCCTGCACGCTGATTTCCGCAGCGCTTCGACAGCCCAATATTGACTTACTGGACTAAGGGGAGTGCCGGATCCGACTTCCCAGCTGTATTGAAATGATGAGACAGCGCACGCATGCATCGCGGTTCGGATGCTCTACGATCTTCGGATATGTCTCGCGACAGCCGGAATCAGCGCACTGGTCGCAAAGGACGAGCGGACTTCATGTGCTACGCGATAGGTAGCCTGCGGAGACCTAGAGTGCTAATTAAAGCGGGTAGCGGCACGCGCATATTGATGAGCGACGGGGAGCGCCCCCGCCGCTCGCGAAGCTTATAGCGATACTTGGACAGCCTCCGAAGCCTGGCTCTTCGACGCGGTGGCTCGGCTAAAGACATCGCTGTCTTTGTAGCCGCCCTTCCCAAGCGGGCGAAGGACTAACTTGACCGCAAAGAAATAGGCAACCGCTGCGATAAAAACGTTGGGGATGCTCGCGCCCAGATATCTGAAGCTATTGCTGCTCGCAGACGTCACCGGGTTGTACATGGTCAAGTAACTCCAAGTCGTCAATCCGATGATCAACATGGCCAGCCAATTCACGCCGCCCCAGTACCCATATTTGCTATGCTTCTTGTTGTACAAATGGGCAGGGTCAATACGTTCCCGTCGGAGGACGAAGTAGTCGACAAGCGTAATTCCTGTGATGCCCACGAACATCGCACCGTTGTACGACAGCCAAGTCATCACCTCGTCCAAAAGCCACTGCGTACGGAACGCAAACCAAGCTCCGGGCAAGAGCATCAAAGCTAACAAGAGGTCCCAACGAATCCGAGACAGCGCCCGCACTTGTTGTACCGACACGCCGGCGAGATACATCATTACAACCATCGTCGCCACGTTAGCAAGTAGGACGACGGCCATCGTGAAACTTCCGACCACCGGTCCAGCGAGGGTGATCATCCAAATCGTCGGATCATGGGTCCCAGCACTGATCGCCGCGAGCGCCGCAACGGTCGAAACGAACACCGCTCCCATCATGCCTGCGCCGATCACCGTGGGTCCAATGACGTGCCGCTGATGCTTCACCAACCGGGTCAAGCCGCCCATCACCGGCCACCAAGTCATTGCGTTCGATGCCCCGAACTCCACTGCTAAAGCCATTCCTCTCACTGGATCTCGGGTCAGCATTTGGTCGGCCGGCAGCTGTTTCGTCCAGAGCGCGTGAAATCCGAACCGGTAGAACAGTATCCCAAGCATCATCAGAGTGATGAGCATATGCAGAGGTCCGACGTACTTGTTGACTTTCTCAAAAAGCTTTGGACCCTTGACAGTGATTACCCACACCAAGACGAGACTGGCCAACGCTACAGCAATGACGACCTTTTCATGCGACGCGTCTCCCCGACTGGATCCTGCGATCGTGGCGAGGATATTCGCAGCCCCGCGACCGTTTAAAGCCTCAACCACGTAGGTCCAGCCAATCAACGTCGCTAAGAGTCCAAAAAGAGGCACGATGATTCCTCGATAGCCGAAGCTGGGCTTCGACCCGTCGATAACATCGCAGCCATATTTGAAGCTGGCCCCTCCCGATGCAAGCGTGACAATCGCCAAGCCGATCACGAGGCCGATTGCATAGCCCGCAACGCCTAACCGCCAATCGCCCACAAACGGAAGAAATCCGCCGATGAGGAAGGCCCATGTCGCCGCGCTGAATGTGCAGCATGTCCACAAGAATGAACCGTACGTCTTATAAATGCGCTCATTAGCAAGGACCGGAATGCGGCCGGCAAGAGCTTCCTGTTCGACTAAAGAATCAGTCGACGATGCTGTCGTTTTCATTTGATATCCTTACGAGGCTAGATACAGAACGACGACCCATACAATCGCGCCGATCACGCTCCACACCGTGCCCTCGAAAAGCATCGGCATTCCCGAACTCCAGCATTCGGAGCGGGCGTGTTCTCCATCAAACATCTCATTTATCTGGTTCGCGAGGTCGCGGTTCAGCCTAAAGCCTTCGTTCCTCACCTCCGAATCGGAGGGCTTCTCTGAGGCTAGAGCGGGCATTTTGATAACTCCTGACGAAGTGTAAGAAAGCAATATTTGCACGTCGTCGGTCCCTGCGGGCAGAGGCGGGCGGCGTTGCATTTACTATGGAGGATCGAAACGTTGTCAAATATCCGTTTTTGGCAAGGCGCGATATGCCGTTTTCCCTATGCCCTGCTCTGTCGGAGCCACGCAAAGTAGCGCCACGGTCAGGCGACGGTAGCGGCAACTGAGGTTTTAGTTAGGCTCATCGAACACGCGGCATACACGAGTCGACAGGATGGACATTGCTGACGCTGGCCAGATTGACCGGGATCTCGCTTGGTGACAAACGGGCAGAGTGAGCCGCCGGGCCCGAGATTCTTTGAATGACGGGCCCTCCGGGCTTACACCGATTTATTCCAAATTTCGAGCAACTTCCGCTTATCGACCTTACCTGTGCTGCCAAGCGGTAATTGATCCAAGCTGACGAAGAACGACGGTACCTTGAACTCTGCGAGCTTCTCGCTACAGAACGCCTTCAATTCGTCTTCCGAAGCGTGCCGGCCGTTCCGATACACAACGAAAGCAGCTACGAGCTGTCCAAACTTCTCGTCGGGGATGCCTATTACGCCGATTCCTTGGACAGCCTCATGGGAAGCAAGCACCTGTTCGACTTCTGCTGGAGCAATATTGGCACCGCCTCGAATGATGAGATCCTTACTTCTACCTGTGAGGTAATAGAATCCGGCGCTGTCCCGGTAGCCAAGGTCTCCGGTCCGGATGAGACCGTTAACGAATAAGTCTTTCGTCAAGCACGAAGATTTATGGTATCCGATCGTTGTCCCCGGGCCTCGCACAAAGAACTCGCCCTCAACGCCGTCCTGAACCGGAAGCCCTTCTGTATCAAGGATCTGAATCTCAACTCCGGGAGCGAGCTTCCCGATCGCTCCGGCAGGGACCTGCGATGAATCGGACGCGAACTTGCCGAAGATCGGCCGGGTCTCGGTCAAGGCATAGTAGTCGTCGATCTGCTTTTTGAATCGCTCCGCAAACCGGCGACGTAAATCATGAGAGAGCGGCGCGCCGGCAGAGATCAGTAGCCGCATAAACGATAGATCGATCTCGAGGCCGTTTTGCTCGGCGTACTCAAGCATCATGGCGAACATTGTCGGCACGCCTTGGAAAATCGTCGCTTTGTGTGCGATGAGCGCGCTCAGTACCTCTGCGGGGTGGAATCGGCGAAGAATTACCGCTTCACCCCCGGACTGTAAGGTCGCAGCAGTTGCTGTGGAAAGACCGTACAGGAAGCCCAACGGCAGTGCTACAACATTCACGTCTCTTTCCGTCATTCCCCACATCTCGATTAGGGAAGCGTTGCCGTTGAATTCAGCGAGTTGGCTCAAAGCGACGCCCTTCGGCCGCCCCGTAGATCCTGACGTGTAGACGAGGAGAAATGTTTCGTTCACTGTCGCGTCGGGCGCGTCACGTGAAACGGTGGCCCCGGGCGTGGCGACGAACTCGTCCAGTGTCATGCCTGGCGTCCTTCCATTCTCAGCAAGCGCCTTCATTGCGACGTGAGCCATCCGGTCGTCATAGAGAAGAAGCGAAGCGTCAGAATGCTCCAAGATATACGCGACCTCCGAAACGCTAAGGCTCGCGTTAACTGGAACGAAAGTTCCCCCAACCTTCGCAATTGCATAGTAAAGCAGCATCTGCTCAATTCGGTTTTCGCAGAGCGCCGCGATTGCCTGGCCGTCTGCGAGACCGAGGCGGTGCAGCCGCCCTACCGTTAAGTCAACGGCCTCCGCTAGTTGCGTGAACGTCAGCGCTCCATTCTCGCCGCGCAATGCAGTCCTGTTGCCACTGCGAAACGCTAGCTGCTCGATATCTATCTTGGTCATTTCAGTTGATCTCTCAGGGCGGACCGCACCGGCGGGAACGGCAAAATGCCTTCTTCGGCTGCGTATTGCATCAATGTCGTCGCTGTCAGCCTGGCAACCCAAGGGTTTCGGAGTCATTGCCCTCCATAATCCGCCGAGCAATGACTAGTTTGTTAATGTCGTTCGTGCCTTCACCGACAAGATACAAAGGCGCCTCACGATATAGCCGCTCGATAGTGAATTCGGAGATGTATCCATAGCCGCCATGAATCCGAAGCGAGTCTTGAGCGATCTCAACACAGGCTTCGCTCGCGAAGAGTTTCGCCATTGCTGATAGCATGTCGGCCCGCTCGCCCGCCTGCTTGCGATTCGCGGCCTCTTGGGTGAGCAGCCTTGCAGCCACCAACTTCGTGGCCATCTCCGCCAAGCGCAACTGCACCGCTTGGTGCCGATCAATCGTAACGCCGAATGCCTTGCGCTCACTCGCATAGCGAGTTGCCTCCTCTAGCGCGGCCGCTCCCAAACCGACTGCGCTCGCTGCGATCGCGAGGCGCCCGATCTCAAGTCCATCGAGCAAGTGCCTCAAGCCTAGGCCCTCCGCCCCGCCCACCAGCGCAGCTTTTGGCACCTTAGCGTCCTCGAAGCGAATTTCAACCGTGTCAACTAATCCGAAGCCCATCTTGTGGAAGGTGCTCCCCACGGATACCCCGTCGGTGGCCTTACGCACGGCTAGAAGACTTAGTTGCGGTTTGCCAGTTGTCTCGTTTGTGCCCGTGCGGGCAAGCGTCAAAAGAACAGTCGCTTTCTCGCCGTTCGTGACGAAGATCTTGTCACCGCGAAGTCGATAGAAGTCGCCGTCGTTAGCGGCGACTGTCGATACCGATTGGAGATCGGATCCAGCGCCGGGCTCCGTCAGGCAGAGAGCGCCCCGCTCCTCGCCGGTCGCCATTCGCTCCAGGAACTGCGCCTTTTGCTCCGAAGTTCCATTCGTTGCAATGATGTACGCGACTGTCGCATGGCTGTTGATGTACGCAGCCAAGGTTGTCCACCCAGACGCGAGAACCTCCATCACGGAGGCGAAGACCGGCAACCTGAGCTGCAGACCGCCATACTCCTCCGGGACGGCCAAGCCAAAGAGCCCCAAGTTTTTGATGCCGTCGAGAAGCTCAGCAGGGAACTGCTGTTCCCGCTCTAATTTTGCCACTTGCGGCCGAACTTCCCTCGAAACAAAGCGGCGAACCGCCTCTACGACTGCATTCTCTTCGTCCGAAAAATCACGAGTGCCCATTTTTTGATTCCGCCAACCAATGAAAGATCTGTAAGATTCGTGGATGTCGATCACGGACGTTTGTCTGTGGCTACCGAGCGCAACGGCTCGTTCTGGACCGGTATTGACGCGCGTCGCCGTGTCCAGCCGTGTACGAATACCCATCGACTAAAAAATTCGACCCAGTAGTCAGTATGCACGAATCCGTCGGTAAGTCAAAAAAAGTCCTCTTGTTTCTATGCGCAGATAAGCGCCTACGCCTCGGCTGCTCGTGAAGCCGGCGACTCGGCCGCGCTAAGGGATTGCCCTACTTCTCTCGATTTTTGACCTGAGGTTCTATTGTCGCCGGGTGCGGCAACACTTCTTCGGTTCAATAAGCTCGGCCGCGGTTTGTAGACAGCAAAGAGAAATAGCAGACAACATGGCGCCGCCCATCCAAAACGCACCAGGAAAGTACACGGTCTCGCGGTCACAGCGCCCCGAGGACCACGCCGCTGCCTATGAAGACTGGACTGACAATCGGCTCAACCAACTGACCCCCCGACTTTCATTCGACGCCTTTCTAAAGCGACACGAGACGGACGCTGGGGTCACGGTGCAGGTCGAGAGCATCAAGACCCCTTCGATCGAGCAGGTCGGAAAGATACCTATCGATAAGGTACTGCTTGTCTTGTTGACGTCAGACGACGCAGTGGTGGTTAACGGTACTCCGATTGGACCGAACATCGCATACGTTGCATCGGGGACCACGGTTCAGGCCATTACCAAAAGTGCAGTGCGCAGTGATTTCCTCATGCTGGAGCGGGACTTGTTCGCGAGCGCGTTTCCAGACGCCGGGTTCGCGACGAGCAGAGGACGCTTCGAACACGCCGTGCGCCCGCCCATCAGCGTAGCTCAAGACTTCCACCGGTTGATTGACGAGCACTTCGAGCTCTTAGGACAGGAAGTCGAGAATGGTGAACAACTTTCGAAGAGTACGAGCAAAATACTCGCATGCGTTGGCGAGTTGCTAAGCGGCGACGACCGGCAACAAAGCCTTCCTTCAGCGACAACACGCGCATTTATCGTGCAAAAAAGCTGCGAGTTGTTTGCACAGCACTGGTCTGATCATGACTTTGGCGTATTGGATCTGTGTAAGCAGCTCAAAATCAGCAGAAGGACGCTGCAGTACAGCTTTGAAGAACTCATCGGACTTTCGCCTCTTCAGTACATGAGGACCGTACGGCTTAATATCGCCAGAAGAGCCCTCGCCGAGAATCGCAATGGTCTGATACAGGGAATAGCGCTCGATGCAGGCTTCAATCACGTCGGGCGCTTCTCAAAGTACTACATGGATTTCTTCGGCGAGCTCCCTTCAGCCAAGGCTCATAGAAAGTCATTGAAGACAAACCTGAGCTAAGTCCTCAAAAGGCGCGTCCCCAAGTCGTCTCTTCCTGCCACGCACATCGGTACATCGTGTGTTTACAAGGCTGCTTGCTGAGGGTCACGAGGGTCAATCACTCGGCTGAGCAAATGGGAAGATGAGAGCAGTCAGTCACTGGGGCCGCGAATGCGCGACTATTAAACTTTCCGGTTTCCGTTAGGAAGCGTTAGTCTTGCGCAAGCCCAGCCGGTTCCTCCAGGCACGCCACCCGCTCAGTAGCATCGACCAACTTCTGCCCTTCCACCGACCGCAAGGCCCCTGAAGGGCGCATTCGAATCCGAGCAGGACGCCGATGGTTGCCGCCCGGCAATTGGACGACATGCTTTGGTCAACGCCCAGCACAGGGGGGCCGGGAGCAAGCATGAGCTCTTGATCAATATCGGGCACGAGGCTCACATCCTTGGCAAACCGGCTGGTGCGCGACTGCGAGTGAAACAGGAGAAAAAGCGTGCCACTGTCGGCGGCCATCAAGGCGTGGACGACGGACAAGCTCGCAACACCGTCCGAGAAATCCGAGTTGTCCCAAGGGTTATCCCTTACTCTCCCAGCAGTGGCTGCCCTCGTGCGGTATGACGAAGAAGGGCCGCGCCGAGATCAGCACCGCTTGGCCGATACGGACTGCGTTGGGTGAGTTTGGGCTGAAGAATCTCTTGTTCGCCGACAGCGGGGGGCGGGCCGCCGCGATGTACGGTCTGATCGGAACTTGAAAGCTCAATGGGATCGACCCGCGCGTACCTCGGATACGTCCTGACTCATACCGCGGACCATCCCATCAACCGCATTGATGAACTGCTGCCCTTGAACATGGCCAGCAAGCGGCCCCGCGCGCTCACTCACCTTCGGCTCCCGCCTGATTGCCGGCCAGTGAAAAGCAACTAGGTAGCCTCGTTCCCGATGCCTAGCGCGAACGTTCCGTTGCGAGCGGCCCTCGCGAGTTGCTTACTTTTGAGTCGCTTTGCCTCAGTCCTTCGCCCGACCGCCGTACACCTTCCGCGACAAGATCGAAGCCGGTGCTTGTCATCGTCGCGCCGTGAAAGTCGCAGTTGCGCGAGCGACTCTCTGCTCCCTCGGTCCGGAGTCTTATTTGCACATTCCGTACTGATGGAAGGTCACGTTCCATTGGACCAGCGTAGCTTGGGCCTAGCTGAAGGACGGTACCGCCTCGGATTGCCGAAACTGGATTTTTTCTGAGCCATTGTCGATGCATATTGGCGACATGCATGGACTAAGCGCGAGCTCTAGGGGAAAGACCTTCGAATGAACGTCGCATCAGGAGAAGCGTCGGCCTTGACCGGGTTTAACGCCTTTGTCTATGGACACCCAGACTATCAAACAGTGGAGACCGGAATGACCGACCAAGTTACCGTATCTGGACGCGAAGTAGAGGCACATGTCATCGACCCAGCGGCGATGTTTCCCGAAGGCCCGGTCTTCGTTGATAACAAACTTTTCTACGTCGAGTATGGCGAAGACCGCATCTCCGTGATTGATGGTTCAGAGAAGTCGACAGTGTTTCATCGTCCAGGTCTCGGTCCGAATGCTGTAACACCGTACCGCGGCGGTCTGCTCATCGCAGGATATAACAGCAACTCGGTGGTACATATCTCTCTCGAGGGAGAGCAACTCGCTGAGTTCACGGCCGACGTGAACGGCGAAACGATGATCGGCCCCAACGATCTTACGGGGGACGGGTTCGGTGGCGTATATTTCACTGCTTCTGGTCCTTGGGAATCCGAACCTATTGTAGGTAAGGTTTTCCACCTTTCGCCTGATGGTTTGTGCCGCCAAGTCGCCGGAAACATTCATTACGCGAATGGCATCACGTTGGATCATGACGGTAAGCGGCTTTTAGTGGCCGAATCAGAGGCTTTCCGCATCATCTCATTCCAAATCGAGACGGACGGCACGCTCACCGACCGACGACTTCACCTGCGAGTGCCTGAAGTTGACAAAGAGGCGGGGCTCGACGGTTACCCCGATGGGATCAAATGGGGTCCGGATGGAAATCTCTATATCGCCCAGTTCTCAAGCGGCCGCATTGCTGCTGTAACGCCATCGGGCGAGTTCGTCAAGGCATTCAAGATTCCGACTCAGGGCGTTACAAACCTTACCTTCACTCCGGACGGTCAATCGTTGATTGCCACTGCAGTCGACGATAAGTCAGCGCATCCTTGGCCCGGCAAGCTGTGGCGCATCGCACTTTAAACGCGGTGACTATGGGCGCCACTGATTGACTTCGGATAACTAAGTTGAATCCATAATTCAAAGGACTTGATTTAATGAGAAAGCTCCTTCTTTCCGCTGCATCCTTAGCGTTGTGCGTGAGCGTCACAGCAAAAGCTCAAAGCAGCGTAACTCTCTATGGCGCTTTGGACGATGGCTTGAACTTCACATCGAACGCAGCGGGACATCATGCTTTCCAAATGGTGAGCGGAGATACAGCGGAGACGATCTTCGGGTTGAAGGGAAACGAAGATTTGGGCGGCGGCCTGAGCGCGATCTTCACGCTTGAAAGCGGAGTAAATGTGAACACCGGCTTCCTCAATGAAGGTGGACGAATGTTCGGGCGGCAGGCATTCGTCGGCATGAACTCCCAGAACCTCGGAACAGTCTCCCTCGGACGGCAGTACGATGCGACCATAGATTTCTGGAGCCCATACACCGGTGCCGGCAATACGATCGGAGACTTTGCTTCGCATCCGTTCGACATGGACAACGCAGACTACGACTACCGGTTTCAAAATTCAGTTAAGTACGTGAGCCCCGTTTTCGCCGGATTCCAGGTTGAAGGCGTCTATGGTTTCAGCAATTCGACGAATTTCGGTGAAAACCGGGCATACAGTGCCGCAGGCACCTACACCGCGGGCCCCTTCTCGGCGGTCGTGGCGTATCTGCGTCAGAACGGTGCCAACCTTACCACTACGGGTGCGGTGGGCGGGGATGGGGTCTTCACTGCGGGTCATCAGCAAAATATCGATGCAGGAATTCGGTGGACTTTCAGCGACAGCTCAAACATTGCACTTGCCTACTCGCATGTAGACGTCTACGGCCCTACCGCTGTTTCTTATGTTCCAGACATCGGAACCCAAACGTGGACATCCTGGAAGTTCGACAACATCGAGCTCAATGGGCAATATTTCATTACGCCAGCGTTATCCCTCGCCGCTGCATACACTTTCACCCACGGCAGCTTGCACGATACGGCTAGCTCCTTTAGCTCGAACTGGCATCAGGTTTCTGCAATGTTGAACTACGCGCTGAGCAAGCGTACTTCGGTATATGTACAGGGTGCGTACCAACACGTCAACGGTAATACCGGTACGGGTCTTGATCAGGCGCATATCGTTGGGTCAGCGGACCTTTCATCCTCCGGAAACCAAATGGTCTACCGAGTTGCAATGGTTCACCATTTCTGACGTTCGAAACCTTTTGAGCAGAGGACGGCCGGAGCAGCATTTCTGGCCGTGTCGCGGCACGACGATGATCTTGCAACTGAGGCAAGCTGTTCGTGACTCGATCGAAGCCAAGCGAACATCCATCGCTACTGTATTTCCGAAAAGCGGCTTCGGATGCCAACGTCCATAGACGCCGCGATAGTAAGCGTGGGAGCTTCTATGAAACGTCTCCTTATCGCCGTCGCAGCTTTGGCAATCACCGCATACCTGACTGACCAGTTTCCGGCGGTGGCATCGTCTTATTCGTCGAGCAGATCAAAGATGGATTTCGAGGCATTGCAAGAGTAACGCAGCCGATGCTTTCGAGGCGCTGGTCCATACGACCCTGACTTTTAGGAGTCGGTGTCCCGGCATTCAGAGTATGCCATTCGTTGCCCGTTTGGCTTTTTTTGCTGTAGCCGCGGTCGAAATTGAAGCGCGATTGAACGACTATTTCCTCCAAGAGATGAAAACATGAGTTCGCCCACGGCACGTTCTGTCGAGGTTGATTTTCTGCGAGGTGTGGTTCTTATCGTCATCGCCCTCGATCACAACATGAGCGGCTTACTTCAGCACGTGATGCTGCACACGTACGCGTATTGCGACGCTGCTGAGGTTTTCGTCTTTCTGGGTGGCTATGCATCGGCCGCCGCATACGTCGGTGTCGCGACACGCCGAGGTGAAGTTGCTGCGCGTCGACGCTTTCTGAAGCGCGCCTGGGACATCTACCGCGCCTATCTCATCACGGCAGCACTGATGCTTGCATGCAGTGCTGCGCTCACATTTGTTCGAACCCCACTCGCCGCCATCGGTCCGATTTGGCCGATGTTTGCGGCGCATCCGTTGCGCACGTTGCTCGACGTCGCTCTTTTTCGTCAGCAACCGTTCCTGTCGGCTGTGCTTCCAATGTACGTGCTGTTCGCGTCCTGCGTGCCGTTCACGGTACCATTCGCTCGACGGTTGCCCTCACTTGCACTTTTCATCAGTGTCGCAGTTTGGCTCGTGGCCCCGTGGGTCGGCACTGAGTTGCCCAGCGTGACAAGGGAAGGTTGGCCGTTCAATCCATTCGCGTGGCAATTGATGTTCACCTTCGGCACACTGTGCCGCCTACACCCTGTTTCCCAAGATATCCAGACGTCGATTAAGGGCAGACATCTGACGAAAATTGCCATTGGCGTTGCGCTTATCATCGCGTTCGTCAAGCTGTGCATAGATGTCCACCCTTCTCCCGGATACATGAAGCAAAATCTAGCTGGTGTGCGCGTCGTGAGCTTTTTGTCGATCGCATGGCTTTGCGCGCAAACCGTGCGACTAGGATGGATTCGACTACTCGCGGATAGACTCTTCCCTGTGGTGATGGTAGGGCGCCAGGGGCTGATTTGCTTCGTAGGCGGCACGGTTGTATCGATCTTTGCGGACGTCGGACTGCACCTGATGACTCGAACGTCACACTTCGCGATGAATTGGCCGATTCGGCTTACAGGTGACGGTTTGGAAATTGGGGCGTTGTTATTGCTTGCCGCGGTTGCGACTGGCGTCAAACAAGGTCGTAGAAAATCCCCCGTCGAACGACCCATCGCGCGTTTTATGCATGCATCCAATGAGCGATAGACATCTGGCTGGATAGAAATAGATTGAAGCCTCGAACGATATGATGTCGCCAAATTCTCTGGAGCGGATATAGTCCATGCCAGATCGTCTGCTTAACGCGCTTAACGCGATGCACCCGCAGCATTGAGGACTGGGACACAACGTAGTCGCATCGTTCCTCAAGCTGCATGGAGCGTTATCCCGGGCATCAGCGCGACTTACGGATTTCCCACCAAGCGAGGCTCTCCCACCTGGGCGGCGGTCGGGTCGAGTTTGTAGCGCGCAAGAACTCTTTCAAATTCGCCGGATGACCGTAACGCCATAAGATCTGCGTCAAGTGCGTCCGCCAGCTGTTCATTTTTTTTAGACAGCAAGAAAGCGGTTTGCGCCGGCTCGGTAGATGCCTTTATTCGCTGATCAGGGTCTGCCACCCGTATCTTCAGCCCGGGGTACCCGCCCATCGCACGTTGGGCATAGATCCCTTTGGTATAGCTATCGATACCGGCTTCGATACGCCCTGCTGCCAAATCCTGCGCCAATGCGACTTGATTTGGGTAGAGGACGAGATCTTCGCCGAATACAGTTTTGAGATCTGGGACCCAAAGGTAGCCCTGTATTGTCCCAACTCGTTTGCCCTGCAGACTTGAGATCGTGTTAAATCCGTCCTTGGAATAGATCGCCAACCGCTCGAGAAACAAGGGTGCACCGACGTGTAAGACCTTCGTGCGTGAAGCGCTGCGGTACCACCCATATACGCTCATGTCTGCTTTTCCGGCAATAACGTATTGGATCATGCCGGCCGGATCGACCTCAACCGCCTTCACACGAAGGCATTCTTTTGCCGCGACCGCCTGGACAATATCAGCGTCAACTCCGGTGTACCTTCCGGATCCGTCAATAAAGTCGAAAGGCGGCAGCGTTCCCGTCGTAACGGTCAGTATCCCCGGTGTGATGGTCTTGACGTCATGAGCCGGTTTGCAACTCTGGGCTTGCACAGATGTTTGTACAGAGAGGATGGGAACCATGGCCGCGACTCCCAAGATTACTCGTTTGTACGACGCGAATTTATACATTCCTTTTTGCTTCCATGTTTGCTTGAACGTGTGAGCGTATTAGTCAGAACCGGTGAACCACGGCGATCCGCACTGCGACTTGTCGGTCCGTAGTAGACATTTGCCCACCGGCTCCTTGATACAAATCTGCACCCTTCGCGTCGCCGCTAGCTTGCTGCACGGCAACCACGCCGTAAATTTCGGTTCTTTTACTCAACAGCTGATCGACCCCTGCGGCCAGACGGTGATAGCGCACCTCTTCTCCAGAATAGCCAATGCGTCCTACCGTAAAAAGGTATCCGCCCACAAGACGCGTGGACGGTGTGAGGGCGTACCTGATAGACACGTCGGCGTCGTCGAATGTCACTGCTGATGACGTGCCATTGGCGTCCGCGAAACGTGCCTTCGTGTAGACACCCGCGAAGGTGATCGGTCCAACGGCATAAGTCGCCCCGAAACCTAGCATGTCCACGTGGTCTGGATTACCGATGTAACTCCAAGGCCCCGATGCGCCGATTGCTGAGCCCGAGGTGTTCGCCAAATAGTGCGCGCCGTCGGTAAATAGCTGAGCGGGCTTGTCAGCGTGGAAGTACGCGGCCCCAATCCTCAAATTGGCTGTATTGTAGTCCGCTCCAACACTAAGAACACTGACCTGACGCGGGCCGTTCGGGACTTGATTTCCCGACAGCGAAAGCAAGCCTCCAACGCGGAATCCCCCGATCACTGGGCTTGTGTATTTGAGCGAGTTTTCGATTCTGTACGAGTTGCTCAGATTGTCAATATCTGAGGCATGCGACGTGTACGATCCCAATACTGAGCCAGTCGTTGCAAACTGGAGAAAGTCCACCATGGAATCGTATTGGCGACCGAAAGTAAATATCCCTTTAGACCGGGAATCTACGCCGATATACGCTTGGCGCCCAAATTCTCTCCCTCCTTGGGCGAGAGTTCCGTTATGCACATTAAAACCGTTTTCTAGCCGAAACACTGCGGCCCAGTCTCCGCCTAGATCCTCCCTTCCGACAACACCCCATCTGCTTCCATAAACACCAGTGTAAGTCCCGTCACGCATCGCAACCAGGTGCTCGCCGGCTGAATTATTTATATAATCGACTCCGTCTTCGATTAGACCGTACAGTGTGACAGAGCCTTGTGCGATCACCTGCCCCGGCATGAAGCAGCAAAGTGCAAGCAATCCTAACGAACCTCTCGAACGCATACCCCACCACGTTTTCATTCTTATTCCTCTTCAGAGATCCGTTGCGCCAAATGCGCCCCCTTTACATGTTTGGGTAATTTGGGCCGCCGCCGCCTTCCGGTGTGACCCACACGATGTTCTGAGTCGGGTCCTTGATGTCGCACGTCTTGCAGTGCACGCAGTTCTGCGCGTTGATCTGCAGGCGATCGCTGCCGTCATCGTTCTTCACGAATTCGTAGACGGCTGCCGGGCAGAAGCGGGCCTCAGGGCCCGCATAGGTGCGCAGATTCACGTTCACCGGGATGCTCGCATCCTTGAGCGTCAGATGCGTGGGCTGATTCTCCTCGTGATTCGTGTTCGAGATGAACACCGACGACAGACGATCGAACGTGAGCTTGCCATCGGGCTTCGGATAGACGATCGGCTTGCTCTGCGATGCCGGTTTCAGCGTCTCGTGATCCCAGTGCTGATGATGCAGCGTCCACGGCACGTTGCCGCCCATCACCTTCTGCTCCAGGCCGACCATGAAGGTGCCGAGATACAGGCCCTTGCTCATCCACTGCTTGAAATTGCGCGCGCGATACAGTTCCGTCTTGAGCCACGACGTATCGAACGCTTCCGGGTAGGCCGTGAGCTCGTCGTTTTGACGTCCGGCTTGCACGGCATCGAAAGCGGCTTCGGCAGCCATCTTGCCGGACTTGATCGCCGCATGACTGCCCTTGATACGCGATGCATTCAGGAAGCCCGCGTCATCGCCTGCAAGTGCGCCGCCGGGGAAGGTGAGCTTCGGCAGCGACATCAGGCCGCCTGCGGTAATGGCGCGCGCGCCGTAGGAAATGCGCTTGCCGCCGTCGAGAAACGCGCGGATCGACGGATGCGTCTTGTAGCGCTGAAACTCCTCGAACGGCGACAGATACGGATTCGAATAACCCAGTCCGACCACGAAGCCGACCATCACTTGGTTGTTGTCCATGTGATAGAGGAACGAGCCGCCGTAGGTATCGGGATCGAGCGGCCAGCCGGCGGTGTGGATCACCAGACCCGGCTTGTGCTTTACCGGATCAATCTCCCACAACTCCTTGATGCCGATGCCGTACACCTGCGGATCGGCATTCTGATTCAGCTTGAACTTGTCCATCAGCTGACGGCCGAGATGCCCGCGCGCGCCCTCGCAGAACAGCGTGTACTTCGCGTGCAGTTCCATGCCGAGCTGGAAATTCTCGGTCGGCTGTCCGTCCTTGCCGACGCCCATATTGCCGGTAATAACGCCTTTTACCGCGCCGTCTTCGCCATAGAGCACTTCGGCTGCTGGGAAACCAGGGAAGATTTCGACGCCGAGCGCCTCCGCTTGTTGGCCGAGCCAGCGCGTGACGTTGCCGAGACTGACGACGTAATTGCCGTGATTCTTGAAGTTGTCGGGAAGCAGCCAGTTCGGCACCTGCCTGGCGCGGCTCGGCGACAGGAACAGGAAGCGATCCTCCGTCACTTCGACGTCGACCGGGGCGCCTTTTTCTTTCCAGTCAGGAATCAGTTCGGACAGACCGCGCGGGTCCATGACCGCACCGGAGAGAACGTGCGCCCCGATCTCGGAGCCCTTCTCGAGAACGCATACGCTGATCTCAGCACCTACATCCGAAGCTAGCTGCTTCAATCTGATGGCAGCTGATAAGCCAGCGGGTCCACCGCCGACCACAAGAACGTCATACTCCATAGATTCCCGCGGATCAGTCTGCGCGGTACGCTCGTCGGTCATTGAAACTCCAGAGTAGCGGCTCGGCGATGCACCGCGGTGTTGCCGTCAAGTAACGTCAGCCTCGGCATCAAGTAGGTGCGGACAGACCATTCTTGATCGCGTCGACATCAAAGCGCAGCCTTCTAGCTTTAGGAGGGTAGAGGCGCCAGTCGCCGCTATCGTGACGAAACAAGCTCACTCGTATTTGGTCGTCATCCCGATCAGTTTGCAAAACGACGGCGCGCCACCTCGATGAGCGCTTAGGCACTCGCGTAACCGCAAAATCCGTTGTATACCGAGATCCGATAAGACTCCTTACTACAGCTTTTAGCGACCTCGATTTCATGAATATTCCTACATGCTTCTTGTGAATAATCAGATACGCTGCTTCGAGCTTATAGCGCTGCGACCAGTTCGGGAACCGTCGTGAAAAGATCGCCGACTATCCCGTAATCGGCCACGCCGAATATCGGCGCTTCTGGATCTTTGTTGATGGCGACGATGACCTTCGAATCCTTCATGCCCGCCAGGTGCTGGATTGCACCCGAGATGCCGACCGCCACATACAACTGCGGCGCGACGATCTTGCCCGTTTGACCGACCTGATAATCGTTAGGCACGTAGCCCGCATCGACCGCTGCGCGCGACGCACCCAGCGCCGCGCCGAGCTTGTCCGCGAGGGGCTCGAGCACTTGCGTGTAGTTCTCGCCGCTGCCGAGACCCCGGCCGCCCGACACGATGGTCTGCGCGCTGGTCAGCTCCGGCCGATCGAGCTTCGTGATTTCGCGGCTCACGAACTGCGAGACGCCTGCATCGGCCGCGGCCTCGATCTTCTCGATGGACGCGCTTCCGCCTTCCGCCGCGACGGGGTCGAAGCCGGTGCCGCGCACGGTAACGACCTTGATCGGATCGCTCGATTGCACGATGGCGATTGCGTTGCCCGCGTAGATTGGGCGCTCGAACGTATCGGCGCTGACGACGGCGGTAATGTCGCTGATCTGTGCGACATCGAGATGCGCCGCGATGCGCGGCGCGATGTTCTTGCCGTACGCGGTAGCGGGCGCGACGATATGCGAGTAATCCTTCGCGATGTTCAGCACGGTGCCGTCGACGTTCTCGGCGAGACCGTCGGCCAGTTGAGCCGCATCCGCGAGCAGCACCTTCGACACGCCCTCGATCTTCGCCGCTGCATCCGCCGCGCCCTGCGCGTTCGAACCCGCGACGAGCACGTGCACGTCGCCGCCAATCTTCACCGCTGCCGCGACCGTGTTCAATGTCGCCGACTTGATCGACGCGTTGTCATGTTCCGCAATTACGAGAGTCGTCATCAAATCACCTTCGCTTCATTCTTCAGCTTCTGAACCAGCGTATTGACGTCGGGTACCATGACGCCCGCGCTGCGCTTCGGCGGCTCGACGACCTTCAGCGTCTTTAGACGCGGCGCGACATCCACGCCCAGATCAGCGGGTTTCACCGATGTGAGCGGCTTCTTCTTCGCCTTCATGATGTTCGGCAGCGTCACATAGCGCGGCTCGTTCAGGCGCAGGTCGGTGGTGACCACCGCCGGCAGCTTCAGCGACAGCGTTTCCGCGCCGCCATCGACTTCGCGCGACACTGTGGCCTTGCCGTCGGTGATCGTCACCTTCGATGCGAACGTCGCTTGCGGCAGGCCCGCCAGTGCGGCGAGCATCTGGCCGGTCTGATTCGAATCGTCGTCGATAGCCTGCTTGCCCAGAATAACGAGTTCAGGTTTTTCCTGATCGACCAGAGCCTTCAGGATTTTGGCGACCGCGAGCGGCTGCAGCTCTTCCGTGGACTCGACCAGAATGGCGCGATCCGCACCGATGGCCAGCGCCGTGCGCAGCGTTTCCTGACACTGCGTCACGCCGCACGACACGGCGATCACTTCCGTCGCCCCGCCTGCTTCTTTCAGACGAACCGCCTCTTCCACGGCGATCTCATCGAACGGGTTCATCGACATCTTCACATTGGCGATATCGACACCCGTGTTGTCCGATTTCACGCGGACCTTCACGTTGTAGTCGACCACGCGCTTGACTGGCACCAGAATTTTCATATCGCCTCCTCGGGCAACTTTTTCATGCTGCTTGACGGCTTCGCTCACTTCAGGTCGGCGGCAATGATCGTTGCTGCATTGTGTCCGGGTACACCCGTGACGCCACCGCCAGGATGCGTCGACGCACCGCATTGGTAGAGGGCTTTGATCGGTGTCCGATAGTCAGCGTAGTGCGCGATAGGCCTGCGAAAAAAGGTTTGGTCCAAACTAAGCTCACCATGGTGAACATGTCCCCCGGGTAAAGCGAAGATTCTCTCGATATCGGGCGGCGCCAGCACTTGTCGATGCAGCACGTTAGCCTTAAATCCTGGGGCATACCGCTCGATTTGAGCCATTACTATCTCGAAGAGACGGTCATGTGCCGCATCGTCCCAAGTACCGTCACGAAGAGTAAACGGAACATGCCCGCCCAAGATACTTACCGTGTGATATCCGGAAGGCGCGGCCGACGGATCGAATACGCTGGGAGTAAGAATCCACATGTACGGTCGTTCGGCCATCTCACCGTGCCCAGCGCTTTCAAACGCCCTTTGAAGCTCTTCGAGATTCTCCGCAATAGTGATCGCGCCTGGATTGGTCGAAATACCCCGGCTTTTGAGTGCAGTCCACGATGGCAGAGCTTTGGTCGCAAGGTTGATCTTGAAGCATGACGAGTCAGTCCGAATCCGCTTCACAGCACCCAGGACCTCAGCGGGAACGTCGCGGTCATCCAAGAGCTTTAGAAACAGCACCTTCGATGCGGCGTTGCTCACCACTGCGCGGGCATTGATCGTTTCGCCGTTCTTCAATCGGACGCCCGTTGCCGTCCCATCTCTAACGATGACCTTTTCTACTTCGGCATTGACCCGGATTGAAACACCGAGATCCTCGGCAGCACTGCGGATGGCTTTCGAAACACTCCCCATGCCACCTTGCACAAGTCCTCCCGGGCCCGCTGCGGTGGTGGGGTCTCGCAGGAATGGGCGGGCAAGCACGTAAGCAGAACCGGGGCTTTTGGGGCCGATATTGCCGCCACTGCCCGACGCATAGCAACCGAAGACAGTAAGAATCTCCGGACTTGAGAACCACCTTTTGAGAAAGTCATAAGCGCTCAATGTCAATAGATCCCATAAGTCATAGAATCTAGGACCGATTTTCTTGAATCGCCATGCGAACTTGAGCGCCCGAATGATGTCCTTTGCCTTTCCGGTCGTCGGATCGATCGGCACTTCGAAGATCAACTCGCGCAGATAACGAGCAATCTCCTCCATATGCTTGACGTAGGCGGGATAAGCCTCGGCGTCTGCCTTTGAGAATTGCGCGATCTCATCGCACATACGTTGCGTGTCAGGCCAGAAGACGATGCTGCGGCCATCGGCAAACGGCTGAAATCCTGGCGCAGTTTCGACGACCTTGAGTCCGTACTTCCTTAGGTCCAGATCCAACATTATTTTCGGCTGGAGCAAGGACATCCAATAGGATGCAACGGAAAGATGGAATCCGGGCCATAGCTCCTCGGTCACCGCTGCGCCCCCCACTATTTCTCGACGTTCGAGCACGCACACTCTGAGCCCAGCTTTGGCGAGGTAGGCCGAGCAGACGAGACCGTTGTGCCCTCCGCCGATGATCACTGCGTCAAAATCAGCCATGTTGCTTTCTCAGAAAAAGCGCTCGCATCTACCCGCGCTGGGACCGAACACAAGGTGAGTTGCCCTTGCGGACAGTCACCCAACTCTATACTCTTCGTCTAAAAAATCTGACCGCCTAGTATATAACGGGCAAATTTGGTCCTGCAAGCCTCATCGGTAATTGTTCTTTCGCAAGGCCAATGCAGGCGTCTGGCGCGACGTTCCCCGGATGCCGGCATTGTCACTGATGCGTGCGTGCGAACGGGGACAGGGCCGTCGGAAAGCGGCGTTTGTATTAGGGCCGGGTCGATAAAGATGAACGCCGCGACCTGGGATGGGCGCGGCGCCTGCTGCTCGGTGTCACCACATAAGGGTGTGGGTTATAGAGCCAAGCAGAGATATTTGATTACAAGATAGTCGTCAATGCCGTACCGTGAGCCTTCGCGGCCAAGCCCCGACTGTTTCACGCCTCCGAACGGTGCCACTTCGTTCGAGATCAGGCCAGTGTTGATACCCACCATCCCGTACTCGAGAGACTCGGCCACGCGCCAAACGCGTCCGACGTCCCGACTGTAAAAATATGCTGCCAAACCGAACTCGGTATCGTTCGCTAATTGCACCACTTCTTCATCGGTCGAGAACCGAAACAGCGGCGCAAGCGGTCCGAACGTCTCTTCCTTGGCCACCTTCATCTGCGAGGTGACGTCTGTCAAAACAGTTGGCTCGAAAAAGCTCCTGCCAAGCGCGTGCCGGCGGCCTCCCGACACTAGACGTGCTCCTTTCGACAGCGCGTCTTCGATGTGAGACTGAACCTTTAGCACGGCGGCTTCGTCAATTAATGGACCAAGTGTTACGCCTGGGTCCGTGCCGCGCCCGACCTTCAGGCTAGAAACTGCTTCTGCGAACTTCGCCGCAAACGCGTCGTAGACCCGCTCGTGGACGTACAGTCGATTCGTGCATACGCAAGTCTGGCCACTGTTTCGATATTTCGAGGCGATGGCACCTTCGACAGCAGCGTCGAGGTCCGCATCGTCGAACACAATGAAGGGCGCATTGCCGCCCAACTCAAGCGAAAGTTTCTTGATAGTTGAAGCGCTCTGGGAAGCCAGCACGCGCCCGACTTCGGTTGAACCGGTGAATGACAGCTTTCTCACGATCGGATTTGAGGTCATCTCCCCGCCTATCGCGCGGGAACTTCCCGTAACAACGCTAATGACACCCCGGGGTACTCCTGCGCGCTCAGCAAGCACTGCCATCGCAAGCGCCGAGAGCGGGGTTGCCTGCGCAGGTTTCACCACGATCGGACACCCCGCTGCTAATGCGGGCGCAACCTTCCGGGTAATCATCGCAGCGGGGAAATTCCAAGGCGTAATCGCCGCGCACACTCCTATTGGTTCTTTGAGAACAACGATTCGCTTGTCTGCAGCAGGCGAGGCGAGCGTATCGCCGGCTACTCGCTTACCCTCCTCGGCAAACCATTCGATGAACGAAGCCGCGTAGCCGATTTCGCCTTTTGCTTCTGCGAGCGGTTTGCCTTGCTCGCTTGTAAGTATGAGCGCAAGGTCATCGGCGTTCTCAAGCATCAGATTGAACCAACGATTAAGGATGCTCGCGCGTTCCTTTGCAGTCTTGTTGCGCCAAGCAGGCCAGGCAGCGTTCGCGGCATCGATAGCACGGCGGGTTTCTCCCGTTCCCATGTACGGAACCGTGCCCAGCAACTCTCCGGTGGCCGGATTGATAACGTCGCAAGTTGCGCGGTCGTCCGCTCCCTGCCACTCGCCGTCGATCAAAGCTAAATTGCGGAGAAGCGTCGGGTCTTTGAGATTCACGGTGACCTCCTCGTCAGATATTTTCGCTGGTGGCTTCAACTAGCGCGGCTTCGAGGATTGCGATCGCCTCGTTAAAGACAGCATCCTGGATCGTTAGCGGGAACAGGAAGCGAACGACGTTTCCATAGACTCCGCAGACGAGAAGTAGAAGCCCCCGCTCAAGTGCGAGCGCTTGTACCCGCTTAGTGAAGTTTGAATCGGCTTCGGCGCTGCCCGGCTTTCGGAATTCGACTGCAACCATGCCTCCCGGGCCACGGACATCGGCGATTTGTGGGACCGTCTTGCGCATGTCTTCGAGCCTCGCCTTTAGTCTTTCTCCCAACACAACTGCGCGCTCGGTGAGTCGCTCGCTTTCGATGATCTCTAAGACAGCGTGGGCTGACGCGACCGAGAGCGGATTGCCCGCGTACGTGCCGCCAAGACCGCCCGGTGCCGCCGCGTCCATAATCTCGGCGCGGCCAACTAAGCCCGAAAGCGGCATCCCGCCAGCAAGGCTTTTGGCAATCGTCATAAGGTCGGGCGCCACGTCGTAATGCTCCATCCCGAACAGCTTGCCGGTACGCGCGAAACCCGTCTGAACTTCATCGGCAATGAGCAGGATCCCGTGCGTGTCGCATATAGTGCGCAACGCCCGTACGAACGTCGGCGGCGCTTGGTAAAACCCCCCCTCCCCCTGAACAGGTTCAAAGATGATGGCCGCAACTCTTTTCGGTTCGATATCGCATTTGAATAGCTGCTCGATCGCGCGCAGCGAATCCTCGACGGTTACGCCATGCAGGTCATTCGGAAACGGTGCGTGAAAGATATCGGACGGGAATGGTCCGAAGCCAATCTTGTAGGGCGCAACCTTACCGGTAAGCGCCATTCCCATCAGTGTGCGCCCGTGAAAACCGCCTGAAAAAGCAATCACGCCTGGCCGGCCTGTCGCAGCCCGCGCAACCTTAATCGCGTTCTCTACAGCTTCCGCCCCCGTTGTGAAAAACGCGGTTTTCTTCGGGTGAACGCCCGGCGCCCGCTCGCTGATTTTTTCCGCAAGGGAGACATACGACTCATAGGGCACAATTTGATAGGCCGTATGGGTGAACCTGTCTAATTGCCCCCGGATCGCCTCAACAATCTTCGGATGCAGATGCCCCGTATTGCAGACCGCGATGCCGGCAGCGAAATCAATGAATCGTCTTCCCTCAACATCCCAGAGCTCGGCGTTTTCCGCTCGGGCCGCATAGAAGTCACACATGACGCCGACGCCTCGCGGTGTTGCTGCGTCCTTGCGTGCTTGAAGAGTTGCGTTAGTAACGTCGCTGGAAAACATGTTCACTTCTACTCCTAGGAAGAGGTCGCTTTAGGGCTGCATCCGAAGACTATACGGACCTTTGGCTCCATTCATCAGAGCCATTTCGTCCTTTCCATAGGAGCCAGCTGCCGAAGTTGGCGCTAGATATACCGTTGACTGCCCGATCATCAGCGCATCAATCGTCGGCGATCGCGGCGGTCCTTCTGCGGCGCTGAGCCTGGGTTTGCAACGCACCCGCATTGAGTGTGGATGCGACGGATTGCACGGCAACGCAGTTGTAATACGTCGCGCTACAGCGGACGGTTTGCGACGCGTGCGCGAGAAAGCGCTGCCGTTTCCAGAATGACAACGTTGAGCGAGCGCCACTTGCGCACGCCGCGCGATTGGATACAGCCGCGTGAGTCGCTGCCGGTACGTGCTGGACGAACGCAGCGCCGTAAAGGCACGGTTCATTCAGGACGCGATCGACAGCCGCCACCGGAGACCGAGTTGAGCTAAACGCAGAGACTTCAGCGGACAGACGAACGGCCCGACGTCATTTCAATCCATATAATTCGTCTATCAGGATTAGTTTTAATGATGGGCAACCTCTACGCTCCCGATTAGCGTCTCCATCCGAAGAACAGCGACTCGACGGGACTTGACGTCGTACTCGTCCACCCACGTGCACAACACAACAACAATGTCCTGCTGAGCGCCCCACGACCACATTTGATTGCGCAGCGGCATCCATAAATCAATGAAGAATTGGGTGATTGACTTGTCCATCTCCGCCCCAAGTGGCCGCGTTACTGCAACCTTTTTTGCTCTTGGTATTCCTGACGCTATCGACGCGGGTGCAATTTTGGGATCGTTGCGACGTCAAGAACGTCGACGCCGCCAGAGTCGTCATGAATAGCGATGAACTCGAATAGTTCGTCCGTTATACGCGACGCATCGCCGTCATCGAGATAAGCCAAGAACGCTTGTCCGAATTCAGGCTTAGCAGCGAAGAAACGGCGAATTCGATCGACCACCATGTCATCTGTGACGGAAGAAAGCCCGGTCTCATTGAATCGGTAGTCTTCCTGCGGTGATTCAAGATAGAAGCGCTCCAGGAACGACAAATTCATAGCGCGGTCGAGTACTGAGTCGCGAAACACGCTCTCCTTCGAATAGACCTGCCGAAGATAAGCATTTCGGGCCTCTACCTCGGTCGATGCTTCCACGAGGTACCCGTAAGAACGAGAGATCGACTCGTCGGACGAACAAACCAAAAATTGTTTCACAGAGATTTCCTATGGGTTGCGCACGTCTGGTATGACCCTGAAGCTTCCGTTGCTGGCTTCAAATTCAATGCGCGGAATTTTGCCCTGCGCGATCAGTGGCCGGACCTCGTCCTGAATTTGATGATGCAGTTCGCCTCGTTCAGCGCGACCGTTTGCTGCCGTGCCGATCTCAAATTTGCCGCCGCAGTTGTGGCAGGCATAGCAGTATCCATTCAGCGACTTCAACATATCGCGTGTCGCAGTGCTTCGGCAAAGTGGGCACGTCGTCTCTTCTTGCATGGTCCCTCCTCGCTGGTTGTCGTGCAGGTCGCTCCCGGCGTGCGCTTCGAGTTGTACACCCGTGAGAAAGACGATCGCTGCAAAGATAAAAGGCTTGATGATAGATCCCTTTGCTGCAACGGGATAACAAGCAATCTCACAGGATTATCGACAATAAGGCCGCAAACGAGAGTGGTTTTTGAGTGGCAGATCGCGCTGCCTAACTGAATTTCGGATGCAGCGCGACAATTTGCGATTGAGAGGTGAATGACGACGATGCGGAAAATTCGTGCATGCGGGATGGAGCGGGCGTCTCGAAGGACCGATTTTCACTGGTGAAAACAGGCCACGCGAAGAGTGTCTCGCCTGCGCGACGCACCTGTGCCTCGTTGCGACGCATCAGCGTATCGGGGGTCGCCTTGCCGCGTCTTGCCGTAGCAAAAGTCAACCCCGCAGCCGCATCAGCCAAGCAAATAAAACTTTTTGAGACCGTGCCAGCGCTTGGTATTCTCTCTTCGTCCACGCAAAAAGAAACAACCCCGCAGGGCTTTCGCAGAGCCTTGCGGGGTTGGTATCAACCAGCCTTGGACCGCCTTTAATGGGAGCGAACCATATGGGCGAATTCGCAGCAACACTGCTAGTGAAAGTAGCAGTCGCGGTGATTGAGAGTGACGAATTTGGGGTGCTGGCACACCACTTATTCGACGCGGTCGTATCACTATTTTTACGCTAACTCACGTGGGGACCCGGCGAAAGCCGGGTTTTTTCGTCTTAACCTCTAGCCAGCGAGTCAAGGCCGAAACCACAGGTTGAAGAGTAAGCGGACGGAATAGCGAACGCAAACAAAATCTTATTTTTCTATCGGTGGAGCATCACATGTTCGACCGTAACCCCTTGTTCTTTATCGACAAATTACGGCCAGAGCAGGTAGACGCTCAACAACGGAACCCTTGACAAGCCGCGAAGGCGACGAACGGGCACCTTCATCCCACCCGAATCCTATGGCTAGCATGACTGATCCGAGCGACTCGTTGAAGTCGTTCCAAGAAGAACTGAAACATGGCCGGATTGGCGTACAGGCCGGGGCGCTCGACTCGCAGCTTTACGTCCACTTCGATAAGCCAGACGGTGTAGGCAGGTTCACGTACGTCCGACTGCAGGGCAAGACGGTCACAGCTCTGGCAATGCTCGTCGTGGTCGAACCTATCGACGATCTGCCGTGCTTCCAGCTCGGATACGCCGTTCCGCAGGCGTTCCGCGGCCAAGGACGTGCGAAAGACGTGGTGACTGCCGCGATTGCGGAGCTTCGCTATGGCTTTGGTCATAACGGCGTCCACAAGTTTTGCGTTGAAGCCGTCATCGGGGCAGACAACGTGGCATCGCAGAAGGTCGCCGCGCATGCCTTGCGATGTGATCCTAAACCGATGACGGACGAGTTCTCGGGACTGTCGGCGCTGCAATACGTCCTTCCGATCACCTACACGCCGTAACACGCGTAACGCATTGGAAAACGGACCCGCGCCGTCGCAAAAACCTGTGTATGGCGCCGCCAAGGAAGACGCTTTCGGGGCGCTACGGCGCTAGGAAAATCGAAACGCGTCATGCGAAAAACGTGGGGGAAGATGGATTCACGCCGCGCAAGACAGGCGGCTGACTTCACCAAGGAAAAATATGGAAATCCATCTCTGGGTTGACCCCTCCGTTGTCTCGATGCTGCTCCCGTTCGTGCTGAACTTCATTGCTGACCGCGCGCGGAAGAAGTAAGGCCTCCCTTCTCCGTCGGCTCCGAGCGCTCGCGCGACGCTCGGGAGCATCACTTCTTACGCTTGCCGAGTCCGTGCACCTTCGCGCTACTACTTCGGCAAAATGATCTTCGGCCCGTCGTCCGTCTTTTTGTCCTCCGCCTTCTTTTCTCCGCGCTTCCACCACCATCCGGCGACCGGGACAAGCAAGGTCGTCCACAGCCACTGCCAATTCTCTTTGATGAAATGCTCGACACGTTGCGGACCGGTGATGTTGACCGCTATAGTCGCGTCAAACACTCCGATCTGACGTGGGGTGCGCTCGCCGTCTACTTTCACCTCCGCCTCCAGCGCAACGTGAACCGGATATTGCCCCTCTTTGCGAGGCTTCACTGACCATGCCCACGTGGTCGGCGCCTCTCCACTGACGGCTTGCAAATTCGGCGACAGCGGTGTGATAGACACGCCATCCGAGTCGGAAGATAGCGTAGCCTTCATTCGATTCGAGATCAGTACTTCGTGGACCTGCACGGTGCCCGGTGCGGTAATGGATTTCACGAGTTCAGCAGGGGTTTGCCGTGGGCCGACGCGCAATTCGACCTTGGCAGCCCTGTCGTCGATGTTCATCGGCGGGGGCGTGTTAAACGCCATTGGGGCCTTGGGAAGTGCAGCAAGCGCCTCGTCGGCCGCATCGAAGACCGCGCGAGACGCAACTTCGCACGATGGGCAGCTGCTGGCGATGTTGATATTCTGAGGGCGCGAGGGAACGTTCGCTTCGCTCTTCGGGCGAGACGAGAATGCGGTCAAGATTGCGATCGCAGCAAGCAACGCCACCACAACACAAAAGACAGCGAGCATCCACCATCTTTCCCACGGTTCACGACGTTCCTCCGGCTCTAGCTCGGCCATTGTCGCCCCTCCTACCGTCTCGCAGCGTTATCTCCAAGATAGGCGAGACCGCGCCATTTTCACCAGTGAAAATGCCCCTCTCCGCTCTTCCCAAAAACCGCACCGTTGATAACGAGAGTTATCACGGGTGCTGTTGTTAGCGAGTCAAGTCTGAGCCGGCGGGGATGGCAAGACACGACGGTACTGATGGATGAGGTCCGAAGATTGGCAGATAACTTAGGCACGGACAACGAATTGCCAGTTTCTCACGTGCCTCGACCGATCGATTAGGGGCAGTCGGAATGTAGGGACGGCGCCGACCTCGCGTACAGCGTTTAGACACCGCGAAAGACCGGCACCGGAGCAAGGTAGCGACGTTACACGATCTGCATTACGGCGTTGGATGCAAGACGCGCGAGTTCGTTGACCACCTGTTGCTGCGTAGCCGATCCGTCAAGCGAGTAGTTTTCCTTCATGTAGCGCAAACGGCGGCACACGAGTTCATTTGTGCTTAGGCTGTTCTTTCGGTAGAACTGCCGGCCTGTTAGATAGACGATGTAACCGTCGAGCGCCACCACCTTGGTCGTGCGCGGGTTCACGTAGATCGAAGGGAACAAGTGCGCCCCTCCAAGGCTTTTCAGCCAGATACACAGCTCGCGTGCTTCTCCGGGGGTCGGCAGATTACCGTTGAACGCGAGCATGCCGGCGTTATGCAGATCATCGAGGATGACTCGTGCCACATACGCAGGGAACGAAATCTCCAAATTCTGGGCTCGTTGCGCTGCGATCATCAGCTCCGCCTCGCTCAGGGGAATGCGCGGGCGATTCTGAGCAGTGATCTGCGTGTTTGATGTCATGGTTGGGCTCCTTTCTTTGAGTTTGGTTTATCAAGGCCACTGCATAGAAAGGATTATTCCACATCTGGACCATACATGGAATGAAAGTTGGACCGTTTGTGGTTTTTATTTTGTCCGGATTTGGCATGCACAAGAACAGCCCAATATCCGAGGGCGATCTGGCCTTTGCCTTGGCCGTTTTTTATGTGCGGCAACAAACAAAGATCACTTGGCTTTCCAGCGTCCGGTTGGGACTCTAAGGCCTCCACAAACAACCGGGGAACCGGCATGAAGAAGTTGTCCTACACGGTGAAGCGCGGCAAGGCAGTTGGTACGGTACTCACGCCGCATCGACATGACGACGGTCTTTTCGTCGTCAGCATGACGCGGTTCGAAGAGGATTACATCCGGGTGAAAGACGAAGGTGATCTAATCGACTGGATTAGGAAGGGATTTAGCGTCCGTATGAGCAATCTGGGCTGCGCGCCGAGCCTGATCTGCCCCGCGTCGCTTACCGTTGCCGAATGCCACTAAGCAAGAGCAGGGAACGCACGCACTTACTTCGCGCGCGTTCCCTTATGGCCAGTGCCTAGCTAGATTTGGGGATTTCGAACTCCAGCGCCGACCGCTGACAGTAGACCGTCGCTGCTTCTCACCCCCCGAGCTTTCTTGCGTGATGGCGGATCCTCCAACGCCTTACGATGCGTCGGGTTCTGGCGGATCTGTGCGCATGGCATCGTCGCGAAAAGGCGTCGCGCGCCAAGCCGGCGAGGTGGCTCGGCGGCTAGACGCAGATCGAGTTATGGCTTCACTAAAATCCTCTGCTTTATCACGGGTGATATTTGTCGCCGCTCGGTGATTGTCGCTCGACGAGCTGTATCACGACTGAACCAATCGCCAAGACTTCGAAGCTGAGCAAGACCAGTTGCGGATATCACGCGCCAAACTCATCATGCATTTAAGGGTAACCACTGATTGTATTTCTAAGTATCTGGTGATCCGCATTTCTTACAAAATGTAACTGAAACACGGTTTTTTGGGAATGGTTCCAAGCGGTCCAGACTTGCTGCTATAGGGTTCGTTGCCCTTAGATTTTTGTATTAGATTCTTACAAATGTGCGGATGCAACAATCGACGGGACCATGCGGAATGTAGTTAAAGTACATCCAATCGCTTCGTTGCAGGCCTTCCAACAAGTGAGGATTCCTTAATAATAAGGGGTCGCGATTGAGAGGCCCTTCACACCTGGAGTCCCTCATGAAACGCACGAGTATCCAAACTCAACGCATCACACCGATCATTCCCAAGCGTCGTCTCGCAGTTGCCGCAATCGCAGCAATTATGCTCGTGACACAAAGCGCGCATGCTGGCGGCGGCATTCTTGGTAATGGCGTCCGCGCGATTGGTAGTGTGATCCCCGGCCCCGTCGGCCAGGCCATCAATAACACGGCGAATGCTGGCGACGACGTGTCACGTCAGTTGCAACGTGGCAATATTCCGGGCGCGATGCAAAGCACAGGCAACGCCGCCATCAGCATGGGGCAGATCTCCACCGGCACGATCACCACTCTGGGGAGCATGACCGGAAGTCCGGACATTGCACGAGCAGCTAATGCATACGCTTCTGTAGTATCGCTTAATAGCGACGCGCTTGGCACCGCGGTGATCGTATCGGGCAATGTGCTTGCTGGACAGGATCCACGGCAGGTTTTCTCAGCGCCCCTTGCCACGGCGCTTCGCCAAGCACACAACGCACATATTAACGGCTCGCGCCCGATTCCGACGGAGATTCAACAGGCGTTGCGTGGAACGATTCCCGACATCATTCTTACAACAGCCCGTTACACCGAAGGACAGTTAGAGATCTCAATCTCTAACATCATCAATCGTGGCCATAAAGCATTTGGCAGCGACTACGCAGTGACCACCGACGACCTCATCGTTTTCTCGGATATTCCGTCGTCCGATCCCAACGATCAGGACGCGCTTCATTGGTGGGCGCACGAGCTGACTCACGTTTGGCAATATCGACTTTGGGGAGTAGACCGTTTCGCGCTTAACTACATAAGCAACTATGCTGCAGTGGAAAACAACGCGGACTCGATCGCTGACGCAGCGGTGAACTCGTACCGCTACTCCATGCTAGCTTCAAACTGATAAACGTCCGTTTGGGAAGTTGTGTTAATCGATGCGCCGGACCTCCGAGTGCGGCGCATCGCAAGGCCACGAATCAGCCCCCCACGCAACAACGCTGCCCGACGTAGCCCTTTCACGCGATCGACCCGAGCCTTACGCCAACTGTGCCTCGATTGGTCAAAGCGACCGCTCGCGCGCGTACCTCGATCAGTTCTGGGCGAGGCCTTTATAGACCTTTCCAGATAGCATCAACGCTCAATGTTCTTCAAGGTTCTTGTCTTTCGATCTCCGTTTGGCGGTGAGCCTTTACGCTGAGACCCGAGGTCTTCGCGGGGGCTGCTGCCGAAGAACGTTTGATTCCAGCTTGCACCCGACAGTGCTGATCGTAATCGACGAGTCTCGTTCCCCGTCCACTGATTCAGCGTTTCACCGAGCGAAAAGAGTGGCCGTCGTCGGCAAGCCGACAACGGCTTTCATCGCTGCATGCGAGTCGTCCGAGACGGGTTCAGTTCCGGAACCGTCGGTTCCGGAACCGTTCGGCGTTATGCGCCAACACTCACGTCATGATGCTTATGGCATCGATCCAGGTCGCGTAGCACCGTCACGAGACGACGACTTGAACGTGTTGTGATATCTCGACCAAAAGCAAGATGCAATTACATGCGTAGAGAGTGCACATTTCCCGATGATGTTCTTCGTCTTCCTTGTTGGAACGAATCCTTGTCCGTGGCTTCAACGTGCGCAGGTACGCATAGGCCAAACTTGCTGAGACGCCGAAATGTGCGAGGGTGGAGGAAAGCTCAAAATGTGTTGTCATGATATCCACGCTAACTTTTTTGGTCAGCATCAGGCAGGCGCCCGTTCTTAACGGTGCCGTTTGAACAGGCGAACGCGTTCACATGCGATGCACGTTCGCTAGTGCCTAACTCAGGGATTTTTTGGCGTCAGATAACGCCCAGTCGGCATCCGAGATGCACGACCTCTATTTTCAGAGCCGTAGGGCTTTGAATTGGCGGGCGCAGAGCTTCGAGTGGTGACGCGATCGCGCTCGACGGCGCGTCCGGCGATGCTTCGTCCGGAATAGCTCGTCAGTAATCAGGCGCTCAATTCTGGTGGCAAATGCTGCGAGGAGAAATTGGAGCAGTCTGCTAGGTTCGTGGCGGAACGCGGGCTCAGGGCCTTTCTTGGGTAGGACGAGTGGCGAGGTGCTTCGCTTGCTTCCAATGCCGTTGAGAATGTCCTCGATGTTGCGAGCTTTGACGGCGTCGCGCACGGCGCGGCGAATGTAGCTCTTGACACGCTTCAGGAAGCGTTCGCGGTTGACGGTTCGCCGGTTTTTGCCTTCTAACCTGCGGTCGATGATTTGGTGCAGCACATCCGATCTCCCTCGTGGTTGGCGATCTTTGTACAGCGGTGGCACTACTGGTGAACCCTTAAAGTCCTCCTCTCGAATCTTCGATTTGGTTACGGCAAGGGGGTATATCCATGCTACTTCCTCGCAGCTTTTAGAAAAACTGTAGTGCGAACGTTCATCGCGTTTTCGTTAAAACTACTCCCCTAGTTTCATGGTACCTACTTTTTCATTCTTGATCACGCGTAAAGTGTGGTGTGCGATACAAAAAGGAAGATCTTTCTTTTGCCCGGACCGGATATAAATTCGCATTGCGAATCATTCGTACCGACATGATGACCGGGCGGCCTTGCGCTCGCAGCGCAGCCGCTTCTCATCAGACAAAACAGGATATATCGGCGAGCTGGCTCGCTGTGGGGATTCGAGCTGATGCGCAATCACAGGTAGTCTGTCTTGAGGAACGAGCTGCGTCCGCGCTTTTTTCGTTGGAGACCGGCTAGTTCGCTGGACTACTCGGCATGGCAAATAGGGTCGACGTATTCATGCCCGTTACGCGGGTAGAACATTGAGCGCGTCGAACGACCGACGCTGTGTTGCACGTGAATCACCCCCGTCGCATCCGTGGCTTCGACGGTCACTCTGTACATGCAAGGCGGCTGCGTTCCAACCGTGGAGCCTGGAAACAGCTTTCGAGATGCATCCGGGCGGCAGACGATGACCTGCGCCCGACAACGGGCGCACACATACAGGCGGCCCGTGGGCGGCTGCATTGGCGGCTCCTCCAGAACGCCAAAGATGAGGAGGAGTCGAACCGAGTCGACGGCCGCATGAGCAATGCGATACTGACGGCTCACACGGCTCTCCGGCCGGCCGACAGGCCCGCCATATGGATACCTGTGGAGGCGCAGCGCCGGACTGGACTTGGCGGTTGAGGCCGGCGCTGCGCCTGTTGTTGTTCTTTGGAAAACGCCTTTCTATCATGCGGACGGCCCGCCCCGATTCAGGCCACGTCTCCGGTCGCCCTACGGACTCCCTACGCTCAACGTCCCGTTCAGCGCGGGTTGAATGCTTCCCTCATGCCTGTCTTCATCCTCGCGTGTGGCGCCGCCGCACTAAGACGCCGCCGTTTATTGTCGGGTTTCAACCGCCGTTCACACGTGACGGTCACAGGGAGAATATTAAAGATCCGCTGAAATCTGCCGATAACGCAAAGATGACTACCGAAATCAACGAACACGCCGAGACGATGCACGCAGCATCGTGTTTCTTTGGCCACACCCCCGAAACCGTCGCCGGCAAGGCGGCGCAGATCAACCTGGCGCTCAGCGCGGACGATCCGATCACTGCTGCTGCAGTCGTATTCGATCAGGCGCGCGACTGCGGCATTCCCGTCACGCAGCACGACGGGCAGGCTGATGAGGTGATGCCATACCCGGACCTGGCGCCGTTCGGGAACCAGGGTCTTCAGCAGCTGATGGAGGCGTTGAACCACCTTGGAATGCGCCTAGTGGTGGTGCCGGCCGACGAGACCTCAAAGGCTTCGTAACGGGTTACCCCTCGCCGGCCGCACCATGAGGCGCCTGGATAGCCGCCTCATGTTTGGGTCCGCGGATCTGCTCTTGTGGGAGCAGGATCCTAGCCGGCTACAAATTTACAGCTCTTCGAGCGGATCGCGTCTGCCGTGTCGTGACGATAAACGATGTGTCCGTTGAGCTTTCCGCCGTCGGACCCAACCTTCAATGCGGCTGTTCCAACGCTCACCCGCTCGGCGTCAGCAGCATGAAACTGGAATATCACCGTATCAAAATGCAGAGATCCTCTGACGATATATTCGCGGGTCGGGCGACCCTTTTCCGTCGAGGTCATCACACCTTTGAAGCCTCGCCAGGCTTTCTTTATCCGCAGGTCGAGATGAACCTCTGATTTGTCCGAAAATGTCAGCATCACTGAATATCGTGGACGAAGCTTCATTGGCCTTCCAAGGGCACACACCGGATCAAGAAATCGTTGGACCAAGGCCGTGCCGATTGCACTGACAACACCCGATAACGGACGGCCTACCCAGTCAATCACATGTTCCATCATGGCGCTCACCCTTGCGCAATTGAATGACTATAGAGTCTCGTTGCTTTCACAGAAAATCAGTACGGTCGGTCACATATTTCGTAATGCAAAATAGGTGACATATCGCGCGCTGCGGTAAAGCTACTTGGTGCTTTTCGGTTAAGCAGGCGCTGCGCTCCCTCGGGTCATGGTCGCGCCGCAGGCGGTTTTGGCTCCCCCGCTCCGCGGTCCCCCAAAAATGTTGCCCGCAACATCGCATCTCCTGACCCAATTCCCCGCTCATAGCCACTCCGGCATAGTCCCACCCGGTTGCATCACGCAACCGGTATCTACAAAGGAGAAGGGCAGTGACCCAAAGCAATCCTGCGGACTCCCGCCATCTCGGCGAGATCGTACGGGAAGTCAACGAGGCGCAAGCCCGGATGATGCAGGGCGACCACCCTGTCTCGAACGTGTTTCAGCCCCCGGGGAAGGCCGATATTGTGCGACTGGCCGACAAGGCCAAAGCCTTCACACGGATGCATGGGTGGATGTCCCCCGGAAGCTGCAGCCGAAGAGATCGGCAGATGGAAAGAACTCGTCGCGGCGCAAGGTCGCTCGAATGAATCGTGGCGGGTCAACCGAAACAAGATTGTTCTCTCCCTGTTCGATCTGACCGGCAAATGATCCCAGCCATGGGAGGAAGCCGGATACACAACGTCTATCGCTTCGACATTCAGGACGACATCGAAGTCGGGGACGTCAATAACTTCTCAACCAAATTTTCCGGCGACTGGTTCGGCGACTTCTATGGTCAGGACGTTTATGCGGTCCTCGCCGCGTGCCCCTTACCGACTTTGCCGTGTCGGGTGCGAGACACTTTGCAGCCAAAGACGAGGACGGCCGACAGCGTCAGGCTGGTCCACCAGACTTTGGCCGCCATCGAGTTTTTCAAGCCGTCAGTCTGGGCGATCGAGAACCCGGTCGGGCGCATCGAGGAACTCGGCGGGCTGCCGCCATGGAGGCTCTCGTTCGACCCGAACCCATCTGGGCGACCCGTACACCAAGAAGACCCTTCTCTGGGGGCGTTTCAACGCGAACCTGCCGATCTCACCTATGGTGCCGACGGAAGGATCCAAGATGCATCGCAAATACGGCGGGAAGTCTCAGGCAACCAAGAACGCCCGCATCGCCACCCCGGACGGCTTTTCCTATGGTTTTTATGGCTAACAACGCCATCGACCACCCTGCCATGGCCACTGCCGGGAAATATGATCGTCTGAGCAGCCGGCTTCTCGCTGCAGCTCTCAAAGCCGGAGCCACTTCGGACGAAATCGATGCCGCCGTCGAGGATTTCTACTATCAGGAGCTCGATGATGGGGCAGCAGAAGCTGCTATCCGCCAGCTGGTGCCCACGGGACTGGAGGACGTACCGGCAGACTCTTGTGGCTTTTCTCCCTCTGTGGAGCAATACAACCTATTCTAACCAATGGGCGGAAAAGCAGCCGTTTGAGAAAAACCCACCAATCCCTTGACTGTCAAGGGCTTTCCAAGGTTTGACACCGCTTTTTTGTCCGAAAAACAGATAAGTTTTTCGGACAAAGCCAATTTGCCGGTTGTCCGAAAAAAAGGTATATTTTTCGGACAAGACCGGAATCATGACAGACCTCGCATCCAAAATTCTTTCGCGCATCAAACGCAGCCGGCCGGGCGCTGTCTGGGTGCCGGTCGATTTCGTGCATTGGGCGTCCCGCGACGCGGTCGACAAGACGCTGCAGCGCCTGGTGCTCGCCAGCGAGCTGCGCCGGATCGACCGCGGCCTTTACGACCGACCAACGCTCAACAGCCTCACGAAAAGGCCGTCTCCGCCCGACTATCGCGCTGTGATCGACGCGATCGCCCGGCGCGATCAGCTGCGGGTGCTGGTCGACGGAATGACGGCGGCAAACGCTCTCGGCCTCACCGACGCCGTGCCGGCCCGGGTGACGCTCCACACGGAAGCCGTCCGGCAGCCGATCCGGCTTGAAAACCTGCAGATCGAATTCAAGAAAACTGCTCCAAGCCGCCTGTACTGGGCCGGCCGGCCGGCCATGCGCGTCGTCCAGGCCCTTCACTGGCTGAAAGATACCCTTCCGGGAGATAGCGAGCGGATCCTCACCCGGCTGGAGGCGATCCTCGCCGATCGCGCGCATGGCGAAGAGATCGCGCAGGATCTGATCAAGGGTTATGCTCACCTGCCGGCCTGGATGCAGGAGTTCCTGCGTCCCCTGCCCGGCCTTGACCTCACCAAATCACCGAATCCGAATCCTCGCGGCACTGCCGACCGGACGCAAAAGCGTTCGCGCCAGGACGCAGATGCCGGAGGGAATGGATGAACGAACAATTCAAAGACATTATCAAAGCCCCGGATCGCGATCGTCTCGGTGTGTTTCTCGAGAGCTCGAAGAAGCTCGGCACCGCGGTTGAGAACGTCGAAAAGGATTTCTGGGTCTGCTGGACCCTCGACGCACTCTTTAACGGCCTTGAGACCGGCGGGCCGCGCCTGCTCTTCAAGGGCGGCACTTCCCTGTCCAAGGCGTTCGGGCTGATCACGCGGTTTTCCGAGGACATCGACATCACCGTGTTCCGCGGAGATATCGGCCAACCTCTGGAACCGGACGATCTCAAGGGCCTGAGCCGGAAAAAGCGCGACCGTAAGCTCGACGACATTCTCGCGGCAAGCCAGAAATATATTCAGGGCGACCTGATGGCGCAGCTGCGGGCTATCGCTGGCGAGTATATTCCTCAGGCGTTTTCCCTTGAGCTCGACCCCGACGCCCGTGACGGTCAAACCCTGCTTCTGACTTACCCGGTCGTCACGGAACGCGCCAATGAGTACATCCGCTCTGCGGTCAAGATCGAGGCCGGCGCCAAATCCGCCCTCGATCCGCACACGCCGGCGATCGTCAAACCCTACATCGCGGACGTCTTGCCGGATCTGAACCTCAATGTTGCGAACGTCACGACCGTCCAGCCGGAGCGCACTTTCTGGGACAAGATCGCGATCCTGCACGGCCTGCGGCAATGGTTCGCGCGGCGGAACGAAATCCGGCAGGGCGGGCAGCGGGTCTCCCGGCACTATTACGACGTCCACCTGCTGGCGCGCGACGGTAAATCGGTTGACTGGATCGCCGATCGCGAACTCGCTGCCGATTGCGTCCGGCATGCGCAGCTGTTTTTCGGTAGTCCGGATCTCGGGCTCGATCTGGCCCAACCCGGCACCTTCACGCTGATGCCGCCTGCAAACATGATCGCCGGCTTACGGCAGGACTACGGCGCCATGGCCGGCATGATCTTTCACGACATCCCGCCCTTCGATGAGGTGCTGGAAACCGTCCGCAGGGTCGAAGGCCAGATCAACGCCTAACTCCCGGCCTTAAGCCGTCACCGCCTGCATCTCAATTCTTCGCTCAGCTCCTTCTTCGAGTTTTCTCACGAAGTGCGAGTGCAAGCTTGCACTCGCGGTGATGGTTCCGCGGCCGTCGCGATAAAGGTTGAGCGCGTAGAAACCGATATTAATGGTTAGGCCCTTTTCTGCCCCGATTGCGGAGGCGGATCAAACATGACACCAGCCTCAATCGATCGGCCGTTCCACGATTTTCTTCAATTCGTCGCCAAGATGCGTCATTGATCGCCCTTTCGTTGGCGGCTTCGTAGATCCGTCACTACACGGTGGCGCAAGGTCGAGTAAATCGCTCAATAATGAACGGCAGGCGATGTCGGCTGCCGGTTAGAGTCGATTCAGATTGGTTCGAGTACGAGAGGTAGGCTGCGCGGTAGATTCGTAGAGTGATGGCCTTGTCCGTGTCGTGTTCCATTCAAACCCCTAGAAAAAAGTGGTGGGAGCTGAATCCATCGAACCGGCCGCTGGCACCGGCAACACCCAAGTGCCGCCACCGTCACTAAGCTTCCGTTGCGACAGATTCCTCCTTCTTGTCGGCCTTCCGTTTTTCTTTCGCTGCTTTGACCTTGTCCCTCGCCTGTTGCGTGAATTGGCCGGCGAGTTCGGGTGCAATTCGCAGTGCCTCTTTGACGATGTCGGAAGACAGGAGCTCGTGCCACGGGCTCCCATGGGTTTCCGTTTCGACAAATCGGAGCGGTTGCTCGTCCAGTCGTGTCAAGGCAGTGGAGAACAATCGCTTCTGGAACTCCTCGTCGAGGTGCAGAGCTTCGCGACGATACCCCTCATATGCCTTCGATACGGATGCCTTGTAAGCGTAGTCCTCCGCTAGCTTGAAGCGTTGACCAATCTGCTTGGTTGCCAGCCAGGCGAACCAAATCGGACCGCCAACGGAAAGCAGTGAGATGGCCAGACGCGTCCACACAATTGACGGAGATGTCGATCCCTGGATGGCGTCGGCCAGCTGATGCAACTGCGAACCGCCGAGCCATGCTCCCCCGACAAGTGCTACGACCAAGCCAGCGACCCAAATGTAGATCGAAAAGTTCAACTTCTCTGCTCGGTCATGAAAAGCACCCGCGAGACCAACCGCTGTCGAGGTTCGCATGGCAGTTTCCGACCACTCAACCACCTGCTTGGCGCTGTCAGCGCTGCGCTGCAGTTCATCAGAAAAACGCTGGGAGCTTCCTTTAATTTGAGAGATTGACTCACTGTTCTCTTTGGCCATCGAGCGCAAATCGTTCAGTTCCTGCTGGACTTCACGCAGCGTCTGCAAGTCGGTGGGAAGTCGCTCCGCCGCGCTATGCGCGTCCAGGATTTCTTGTACTGCCACGTCAAGGTTTTCGACTTTTGGTTTGAGGGAGTCGTACCGGGATTGCAACGAACGGAGCGAGCTTTGAAGGTGACGAACCTTTTTCTGAGCTTCAATCAACTCGGCTTCGCGCAGGGAAAACACTGGCAGAAGGGCTCTCTCCAGAGCATCCAAGGTGGTCAGGTAAGCAACCACGGACGCCCCGGCGTTTCCACCGTTCCAGAATTGTGGCGTTGTGTTTGTCTTTATGAGTTGAAGGCGGGTGACATAATCCGCGAGCAGCTGCTGTCTCGTTTCGGGTAAAACGTCGGGACCTTCATTAGCTATGCGGTCTGCCAACGTCTGAGCTCGGTCGGCAAGCTCCTCTCGATTAATCCCGACAGCATTAAATTGCCCAGTGGCGGTGCTCGTTGCGCGAACTTCTGCCATCGAGCGAATTTGCTGCGCTAAGCCCTCAAGCTCGGTCTTCAGCTGAACCAATGTAGTGTGCAAGTTTAAGTACCTTTCTTATCGTATGCAGGTGCGTTCGTTATGATCGGGGTGCAATGTTGCCATCGCGTGGGACCGAAGGCGACCTGAACAGAGCAGAGACGCGTGTTGCCCCTGTCGCCCGTTTGGTTGTCGTCAGAACAAGCGAAGCGAGTGGCGCCTGTCTATAACTTCCTTTTTTACTTCTATTGAGGTCATTGAGCTCGATTGAGGGTATTGAAAAGTATTGAAGGGTACGTCGATCCTTCGAAGCCGGCTTATCCACAGATGCCTAGATTTCCCCAGCCGTTGATGCGACCGGCTCGGCATCGATTTCAGCTGCCTCACGCTCTGACCGCCGAGGCGGCGTTAGACGCTCGAGATGATTCGCCTGCCTGACACGTTGGATGCGCTCAAAAGCGGCGCGATTGTTTTCCCCGATTCTTGCCCACGCATCCTTGACGCCGACATTCTTCGGATTTGCCACTCGAAAGCGTAGTCTGAACACACCAGCAATCATGGCGCCGTAACCGCGCGGAACGATGGCTGCATAGGTTCCGTTAAGTCGTCCATCTTCCATTGCTACCGAGAAACCGCAGTCGCCGGCCGTGCGTGCCGTGGCACCACCGATTCCCTCTTCGCCTTGTGGCTTGTAGCCGTGCAGGCTGCGGCAATCAAGTTCGTAATAAGGCTCCGCCTCCGCGGGAATCGCGCCGTACTCATCTCCTCCGGAGAATTTCTCCTTCTTCGCATCGCGATTAAGGACCATTACCATTTCGTAAATCAAGCCACCTGATTCCAAAGCTTCGAGCGCGCGCCAACAAGGCCCACCCGCTTCTTCATGCTTTTCCCACCAGTTCTCGTGATCCTCACCCCAGGCACGCCCGAAGACACTTTTGCGTCCACCACTTGCGACCGCTCCGGCGGCCTTGGCTCGGATCAGTCGTGCATTGCCGACAAGGGACACGTCGTCCGACACAGGCTCATATCTCCTGCATGGGCCCTTATGAGGATCGATGCCGCCCCACCCCTCCATGTCGTTAGCCTCGTATAGCAACAAGAGCATGCGAGCGGCGATGTCTCCAGCGTTCTTGAGCTCTTTGAGCGGCAAGAATCCCCCTATACCACTAACCAAGCTCGCCCCGAACCACACTCGATCTTCCAGCGGCTCCTCAAAATCAGGCAATACGTAGCGGATTTTCGCGCGCTCGACAGGACCGTCTGCCAGAACCTCGCCGGTTTCATTTGTCCATGCGTCCCTCGACCATACGATTGGCCCGCAGTCGATTATCGAAGGCTGCTTCTTGCCGATTTGTGGTGCCGCTCGTCGGACACGGATAGTTTGAAGTCGTGCGATCGCGCGCTCGATAGTAGCCTTGTTGCCGCCCGTGGCCGTATTGACGGCTTTCACGGAGGCTGGCGAGAGACGACCAGTTGCGTCAGTGAATCGCGCGAACGTCAGATACGCGCAGATCTCATATGCAGTGGCCTTGTTTTCGATCAACGCAGCTAACGCGGCCTTGGGGATACAAAACGAGCTCGTGCCGCGCAATCCCGTGGCGCCCTTCGAAGCGACATCTTCCATTTTCTCGGTCTCAACGGTAAAAGGGACGTCTGAGCGCCCCCCTTTTTGATACCTCGACAACGCCCGCTTTACGTTCGCTTGACCAAATCACGGGCCTGTGTTCGGGCTTGTTACTTCTTCTTTTGCTTGCTAGAAGCTGCCCCCTTGCGCTGCGCGAGATCAGATGCAGCCACCGCTTTTTCTTTCTTCGTGGATTTCGGGTCGCGCAGGATTTTCGCCGCATCGGATGCAGCCTTTTTCCCCGTTGTCATGTGATCACCTCATCTATTTGTTTAACGGCCCGCTTCGAGCGGGTCCGATTCACTGCGATTAGAAGTGAGGCTGAGGCAGTCTTCCTGCCTCAGCTCGCTGAAACAACTCCGCGTTTAGGCGGATGGCCACGACCGGCAATGCTCGCACACCGTCTCAAGACGACCTTGACGGAAGCGCACATACGCTCGGACGTGGACAGGCTTCGGAAAATGGCAAGTTTTAGCCATCATCTGCTCCTATCACAAAAGCTCGGCACGATAGGAGTACGACACAACGTGCCGACCTGAGATGAAGTAGCAGCTTTTAAAAACCCACACGCCAGCTATGGTCTTGGACCAAGTGCTACACTGGCTGCTCGCTAAAGCAGTGCAAGTCGGCGGGAGGCCACTACTACCCCTCGTCGGCCGCGGCCGGGTCCCCACCCGGCCGTTTTTCTCTTTACGCACGAACCACAAGATCTTGTGGATTCGCGTAGATCTGACACCAAGTATAGTGGAAATCACCTACCGACGGAATGTTTTTCCGCAGGTTGATGATTTATTGTGTTGGGCCCATCGTCGAAAAAGTTTGATGCAGTACAGGCGGTTCCAGCTTCAAACTCGGACGACCACCAAGTCCGCGCTGAAACAAAGCTTCTGTGCTTCCATTTCGCAGACGCGCGCTGCGGATCCGCCGTCATTCAGTCGGGCTCGCGCTGCAACGCGATTGTCTCCGAGACGTCGACGAAAGGTGTTGTCGATGTTATTGCAGACTGATAGTCAGACGCTTCCCAAGCGCGTCTGCCGCGCTCACGAGGGTCGTAAGGGTGAGACTGGTATCAGTCTCGTCAAGTAGTCGGTTAAGCGCCGAACGACTGGTTCGCATTCTCGCAGCCATCTCGGTTTTCGAGAGGTGCTGCTCTTTCATCTCATGCCCGATCTGCCAGGCGATCACTTGCTTGATCGCCTTCGCAGTCACTTCCTCGAGAATGCCTTCCTCGCGAAGGAAGTCGTCGAAATCGCTTCCGACGTGTTTTTTAGCCATTTGAACTCCGTTTTAGCTAAATGCACATCTGTCGATAGTTAGCCGTATTTTTTCATTCGCGCCTCTGCAACTGTCAGTTCTTCTTTTGGCAAAGCCTGCGACTTTTTGATGAAACCATGCAGCAGGACCATTTCATCACCTTTTACGGTAAACAGAATCCGGGCGATGCGGTTTGGTAGTTGGATTCTGATTTCCCAAAGGCCCTTCTTTATTTTTTTAACAATTGGCATGCCGGCAACAGCTGGCCAGCCGATTGCGACCGTTTTGATCGCGCTGCCAATGGTTTTCTTGTCATACGCGTTGAACGTCTTCAGCCATTCGCGTACGGGCTCATGCGATGCTACGGTTTGATAAAAGTAGACCTGCAGGTTGAACATAATAATCCTTCAAAAAAGGTACTTCGGTTATGACGGTCCATTTTCAGCTCCTTGTTTTCTTACGATTAATTTACGATTACTTTAAACGCACTACATAAGGGAACAACTACCGTACCGTTTTAGGTACGGCGTTCAATGTATCAATTTTGGTACGGCGTGTCAAGCGGGCAGAGCGTAGCCGGTGCACGCCGCCGTTTCGTGAAATGGCAGGGCTGACCAGATTCGATTAGGCTAGCGTCCCAGCGATCGCCGTCGGACCCTCCCAACTGGCAGGAGGCGCGAGCGAGCGTCAGATAAGCGACATAGCGCAGGCACTTCAAGCAGTCGAGGTTTGCTTGCCGCCCCTTGCCGTCTCGCAGATTGCGAACAAAAAAAAAGCCACCCGAAGGTGGCTTATCTAGGTACTTTTCATGCGGCGCCCGCCACGGTTTTGTCCCGGAGCTTGCGATGAACGAGCCTGTGGCAGTTAGCGCAAAGACACCGAAGATCTTCAAGCTTCGTTTTATGCCCGTCGGTCATATTGGAGACCTGCGTCGCCGCATGATGAACCTCGATGCATGCTTCTCCGAGATCGGTCCCGTACACCTCTACGGGATCCATTTTGCATTCTTCGCATTCGAGCTTTCCATGCAACCTGCGGTACTGTGATTTTTTTGCTTTGGCGAGACCACGCGCCCGCTCGCGCCTGATGTGCGAAGCAAGTTTTGCCATGCCTTCGTTCCATCCTTCAGTGGCATCTACCTCTTCACCCTCTTCGGGGTCCGGCACGGAATCTTTCGGAACGACTTGGTAGCCGGCCATCCTGAGCAATCGAAAGCAGGGCGACGACTCTCCTCCAGAGAAGTGTTTGGGCACAACGGCGGCTCCAGCGAGCGCCAGCGACAAGGCGACACCGAACACTGCTTTGGGCGGCAAACGCTGACCGTCGTCGGCGATCAGATCATAGTCTGTCGATGGCGCGAAGGAATGTGTGGCGCCTTTACCGCCATTAACGTCGAGACTCTGAACCGCCGTCCAGATATGTTCTGGTGTGACTCTGTTAAGAGTCGCCACTGGTAAGCGCTGATTGTTCACGTCGTTGTATTCAACGATGGCGCTCTCACCATCCAGGATAAGCAGCAGATCCGCCAGATTTCCGGCAAAGGGTGTGATGATCTCCCGATCCAGTGCGAGCGAGCTTGCAGCGCGTTTGACCTCAAAGTGGCCGACCTTCGCCGTCGATGTTAATCGAATGACACGCTTCCCCGACTCCACCCAACATGAAAATCCGGTGACTTGTCCTCCCGAAGTTCTGTCGGTCATCCGCAATAGCGGACGCACTTCGTGGAGTTGTTCTCTTAACTCATTCAGTGTCATTGTTCGAGCGTTGTAAAGCGATCATTGGTATTGACTCGGGGCCCGCCCTGCTGCCATCAGACTAGCAGGAAGTCGCCCCGCCCTCGGTTACGGAAGGTGGCGATGTCACGTGTAGTCGGCATAGTAGCGTGCGGCGGCCTCGCGTTTTACACGCAGTGGACGCCTCAGAACGGTGAGGATTTCATCACCTTCGCGGAATTTACGCGTGCGTCGAAGAGAGACGAACGATCACCGATTCTGGTATCCAAAGCACGAAGTGGGCGCTGATCGATCCGTAAGCGACGATCAGTGCTCTTCAGGGCGATCGCCGGGTAAGAGGCCTCGAAAGAAATATCAGGCGTGACCTTCGTCGAAGAGGGATGAGGTCGACGCCCCGGCGAGATCACTCACCAGGGGTCTTCCTTGCTACGACCTGGATCAACGTCGCAGAAGAACCACGACAACGGCCGGCAGCAAAAATGCCACCACCGGGGGCAGTCCAGCATGCATCAGAACGCCAAAAGCGCCGATGATTGCCGTCATTCCCTGACCCAGGATGTCCGGAGCCGTTGATTTCGGTTGAGCCATAAGCCCTCCTATATCAACTTGCCACCTGTCTCTTGATGAGCCGGGAGGTAGCGTCCAGACTTTGCCGTCCTTTTCCCTTCAACGCAGTTGAGATGGCGACGGCAACCCGACTGCCCGGGTGCCGGGCCTCGTCAAGATGACGTGGCCGGGTCATTTGATGAAGCAAATCGTTAGACGGATTCTATGGCGAGGCGCTGCGGATCGCAACGGAACCCGATGCGGCGTCGCACGGCAGCGACACAATGCACAGAAAGCACCTGTAGATGGTGGTCATCCTGACCGACGCGGCCCCGAGATCGGCAGGTGTCCGTTAAGTCGACCATGCGAAAACAGCACCGCCAAGATCCGCTCAAGTTTGACGATTTTCCTCACAATCGGTCCAGTACCGCAGTGGGTCGCGATGGTCTGGATAACGTAAGTCAAGCCACGTTGCGAGCTTCGTCCAATCGAGATGGTGGGTTCCTGTTCGTGCCGACCAGTTAGACGATCGCTCGAGAATTCGACCAGTCGCGCGATCGCGAACCAGCACGCTGCCGAGACCGTTCGAAGTGTTTGCCTGTGCCTCGATAAGGTAACGTGGCAGGAGCCTGAGTTCAGCATCCTTGGCCCATCCGTATAACCCGCGAACTACGCCAGAAGCATCTCGCAATTCGGTGGGGCCGGTTTGCGGGCGAACCGCTGTCCACGCTTCAGGAAACTCCGCGACAACCTCGTCTTTGCCTTCTCTCACCCACTTCACGCGTAAAGCCCGCGTCATCGCTTCGCGCATGCGAGGCACCGATAGGTACCCCGGCGGCAGCTCGATCGACACCGGCAACGTGATCAGGTTGTCTTTCCAGAGGGCGGATTCGTCCTCAACGCGTTTGACGACATCAGACACGTCTGGCCCGAACGGATTCTCGGGGCGGCTCGACACGCTCGCTTTCGCCGGCGGCAGCCCCTCGAAAAGACGCTCCGCTTCCTGACGGGTCAGTTTCGACTTTCCTTTATTCATACTCTCTCAGTGCCAAGTTTGGATCGGCTCGAGCGCGCATGTGCGCTTCACTGCAAAGCGGTCTAGTCGAGCGACGACGCTAGCGCATATGATCTCACGCGCTCAACGTCGCGTTCATCGCCGCAACTAACCTGTTGACCGAGGGCGAAGTCGCGCGTCGCTAAGCAAACGACAGTCACGGTGTGGCGCTGCCCCTCTTGCAGATTTTGTCGCCAACCGGAACGGGCGCGCAACGTTGCCAGCAACGGTGACGATCACGATGCGTCACCGCGACGGATCATTCGCGTAGCTCCTCGGCTGTTACCTTGTGCATCGCTTTAACATCGGGGAAGCGTCCTGCTTTCAATATCTGATCCAACCGTCCCTTAGCGACCTCGATTCGGTGAAGCGGCGTGGAAGCGAGCTGGGTGTCGTGCGCGCATAGGACCGCCTCGATTGCCTCGCACTGGTCATCGGCAATCGCCCACGGGTGATCCGTCTCCGAATCGTGAATGCACGCTCTCAAGACCGTTTCGGCCTTGAGATAGGTTGCGATGGGTGGATCAAGCCGATCCCTCTCGCAGACGAAGTAGGTCAGGTAGAGGGTTTTGACGAGTTCGCTCGCGAGGTCAGCGTTGCCACGTCCGTTCCGCATCGCAACCAGCGCCAGGTGGTATTTCAGAGAGAAAACCCGCGCCGGCGCCGGCGCGATCGGCAACAGCTGCGCCCGGGTCAGCGGTGCGCGGCGCTTCATCTTCGCGTTCTTCGATTTGTTCGACATGTTGGCGATCGTCAGCGACCGTCCCCCACGTCAACGACTTGGGATGCCAGGGCGTCACGTATGGGAGAGTCGATGAAGTGAGCTCAGATCAGCACTTTTGTTGCAGACTACGCCTTTTCGGGAGAGGACTCTGTGCGCCGAGCACAGTAGCAAACGATTTGGATCCAACGCCCCGATATCGATCGGTTCTTCGCCCACACCCTAAACGAAGTGCGGGATCTGCGGATGCCGATTCCTCGTGGCAACAAGCCGGCGCCCTCGCCGAGTTCGCACGCTTTATGAATAAGCGGACCCTCACGCGTCGAACTCCCCTTGCGCACTCGAGCGAGAGTGCTCCCCTATGCCTCATCGTCGGCGTAGTAAAGCGCCGCGGCGTCGAGCATGCGGCGTCGCTCAGCCCGCACGTAGATCGAGGTCGTCTGCAACGACGCGTGTCCCAGGATCGACTGCACGACGTCAGTCGGCATCTCACGCGCGACAGCCCGCGTCCCGAATGTGTGCCTAAAAGCGTGGGACGAGGTGTTGGCCAGCTGCACCAAGTCCTCCGTGCTGAAGTCGGCCAACGCCGCGGTCTGCACACTCAGTCGCTGCATCGCCATGCGAACGATCCGGCCCAAGGCGTCGACTGTATAGGGCATCGCTTGTGCCCTACCCTGTTCGTTGGATCGGTCAGAACGCGCATCGTGCCGTTCGATAGCCGCAGGCGTGCCCGGAATCCAGGTCGGCGCGATCAAGGGCCCCTGCGCGCCAGCGGCGTCGAAGTCGTGACCCCGGTCCCGCCAGTGCGCGCGTAGCGCGGCGACGGTCGCGCGACTGACCGGCACCGTGCGTTGCTTGCGACGCTTACCCACGATGGTCAGGGTCCAAACAGCGCGGGTGACCCGAGCGGCGCCGGAGTTTGAATCCGGTAACGCTTTTTGTGCCGGCGCCGAAGTGTCAGTCGACGCATTGGTCGTCGATGCATCATTGACCGATGCGCTGCTCGTCGGTGCACGGACTGCAGATTTCCTGCGTTCCGCTGTTGGGCGGTCGTCCGGATCTTCGGCTGGACGCAAATCCTCTCGTCGCGCCGCGGCGGCTTCCGCACGGCGCAGACCTGAGTCACCCATCAACAAAATCGCCGCGCGTGCGGCGCGCCATTGACGCACGTCCTCATCGGCGGAAGCGTTGGAGTCGGACAACAGGTGGCGGTCACATCGTTCATCCAGCGCTGCACGCACCTGCGCCCATAGTTTGGCCGGCAGTGCCCGGTGCACCTGCACCGCCAACTCACGCGTAATCGTCGCTGGTTCGTGGACGGCGCTCCATGGATTGCCCGCCAGATAGCGCACCTCGACCAGCCAGGCAAAGGCGGCCCGTAGCACCCGCACCGCATACGCCTGACTGTCCGCGGATAAGCACTCTGGTGAAAACGGCCGCCACCTTCCACTCGTGCGTGGCCGCTTCGGTCCCGTGAACGACGGCAAGGGATTCTTCAAAAAATCCTTATAGGCCTCACAGTCTTCGACCGCGAGCGACGACAACGCCTTGCGTCGCACCACCACGCTCCATAGGATCAGACGTTCGAGCTCGCGCGTGTAGGCGCGCAAGGTCGTCGGTCGATCACGATAACGGTGCAGGTACGCGTGGACCGCCGCGAGATCGTGCTCGGCGCGAATGAACGCAAAGTTGTTTGCTCGATTGAAACCCGTCGTACCCGATAATTCGGCCGGCACGGCCAAGTGCTCGAAGGGCGCAAGGCGCGGTTCGCTGGGATCTCCGCCGACCACGACAACGTGATCGCCGCCCTGCACTTCACCCTTCGTACCGCGCGTTTCAGTGGGCACCAACGACGCCGTGTCGACATCGGCGGCGACCTTCATGCCGAGCGTCGTCTCATGCCGCCGCAGCCACGCGACGAGAGTCCGCGCGCGCAACGCGCCGATGCGCGGCACCGACCGCCACCAGCTGCCACCGCGCGCATTGCAGTACTCGATCAGCGCGCCGAGCGTGCCGATCCCCTCTCCGCTCAGACGTTGCGCGATCAGTGGCCGGAACCACAGGTGAACCGGGTGCGTGGTGAGCGGCACGGCCGCCGCGAGCGTCGACGCCTGCTCGACCATGCGCAGGGTTACCGCGGTGAGCTTCGCGCTGCCGTGCTGCTTGATCGACGCCTTCAGGTGGTCGGCCAGCACCGACGAGCCATGCAGCAACGCGAGATGGACCAGGTCATCGCGCATGGTGCACAGAAACCGTTCCATCGCATCGGCACTGGTCGCATGCGGCGAACGCTCGGGATCGTAATAGAGGCGCGCGATCGTCGCCGGCGGCAAGCGCTGCACGAACGCGCGCAGCGCGGTGAAGTCGGTGCGCGTGTAGGTGCGCGGCGGCGGCAGGGTCAGCTGTTGCGGTTGATTGGCCATCTTATTCGCTCTCTCAAGCGCCCTTGTTAAACAATCAACAGAAGGAGCGGCTCCAACGCGTTCTGATTAAGGTGAGTCTTTCCAGGGAAGGACGGTGAGGCTATGCAGGAGGCCCGTCGCGTCCGCCCGTAAACAACCGTTGATCCCAAACGACTGGTTGCGGCGCCGACACCACCAGGCGCGCGGCATCCGGATGCGCGGGATTCACCACGGCATTGCATTCCGCCCGGGCCACCACCGACGGCACCACCAGCACGGCCGACCTCGCCTCCTCGATCCACTGGTCACCAAAGCGGCGCGCGACCTGGGCATCGGGCGCCTCCCAGCCCACCGGCAACGCCTCGGCGTTCACCCGCTCAATCAGGATGTCCTCGGGCACCTGCGCTTCGACCCACACATGGTGCTTCGGCACCTTGCCAATGCGCGCGTGGACCAGCACTTCGAGCATCGCGCCGGCAAAGTTCAGTGCGCCGTAGATCACCGGCCGACCCGGACTGTTGAAACGGCCGCCGACCAGCATCGCGCCGGTGCCGCTCCACACCGGATGGCGCCGGTCCGCAATTCGAAAAATCCGCATCAGGCCGGAACCTCGACCGCTGGCTCGCCCTCTGCCTCGAACTCCTCCTCGATGCCTTCTATATAGAGCGTCATGCGGGCAACCCGTAAAACAGCTTCCACAGCAGCTCCTCGACGCGACGCGCCCCGAGTTCGCTCAAGGCCACGTCGACCGGCGTCCGTCCCTCGAGCAACGGATGCGCGGTGTTCAAGAATTCTCGCGCGTCCGCCTCGTCGTCCCACACGTAACGGGCGGTCGCGACGATGCGCGCGAGCCGTTCGGTCTTTTCCGACTCGTCGGGGCTGAGCTTGTCGCGCCGGCGCTTGAAGGTGGCCTCCGGCACGATGCGCGCGAGCAGCGCGCGCCGTTCCTCGGCGCTGCGCGTCGCGTGTTCCACGCCTTCCTTCAAGGCCGACTTCGGCAGGCCCTCGCGGACTTGTTCATCGAGTTCGGCCACCGAGTGCGGGATGCGCGTGAGCGCCATCACCGCGGCGATCTGTTCGGGCGATACCAGCAGCATGGGACCTCCGGGACGGCTAAGAGTTGATTTGGGTTCATTTGAACCTTTATTATAGTCCAAATGATACCAACAGCGCACCCAGAAGAGACGCAAAGCGCCCTACCGTCCATTTTAGCCATTAAATGGTTCACTGCTAATAAGAATTAGCAGACAAGGCGAGTTTTGTTATTCGGTGAATTTCCCGCCTCCGAGGACCGCCTTCCGGCCTCCGCCCTGCCCTACTATTGCCCCGACCATCGCTCGATCGCCGGGACGCCTTTACGCCAAACGCGCTTACGCCGGCTTGATGTTGGCCGCTTGCTTGCCCTTCGGCCCCAGCTTCTCGTCGAACGTCACCTTCTGCCCTTCCTTGAGGGTTTTAAATCCCTCGGCGCGGATTTCCGAGAAGTGCGCGAACAGGTCCTCACCGCCGCCATCGGGCGTGATGAAGCCGAACCCCTTGTCGTCCTTGAACCACTTGACCGTACCCGTTGCCATGTTTTGTTGTGCCTTGATGGTTAAAAAAGGCGTCGCCCTCGCGATCGCCGGCGGTATCTTGACCCGCCCGTTGCCGGAAGGCAACCGAGAAGGCAAGAACGCCATTCATCCCGATAAGCTCAGCCTTTAGACGTTATCGGCTTTACGCTAACCATGACTTGACGGCAGAACGAGCCCCAGAAGGCCCGAACGCGTCGGTACCCCGGCCCAGCCTCGCGTCGTCATGGCTCCCGTCCTACACTCAGACAAACAGAGATCATGGAACGCGATTACCCATTCGAACCGATGGGAAGGCAGGAGCCGTTCATCGCCGAGTGTGATCTGCGCACGCCGCAGGTACGCTCCGCCCTGCAGCGCAGACGAGAGCCTATAGCTTACTCGGCGCTGGAGCAGACGTTGTCAGCCGGGGTGACGACGCTGTCTCTCGAAACGCCGTCTCACGTTGGCCGAGTTCGAGACCGTGACAGGAGTCGCATGGCGTATTTGACGTTGTGGTTTTTTGGTAGAGATCGGTAGTTGCGTTTTGCGCGACATATTGGTGGATACTGCGACCGTCGCTTGAACGACTCCATACTGGCGCCGGGCCGCCTGGCGCCGGGCCGCCGCGACACGAGGGGCGTGCATGTGTTAGAGGTTGTTAGGGGTAGCCCGGCCACGCTCTGCGCGCACGGGCGGCGAATCGTCTCGGTCGATGGCATCGGCGTAAAAGCCCCGAGGTGCTGCGCGGCATGCAGAAGCTCGATATAGAACTGACGCACGTTGAGCAAGCCGGATGACCGTGCGGCGGCGCATGCTGGTCTGCACCTGCGCCGCCTCTCACGCAGCTTCGCTTCATTTTCTATTGCCGCTCTCCCTCCCCTGCACACCCCGTATCTTGTTCGTGCATCGCGGCGATTACGTCCGCCAGGCGGATCGCAGCGCAGCCGCATCGCGCAGCAAGAACTCGTCCCTCGATGCGGCCACTACTGCATCGATGCGCCGCTGCCAGTACTCTCGCCGCATGACGGCATGCCGCATCGGGCCCACTGCGCGCGTTCGTCTCGACGCGCTCAAGTTCTGAGATCTCTGCCCGATGTGGGCCAGTTCTGCCTGAGCATGTTGATCGGTTCTCACAGACCTCCCCTCCGCTTGCCCGTCTCGATTCCCCCACAGGCTCATGCAATGCTACACGACCGGCTGAAAAGTTTATTCCAGCGGCAAAAGTGAACGCTGGCGGTGCGCGCTGGATCCGCTTTGCGGCGACCAGAAGCGCGTCGAGACGTCGGTTAGCCAGGCGCCCGGCTGACCTCGCGAACACCACCACCGACCCATTGGGCTGATCATGCAACGATCACCGCGGCTGCAACAGTCGGCGGAGTCGATCTATGGGCTCGCGAACCTTGCGGATGACGCGAGGCTTCTTGCATTCGAACGAAACGTCTGTGCTTTGTGCCGTGGTCAATCCTATCCCCGCGCACTTTCGGAGAGCGAGTTTTTCGATGTCGCGCGCGTCGGATGGCTCGAGATCAAGCGCGGTGGCCGGACGAATGGTGACAGCGGCTAAGGCGCGGACAAACGGCTGCCTCCAGCCGGCGGCCTAGCAACCGACGCTCTCTGCCACGCTGATGATCGCCCTCGATTCCGCCATCGGAGTCGATCTCGAACCGACGCTGGCCCTCTCTGTCGATGAAAGTCTCACCGGCGTACTCAGGCGCTACGCGCTTTGCTTGAACTCCTGATAGAAGCCGATGACTTTCTGCCGCTTGAACATCCCGACGGCGACGTACACCTTGCTGAAGACCAGAGAGTTGCGCAGAAGGGCGCGCAGATAGTTAATCTATGCCGGATGGCAAACGCCTCTTCGATGTCGTCGGAACCACCTTGGATTACCTGAGGCTGGCCACTCGCGTGCTTCGCGCATGAGATGAAAGTCAAGAAAAATCGAGAAAATCCCGACCGCGCCGACGTTGAAGATCCGCTGGCACCTACCTCCGCTCGCACCTGCGCCGCTTGTCTCTTCTGAAAAACGAGAGGGCTAAGATCCCTTATACATTCCGCTGTTTGCCAAAATGGCAGACGGATGCTGGAATGAAAACTCCAATCCAAATAAACGCCCACGAGAGGCACGCTACAGTGATCTCGCGAGCGTGCACGCCCACGCCGTTCGCAGATCGTGCACGCGTGGGCTCAACGAGGCCGAGTAGGGCGGTTACGTGTTCCGTGAAATATGCATGACCGAAGAGCCCAGCTTCAGCTAGTGAGACTTCGGTCGGCGGTCGATGAGCCCGGCGGCTTCCACATCGTCGAGACACCGTAGAGGGTCCGCATGGTAGGGCAAGGGCGCGACCACCGCGTCAGCACACAGCGGAATATCTTGTATGACCCGAAAGCATCCGGATCCAAACCAGTTTTTCGGTAAGCCATTGTTTGAGAAGAACATTCTAAAAGAATGTCCTTCTCAACGGCAAACAGCGCCTCTTTAATATACTGATTAATAAGGACATTCAAAAAGAATGTTACTCACCAACCAGCAGATGGGTCCGGATGTATTCAGCGATCTTCTCACTCCATTCGCTGGCTACCGCCTCCCCTTGTTTGCCACTGAAGCGTAGCGCTATTACGCCGCTGCGCACTGACATATCGCAGATCTTGCGCCTACCTCGATTGAACGTCTGAACTTGAGGAGCCGGCGGCTTCTGCGCCTTCGGCGATGCAAGCGCCACCGCCTTCTCCTGCGTGAGCGTTGAGTCCTCGATCAGTTTTTTGACGGCATCGATGACCAGCGTCACGTGCCCCTGTTCCGATAGCATCGCTAGCTTTTGGGCAGCGTTGCCGCCCAGACGATGTGGGTTCTTCGAGATCAGTTCCTTTGCTTCCATCGGAAGATTTGCGAACGAGAAGATCCGGGCCACGTGGCCTTGTGTCAGACCAGACAATCGGATGATGTCCGTTTGTGACAGTCCTGAAAACTCAACCATGCGAACAAATTGCCGGTACTTTTCGAAGTCGGGAAGTGAGGGTGCTAAGAGATTTGAAAACGCCGCACCCATTTCGGCTTCGGCTTTCGAGCCAGTAAACGGTACGGCCTTAATTCGACTGCGGCCTAGCTCACGATAGATAGATACACGGTTATGGCCAGAAATGAGTTCGTTCCGACCATCGCCCAAAGGGCGGAACACGATCGGATGTATTAGCTCGCTCGCCGCGAGGTTCGCGCGCAGCTCCGTGTACTCATCTGCCGAAAGCGTCCGACGACGTCCCTCCACTTCTATGAGTGTATTGATATCAAGGTCCTTCGCCGCACTCGATGAGGACGTCGCAAGCGCTTCAAGTTGTTTCCGTGCGTCAGCAAGGGACTGTTCGACTGCTTGCCGAGCAGCCTCAGCATTTGCAGCTTTTGCTTCGGCACCCTCGGCGCGATCGATTGCTTCATTCACTCGCAGCTGGACGTCGAGTAGACGACCTGTCGAGGTTCTGGGAACATCGGCTACGGGTGCCCGTTTGGTCGATTCTGCTTGAATGTTGTTCGTCCTTTCGGCCATGCGTTTTGCCATGCTCATTTACGCCACCTCCTTCGTCCACGCTCTCACGAGCTGGCTGTCAAGATATTCAGTCAGTTGGTCAAAGGGCTGGCGTATACGAGCGTACGATGAACTGTTCACTTCCGACTTGGATACGTCATAGATCGTCGAGAGCATTGCTGCCGCGCTCACTTGGATGCCTGATTCCGGCAAAAGGATGGGCAGAACACGCGCCCCGTATGCTTTGTGCAACCACCCTTGGACGACACGAGAAAGCTCAGTGCTCTTCACCTTCGTCATGATGACCTTGACGAAGTCGTAGCGCTTCTCGTCCTTGACGTTCGGCAATCGACGGGCGACCTCGGAGAAGAGACGCCAGAACTGGGTAGAACTGGCGAAGTCCATGCCTTCAGGAGGGCATGGCAGAAGGATCGCATCGGCAGCCACCAGAGCGTTCGTTGTCAACTGGCTCAGCGCCGGTGGCGTGTCGACGATAACCACGTCATAGTCCTGCAGGACCGGCCCGAGTCCCTTGTTGAGAATGTTCCAGAACTCGAACTTCCGGTCTGACAGTAGCTTGGCAGGCACCTCAAATTCAGCGTCCGACAACGCAATTCGGGCTGGGATGAGATCGAGGTTATGCCAATACGTCTCGCGGATTGCGAACCGTACGTCGGACTCCTCGCCGTAGAACAGAGGCAGGAGAGTCGATTCATCGGTGACTTCGGTCTCTGGCGCATAACCGCACAGTTGAGTCGTCGAGCCTTGCGGATCGCAGTCAATCAGCAAAACTTTGCGTCCTAGCAAGGTTAACCCTTGCGCAACTGAAACCGCCGTGGTTGTCTTGGTTACGCCACCTTTGAAGTTGGCGATCGAGATTACGCGCGCACGTGCGCCTTTGGGGCGAGTCGCGCGCTTCGACGTAGCCTTGATCCAAGTTATGGTTTCTTCCAAAGTGAAGACCTTGGCACGGCCGGCACCCGTGGACGTGCCCACCGGCAAATCGCCTTTGCCACTGAGATACTTCACACGCGGCTTATCGATACCGCATAGATTGGCCAGAGTTGCGCTAGTGAAGGCAGGCGCCTTCTTGCGAGGATAGGGCTCAAGCATTGCATCGCGGATTTTGTCGAGTACGTCGCCAGCTTGGCTCGAGAGTTCGACGAGATCATCGACGGAGACCTCCTCCTCGGCCTCCGGCATTCTCGTCAGCGAGAGGTCGGGTGCGTTCACGGATCGTCCTTATCCAGGTTGTTGGGATGTATCCCGGTTTCATTGAAAAGTTCTGGTAACCGGGAGAATATCCATGCGCCTGGTTTACTTCAAGTAAACTATGAACAACGCGGCGCTAACGCAACGCTGAAGCGACTATCAGAGGGAGGGCGGAAGAGAAAAACCGCAAACATCAACCAAAAATCGGCAGAACAAAGATCGCTGAAAAGGCTGCGACATAAGGGCTAATTCTCTTGGGCCGCATTCCGTCACCTTTGAGCTTCAGAGCACAACAGTGACTTCCCGCGCGGGGCAGTGCCACGATGAAGTGCTTAGGCGGCTTGTATGGCGCGCCACCCTTACCCAGATGGATGATGACCATGTGATTCGATTGCCACGCGACCGCCGCCGACCGTAAGGACATTTCAGGCGACACAGCCGAGCGCGAGTGCTCATCCAAGACCGTGCCGGGTATGCTTTCCCGCGCCGTGAACTGCATGCAAGGCCTCGCCCCACGACCCGATCTGCGCGAACCCGATCTGCGCGATCACATAGAAGAGGATGAACGCCGACGCGCGTAAGGGCTGTGCGTGTTCGTTAGCACCGCTCTGGACAATTGCTGCTAAGAACGCGGACCGCGAACTTACCGAACGATCGAAAGGTGACGCGATACGGCCCGTCATCAACACAGGGAGGTTGCTTGTCGCGAAAACACCGAAAGGTGACAGATTCCGGCCTGGCGCAAATGCGAAACCTGGTACTCCGAAAATCAAAAGGTGACATATTGCGGTCTCACCGCATCTAGGCGGCCTACGCACGAGTCCCTTTACTGCGAGACTATTAAAAGAAAAGTGACAGATTCCGGCCCAACGAATTTTTGGTCACGTCAAGTTAGGAGTTGTCTTATGCCCGGAACGTTTGATCAAAGGGCGAGAAGTAGTGGCCGAAGGCTTTGTCGAAGCTAATTTTTCTTAAGCCTTTTTGTAAAACAGTTCGTGAGACAGTTCGTAAACCTCTTTGTAGAACCTTTTGTAAACGCGGACCCGGTTCCCGCAACCCGTTGTCAGGAAAGGGTTTCCGCGATACGGACGATGTTAAAAGGTGACATCTAACGGCCTAGCGGTGACGTCAAGCGGTCCAAAGTGGACTTTTTCTGGCCTCGAATGGACATCATCCGGCCTACGTGTGACGTTTTCCGACCGTTATCCACAACGGTGACTTGCAAAAGTCGTGTCACCTTTTAAAATGCGTGACGAGCACCCCGCGTACAAAAATGAAGTCACCAAGGGCTGAAATGGAAAAGAGCGTGGAAATTCCCGAAAAGGCGAACGCAGCATCAGCGCTCGTTCCTTCTCAGACCGCCGCGGAAGTCATCGAGTCAATGGCCATTGAGCTCGGTGCTGCACCCGATGATATTCTCGAGATCGATGGCCGAGTTCGAGGTACGGTGGCGATGAGTCGTGCATTAGTCAATGCTCAGCATGGTTTATCGCTGAACGAAAAACGGCTGATGATGACCGCGCTGCGCAGCATTGATAGCCGTAAGTCCCCGTATCAACACGGCAAAGCCGATGGCTATGTGTCGGTCAGAATTAAAGCAGACGAGTTTGCCGCAGTGGCTGCACTCGCACCCCGTAGCGGCGAGAAGCAAGCCGCCGCTGCGTATCAGGGCATGAAAGACGCTTGTACGAGCTTGCTAGAGCGAAAGCTGACATATGTCGACGGCAAGAAAAGGGTCCAACTCAGATGGGTCTGGAAAGCCACGTATCACGATGGCGAGGGGTGGGCGGAGATTTGTTTTTCTCCGGACTTGACCCCTCACATCTTTCTTCTACAGCGCCGATTCGTCAGCTACCAGCTTGAATTTGCACGGGGACTACAGTCAATCTACTCGTGGCGCCTGCTTGAGCTTTTGATGCGGGAAAAGGATCGAGGCACGCTTCTCATCACGGTCGACGACCTCCGTGCTGTACTGGAGATCCCAGAGACTTATCGGTTCGCCGACATTAAACGCCGTGTGATTGAGATGGCTGTCAGCGAACTGAACGAGAAAGCTGATCTGGTTATCGACTGGAGGGGCATTAAACGAGGTCGTGCGGTGTACTCGTTAGAGTTCAGCTTCATCGAAAATCCGCAACGCCGTCTAAAATTGGCGGATGCCTGACGCCATGTATCAGGCCGTAATCTGTCACCTTTACCAGGAATGAAATGCCCGGTGCTCAGCGTTGGGCGCGAATGTGTGGGCCGGAAAATGTCACTTTTGTTCTAACGCACGGATTTTTCCACTCAGCTTCATTCGATTTACAGTCGTGCGGACAGTGCCATACAGGACCGTTGGGGTTCTCAACGCTGGCATGCGTTGGGCCGGAATTTGTCACATTTTGAAGACAAGCGTAATCCGCTTGGTTCACGTTCGCCTCACAGCCCGCGAGATAGGACGTTATGAACGAACTAGATCGCGACATGACGCGGAGCGCGCGTGAACCCATTCGGCTTCTTTCGGTTAGCCGGCTAGCGCAGTCATCAACTGGTGAAACTCCGCGGCTGTAGCAGCCGGTAGAGTTTGCCCGTTCAGCTAGCTCTGCAGCCCAGCCATGATGCGCTGTGGGCGTTCGGCGAGAATTAGCGCGATCAGTTCGGCCGGGTGATTTTGTGGCGCGCCTCGTGCGGGACGCCCGACTTGCGCCGCTCGATATCGATCATGATCACATTGCGGCGATCGGCGCTTGCTTCCTTGCTTCCAGACCCACGCGCCGCAGGAAAGAGTTGTGGGCATTGGATTCGGCCAGCAGCTGGAGCGCGCCCTGCATGCTACGCGTCGTGGTGTCTTGTCCGTTTTTCCCACATCACAGTCTGACGGTTAGCCCGGTCAATCAGGCGCGTACTGTCGATGAGAGGTCGTGAAGTTCACGGTCCAAGACGGCAAGCAGGCTGTCAACACTCGACCTGTTCAATGCAGGAAGCATCGAGACGGCGACCAGCGTCGCCGGGTGGATGTCAAGAACGGCGGCCAATTGCGCCAGCTTTTCCAGTGTTGGCGATTTCAGATTCCGTTCGAGGCTGCTTAGGTAAGTACGACTCGAAATATCTGAGAAGTCCTCTTGGGTTAGACCCCGTGCTCTACGCACAAGACGGATCGCTTTGCCAATGCCCATCGGATGCACCATCTCAACTCCATGAAAAAGAGTTGATCACCCCATATTGAATCCTTTAGAGCTACAACCTATAGTGTTCATTTTTCAATGAGCCTCGCGACTGCGACGCCCACATGCCGCTTTCACTTCGGCGGTTAAAGGGATGGTGCTGCGCGCGAACGGCAAGCTAGCGTCTGAGAACGGACATGCCCGTGCCAGCCGGCGCGCGATTACTTGTTGCCAATTATGGAAACTGAACTTCTTGAGCTTACAAGCGGGACCGCGCGGTCTGCCGCGTTCGACTTGCCGCCCACCGATGTGATGGCGATATTGCGCGAGTTGACCGCACGCGGACCTGAGGCGGCGCTCCCGCAGAACCTAGGTGATGTGCGATTGCGCGCGCTAGTTCGCGATATCGTCGTCAAGAACGGGCTTCACGATCAGATAGCCGTGAAAATTCTGGCTTTAAGTTTGGCCGCCGCCCAAAAGCCGGATCTGAAGCGGGAAGAGACGTGGGACGGCAACCACCTTTTCGAATCAGAGCCCTTGTCGTCTTACCTTCGAAGCTATCAGCTCGCTCTCATATCCGAACTGGTTGATCGGCAGGTTGGTGTGCATGCCTCTGAATACGCCGTCGAGAATTTTTTCGATCAAGTGACGGCTAGCCGCCGACACACGAATAAGGTTTGAAGTCCGGCGGGTGAGGTCCTGCGGCCAGAAGAAGGGCAGGGCCGCCTTATCGACCAGTAGTCCAGCAATCACGAAAGGCACATGGAGAACAAAAGTCATGCTTGAAGACAATCCACCGCCGCTGGCGATCGCGTCGCGGGTTCTTGCGCCCGAAACGCTCGCCGCGCTTCGTCGCCATCCCTATCACTTTGCGGCGTGGCGTATCGCCGATCGATGGGCGCTTGAGCAGCCAGAGCGTTTGCGCGCGCTCGAGAGCCAGGGCGAGATCTTCGTGCTCATTCGGCTACTGGAACAGCAGCAGCTTGAGCACGAGGCGCTGCTCGACTCATCCGAGGCGCTGCAGGCGGGCTTGTCGCCGGCGGAAGTCTTCCAGCAGCATGGAATCGAACTTCGCTTGTGATGCGCATGCAGGATGGGAGGGCTCGACAAGGCCTACACGCCGGCCTTGTCGGGGCTAGCGACTATGTCGTCAGTAGAGGTGAAGTTGAAATGCTGTCCGGGCTCGGGAGTTCCATGGCAGCGCTCTTTTCCCCGGCGACGGCGGGCGCTTCCATCCGCTCTCTAAGTAAGGACCGCACCGCCCTTGGAGCGCAGGCGGAGAGGGCGGTGCAGCCGGCGAAGTCGGCCGACAGTTGCATATGCGAACCGTACCCAAGGCGGTATGGCTTCATTGCAGTTCTCTCTTACGTGGAAAGAACGCCTGCGAGGAATTCCGACGAAGGTGTTCATCGCGGTACAAGAGGACGGCGTTCAGCTGGAAGACGTGGCGCACGAGCGGTCGCCTTCGGTCGGCATTTTATTGGAGGTTCAACGGGATGGAAGGAGGCCACCGCAGCCGCATGAGGTTCGTTGGCCCGCCGTCGCAATTGCCACCTTCATGTAGGACGACGTCAATACGGTGCGCCGGATTAATATTTGTGCTGCCGCAGGCGCCAACAGCATCGACGGTACGAGCGTCAGCCGCTATGCGAAGACCTTGCCGAAGCTCGACGCGGCCTCGCGTCAGGACGATTTCTTCTCGACTGCCGACGAGAGCCTACGGGATGCGCAGTACGCCAGCCGCGATCTCGATCTTTGCTGATTGGTTCGTTACGCGGCCTGATCCATCACAGTTTGCTCGGCATCGAAACAAAGTCTTTGCTCGACCGCAAGTCCGTGGGCGCGATGATGCGCCCCACTCTCCTTAGCAGGTAGATCTGTCGTTCCGTCAGCAGCCCCTGGAAAGGCTGTCCGGACACGTAATAGACGAAGTCCCCTGCCCTCAACTCCAAATCTCCCAGCAATGGCGTCCGTTCTTCGGTCGCCAGACTCGCCTGCTCGATGTCGGCGAGCGTCATCGCTCCTTCACTTTGAACATCGGGCGTAGCCCGATTAGCTTTTTCTGACGTTGGAAGCGTTGACACGGGTTTGATATTCGCGACGGGTTCTGGCACCGCCCCTTCACTTTCAAACCGCGCCGGTTCCTCCGCCGCAGGCGGAGGAACCGGCGCGGTCGGCGAAGCCGGTCGCGCGATTTCGGCTTTCGAAATCGGCTTCTCCTTGACGGTGTCTGGTGCGCGTCTTTCGGTCTGCGTGCTTTGAGGCTGTCCATCCGGAAGTCCGACATCGACATCATCGCCAACCGTAAAGACCTCGGGGGAAGCCTGCCTGAGTCGTGCCCGCCTTTCCCCGACTGCGTCACCATGCTTCTGATGGATGGCTTCTACCTGTTTCTGTATAGCCTCTCGCGTCGCAGCGAGCTTCTGCGCATGGCGAGCGCTTTCGGCTGCGAGCTCAGCCTGCGTTTTGACGTCGAAGAAATAGTTACGGAGCGTATCGACCTCGATCGCGATCCCCCCTTTCTTGAAAATCTCCGCGATTTTCTCGAATGCCATCCCGCGCTCCCGGCAAGCGATGAGCGTGCTGAGCAACTGCTTGATTGCATCTCGCTTCCAGTAGCGGTCTTCAGGCAGCTGGCTATATAGCGCCTCTACAAGCAACTGACGAGTCACCTCGATGTCTTTCTTTTCTAGATTCTTTGGGCTTGGCATGTCGATATCTTTTGCGGCTACTCGATCCGGTGCGGAATGATCATACAATATCACCGTAATGGATGACGGAATAAATGGTTGCGGACGACATCACGAGATCCTCCAGGTGCTTGCGGAAAAGTTGATCTTCGCGAGTTGCGATGAACCACCCGCGGAGGTGTGCGCGATCCTATGCCAAATGCTTTGCGGAACGATTGGCTAAACGGTTGACGGTGACCCCCAACACCTTGAGGACAGGATATGGAATGTATCCACGCGACAAGTCGCGCGGATACACCGGATCGAAGCGCTCGGTGGCCTGCGGCCCCCGTCGCACTTCGATCCTTTCCGTTGAACTCAGGGCGTCGCCCCGAGACCCGTACCGCAAGTGAGATTCGAAGAACAGAAAACAGCTATGAAAAAAGACAGTGAAGCGGGGAAAAGTGAGTCGGTCCGGCTGCGCCTGACAGCGGAAGACAAAGCCGCCATTGAAGGCAAGGCGCGGGACCGGAAGTTGACAGTGACGGAGTACCTCACGCGCGCCGGGCTAGGGCGTCCGATGCGTCAGCGTTCCGACGTCGATGCGATCAATCTGCTGCGCGAGTGCGTGGACGAGCTCAAAGGCATGCACGCGAGCCTGCAGGGCGTGCCGGAGGCGGAGCGTGCGCTGTCGCCGGCCTGCATGGAGCACACGATGGAGGCCGTATGCGCCGCCATCCAGCGCGTCTGGCAGAGCGGGGATGAGCGATGATCCCCAAAGTCGTGCCAAACCGCCGGGACGGCAAATCGTCGTTCCGGCAGTTGGCCGCCTATGTCACGCACGGCATCACGCAGTCGGGCGATCCACCAGAGAAATACAGCTGGTCGACCCTCACGCAGTACATCACGAAAGAAAGCGTGCTGGACGCGCTGGGCGAGCAGGTCGAAAAGACGATCGGTGTGGAGATCAGTCAGGTGTCGTCGCTCGCGAACGCGCCAGCGGAGATGTACGCCGTCGCGCAGCAGGCACCGCGCGTGAAGGAGCCGGTTTATCACTACATCCTGTCGTGGCCGGAACACGAGCGGCCGGCAACGCAGGACATTTTCGCAGCGGCGCGCCACACGCTGGCGGCGCTCGGTATGCAGGATCACCAGTACATCATCGCGATCCATGCGAACACCGACAATTTGCACGCGCATATCGAGGTCAATCGCATTCACCCCAAGACTTTCCGGGCCTTCGATCCTTATTACGATTACCTGACGCTCCATCGTGCAGCGCGTGAGGCCGAAATCCAGTTTGGCTGGCACCACGACAACGGCGCCTTCAATGTCGTGGTCACCGACGGCCAGAAACGCATTGTGCGTAATCTCGACTACCGTGATCCGGACCTGGCGCCCAGCCGTGCCGGCGCACAACGCGCCGAGGTCTGGTCAGGTGAGCAGTCGCTGGAGACCTGGTGCAAGGGCGAGCCGGCCGCGGACCTGAAACGCGTGCTGAACGACGCAGCGACCGGAAGCTGGCAAGACGTGCATCGGGTGTTGGCGCTGCATGGGTTGGCGTTGCGCGACGCCGGTGGAGGAGGGCTGCGCGTCGCGGATGTGAGCGAGGACGCGCTGGCCAAGCACGGCAAGCCGCTGGCTGTCAGCGCCTCTGCGGCGTTCCGCTTTCTCCGGCGAAAAGAGTTGGAGGCGCGTTTCGGACCCTTTGAGGCGCCATCGGCTGAGACGAGCGTCGCGCCCAAGCAGACCTACCGTCGCGACCCGAATAAGCGCCTTGAGTCCCGGCTCGAACGCCGGGCGTTGCGCGATGCGCTCCATGCCCGCTTTAAAACCGAGGAGAAAGCCGCCCGCGCGTGGCAGGCCGAAGCACGCCAGCAACTGGCGCCTTTTGTCGCCGAGGATCGCGAGCGACATCAGGCGCTTCTTGAGCACCATAAGCAAGTGCGATCCGCGATCCGCCGCGATCCATTGCTGAGCCCTGTCCAAAAACAGCAGGCGTATATGGTCGCGAAAGTCTCGATGGCGCGCCTGCGCGCACAGCTTGTCGAGCAGATCCGTCAGGAGCGCAACGCGCGGCGCGAACTGTTGCCGCCCATTCCGACCTGGCGGGAATGGGTCGAGCAGCAGGCACAGCTCGGTGACGAGGCGGCGATCAGCGCGCTACGGGGGATGGTCTACCAGGACGGCCGGAATCGTAAAAAGAAGGAAGCCCTCGATGAGATCGAGGCCGAGGTGAACGCGATCATGCCGGCTCAACCTCAATACACCGATCCTCAGGTGCGACGCCTTGAGAATCTCGTCTGGCGTGTCGCGAAGAATGGCCGGGTCACGTACCAGTTCCCGAGCGGCGAAGATGCCTTCCGGGACGAGGGCGAGCGCATTACCTACAGAAGGGCCGAGGTATCTGATGAAGCGTTAGCCTTGAGCCTGCGGTATAGCGACCAGAAGTGGCCGGACGGCATTCGGGTGTATGGAGGCGATTTCGCGTTCAAGGCGCGCGTCGTACGCATGGCGGTCGAACACGGCATTGCCATCCGCAATCTCGAGCTGCGTGGGCTGGAGCGTCAGTTTCAGCTTGAAAAAGAGGCGATCTGGTCGACGACGCGCGAGGCGCATCTGAGCCAGCAGCCAACTCCGGTGCCGTCGCTCGACGCAGGGGTGAGTGATTCGGACATCAAGCAGGCGATCCGCCAATCAGATCCGAACGCGACCATTTCGCACGCGAACACGCAGAACAATCGTTACCCCGGACCTATCCTTTGGGAGGACGCTCACTTCGTCGCGCAGGCGGTCGGCAAGCACGAGTATGTGCTGCACGAGCGCAGTCGATTCGATCGTCAACCGATAAAAGATGAGCATGTCACCATTCGATATCAAAGCGGCAGGGCGCTCGTCCAGGCACGGAAGGGGCGTGACGCCGGTCGAGACGATCGCTAGGAGCGCCGACGCATGCTGCTTTTTCTAGATACGGAATACACGGGGGAAGGGCAGGCCGATCCGGGGCTGATCAGCCTGGGATTGGTCGCAGAAGACGGGCGCCGCGAGTTCTACGTTGAACTGGCCGACACGTGGCAGCTTGCAGACTGCAATGGGTTTGTCCTGCGCGAGGTGTTACCGAGACTGGACGGCTTACCGCTGGCGCTCGCGCAAGCGCGCCTCGAGCTTCGGCACTGGTTCGCCGCGGCACCGCGCTATGTGCAGGCGGCATGCGATTCGGCGACCGATTTTCGCTTTCTGCTGCAACTGCTTGGCGAGCCTCGCCCCGCCAACCTCGACGGGCGGTATTTTGACCTGCGGCCGCTGATCGATACGACAGTCTACGACCGTGCCGTGGCAGCCTATTACCAGACCGGGGACTCGCGTATCCATCACGCCCTCGCGGATGCGCGGGCGTATCGTCGCGGCTGGCTTGCATGGATGGACTCACGAAAGGGCACTGCTGGTAGGCCCGCGGATTAAAAGCAGTGCCGATAGCGGGCATGCGACATGCGCGACGCGAACACCACCGTCTTTGCGTCGTAACGCAACTAATGGTCTATCCCTCCCACCACCTGCGACAAAAGCTAAAAGCCGCGAGTAATCAGCACGAAACGGAGCCGACGAAAGAGGCCGCCAACGCATGCGGAACCCCTTCACGGTCAGGGACGCATCAACCTGCCTTCCATACAGTTCGATGCAGTTGTTCGACTATCAGGCCCTTATCGACTCGTGCCGATACGATCAAAGTCAAAGCATGAGCGATGTGCCAATTGGAAATTTCATGAACGACAAAACCGCGGCCATCCCGTTCGCCATGAACGATGCATCACGCAAGTGCACCGGCTGCCAAGTCTCCAACAGGCCGCGTCGATGAACACGAGTGGATACCTGTCGATCAATTTCATGCCGAACGCGGTTTACCAGCCGGAGGCCTGTATCCGTAGCACGCTCGACGCGGCCGAGAAACACCAATTCGCGACTGACCGCATCATCTTCGAGACCGTGGAAGGCGAGAACATCATCAGCCGCTCGCACCTGGTCGAGATTTTTCGCGCGTATCGACGCTTCGGCTTTCGGACGGCCATCGACGACTTCGGGGGTACTCCGGGCTCACGCTGCTCGCCGAGTTTCAGCCGGATCTGATTAAACTCGACATGGAACTGGTGCGCGGAATCGATACGAGTTCCGCGCGGCAGAGCATCGCGCGAGGCGTGCTGTCCATGTGCCGCGATCTTGGCATTTGCGTGATCGCCGAAGGGATCGAAACCCGTGGCGAGCGCGATTTTTTTGCCGCTCATGGTGTCTCGCTGATGCAGGGCTACCTCTTCGCCAAGCCCTCGTTTCGCTCGATACCCGCGCCCACAGATGACTGGCTGGCGAGATGATGAGGCGGGGCCGCGTAACGATGTCACAATCGGAAGCAGCGCATGCAATGCCGGATCGCTGGCGCGGATGCTTGACGGGTGAGGACGAGGCGGAGGTAACGATGATGAACACCGTGAGGCCTGGCGTCGCCTCCCACGAGGGCATCGCGCGAAGTTTTGAAGCGACAATGCGTTGGCGAACAGCACGGCGCGTTCAATCGCTTTGCGACGCCCGAGTCGCCGTTCAAGACGCTCGAGCACCAGCGCTGGAAGATCCTGTTAAAAATGACGGGTGCTGACGCGATGTCAATTCGCGAGCTGGCTCGCCGCGTCGAGCGAGACGTTCGGCACGTGCATGACAATGTGCTCGCGCTGCTCAATGTCGGTCCCTGAAGCGGGCGGAAAACGGGAACATCGTTTTTCCCTACGACGCCGACCACGTCGATTTCATACTGCAAGCGGAGGCCGCTTGAGGTCCGCAATGGATGTCGCCATCAGGCTCTTTCTCGATCGGGCGGCCAAGAGCTTTCCGATCACGGGCGCAATCTTGTTCGGCAGTCGAGCACGAGGCGACAACGCAACCCACAGTGATGCCGACCTGGCCGTTTTGCTTCGCGGACCCATTGGCGACCACTCGCTGGTGACGTACCGTCTCGGCGGGCTCGTGTTCGACGTCATAATGGAAACAGGCATTGAGATTCAACCCGTGCCGATCTGGGAAGAGGAGTGGGCGCATCCCGAAAGCTATTCCAATCCCTCCCTCCTTCACAACATTGCCCGTGATGGTGTGCAGGTCTACCCTTTGCCCTCCGATTGCGCGTCGCCTTCGTCCGAGTCCGGCAGCAGCCCGAGCTGACGGGCCGTGCGTTGGGCAGGCGTAGCAGCACCGTGCCGGCCTTAGCCCATGCACTGTCATTCATCACGACGTCGGCCTGCACGCCTTCGAGTTCGAGATAGACCACGTCGTCCTTCTCGAACGCCTCTTCATAGAGATGCCAGGATGGCTCCGTCGCTTCACCGTGGTGATACCTGATCGATGTCTTGGTGCTCATGGGACCGTCCGAAGGGTCGATGGATTCAGCAGGCAGTGTAGCGAGTCAGACGGGCTGTCGTCTGGAAACAGATCACCAGTTCGAGGCCAAAGAGAAAGAGGCCTTTATCTTCCAAGGCCACGGCCGATTCGATTACTCGACTTCGCATCATTACCCGAATAATGGTGCGTTTTGTGCGACTTTTATGTATCACAGTCGCGAGATACTAGTAGGGAAGCAATCGGACGCGAGTCAGGACGTTGCAATGCGCAGCGGGGACCTCGCCTCGGCGCACCGCTGTCGAGATTCACCTAACTTTGAACTCTCGACGGTCGAGCCAGTGCGATGAAGGCGAAAGTACAACGATCGGTAGATTTCCGGCGAAGCTCGTGACGATCGTCGGCGAAAGTAAAAGGCGGTTCAATCCGCTCGACGAATCGGCCGGTTGACGAGGTTCGACACAGCATCCAAGGACGGCGTAGCCATGCCGACGCTCTCAGAATAATCTACATAGTCAGGCGGAGAGTCATACCCTGCTGCATTGGAAATTTTGTGATTCAAAACCTCAATCGTGTAGCCATACGTCGGCGATAGTGTTTGTCTTCAAAGTGTGGAAGAACACGGGACTGTGTTGAATTCGAATTCGGGGCTCGAAATATCGCGAGTCTCTTATTGCTCGTCAGCAAGCATCGACGCGTCGTCGCCAGACCAAGACGGGCTCGGCGGTATTAGCGAAATTTGCGTACCGATTAGCCTACTCAACATACCTCAACAGCAGAAGCACGCCGTCGGTGTCAATCGACCTCGCTAAGTCCGCTTGGACAATATACTGTGCCAGCAAGTAAGCAGCCATCCTGATCGTTTTGGCTCGCTCGCAGACAACCTGACGAGTTGTTGGTTAAACCAGTCGGTCCGGTCCTCGTTCGCCATCAGCCGCCCGGTCGACTTGAGCTTTAGCAAGATCTCGCTCCCGTGGAGCAGATAAGCGCGCTGTACGTCCATACTCTGCCCATCATCGAGCACGCCAAGTTTCGCGCACGACGCGGCTATATCGGTTTGCCATTGCACATTGGCCGGATCGCAGGCGGCTAGCCCGTCGCGAATGGCGAGGCTCGTGCGGTAGGCGGCCACCGCGCCCGGCTGGTCGCTCTGGGCGCGCAGCGCGTCGCCGATGCTGTTGTGGCTGAACGACAGGTCGTGCTGCCAGCGGGTGTTGGTCGGATCCCGGGCGACGAGCCCCTCGCGAATGGTGAGGCTCGTGCGATAGGCGGCCAGCGCGCCCGACGCGTCGCCTTGAGCGATCAGCACGTCGCCAATTCTGTCGTGAGCGATCGACAGGTCGCGCTGCCAGTCGGTGTTGGCCGGATCGCGGGCCGCCAGCGACTTGGCAATACCGAGGTCCGCGTGGTAGGCGGCCAGCGCGCCCGGTCCATCGCCCTGGGCAAGCAGCATGTCGCCGATCTTGGTGTGGCTGATCGCCAGGTCGCACTGCCAGACGGTGTTGGCCGGGTCACGGGCGGCCAGCGCCTCGACAATGGTGTGAGACCTGCGATAGGCGACCAGCGCGCCCGGCCCGTCGCCTTGGGCGTGCAGCATGTTGCCGATCCTGCTGTGACTGACTGCCAAGTGGCGCTGCCAGCCAGTATTGGTCGGATCGCAGACGGCCAGTTCCTCGCCAATGGCGAGGCTCGCGCGATAGGCGGCCAGCGCGCCCGGTACGTCGCCTTGGGCGCGCAACACGTCGCCGATGCTGTTGTGGCTGGTCGCCAGGTCGCACTGCCAGTCGGTGTTGGCCGGATCGCGGGCCGCCAGCACCTCGACCATGGTGTGACACGTGCGGTAGGCGACCAGCGCGCTCGGCCCGTCGCCTTGGGCGCGCAGCATGTTGCCGATCCTGCTGTGACTGACCGCCAGATCGCGCTGCCAGCCAGTATTGGTCGGATCGCAGACGGCCAGCTCCTCGCAAATGGCGAGGCTCAAGCGATAGGCGGCCAGCGCCCCCGGCACGTCGCCTTGGGCGACGAGCACGTCGCCGATGCAAGTGTGGCTGCTCGCCAAGTCGCGTTGCCAGCCGGTGTTGGCAGGGTCGCTGGCAGCCAGCGTCTCGCGAATGGCTCGGGCCGTGCGATAGGCGGCCAGTGCGCTCGGTCCGTCGCCCTGGGCAAGCAGCATGTCGCCGATGCTGCTGTGGCTGAACGACAGGTCGTTCTGCCAGCGGGTGTTGGCCGGATCGCGGGCAACCAATTCCTCGGCGATGCCGAGGCACGTGTGGTCGGCGGTGCGCGCGCCAGGCCCGTCGCCACAAGCGAGCAGCACGGCGCCGATCTTGGTGTGAATGGCCCACAGGTCGCGCTGCCAGGCGGTGTTGGCCGGCTCGCGAGCGACCAGCGTCTCGGCAATGCCGAGGCCCGCGCGGTAGGCGGTCAGCGCGCCCGCCCCGTCTCCCTGGGTGACCAGCACATCGCCGATCTTGGTGTGACCGACGAACAGGTCGCGCTGCCAGCCGATGTTGGCCGGATCGCGGGCGACCAGCGTCTCCTCAATGCCGAGGCCCGCGCGGTAGGCGGTCAGCGCGCCCGCCCCGTCTCCCTGGGCGACCAACACGTCGCCGATCTTGATGTGACTGTTCGCCAGATCGAGCTGCCAATCTGGACGACTTGAGTCGCTGGTCGCTGACTGCTGAATGACCCTGTAGGAACATTCAAGCAAAACCGAGGCCGCGGCGAGATTGCGATAGGAAAGCACCTGATCAGTCAGATGTGTAGCGCTCACCGCCAGAACGTGGATTGCTCTTTCCCCGAGAAGTTCGGGCAAGGTAGCCAGTAGGGCGTCGAGCTCCCAGTCATCCGGCGCAGTCTGCGACCTGGACACACGGTCAGCACATTGTCCGATAAAAGTGGTGAGCGCCTCGATCTGCGATGTTCTGGCAGTTCGACGGATGTGCGCAGCGACGAGCCGGTGAATACGCATTGTCTGTAAATGGGCACCGGGAGTCAGCAGCCGAAGGCCGACCAGCTGGCGCTGGATGCGCAACCACGGGTCGCCGCCATATTCCCCCGGTGTCTCCAGTTCGGCATGGACCTGCGCCGTTAATGCACGCAGCCACGGCCAAGGTACGATGTCCGGCGCCAATAATGCAGCGAACCGAAGCGCCGTCCGAAGGGCTGGGCTTGTCGGTCCGAGTGTAACGTCCAGGATCGCGCCAAGCTGCTTGCTCTGGGTCATCATCTGTGTTGAGATGTCCGGCTCCTGGTCGACCAAGGCGTCTACGCTTGGCAATCCCTTCGCTCGCAAGTCGCGCAGAAAGCCTGCAGGCGATTGCTCAGGCGCCAGTCCCAGGAAGACGGCCACCTGCTCCACAGCCAGCGTGAAGCTGCCGAGGGCTCGGACAATTTCGCGTGCGGCGTCGTCGTCTGCTGGTGTTGCGAAGCCGGGGATGCCGCGCGTCGGGTCGCCGACAATAGTGCCTAACGCATCACGAAGTGGTTGGTGTTCGCGCATCAGGGCTAGCGCGCTGGCCTCGTCCAGCGACTCCACCGGCTCGACGACCAGCGTGCCCCTCACCTCGTTGACCGGTTCGCGCGTTGTTGCAATCACGCGAAGCCACTCGGCCTGCGGCAGCTGGACCAACTGCGACGCCGAGAGGAGTTCGGCGTGCGTTACGTTGTCGAGCAACAGCAGCGCTGGCGCGTGTCTGTCGGGGTCCCGCTCCCTGGCGGCAATGGCTCGTGTTTCCAGCACCCTGAGCACGCCGCGGCCAAGCAATGTTGGATCGTTTTTCTCGGCCTCGGTCGGCGAGAAACCCAGCGCCCGCTCCCAAGCCAGTTGTCCAATCAGCGGCAGAAGCTCCTCCGCACCCGCAGCTGGCAGCACCCATAGCCCGGCAGGGTACCAGTCCCGCCAGCCTCGGGCGTAGGCAATGGCAAGTTCGGATTTGCCCTGACCGCCAAGCCCTTGCAGGACCGTGACCCTACCGCTGATCAGGTGTCCATGCAGCTGGCGCAGTTCATCCTTGCGTCCAACAAAATGCGGGTTCTGTTGACGCATGTTGCCAGGTACGTCGTCCGCCCGCCGTGCGCGCTGCAGGCGTTCCCACAGGTTTTCGCCCAACCTGGCCATGCGCTGGCGCACTTCCTCATACTCGAGAGCGCGGGAGCCCTCCGGAAACCACGGGCGGATGTCGGTGCACGTGCTGCGCCTGATATCGGCAAGCCAGGCAGTGTTGACATGTGCATCGCTGCCTGGCAGGTCGATAAAGTACACACCAGCAACACTGTCACTACCCATCAGCCTGTGTATTTGACGCGTCACGTATTCGTCCCACTCCCAGCGGCAGTAGTCGCTGGCGAAGTAGTTGGGCGACAGGCAGACGAGCAGAATCTTCGACGCGCGAAGTGCACCGAGAATGCGGTGCCGCCAGTCGCTCATGTCAGTGATCTCTTTCGTGTCGAAGAAGATCCGCAGTGGCTCAGTGGAAAAGCGCCGGTGGTCGGTGTCGATGTAGTCGCGAATTGCCGTCACCCAGCCGGTCGTCTCCATCGCAGGCGCAGTGAAATTGTCCTTGCGCGCGTACGAGATGAAAAGTTCGTAGCGCGTCTGATCGCTCGGTGCGCTCATGATAGGTACTCCGTCTTCAAGTCACGCTGGTGAACGAGCGTCGCCAGAACCAGTTGAGGTTCTCGCTCTGCAGACGCGACTCGGTTTCCCGAACGAGCTGGCTGAACTCGCGCTCGGAGTCCGCGGCATTTAATCGTCCGAGCTGCCTCTCCAAGAAGGCATGCATCTCCGCGAACGTCTGCGCGCGCGCCTCCAGGTCGCTCGCAGCGGCCCACGACAGGAAGCCGACGGCCGCTACCGGCAGGAAGACGGCAAGCGCATTTCCCCAGTTCTCGGCCGGGTCCACAAGTACAGCAGGTAGCCACTTGAAGTGCAGCAGTAGCTCGGCCCCCGCCGCGACGATCGCCAGGGAGGAAAAGATCAGAAACAGACACGTCGCGACCCTCAGTCGGCATTCGGCCTTGTTGGCAGACGCCTTGTAGTACACCAGTTGCCCCCCCTCCGGAGCGCTCATACGACGCTGGATATATGCGTCGCGATTTTCCTTCCAAGTTGGGGCCTCGGCCGACGGAGGGTTGCGTAGATGCAGCACGGCGCTGGTGCGCAGCAGTGGCAGGAGATTCTCCGGCACGGGCAGTTCCTGCGGATAAGCAACGTCGTCACGAAGCCGCTCAACCTCCGCAAGCGAGCGCATGGTCTCAGCGACAAGCCGGTTGACGGCCCAGACGCGCGCATGCGCACCACGATGCAAGCGGAAGTGTGCGGTCAGTCCAGCAACCAGCAACAGCAACTCAGCGCTGATGAGTATCGGGATGATCGCTTCGTGGAGCTTGCCCATCAAGGTCGCCAGCATGGTCGCGCCAAGGTGACACCCGATGATGGTGATCGCGGACCGCTTGAACCAGCCGCTATGCCGACTCGACAGTCCGCTTGCGTATGCTTTGATCTGCGCGATGAAGCATTCTGCCGTCGGCCAGTCGCTTGCATTGCGAGGAGCGGTCATGACCAGTCCCGCCAACTCTGAAGGAGCCGAAGGCAACGCGTATTCACTACCGTTTAACCATACCTTTAGGGGCCCCAGTGGTGACAGCCGGACCTTGCCGTTTTCTATTGCAACGGTGATCCTTGCCACGGGCTTGCCAAGGGTTTCCGCGCGGCCGATCAGATCTTCAGTACCGCCGCGCCTGCTCACGGTCATTTCCCCCACGAGGCAGACGACGACATCACTGAGCCGAAGAATGGCCCTGTTGGTGTCCTCGAACCGGGAGGTGCGGTCCCTCGAATGACTGGCGACGCACTCTTCGATGATGTGCTGGCTGCCTAGCAGACCACGCGTCACCTGCTGCTGTTCGGGTGTGAAATCAGGTGTTCCATCTGAACTGACAGCAGCGAGGTAGTCATCCCGATGCTGAGGCAGCAGCACCCTTTGCGGAATACCGAGCGTCTGACATGCGCGCGTGAACACCGTATCGGCGCCAACGGCGACCTGGGACACCGAACAGAGGAGGTGGTGTGACGACAAACCCAGCGTGGCCGGCAGTTGCCGCAGGCGGACCAGCAGAGCCTCGAACACCTGTGCCTCGAGATCGTCGGGCTCAAGATCCGGATGCTGCGAGAGATCGAACAGCTCTCGGGAGCCCGCGAATCCGACCTGAATGGCGAGCGGGATGCTAAGCGGAATGGCGGATGATGAGTGGTGAACGGATTTGAACAATGACAGGAAGGACGGCTTCCTGCCGGGTGCGGAGGTCGGGTCAGGGACCAAAAGCGGAACCGTCTCAGCCGGCATATTCACCCCCATTTTTTATTCTTTTATAGGCGAAGTGAATCCATGAGTCAGCCGAAATTGGCGCCCGCTGCGTGGCACGTGCGCGGTTGGACGGTCGCGGGTGAAAACTGACCTGGAAAGGGTACCGTCGCAAACTGTCGCAGACCGGTGCTGCATCGCGACGATGACCAGTTCGCCGACGCCATTCATCATGCGCAGCTTTATATATGATAATGTCCTTTATCACATGTTTGAGGGGGCGGCCGTGAGTCCAATAACGCCATCCAGATCCGGTGCGCCGAAAGTACATTCCGCCGAGGAAACTGAACGCTGGATCACCCGGCTCGACAAACACATCTTCAGCTTGAGCACCTTCGACGTCCAGACAATTCACGACGGACCTTCTCCGGAATTGACGGCACTGGCAACGGCCATTCAGGACACGTTGGAGCGGTGTTTCGGCGCGGACACTCCGGCGTTCAAACGCTTTTGTCTTGCCACGCAACTCCAACTGATTGAGATCGGGGGATTTCGCTCCCCATATGAATATCGGGACATCGCGACGAGCAGCATCGCTCGATCAATTGCTTTGCTTGAAGCAGCGCAGGAAAGGTTGCGCGAGGACTTGGTCGATGCCCGTCTTGAGGCAACAGTCGATGGATCAGTCGAGATGCCCCTACCTGCGCTCACGCGGCGAGTATTCGTGGTTCATGGGCACGACGACGGCACGCGGGAGACCGTCGCTCGCTTTCTGGAAAAGATCGGCTTCGAGCCGGTCATCCTTCATGAGCAGGCCAACCGGGGACGCACGGTCATCGAAAAGATCGAGGCCCACGGCGATGTGCCTTTCGCCGTGGTGCTATTGACGCCCGACGATACAGGGTGCGCGAAGGGTGGCGAACCTGAGCCACGAGCTCGGCAGAATGTCCTGCTCGAGCTGGGCTACTTCATAGGGCGTCTCGGGAGGGACAGGGTATGCGCACTCAAGCGCGGCACGCTTGAGATTCCGAGTGACTTTGCCGGCGCGGTGTGGGAGAAGATGGATGATAGCGGTGGCTGGAAACAAGCCTTAGGGCGTGAACTCCAAGCGGCCGGCCACGATGTTGACTGGAACAAGGTCATGCGGCCATGAACCAGCTCGTTAGGTTCAACGCTACCACTTTGCCGGTACTAGTTGCTGCCGCCGGCGATCATGCCGCTGTGCGGTTCTTGGAGTTCTTTGCGTCAGCGATCCGCAACCCGCATACACGGCGTGCGTATGCGCGGGCAACGGGGGATTTTCTTGCGTGGTGCGCCGGCGCCGAGGTGACCTCCGTCACGGCCGTGCAGCCGCTGCATGTCGCCGCCTGGATCGAACTGCAGACCCAGGCGCACGCGGCGCCGACGGTCAAGCAGCGGCTCGCGGCAATTCGCCACTTGTTCGACTGGCTCGTGACCGGCCAAGTGGTGCCACACAACCCGGCCGCGTCGGTGCGCGGGCCGAGTCACACTACGAAGAAAGGCAAGACACCGGTGTTGGATGCCAGCGAAGCGCGGCAGTTGCTCGACAGCATCGATGTGTCGACGCCGATCGGATTGCGGGACCGGGCGCTGATTGCGCTGATGGTGTTTTCGTTCGCCCGCGTGGGCGCCGCGCTGGCGATGCGGGTCGAGGATGTCTATCTGGAGCAGCGACGACTGTGGGTGCGGCTACGAGAGAAAGGCGGCAAGGCGCACGCGATGCCCTGTCATCACACGCTCGAAGCGTTTTTGCACGACTATCTGGAACAGACCAGACTGCGCGATGAGCCGAAGGGGCCGCTGTTCCGCACGATCGCGCGTGGCACCGGGCAGCTGAGCACCATACCGCTGCCGCAGGCGAACGCCTATGCGATGGTGCGGCGCCGGGCACTGGCGGCCGGGATCGGCACGAAAATCGGCAACCACACATTTCGCGCGACCGGCATCACCGCCTATCTGAAAAACGGTGGCACACTGGAGAACGCTGCGGCGATGGCGAACCACGCGTCTACGCGCACCACGCAGCTCTATGACCGGCGCCACGACGAGATCAGCCTCGAAGAGGTTGAGCGCATCCGCGTGTAGATCGGATTTTTGATTGTGCAAAGCTTGCGCGTGTATCCCGCGACAAGAAAAAGCCCGCCTCTTGAAAGCGGGCCAAATTGAGAGGGCGTATTAACGCCAAGAAAGAGTTTGTTCCGCCAGCGCTCGGCGCGCAAGCGTTGCAGTGAAACGCAGAGTTTCACGCTTTGAACCGCACGATGAGCTTGGACGAATATGCGCGCGGCGCACGCGCTGTGTTTTCATTATCATACCGTCGGCATTGCGCTCGGCGCGTACCGCGTTACGCAGTTGATTGTTTATATCTTCTGTCCGACAAGCTCGGGCGCAAGCCGTCATTGTTGGCGTGCTGGTGCTCGTGATCGGTAGCTTCGTCTCGACGATCGTGCATTCGATGGCGTGAATCATCGCCGACAGCTGTGGCCCCTGATCCCATGAACCACGCTAATCAGGAAAACGAACAAAAGAGCGCTAATCTTCATTATGTCAATCCGAGGTTCGACGAGTACGGCACGGAGGAAACCGGCGTACTCTGCATCGGCCCGGCTGGCGAGAATGGTGTGCGATGTCGGGCTGACGTCGTGGTTGCGTGAAAAGGTGCTTTGAGACCCCTTTTCCCCGGTCCTAAAACGAGACAGCCAGCTCGACGCCTGAATAGTCGACGCGGGGCGCAAGTCTGCGATGTGGACCCGGCTCGAAATGCACCAGGCCGTAACCCTCCATGGTCCGGAGGGTACGCGAGAGGTTCGACACCGCGCGACCGGTCTTCGCGGCCAGCTCGTCGAGGGAGCCCGGGTTTGTCTGAGCGATTGTCGCGAGCAATTCCCGGTTGCTTTCGGACAGCACCTTGGCCAGCGTTTCGAGCGACTGGAACCAGACTTTCAGCTCATCGGGCGCGGGCTTGTATTGACCTTTCGCGATGGCGATGGTCCGGGCCTTGTATTCCTCGCGCGAGGCAATACCAACTTTCAGGATCTTGGTGCCTGCAGTCATATCAGTTACTCCTTTCCTGCAAGATCGTTTCAACTTCCGCCCAGAAATCCTCCATCAGCTTGCCGGCGTCCTCATAGTCGTAGAATCGGACTCTTTCGCGCTTGTGCTTGTGATCGTATTCGATCCGCGTTCGGGCTCCCGGTCCGGAGCCTTCGGTGATCCCGTGCGCGTTGTCGAAGCCCAGCAAGCGGGTGCCGTCCTCGGCATGGAGCGTCAGCGAATATTTAAGCCCATGCGGGCGCTCGGGCGTCACGTCGCATTCCTTGACCTCAAACTTAACCCAGCATTTTCGCTGCCATCGACTGCAAAGCGCTCCCCGTCCACGGATAGAAGCGCGTCCAAGCTGTGGTCACGATCGATCATGCTTTATCTTATCACAAATTGATAAGATAGGTCAAATCGATGGGATACTGCGGTCTGGTATCGCTGCCCACTCGTGTTCAAGAGAATCGAGCGCTAGGCAACGCTCGCAACCGCGCGAGCGCCACAGTGGCTGGGGATACGGGTTTAAGGGCGCAAGCGAAAACGTGACGACATCTGCACGCCGCTCTCCGCGGTTTGATCTGTTTAAATACGATGAATAGCCGCGTAGTCAGTGCCTTCTTCTCCAGTGAAGGTCTCCAGCGACTCTTCTCTAGCATGACGGCCGAGTTCCGCGTTACTTTGGTCTGCTCAATTTTCTTCCACTGCGAACGAAGGCAACGATCAGTTATTCACGGAGAGGCAGTCAGTCGCTTGAACTGGCCTTGGAACCGTCTATCCTTGATCTTAATTCGCTCAGATCTTCGTAGCTTGAGTACCAACACGCTAATTCAACTATGGGAACAGTGGTTCCACTCCGAGTCGATACGCGAGGCGCACCCCAGGAGCGCCTTCTCCGGATTGCGCGACTAAATCGTAATCGTGCCCAATTTTTTCGCGAAACGGCTGTGATCTTGGGGCATGGTCCTTCTGCATGGTCCTCTGACGAATACATATGTAATCTGTTTGCAACCACGATTCGCCGCTTTCGCGAAGAATGCGCGAAGAACGCTCGCTCAATGCCAAATCGTTGGAAGATGAACTACATCGTCCTCAAATTACTTGAGGTTAGTGAAGTAGTTGGTCCTGAGATAGCGGAGATGCTTGTTGAGTGTGAGGTAAAATGGTACATCGAGCATGGCTTACGCTCTCTCTACGAGTATGAACTTCGTGCACGTCACTAAACAGGTGCGTGACATAGTTTTCATGACATATGTCGGGCTAGCGGCTGAGCAGAAGAACGTTAGACTAACGAAAAAAGCCCGAACGCGAGCCTTCGATGAATCATGACCTGAGCTTGAGTATCCTGCTCGTCGAGGACGAAGGAATCCAGCGCGCGGGAACGAAACTTCTTATAGAGAAGGCCGCGCATAATGCACGGATTCAAGACGTCGGTTCATACGACGAGGCTATAAAGAAGCTTACAGAAGAGCATTTCGACATTGCTTTCCTCGACTACAATCTCCGCGACCAAAGGAATGGCCTTGATTTGCTAAAGGAGATAAGGGCGCTTGAGCTTGATACCCGCGCGATAATGCTTTCCTCGTTTCAGGACCGAGAGCTCATTCTGGCTTGCATCGAGGCCGGTGCATGCGGCTACATATCAAAAGACATGGAAGCAGAAGGAATTTTTGATAAGGCCTTTTGTACGGTATGCACGGGAGGCATATTTTTGCCGAAAGCCATGCACGAATGTCGCCCAAATTCGCTGAATATTGCGCGGGCACGTTTGTCTGAATCAATTGCCACATTAGGCTTGAAGGGCAGGAAACTCGAAGCGTTGTATTACATCTGCCAAGGCTATCCAAATAAGCTGATCGCCCGAAAGATGGGAGTATCTGAGGACACCGTCAGAAAAGACTACAACCCGTCGCTTTTCCGATTATTTGGCGTGGTTCGGCGAACGGAACTAATATTAGAAGTATCGCGTAGGGGGATCATTGTGCCGAAGCCTGAGCATCAATGAGCACGCGTCTTGCTCTACTAATGTGATCAAGGAGTTCTTGCGACAAGAACGGCTTGCAAATAGTATGCCGTGTATTATCGATCCATGCCGGTCTTGCACGGCCCTCGATAAACAGAACCGGGATCTCAACACCGAAAAAGCTTGCCTTTTCTCGGATGAGGTCCAAGTCGGAATCCGAAGCTAGCAAATTCACATCCAACAAGACGATATCAGGTGGAGTCTCCAGGCCACGTACCATTGCCTGCAGTCCTTCGAGGGAAGATGAAGACTCTACGTGTATATTATAGCACTGCAAACACTCGACCATCGACTCTCTAGTCATTTCGTTTTCTTCCATTAACAGAATATATAGCCTCGGCGATTCCGTCATCTGCAAGTGATTGAAAGCGTCGCTCAATCTCTCAGGCAAACCGCGTGCGGCCAAGGGAATATGTATTGAAAATCGGCTGCCTCGGTGTGCGACTGATCTGACTCTGATTCGATGGCCTTTCAAACGTGAAATCATTCCATTAACAAGCGATAGGCCTAGTCCTAGTCCTTTGGCAATATCACCCTGGCTTGTTCTGATTTGGAAGAACGGCCTAAATATGTCTTCCCAATATTTTTCGTCAATGCCAACGCCGTTGTCAATCACGTCAATACGAAATGAGTGTTTGAGGTAAACGGCGGCCACCACTACCTTAGGGGATTTATGCGTATCGCAGTATTTGATGCCATTACCCATCAGATTGCACAGTATGCGAAGTAAGAAAGAATAATCACTGCGCACCAATGGCATCTCATGACGACTTGGAATTAGCTTTATCCAAACGCCATTGCTTTCGGCAGCAAGACGCATTGACTCGATGGCGGATGTCATTAGCTCACTCACTTTGAAATTTTCATAATTTGGAGCAGTAAGTCCTGACTCAATGCGAGAGAGATCAAGTACGTTGCTAAACGACGTGTTCATGATTGTGCCGGCGCGGGCCATCTTCGACAAATATAACGATGCTTTCTCCCATTCCCTATCCAAAAGAGCTTTCTGAATAGGAGGTATGAGCGTAAGCATAGCCGTAGCTGGTTGCCGAACGTCGTGTATCGCGCAAGATATAAAATAGGATTTCTCCTTATTACCCTCTTCTGCCAGACGCCTTCGTTCGTCCATGCTTCGGATCAAAGCATCGGCTTTGTTCTCTAATTCGGATTGCGCCTTCAACAATTCTTGGTTGAGTGCCTCCAGCTGAAGATTTTTAAGATGCTCTTCCGCCTTCGACTTGTCTAATTCCTTTTCGCGCATGAAGACCGATCGCGATGTTTTTTCTAACTCTGTCACAATCGCCGTGCCGCAAAGTATCACAATGCTAAGATAACATACCGCCATCCATAGATAATACCCCGTCAAAGAAAGGAGATCGTTATCTCCAGAGATAAGGTTTCGCACGCTCATGACGCAAAAGGTCGACGCTCCGCAGGTAAGACTCATTAATATCGCGGGGCGTGACAAAATCCGTGAGAGTCCATATACGAAGACAAGGGTTAAACAGAGACCCGAGTAGAAGTGAATAAAAGCGTATGGAGGCGGTACAATCGAAAACATCCCGAGCATCAGACCGTAAAGGGCACCGGCGTGACTAATGATCTCGCGGGTGGCGTGGCGTTCATCTTGAAACGAACGTTCACGTGATTTCAGCATAAAATGCAGGAAAACGACGATGCCCAAGATTCGTAACAAGAATACGCCAACGGCCGAATGTCGATAGTTCTCGTCAGTATATGAATAAAAAATGTCCCACCCGATGAAAACGAGCCAGCTCAAGAATGAAAAGACTACGGCGTTCCGACGATAACCGGCATAGTGCTCGCCGTGATAAGCAAGATACTGCTCTTCGGTCAGGTCATCGAACCGCGCCGGGGGGCTGAAGAGCTTTGGACGAGCGAATCCAGCTCGTCTTAGCTCGACAACGGGCTTGGAGACATTGGCGCGCGAGAAGATATGCATAAGGTCACCGCATCACGCCTTTCAAAACTAGCCACGACCAACGTGCATTGACTGTAAGCAATGGTAGGTAATTTGAATCGTATAGGGAAGCGGCCGCCGTCAATCGTTGCTTTGTCGAAACGTAATCGTCCCTCCAGCTTTATTCATATGAAGTGAAGCCCGCGGTGCACTACCGTGTCGGCACGTCCCCAATGCTTCCTAGTTTTCAAATACGCGACAAATGTCAGCCACGGTCAATGACGTTTATCCTCGCTAATTCATGACAAAAGCGGGATTTGATCATAAGCCAAGCTAATCGATAATTTTGCCGTCGGAAACAGAATTGCTGATCGAAGGGTGCGATTAACCCCGATAAAAGTTTTTGCTTTCCGACAATCGACTAGCGAGCGCCGGCGGGTCACTCGTTTGTCCGCAGAGCGTACGACTGCTATTTAGGTATGCATATGGTCTATCTATGATTGACCTGGCGATCTAATTGAGGTTTCTTGGTAAGTCGCTGCTCGGCATGTCCCCGCCGCTCACTTTCGTTGTTGGAGGTTCATCATGAAGTTGGTTCCCACACGTCGAGAATTCCTCAAGGTCATGGGGGTGGCATTCAGCGCGCCGGCGCTTTACGCTTGCGGAGGTGGCGGCGATGGCGAAACCCCACAAGCCGGAAGCGCACAGCCAATTTCGACCAATACACCCGTCGCTAAGACGGCCTCAAACTTTTGGATCTATTCAGATCCCCGAGATCCTCGCATCGTTGGCGGCCAGACGACGCCCGGCGAGAACTTCACGCTTCTTGGAATCAAAGGTTCTGACGGAAAGGTACAGGACGTGAGCGGCCTGCTCTTCCTGAACAATGCGGGTGCAGAATCATTTGCCGAACTGAACCCAAAGCAGAACCAGATTACCGGTATCAGTGACAACATTTCGATGACGTTGTTGAATCTTGTCGCCGACGGCATCAACGTTCAGCTGCTTGCTGGGAACCAGCAGCTCTTACTGAAGTTGCCTACAGCGACGGTGCCCGCTTCCGCTGTTAAGAGCGCGATGTCGGTGCCAGCGCTGGCCGCATCATCTTCTATCATGCTCTCTCGATCCAAACGCACGGGGACGCTGGCGATGACTCTTAAGAACAGAGCGTGCCAACCCTGTTCGATATCGAAGGGGCAGTCGGCACACGCCGCGCAGACCGTCTTCGCCCCCATTGTCGATGTTGAAGTGCTCGGATGTGTCGGAGACGATCCGAACGTGATGGTCTACATGCGGGACGAGGCCGGCAAGCTACTAGACGTATCAACGGCGGTGCTTACGGGCGAGGGAAAGTACACCGCGGTTCTGACCAACGTCAATTCTTCTGACGAGGCGTTCAGTGCGTTCGGAGGCGAAGCTATCGAGTTGATGAAGGCCTTTGGCGTCGAGGAATCGCCTCTTTCGTCCATTGTTGCCTACTTGAAGGGTAAAACGATCGACGCTATGGCGGATGACATCGTTGCACATCTGAAATCGCAAAACAAATTCGCCGATACGTACGAGCAGTTCGCGCCTTTTCTGAACGCGACGGACGAGGCTGTCGACGAGGTGCGCAAAATCGCGAATTTCAAGGTTTTCCTTGGCAAAGCGCTGGGAACCATGTTTAAAGCAATCAGCGTGATTGACAAATTCAAGCAGGCGATCCAGGGCGGCATCACGCTTGCGAGCTTGATCGACGCCTACGCGGCGATGCAATTCAATCAGCTGCAATTGCAGGCCGTCGTAAAGACGAGTAAGGGCATGACATTCACAGGCGTTGGTTCGGGGTTGATTGCGCCGGAAGGACCGTATCCTACGCTTAGCGTTCAGACATCAGACGAGCTAGACATATCGGCGCTCACCCTGGATCCGCCGTCCCCTGCCGGTTTCCAGGGGTACGTCGCGACTGGAATTATCTCGTGCCAAGTAACGGGCGACACTGTGACCATGTCGGTTCTCGGCACCGATGGTTATCACGATGAGACTTCCACACTTGTGACCGGCGACGGGTTGCAAGAGTTCACGCTTGCGGTTCCCGGCGGAGATAGCGGTGTGAGCGACGTCGTTACGATGCGAGTGTTAAGAAACAATGAAGAGATCGGTCGCCGAATCGCCTCACTCGTGTTCGGCTGACATTTCAGGTTGAGATTGCATTCCGCTGTGTATGTCGCCACATGCGAAGTGATTTTCGTGGCATCTCTCTGGCACTATCAGGAACACAGGTTGCCGCGAACCAGCTAGGCATCGCATCGTCCACTCGAACATCGCTGACCTAAGAGCACGTCGGCCGTGTTCGTGTCGCATCGCGGTGCCCGAACTATCCCGACAAGTTCTATGTGCGTAGCGGATGATAAAGCTGCTTCGTAGAAAGCTTGTTTCCATCCAAAATGTCGGCAGCGTTGATACTGACGTGATGCTCTTAAGCGCCACTGCAGTCGACGCTGCGTCTCTCGCCGGAAGAATGCAGCACACCTGCGTCATCATCGAGTGCGAGCGCTTTTGTTTGTGTCGCTTCAATGATGTCTTTCCTGGCTAGCAGGAAGAACAACGCCTCGGCCGTCCCGGCCGTCCCAGCTCGGCCCCAAAGCATAAACGGAAGCGTCGGTAGATAAGCCTTTTTTAAAGCATCAGGAAGACGGCGGCTGACATATGCGCTATAGGTGTCGCCATAGAGCGTTTGACCCGGAAAGATCAATCATCAACACAGTTTCGCTTTGTCGCCTTGTCGTAGCATCTAGGTCTTTGCGCAAGGCGTATCCGACAGATGTCCATACTGCGATCAGGACAACCGTCCTGATGGGGGAAAGGCGTTTGTCGAGCTTTGAGATGACATATGCGGGATTTTTATCAAACCTTAAACGGAACATCATGGGTCTATCGGCCATAGGGGCCGACTCAAGTGAGGAGATTGAAATGAACCGGAATCTATTAATGAGCACAACGGCAGCATTTATTGCTGCCATGACGCTCAGCATCGCGTCGCAGACTCAGGCTGCCGTTGATAAGAGGGTTTCTATTGTGAACGAAAGCGGGCAAAACATCATCTCGTTTCGGGCAACGCATTCGTACGATCGGCGCTGGCGCGATGATCTACTCGGCGACTATGTAATCCACCCCGGCTATCACATGGTTATTGACATGGATGACGGAAAATACGGGTGCGAATACGATTTCAGAACGGTGCTAGCGGACGGACAGAAATTTTACAGGTACAACGTGAATGTCTGTCTTATTGAGACATACACTATCACGCAACACTAAGGAGCAGTCGGCTCTCGATTTGTAGAGCGTGCGAGTCGGTGTAAAGCCAGAAAAGCATATGGACTCGAAAAACCGCTTCCTTACAAGAAACGAACTTAATAAGCGAAGATCCAGGTGGGAATCGTGATGCCGTACATATTCGAAGTGAAAAGCTTGTTCCGGCCGTCGATGGCGGTCGGGACGCTTTCGGACGCGACACGCGCGCACAAAAGCGAGTCTCGTAATGCTGAAGCGGCGTGCACAGGATCCGCTGAGGAGGCGACCCCAAGCATACTGATCGTCGACGAGGTGCATCATCTTCTTGCTGGTACGTACCGCGAACAACGCGCCGCGTTGAATTGCTTAAGTTTCTTGCTGGCGATCGTCGCGCCAACTTTGTCTCGGCGTAGACGACGCGGTAATCGCCGTGCAGAGGGGTACGCAAATGATGAGCTTGCAATTACCCACAGTCGTCCTGTGCAAGTTCATAGCCCAGCTGAATGTCAATCAGGCGTCGCATGCCGCGCCACACGACGGTATTGCCTGGCGGCGGGTCGCTGGCACGTGCAAGGTAGCCGCCGAGTTGCGCAAGCTTGATGAGGCTGCGCAGCAGCGGCGGAGCCTGTGCCATGCGAGGCGTGTCTTTGACGACCCGATCGAGGAGTTCGACTTCTCTTTGTGTGACCGCCAACTGGGCGGGCGCATGGGCAGCGCATCGGTTGAGCATCGTCAGCCAGAAGATGCGCCAACTCAGGATACAGAACACCGAGATAAGATTGGCTAAGCGATCGGCGGTACGCAGCTTCGATTCTTCAGCCTTGCATCCCGACTTCAGAATCTTATGGAAGGTCTCTATTTTCCAACGCATCGCGTACCAGTCGAGCTTTTCGATAGCGTCAGCACGAGATTTTACTGGCAGATCAGTGATCAACTTCCACTCGATCGGAGGCCGACCGGCGGGTGCGGCCGTCTCCAGAGCATGAATGACGGTCAGACGTAGGTCGGGATAGCGACGCTGCTTGTAGAGAGGTGGTAGCACGGTAATGCGGCGATACCTGATCTCAAGAAAGGCTTCGTCGGGACGGCCTTTCGAATCGCGGAGCTCAACACGATGGACACCCTTGATCTTCGCCTCCGCCATTTCGTCGGCGATCGTATGCTCTCCGTCGCCGGCTAGGCGGTCAACACATGTGCGCACCAGGAAGTGAGTGCCCAAGTCGTGCGCTTCACAGAACAGTTCGTAAATGTCGCTCTCGCGATCGCCGATATGTACGCAGCGTTCGGGTTCACCCAATAATGCCGTGGATTGCCTCAGATTTTCTAGCCAGCGATAGCTTTCCTTTTCTTCAATTGGCACACGCGTAGGGTTGACCTTTCGCTTCAAAGCCGTGCAGCCCTTGAACTTGGTACGGGTCCAGAATTTGATGGCCGTCAGACCAAGCGGCAAGCCTTCAGCGGTTACGGCCAGACTCGAGTGCGTCAGATTGCCGCATTGGGTCAGCGGCTTCTGCAGGCCGTGCCTTCCACGCGGAATCGAGGTCTTGCCCGTATAGCCGACAAGTTCAGGCCGTTCCCGCTGATATGAGAACGTTGTCGTATCTTGCAGTACGAGAATCGTGCCTTCCGTCGCCCTAAAGCGCTCAGCACTCGCTTGGAAATGTCCGCCCAGAATATCCTGCTCGCTTACTCGCTCATTGGACAAGAAGCGGTAAGCGCCTTTCGTGTTCGCCCAGTCTTGGCAGGCGAATGGAATCGTTTGTCCCACGCCTGACCATAGTCTCTCTAACAATGTTCGAAATCGTCTGCGAAGCCTGGCATCTTGAAAACTGCTATCCGTCACCTCGCGATTGATCCAGTCCTCGCCATCTACTCGTCCGGTACCAGTCATTTTCTATCCATAGGTATCCTAACGTAGTGCAGGTTAACAGAACTTTCCATTATGATGTGGGTAATTGCAAGAATGATGAGCCGCTTACACCGTTTGAAATTCACCGCTGGCGGGAAAGCGAGGCATTTCGTCGGATGCTGTCGGCGTTCGAACGCATATTACGACTACGTCGCCCGTCTTATCGAAGGGGGACGTGAGATCGCGCAATACTGCACCAGCGGGCGACTAAGACGGCGGTGTCATCTTTTGTGCGGACGCGGGTCGTTAGGCCGAAGAAGTTACCAGAACGTCCATCCGGTGAATATTGCATGTTGTCGGACGAAGCTGAGACATGAATAACACAATAGGAATGCTAACCAAGGTTCGCTGAATTCCTTTATGTAAAGTTCATGGTGAACTCAGCGGTCTATGATGTCGCCAGATTTAAAAATAGCCGATCCACCGGCAGATGCGTCGAGAGCCACGCCGCCGAGTATCGATCCCCCGACCGAGCGAACCTTGCCGACGCCGTGAACTCAATGTCCTCCCTCGTGAATCGTTAGTGCGTTCTTGACGGACGAAACGCCGGACACGCCTTTCGCGATCGACGTGGCCTTCTCGATCTGCGACGCCTCGGGGACGTTTCCAGCGAGCGTCACCGCACTGCCTTTGACGAGGACGTTGATACCGGACGCATCGACGCCGCCTTTCGATAGGGCGCTCAACACCTTCTTGCTCAACGCCCGATTCGCTTTCCTGACCGAGGACTTCGACGGCGCCGGCGTGGCCGCGCCTGATTCGTTCGACATGGCGGCCGGCTCGCTGCTTTGCGACCATGCACTGGCGGCCGCGACAAGGATCAACGTGCCGCCGGCAAGCCCGAGCGTTCTCTTTGCATGCATTGCTGTCTCCGTGGCGTCGATGCGGCACGGCACTTCCTCGCCGCGCGGCCAATTAAGGATAGGAGACGCGGATTCGTTTTCCAATTCGCATATTCGAACGCTCGGGCGGAATCATTTCGCTGATGTGAGGCGGCAAGCTGGTTCAGCGTGAAGTCAAAACGTGCTTGATGCGACGTGCCTAAAGTAGCCAAAGGCGACATTAGGTTACAGCGGTTACAAACCGTGTCATGGCCAGATAGATGGAATGGTCGCCTCCCGCCTCGACGGTCATCTGTTGCCGCAACTCGGTTCGCTGGAGCGTGCGACATTGCTGGTTCGCCTTGTCCGCCGCAAAGGAGAACGAGATGGAACTCTCGACCATTGGCATCGATCGGGCCAAACTCGTCTTCCGGATTCACACTATAAATCCTGGAGCCCGCGCGATTCACAGCAAGGTATTCACACGTGCGCAATTTGTGCCGTTCTTTGCGACCCGGTCGGCTTACCTCGTCGTCATGCAAGCTTGCGGCAGTGCTCATCATTGGGCACGAACTCTGGCACGACTCGGCCGAGGTTGTGTGGAAACTGCTTTTTGATGGCTGCAAGCGAGTTCGCCAGCTCGATCAATCGATTTTGGCAGATCGGGCGCGCGCTAGCGTAACGTATCAAGCGCAAAAAAACCCCTCGGCGCCTTAGGTTTCAGCTCTTCTCATCGCCTTTATTGTCCCGGCAACCCCAAGTATTTTCATAACGCGCTTCAGGTTGTACGCCAATACCTGGAGACTCATTTCGGTGCTCACCCGTCCGAGCGTCCGGGTCAAGAAGTGTGTCGCACCCATCCAGTGCTTGAGCGTACCGAATACATGCTCAACGGTGCTTCTTCGGATGGTCATTGCGTCAGGCTTGCGGTCGAGTCGACGCTGCATGGCTTCGAGTACATGTTCGTGCTCCCATCGTCGGATGCGGCGATAGTCGCTGGGCGAACATCGATCCTTGAGATGACAACGCGGGCATGCGCTGGGCCAGTACACGTTCAGATTCATGCCGTTCTCCACGGTCTTGAATCGAAGAACTGCGCGCTCGCCGGCGGGGCATCGATACTCATCGTTCCTGGCAACGTAGATGAAGTCGCGTTTGGTAAAAAGCCCTTTCTTCCTCGACGCTGAGGTGAGTGGTTTCGGGACATACGTGGTGATCCCGGCCAGTTCACACGCGCGGATGTCCGGACCACTGAAGTAGCCGCGGTCAGCCAGCACCTTCAGCTTCAGCTTGCCCATCGCGCTCTTCGCCGACAGAGCCATCCTGCTGAGTTGGCCGTGGTCGCCTCCAATATTCGTCACCTCGTGTTCGACAATCAGATGATGCTTCGTATCCACGGCAGTCTGGACGTTGTAGCCGACGGTGCCGGTTCTCTTGCCACCGCTGGTCATGGACCGGGAATCCGGATCAGTAAGCGACAACTGCTTGTCCGGTTCCTTCTTCAGTTGCTCCCTGATCTGCTCGAGCTCACGCATCCGCTGACGCAAGAGCGCGATCTTCTCGTACAGGCGAACGGTCTTCACATCGAAGCCTGTCGGGCTGATCCGGTCCGCGGTTTCAATCATGTCGAGATATCGCTGAACGCTTTCCTCGATCTGCTGCTGACGCTTGTCGATCTTGCCTGCCGTGTAGTTCCTGTCACGGCTGTTCACAGCCTTGAACTTGCTGCCGTCGATTGCCACCATGTCGCCGGATAGCAGCTTCAGTCCGCGACATAGTTCGACGAAACGACGGCACACGTTGCTAATAGCCGGCCCGTTGTCGCGGCGAAAGTCAGCGATCGTCTTGAAGTCTGGCGCCAGACGTCCTGTCAGCCACATCAACTCCACATTGCGTTGGCATTCACGCTCAAGACGCCTGCTAGACGGCACCCGGTTCAAATACCCGTAGATATATATCTTGAGCATTACGCCCGGATGATAGGACGGGCGGCCTGTGAGCGCCGGCGTGGTACCGTTGAAGCCGAGTTCCGCAAGGTTCAGTTCGTCGGCGAAGGCATCTATCACCCTTACTGGGTTATCCTGTTCGATGTAGTCATCGACGCATTCGGGAAGTAGTGCGACCTGTTTGCGGTCATCGCCTTCAACGAATCGCTTCATGAGTCACCCGGTCTCAATGCGTTGATTCAGTTTAGGCGATAAATGCGTTTTCACACGCCCTCGGCCACCTTTGGACCGCTCTCCCCGGTCTTTCGTTTCAATTCGGACGACCAGGTCGTTCGGCAGGCGAACAACACGGAGTTCGGTCTTGTGGCCTACTTTTATAGCCGCGACATTGGCCGCGTCTGGCGCATCGCAGAATCTACTGGAGTACGGGATGGCGGGCATTAACACCCGACTCATCTCGAACGAAGTTGCGCCATTTGGCGGTCAAGCGATCCGGCCTTGGCAGAGTGGGGTCCCACCATGGACTCGACGAGTATCCGGAAACTCAAGTACGTGTGCCTAGCGGGCCTCTAAGATAGCGGTCTTGCGAGGCTGCGTGACCGGTGCTTAAGGAGGAGGTGAATTAAAGCTCGTGAACCGCCCCGGCAATCGTGGAGGCTGGTTGGTTTAAGTTAATGCGGGTTCGGCGACCGGCGTTTCAAGTTGCCGATAGTAGTTTGCCTCAGCTTCAGCAGGTGGGATGTAGCCGACGGGTTCCATCAATCGATGATGATTGAACCAGGCCACCCATTCCAGCGTTGCCAACTCGACGGACTCCCGTGTTTTCCAGGTGCGGCGATGAAACAGTTCGGCCTTGTACAAACCGTTGATTGTCTCGGCCAGTGCGTTGTCGTAACTGTCGCCACGGCTACCAACCGAGGGCTCGATGCCCGCTTCGGCCAGTCGCTCGCTAAAGCGAATGCTAACGTATTGCGAGCCCCTGTCGGAGTGATGTATCAACGTTCCATCGCCGCCTGGGTGCCGCGCATAAAGTGCCTGTTCAAGTGCATCCAGAACGAAGTCTGTAGTCGTCAACGAACTGACGCGCCAACCGACAATCCGTCGGGCAAACACGTCGATCACGAAGGCCACGTAGAGCCAGCCCTGCCACGTCGAGACACTAGCGGGCGCGCGGCCGCGGCATCGGCAATGGTCGTGCGAACACGTTTGCCTCGCATCACGCCACGCGAACCCAGTTGCTTCATCAGCCGTTCGACCGTGCAGCGAGCCACCGCGATATGCTCCCGGTTCATCTGCTTCCAGACTTTATCCGCCCCGTGGACCCGCATGTTGGCCTGCCAGACACGCTGGATCTCGGGCCGCAGGCGTTCATCGCGTATCGCACGAGCGCAGCGGCGCGACGGATCGCGAAGCTGTGCAGCATGGCGCCGGTAGCCCGACGGGGCAATCCGCAAGACTTTGCAGATCGGCTCGACCCCGAAGGTGTCGCGATGCTGATCGATGAAGGCCTTCAGGATTTCAGGCGGCGGTCGAGCTCCGCCTGGGCGAAAAACGCACTCGCCAATTTCAGAATCTCGTTGGCGCGGCGCAGTTCCTTGACTTCGCGCTCCAGTGCCTTAAGACGGTCGCGCTCCGACTTGCTGACGCCCTCGCGCTCGCCGCTATCGACTTCATCTCGTTTGACCCACCCCAGCAACGTCTGGCTCGTGCAGCCGATCTTGGGGGCGATGGATTCGATCGCCGCCCACTGTGACGGATACTCACCCCGATGCTCTTGCACCATGCGCACTGCACGGTCCCGGACTTCAGCAGAAAACTTGTTCGGCTTCTTCATGGCTCCATTTTCTCAAGAGTTGGAGCCTCCACCAAATCCGGGGCGGTTCACTCGGACGCAAGTCCGAGCTCTTTTTTTCTCCATTCGCGTCTTTCAGGATTGAATTGTAGCGGCGGACGCTTTGACGCGTCCACCCGGTCACGTCGACGCGCCTTGCAGAAGTTTCCCCTCTCGTCCAGAGCTTTCGAACAATGTAGACCCAGCAAGGTTGCCTTCAAGAGACAACGAGATGCCAACTCCGACTATGCAGGACGGGAGTCGAAAGAAACAACTCGGTCAGTCGCAGGCGTGCTAGCAAAAGTCAGTTAAGTCGCGAGAAACCTCGCTGCATTTGAGTGAAGCCAGCGCTCAACGACGTCTTCCGGCAATCCCAACGATAGAACCTCTTCTACCGACCGCTCAACTGGAAGCATCGGGAACCCGGAGCCGAAGATAATCCGCTCCTTGAGTATCGAACGCCCATACTGCAGAAGTTGTTCATACCCGCTATTCGGCGTGCCCAGCAGCTTAGGCCGTACTGCGCTCAATCCAATCCAAAGGTTCGGGTGCCGCCAGGCCATCGCGATAAGCTCGGAAATCCATGGCCAGCCTGGGGGCGACGCGCATATTCGCAAGTCGGGAAAAGTGCTAAGCACGTCGTCTAATGCCAACGGATGACCGTAAATTGCCTTGCTGGATAAGGAAAAGTTCATCCCGCAATGGATGTTGACCGGGATGCCGAGTTCAGAGCACTTCGCGTACAGTGCCATCAACTTCGGGTCGTTGATTGGTAAGAGGTGCTCAAACCCTTGCACATTAAGTCCGCGAAGGTCTAGTTCGCGAACTGCGCGTTCGAGTTCGGCGAGCGCGTCCTCTCCATGGTGTGGGTCGACAGCCGCGAACCCGATGAATCGCTCCCCATGCTTCCTGCAGAATTCAGCGACTACATCGTTCGGGACGTGGAAGCCCAAAGTTGTCCGTGCGTCCCTTGCCTTAAGAACGACGTGGGTTGTGTTCAGACCGTCGTACATCTCGAGGTACGACGAAAGGGAATTCGCCGATTCCTGGGCGGCAACGATGCCTTCGCTTCCACGATAGACACGTCGATAGTTGTCCATGTGGGAGGTTTGGACCGTGAAATCGTCGAGTGGCGGCCGGCTGGCAAAATCGATGAGCATTACGCTTTTCCCTTCCATCCTAGGACAACACAGTTGCGCTTTCGGGGGAAAAGCTCACTTCTACGCGCTCTCCCCTTTCGAAGATTCGACTGCCGAGACGATTCACCTGCTGTGCCAGCAGTTCCTTCCCAGAATCAAGCATAAGGCGATGTTTCACGACGCCGCCAAGAACGAGGTTGTCGACAACTCTTCCGGACATTCTGTTGTTCGTGCCTCCTCCGATGGCCGCAGCCTCGGCTCCTAATTCACGAAGGGATAGGTTCTCAGGCCTGACCAGAATCGTCACTTTCGCACTCTGCGACACGGAAGCGGTCGGACGACGGCACTCGATTACGGTTCCGCACGCCTCTACGTCAACAGTCTCGTCGCCTGTGGACCGAAGCCGCCCATCAAGAAAATTCCCTTCGCCGATGAAGTCCCCGGCGAACACCGTTCTCGGATTGAAGTACAGGTCTTTGGGATTTCCTTCCTGCTCGATTGTGCCCTGATTCATCAGGACGATTCGGTCTGAGAGCGTCAGCGCTTCCTCCTGGTCGTGAGTGACGTTAATCATGGT